>NZ_JBDJKW010000006.1:0-265935 GCF_039673065.1 Allobosea sp. TWI1241 | reverse complement strand
CTGCTGGGTCACAGGCGCGAAGGCCGAGGAGGTCGACGGGATCGCGCCGTTGCCCGAGCCGGTGCGTCCGCCGGGCACGAGGCCGGCGGCGACCGGGGCGCCGGGCGTGATCGCCTCGCCGGCGACGCGGCTGCCGCCGCGGGCGGCGACATTGGCGGCGAGCGGCGCACGGTCGGAAGCCGGCGTGCGGCCGAAGGAGACCTGCACGGTCTGCAGCGGCGCGCGCGGGCCGAGCGTGACGCGGCCCGAGGGCGAGCGGGTCAGCAGCGAGGAGCCGACGCCGGCCGGCGCCTGGCCCGCGACGGGGAAGCGGTCCGAGGTGCCCTCGGCATTGCCGCCATGCGGGCTGGGCGCGAAGGTGATCGGGCCGGCGGTGTCGACATCGTCGCCGAGCGGGCTGCCGCCGCGGCGCACATCGGCGCAGATGTTCTGGGCCCGGCCGCCGGAGCCGGAGGGCAAGCCGGCGACGTTGCCGCCCATGCCGCTCCATTTGCCGAAGCCGTCGTCGAGCAGCTGCGCGGCCTTGACCGTGCGCTCTGAGCCGGAGAGCGCACCCATGACAACGGCGATCAGGGTGCGGCCGCCGCGGGTGGCGGTGGCGACGACGTTGAAGCCGGAGGCGCAGACGAAGCCGGTCTTGAAGCCGTTGATGCCGTGATAGCGGCCGACCAGCCCGTTGGTGTTCTGCAGCAGCTGCTTGCCGAGCTGCACCGCGCCGGTGTTCCAGTAGTCGGAGTACTGGCCGAATTCGCGCATCAGGGCCATGGCGAGGATGGCGAGGTCGCGCGCACTGGTCTGCTGGTCGGGATGGTGCCAGCCGTTCGGGTTGACGAAATGGCTGTCGCCCATGCCGAGGCGCTGGGCCTCGGCGTTCATGCTGGCGACGAAGCTCTCGACATCGCCGCCGACGCCCTCGGCGATCACATAGGCGATGTCGTTGGCCGACTTCACCATCATGATGCGCAGTGCGTTGTCGAGCGTTACCTCCTGGCCGGCCTTGATGTAGACCTTGACGCGCGGCTGCTTGGCGGCAAGCGCCGAGGCCGGGATCGCGGTGTCCAGCCCGATGCGTCCCTCGCGCACCGCCTTCAGCGCGACGTAGAGCGTCATCATCTTGGTGGTCGAGGCCGGGTGCCAGGCCTGGGTCGGATTCTCGGCCGAGAGGATGTTGCCGGTGCCGGCGTCGATCACCAGGCTCGTCCCGGCCAGCGCGGCCGGGGTCGAAGCGAGCAACGAGGCCAGCGCGAGGCCGGCGGCGAGGCGAAAGGCTGTCATCGGCTGAATTCTTTGACCTGGCTTGTCGGGGCGAAGGGCTTCAACGCGACGCATGCGGCGATTTCGAGACCGCGGGCGAAATCCGGCCTCGCAGGCCACGCATACCTACCCTTCCCGGGGTGATTTGCATAGCCGCGGCCGGAGGTTCAAAGCAGGCGCGACCCATCGCCGCCCCGTGGAGAATCGCGTGAGCCTCGCCCTGTTGTGGATCCCGGCGACGCTCGCCGCCGCCGCGCTGCAGACCGCGCGCAACCTGACCCAGCGCTCGCTCACCGAGATCATCGGCGTGGTCGGCGCGACGCAGGTGCGCTTCCTCTACGGGCTGCCCTTCGCACTGGTCTTCCTGGCGATCGTCTGCCTCGCCAGCGGGCGGCTGCCGCCGGTGCCGGATGGCCGCCAGCTCGGCATCACCCTGTTCGGCGCCATCGCCCAGATCCTGGCGACGGCGCTGATGCTGGCGGCGATGCGCGAGCGCTCCTTCGCCGTCACCACCGCCTACACCAAGACCGAGCCGGTGCAGGTCGCGCTGTTCGGCGCCTTCCTGCTCGGCGACACGCTGGGCTGGCCGAAGCTGGCGGCGATCGTCGTCGCCACGGCCGGCGTGGTGCTGGTCTCGTGGAAGAAGGGCGAGAAGCTGACGGCGGCGGGCCTGCGCCCGGCGGCGCTCGGCATCGCGGCGGGCGCCGCCTTCGCGCTGTCGGCGATCGGCTATCGCGGCGCGATCCAGGCGCTGCCCGAGGGAAATTTCATGCTGCGCGCCACCACGACGCTGGCGCTCGGCCTGTTCCTGCAGACGCTGATCCTGACCGTCTACATGCTGGCGGCCAACCGCCGGGCGCTGGTGCTCAGCCTGCAGAACTGGCGGCCCTCGCTGACGGCCGGCTTCCTCGGCGCGGCCGCATCGCAGTTCTGGTTCATCGGCTTCTCGCTGACCACGGCGGCTAATGTCCGCACGCTGGCGCTGGTCGAGGTGCCGCTGGCGCAGCTCGCCTCGCGCCGGATCTTCGCCGAGGGCACGACGCGGCGCGAGCTCGCGGGCATGGCGCTGATCGTGATCGGCGTCGGCGTGCTGCTGATCCTCTCGGTCTGAGCCGCGCTTGACAGCGCGGCCCGCAGGCCTTTCCTCGCACGGGCGCCATGCGCGGATGCCGGCTTGCCGGCGGCCGGTGCGGCGGGCACAGATGTGTATCTGCACGACAAGGAGGACCGCACCATGAGCGCTGCAATCGTCGGCTGGGCCCATACGCCGTTCGGCAAGCAGGACGCCGAAACCGTCGAGAGCCTGATCGTCCGCGTCACCACCGACGCGCTGGTCGATGCCGGCATCACCGCCGACCAGGTCGACGAGATCGTGCTCGGCCATTTCAACGGCGGCTTCTCCGCGCAGGACTTCACCGCCTCGCTGGTGCTGCAGGCCGATCCGGCGCTGCGCTTCAAGCCGGCGACGCGCGTCGAGAACGCCTGCGCCACCGGCTCGGCCGCGGTGCACCAGGGCATCCGCGCCATCCAGACCGGCGCGAAGGTCGTGCTGGTCGTCGGCGTCGAGCAGATGACCACGACGCCCGGGCCGGAGATCGGCCGCAACCTGCTCAAGGCCTCCTATCTGGCGCAGGAAGGCGACACCCAGGGCGGCTTCGCCGGCGTGTTCGGCAAGATCGCCAACGCCTATTTCCAGCGCCATGGCGACCAGTCGGACGCGCTGGCGATGATCGCGGCCAAGAACCACAAGAACGGCGTCGAGAACCCCTATGCCCAGATGCGCAAGGATCTCGGCTTCGCCTTCTGCCGCGAAGAGAGCGAGAAGAACCCCTATGTCGCCGGCCCGCTGAAGCGCACCGACTGCTCTCTGGTCTCCGACGGCGCCGCGGCGCTGGTGCTGGCCGATGCCGAGACCGCCAAGGGCATGCGCCGGGCCATCGGCTTCCGCAGCACCGCCCATGTCCAGGACTTCCTGCCGATGTCGCGCCGCGACATCCTGAAGTTCGAAGGTGGCGCGCTGGCCTGGCAGAAGGCTCTGTCGGATGCCGGCATCGCGCTGGACGACCTCTCCTTCGTCGAGACCCATGACTGCTTCACCATCGCCGAACTGCTCGAATACGAGGCGATGGGGCTGACCAAGGAGGGCGACGGCGCCCGCGCCATCAAGGAAGGCTGGACCCAGAAGGACGGCAAACTGCCGGTCAACGTCTCGGGCGGGCTCAAGGCCAAGGGCCATCCGATCGGCGCGACGGGCGTCTCCATGCACGTGCTCAGCGCCATGCAGCTCGCCGGCGAGGCGCCGGAGGGCATGCAGGTCAAGGATGCGCGCCTCGGCGGCATCTTCAACATGGGCGGCGCGGCCGTGGCGAACTACGTCTCGGTGCTCGAGCGCGTGAAGTGACCGACCGGATCGCGGCGGGCCCCGCGCCCGCCGCCCCGACTGCCGCCGGAGACAAGGCGTGACCATCTTCCTCGCGCTGCTGCCGGCCTACATCCTGTCGATCTTCTACCGCTCCTTCCTGAGCGTGATCGCCGCGCCGGTGATGCGGGACCTGGCGATCGGGCCGGCCACCTTCGGCCTGCTCGGCGCCTCCTGGTTCATCGCCTTCGCGCTGGCGCAGTTCCCGGTCGGCTGGGCGCTCGACCGCGTCGGCCCGCGCCGCACCGTGGCGGTGTCCATGGCGGTCGGCTGCATCGGCGCCTTCCTGTTCGCCGCCACCACCCATGCGGGGCTCGCCATCCTCGCCATGGCGCTGATCGGCGTCGGCTGCGCGCCGGTGTTCATGTCGGCGCTCTATCTCTTCGCCCGCACCCAGGAGCGCGGCCGCTTCGGCCTGCTGACCTCGCTGTTCATCGGCATCGGCTCGCTCGGCAACCTCGCCGGCGCGACGCCGCTGGCGCTGGCGGCGGAGACCTATGGCTGGCGCCCGACCATGATGGGCTTCGCCGTGCTCTTCCTGCTCTCGACCATGCTCGCGGTGCTGCTGGCGCGCGACCCGCCGCCGGCGGTCGACGCGTCGGGCCGGCAGGAGGGGCTGATCGAGGGCCTGCGCAGCATCGCCCGCATCCGGGCGATCTGGCTGCTCGCGCCGCTGACCCTGGTCGGCTACGCCATCGTGGCGACGGTGCGCGGCCTGTGGATCGCGCCCTTCATGCGCGAGGTGCACGGGCTCGACCCCGTCGCCGCCGGCCACGCCACGCTGGCGATGGCGCTGGCCATGACGATCGCGGCCTTCATCTATGGCGGCCTGCAGAAGCGGCTCGGCCGCAGCCAGCCGCTGGTGTTCTGGGGCTCGCTGGCGACGGCGGCCTGCTTCGTGCTGCTGGCGCTGTTCGGCAGCGGCTCGCTCGCCGCCGCGGTGACGCTGTTCGCGCTGATCGGCGCGGCCGGCTTCACCTACGCCATCCTGATGGCGCATGCCCGCGGCTTCTTCCCCGAGCATCTGGTCGGGCGCGGGGTGACCTTCGTCAACTTCCTGTTCATCGCCGGTGCGGCGCTGGTGCAGTCGGGCTCCGGCTGGCTGATCGCGGCAGCGCGGGCGTCGGGCCAGGATGCGGCCAGCGCCTTCGTCACCCTGCACTGGGTGTTCGCCGTGCTGCTGCTGGCGGCGACGGCGATCTATCGCTTCGCGCCGGAGCGCCGGGGGCCGTGACGCCTCAGCCGGGCTCGCCCGGGGCGCGCGCCCTGATCGCCAAGGCGTGCACGCGCTCGGCCAGTTCCTCGGCGAGGGCGTCGTTCACCAGGCGGTGACGCGCCAGCCGGCTCTTGCCGGCGAAGGCCTCGGACACGATATCGACGCTGAAATGGGTCTCGCCGCCCTCGCGCCAGCCGCCATGGCCGTGATGCTTGTGGGAGTCGTCGACGACCGCGAGCCGGGCCGGCGCCAGCGCCGCTTCCAGCTTGGTGGTGATCCGTTCCGCCATCGTCGCCATGTTGATGCCCTTTTCACGCGCCGCTGTGATGCTGCGGCGCACTTGTCGGTTCCCCGTTCCGGTCTCATAACCCGTCCAGCATGAACTTCAATTCGCCTCTCTTCGACCGCATCAGGATCGGCGCCGGGGATGCCCCCGAGGCGCCGGAGCCCGATGCACGCCGCTGCGACCATCCCGGCTGCACCCGCGCCGGCGAATTTCGCGCGCCCATGGGCCGCGGCAAGGAGGGCCGCTTCTTCATGTTCTGCCTGGAGCATGTGAAGGCCTACAACGCGACCTACAACTACTTCGCCGGGATGACCGACGAGGCGCTGGCCGCCTATCAGAAGCAGGAGGAGACCGGCCACCGGCCGACCTGGAAGCTCGGCGTCAACTCGAAGGCGGCGCGCATGGGCCAGCGCGGCCGCGTCGCCGGCGGCGAGGCCGGCGCGGAGGTCGAGGACGGGTTCGGCTTCTTCGACCGGCGCGGCGGCAAGGCGCCGACGCCGGAGCCGCGGCTGGGCGTGCTGGCGCGCAAGGCGCTGGAGACCCTCGACCTCGACGAGACCGCCGAGCGCGACGCGATCAAGGCGCGCTACAAGGAGCTGGTGAAGCGGCTCCATCCCGACGCGAATGGCGGCGACCGCTCGCGCGAGGGCGCGCTGCAGGAAATCCTCAAGGCGTACCAGACGCTGAAGTCGCAGGGGCTGGTCTAGCGGCGCCTGCCGCTCTCAGCCTCAGGGCTCCCGCCGGTCTCAGCCCTTGCGGGCGGCGAGGCCGGCGACGTCGGCGATGATGCCGTCCAGCGCGAAGTCCTTCGGCGTGTAGACCGCCGCCACCCCCATATTGCGCAGGGCGTTCTCGTCCTCGGGCGGGATGATGCCGCCGACCACCACGGGCACGTCCATGCCGGCGACGCGCAGCCTGGCCGTGACGTCGCGCACCAGGGGCAGATGCGAGCCGGAGAGGATCGAGAGCCCGACGATGTCGGCCTCGCTCTCGCGGGCCTGCGCCACGATCTCCTCCGGCGTCTGGCGGATGCCGCCATAGCTGACCTGCATGCCGGCGTCGCGGGCGCGCACCGCGATCTGCTCGGCGCCGTTGGAATGGCCGTCGAGCCCCGGCTTGCCGACCAGGAAGCGCGGCGGCCGGCCGAGGCGCTGGGTCGCCTTCGCCACGGCCGCCTTGACGGTGGCGAGCCCGCTATCGTCGCCGAGTCTGGTGGTGTCGACGCCGGTCGGGGCGCGGTACTCGCCGAAGATTTCGCGCAAGGTCTGCGCCCATTCGCCGGTAGTGACGCCGGCCTTGGCGCAGGCGATCGAGGCCGGCATGACGTTGCGGTCCTCTTTCGCGGCGCTGGCCAGCTCGGCCAGGGCGGCCTCGACCACCTTGCCGTCGCGCGCGGCCCGCCAGGCTTTCAGCCGGCCGATCGCCTCGATCTCGACGGAATCCGGCACGGTGACCACGGCGCCGTCGCCGGCCGACAGCGGGGAGGGCTCGCTGGTGGTGAAGCGGTTGACGCCGACCACCACCTGCTCGCCACGCTCGATCGCCTCGATGCGGCGGGCGCCGTTCTCGACCAGCGCCTGCTTCATGTAGCCGCTCTCGACGGCGGCGAGCGCGCCGCCCATCGCGTCGATGCGGGCGAGCTCCTCCAGCGCCGCGGCCTTCAGCGCGCCGACGCGGGCGTCGATCTCGCGCGAGCCATCGAAGATGTCGCCGAACTCGAGCAGGTCGGTCTCATAGGCCAGGACCTGCTGCATGCGCAGCGACCATTGCTGGTCGAAGGGCCGCGGCAGGCCGAGCGCCTCGTTCCAGGCCGGCAACTGCACGGCACGCGCGCGGGCCTTCTTGGAGAGCGTCACCGCCAGCATCTCGATGAGGATGCGGTAGACGTTGTTCTCGGCCTGCGGCTCGGTCAGCCCGAGCGAGTTGACCTGCACGCCGTAGCGGAAGCGGCGGTGCTGCTCGTCGGTGACGCCGTAGCGGTCGCGGGTGATCTCGTCCCAGAGCTCGACGAAGGCGCGCATCTTGCACAGCTCGGTGACGAAGCGCATGCCGGCGTTGACGAAGAAGGAGATGCGCCCGACCACGGCGCCGAAGGCCTCGGGCGCGACCTCGGGCCTCGCCCTGATCGAGTCGAGCAGGGCGATCGCGGTGGCGAGTGCGAAGGAGAGTTCCTGCACCGGCGAGGCGCCGGCCTCCTGGAGATGGTAGGAGCAGACGTTGGTCGGGTTCCATTTCGGCAGCGCGCTGGCCGCGAAGACCACGATGTCGGTGGTCAGCCGCATCGAGGGGCGCGGCGGGAAGACATAGGTGCCGCGCGAGAGATATTCCTTCACCAGGTCGTTCTGGGTGGTGCCCTGCAGCACGGCGCGGTCGGCGCCCTGTTCCTCGGCTGCGGCGATGTAGAGCGACAAGAGCCAGGCGGCGGTCGCGTTGATCGTCATCGAGGTGTTCATCTGCGCGAGCGGGATGCCGTCGAACAGGGTGCGCATGTCGCCGAGATGGGTCACCGGCACGCCGACCTTGCCGACCTCGCCGCGCGACAGCACATGGTCGGGGTCGTAGCCGGTCTGCGTCGGCAGGTCGAAGGCGACCGAGAGGCCGGTCTGGCCCTTGGCGAGGTTGGTCCGGTACAGGCGGTTGGATTCGGCCGCGTCGGAATGGCCGGCATAGGTGCGGAAGATCCAGGGCTTGTCGCGCTGGGCGGGCGTCTCCCCCATCGGGCCGATCGCGGTCATGGCGTTCCCCTGAGGCCAGTTTCGAGCCGGTGCAAAACCAATGTTGCACCGCCGCGAAAGGAACGCCAGCGCCGCCCTTGCGCGACCTTGGGATGAGGCCGCGGCCGCCGCCGGCCTAGTCGGCCAGTTCGCGCATCACCCGGATCAGGTCGCCCTTGCCCTCGAAGCCGATGCCCGGCAGCTCGGGCATGACGATGTGGCTGTCCTCGACGCGGATGCCGTCGGGGAAGCCGCCATAGGGCTGGAACAGGTCGGGATAGCTCTCGTTCCCGCCCAGGCCCAGGCCGGCGGCGATGTTGAGCGACATCTGGTGGCCGCCATGCGGGATGCAGCGGTCCCAGCCCCAGCCGGCCACCGTCAGCGCCGCCAGCGTGCGCTGGTACTCGCACAGCCCGTAGGAAAGGGCGCAGTCGAATTGCAGCCAGTCGCGGTCCGGCCGCATGCCGCCATAGCGCAGCAGGTTGCGGGCGTCCTGGTGGCCGAACAGGTTCTCGCCGGTGGCCATCGGGCCGGGATAGAATTCGGCGAGCGCCGCCTGCAGCGCATAGTCGAGCGGATCGCCCGCCTCCTCGTACCAGAACAGCGGATAGTCGCGCAGCGCCTTGGCGTAGGCGATCGCGGTCTCGAGGTCGAAGCGGCCATTGGCATCGACCGCCAGCCTGGCCTCGCCGCCGATCTCGGCGAGCACGGCCTCGATGCGGCGGCGGTCCTCGGCGAGGGAGGCGCCGCCGATCTTCATCTTCACCACGCGATAGCCGCGGTCGAGATAGCTGCGCATCTCGGCGCGCAGCTGGGCGTCGTCCTTGCCGGGATAGTAGTAGCCGCCGGCGGCGTAGACGAAAACGCGCGGGTTCGCCTCGCGGCCATGGCGCTCGGCCAGCAGGCGGAACAGCGGCTTGCCGGCGATCTTGGCGGTGGCGTCCCAGATCGCCATGTCGAGCGTGCCGACGGCGACGGAGCGCTCGCCGTGGCCGCCGGGCTTCTCGTTGCGCATCATCGCCGCCCAGCAGCAGTCGGGGTCGAGATTGTCGCCGGCCTCGTCGAGCAGCTCGCGCCAGTCCGCGTCCAGAAGGCGCGGGGCGAAGCGCTCGCGGATCAGCCCGCCCTGGCCGTAGCGGCCGTTGGAGTTGAAGCCGTAGCCGACGACCCGGCGGCCGTCGCGGACCAGGTCGGTGACCACGGCGACCAGGCTCGTCGTCATCTTGGAGAAGTCGATATAGGCGTTGCGGATCGGCGAGGCGATCGGCTGGGTGATCTCGCGGACGTCGACGATGCGCATGGATGGTCTCCTCCTGCGGTCTTTATGCCGGCTCGTCGCGGCGCAGGCCAGACTCGGCACTGGCGACCCCGCCATGACCAAAGGGCAGGTAAAAGCGCGGTTTGCAGCGGATCGCAGCCTCGCAGGCCCGGCGGCGCAACGCTCGGTTAAGCCTGATTAGCGAGGCGTTTCAGCCGATTAACGCAATGTTGAAGCGACGGACCTATCCCTTTGCGGCTATAAGGGACCGCTTGGATCCCTGCCGTTTTGAAGTGTTGTGTAAGGGCAAGACGGGCATGTACGCGCCGAAGGAGTCGGAGCCACGCCAGACGCCGCGGCCCGCCGCAGGGGCGCTGGGCGGGGCTGCGACGGCCGATGCGCGCGGCGCGGTCCCGCGCGGCGACGGCGGCCCGCTCTCGCGGATCGGCCAGCTCGCCGATGTCGGCCTCGCCGAGATCCTGGGCTGGCTGCGCGCCGGGCTGGGCTGGATCATCGCCGCGGTCGCGGCCTGCCTGATCGCGGCGCTGCTCTACGCGATGGTGACGCCGCCGCGCTACACCGTGTTCACCGACATCCTGATCGACCCGTCCAACCTCAACGTCGTGCGCGACGACGTCTTCACCACCAATCCGCAGCGCGACGCCCAGTTGCTCGAGGTCGAGAGCAAGCTGCGCGTGCTGACCTCGCGCAACGTGCTGTCGCGCGTCATCGACAAGCTCGACCTGACCCATGACAGCGAGTTCGTGAAGCCCGGCCTGTTCGCGCCCCTCACCGCGCTGTTCTCGGGCGCGCGCAGCGGCGGCGGCGACACCAAGCTCGCGGTGATGCGCGAATTGTCGGAGCGCGTCGAGGCGCGGCGCGAGGAGCGCTCCTTCGTCGTGGTGATGCGCTTCTGGGCGCAGGACCCCGAAAAGGCCGTGACCATCTCCAACGCCATCGTCGACGCCTTCGAGGAGGAGCTGTTCCAGTCGGCGGCGGAAAGCGCCGGGCGCGTGGTACGCAACCTCAACAACCGCCTCGACGAGTTGCGCCGCAACGTCACCGAGGCCGAGCAGAAGGTCGAGGATTATCGGCGTTCCAAGGGATTGCAGATCGCCAATGGCGAGCCGGTCAGCGCCCGGCTCTCGGGCGAGATCGACACGCAGGTCCTGGCCGCGCAGCAGCGCCTGATCGAGAGCGAGGCGCGCCATGCCCAGATGAGCGCGGCGATCGCGCAGCGCCGCGCCGCCAGCGCCACCGTCTTCGACTCGCCGACGATGAACACGCTGCGGGCCCAGTACAACACGCTGCAGCAGCAGATCGGCTCGATCCGCGCCACCTTCGGCAGCCGGCATCCGCAATTGCTGACCGCGCTCTCCGAGCAGCAGGTGGTCGAATCCTCCTTGCAGCGCGAGGCGCGCCGCATCCTCGACATCGCCAAGGGCGACCTCGAGCGCGACCGCTCCTCGCTCTCCATGCTGCGGGCGAAGGCCGCGGCCGAGCGCAGCAAGGTCTTCACCGATAATGAGGAGCAGGTGCAGCTGCGCGACCTGCAGCGCGACGCCCGCGCCAAGGCGACGCTCTACGAGACCCATCTCGCCCGCACCCAGCAGATCGGCGAGCGCCAGCAGATCGACACCACCAATGTGCGGGTGATCTCGCGGCCGCTGCCGCCCAAGGCCAAGAGCTGGCCACCGCGCACCGTGATCCTGCTCGGCATCGCCGCCGTGCTCGGCCTGTGCCTCGGCATCGGGCTGGCGCTGATGCGCGGCGCCTGGCGCCATCTGCGCGATCCGCGTCCGGCGTCGGCCTGAGGCCGGGCGCGCCATGGACAGGGGCGGCGCGACGAGAGGCGATCCGGGCGAGGCGCTGAGGGCGCGCTTCGGCGCGGTCCTCTTCATGGCGACCTTCCTGTTCTTCTGGGTATCGCTCACCCCCTTCGTCGACCTGACCGGCGAGGCGATCCTCGATCCGAGCGCCGGAAACTCCAACCGCCTCAACCAGATCGTCTCGCTGATGCTGTTCGCCGGCACGCTGGCCTATGGGCTGATGCACCCGCTGCGGCACGTCATCCTGCAGCCGCGGCTGCTGCTGGCGCCGCTCTTCACCTGGTTCATCCTGGTCTCGCTGCTCGGCGCGCATCCGATGCTCGGCATCAAGGCGACGGTGCTGGCGGTGATCGTCACCATCAATGCCAGCATCTACCTGCTGCTGCCCTCATCCGAGCGCCAGTTCGCCCGCATGCTCGGCATCGGCACGCTGATCGTGCTCGGGCTCAGCTATTACGGCGTGGTGTTCAAGCCGACGCTGGCGATCCACCAGGCCTCCGAACTGCGCGAGCCGATGAATGCCGGGCTGTGGCGCGGGCATTTCCCGCACAAGAACAGCGCCGCGGCCGCGATGGTGATCGCGGCCTTCTTCGGCCTGTTCGTCTGGAGCGTCTGGTCGCGGCTCGCTGGGGCGGTGATCGTCGCCGGCGCCTTCTTCTTCCTGATGCACACCGGCGGCAAGACCTCGACGGCGATGCTGCCCGCGATCATCCTGCTGGCCTTCGTTTTCGAACGCATCCGCTTCCTGCGCATCCCGATCGTGATCGGCGGGGTCGGTGCGTTCAATCTGCTGGCGGTGGGCTCCGCCGCGTTCCGGCCTCTCGGCGAGTTCATCGCCGGGCTGGGCATCGACGCGACCTTCACCAACCGCGCCGACATCTGGCGCTTCGCCTTCGGCCAGTTCGCCGAGCGGCCGCTCACCGGCTATGGCGTCAAGGCGTTCTGGCAGACCTCCGAGCTGGTCCATAGCGGCGGCAGCGTCGAGACCTGGGCGGTGGCGGCGGCCAACGGCCACAACTCCTATCTCGACATCGCGCTGATGACCGGGCTGCCGGGGCTGGCGATGACGGTGCTGTGGGTGCTGGTGCTGCCGCTGCGCGACATTTCGCGCATGGCTCCTGCGGTGGAGCATTCGCCGCTGACGCGGCTCTACACCCGCATCTGGCTCTACGCGATCTTCAATGCCGGGCTGGAGAGCCTGTTCTTCGAGGGCGGGAACGTGCTCTGGTTCCTGCTGGTGGTGTCGCTCTACGGCTTCAGGCTGCAGGGATCGGCGGCGCTGGCGGAGACGTCACGCCCCGCAGCGACCGGGAGTTTCGCCCATGCCCAGCCTGCCTGACGCGCTCGCCCGGCCGGGCGGCCTGATCGACCGTGCGCTCAACCGGGCCATCGTGCGCTTCGGCGGACCGCGCCGGGTCGTTGCGACCGACACCCCGCTGGTCTCCTTCACCTTCGACGACGTGCCCGACAGCGCCCTCGACCAGGGCGCGGCGGTGCTGGAGCGCCATGGCGTGCGCGGCACCTTCTACATCGCCGGCGGGATCGCCGGCACGGTCGAGCCGGCGCGCCGGCTGATCTCGGCCGAGGGCTGCCGGGCGCTCGACGCGCGCGGCCACGAGGTCGGCTGCCACACCTTCTCGCATCGCCGGCTGCGCGACATTCCCGGCCGCGAGCTCGCCGCCGATCTCGACCGCAACGCCGCCTTCCTGGCCGAGGCCGGCGTCGCGAGGCCGCCGCGCAATTTCGCCTTCCCCTACAACTCCGGCTGGCCGCCGGCGCGGGCCGAGTTCCGGCGGCGCTACCGCAGCTGCCGGGCCGGCGGCGAGGGCATCAACCGCGGCGCGGTCGATCCGCTGATGCTCAAGGGCTACGAGATCCGCCAGCCGGAGGCCGAGGCGCGGCTGCTGACCCGGCAGATCGACGCGGTGGCCGAGGAGCCGGGCTGGCTGGTCTTCTTCAGTCACGACGTCTCGTCCAGCCCGACGCCCTATGGCTGCACGCCGGAGACGCTCGATCTCCTGGTCGGGCATGCGCTGGCGCGCGGCTGCACGGTGCTGACGGTCGATGCGGCGATCGACAGGCTCGGCTGGTGATGACGCAGAGTGGGGAGGGGGCCGGCAAGCGGCTGCTGGCGATCAACAACTACTATTACCGTCGCGGCGGGGCCGAGGCGGTGTTCCTCGACCATATGGCGATGTTCGCCGGCATCGGCTGGGACGTGGTGCCCTTCGCCATGCAGCACGAGAGCAACCTGCCCTCGCCCTGGTCGGAGTATTTCGTCTCGGAGATCGAATACGGCCGCAAGGCCGGGCTGCTGCGCCGGGTCGAGCAGGCGGCGAGCGTGATCTATTCGCGCGAGGCGCAGCGCAATATCGGCCGGCTGATCGAGCGGGCGAAGCCCTCGGTCGCCCATGCCCACAATGTCTACCACCATCTCTCGCCGGCGATCTTCCCGACGCTGAAGCAGGCCGGCATCCCGGTGGTGATGACCGCGCACGACCTCAAGCTCGCCTGCCCGGCCTACAAGATGCTGCGCGACGGGCGCCCCTGCGAGGATTGCCGCGGCGGCCGTGTCTACAATGTGCTGCGCCATCGCTGCATCAAGGATTCGGTGACGCTGAGCGGCGTCGTGCTGGTCGAAACCATCGTCCACCGCCTGCTCGGGCTCTATCGCGACACTCTCGCCATGCTGGTGGTGCCGAGCCGGTTCTATCTCGACAAGCTGGTCGACTGGGGCTGGCCGCGTGAGCGCGCCACCTACATCCCGAACTTCGTCGACGTGGAGCATTACCGGCCCGGGCGCGAGGAGGGCGACTATGTCGCCTTCGCCGGGCGGCTGGCGCCGGAGAAGGGGCTCTCCACCCTGATCGCCGCCTGCGCGCTGGCCGGCACGCGCCTCGTGATCGCCGGGACCGGGCCGGAGGAGGCGGAATTGCGCGCGCAGGCGGCCGGCAGCGGCGCCGACGTCACCTTCGCCGGCCATCTCTCCGGCGAGGCGCTGCACGCGCTGATCGGCGGGGCGCAGGCGTTGGTGCTGCCGTCCGAATGGTACGAGAACGCGCCGATCAGCGTGCTGGAGGCCTATGCGCTCGGCCGGCCGGTGATCGGCGCGGAGATCGGCGGCATCCCCGAGATGGTGCTGCCGGGCGAGACCGGCCTGCTGGCGCCGCCGGGCGACGTGCGCGGCCTGGCCGACAGCCTCGCGACGCTGGCCGCGCTGACGCCGGGCGAGCGGCTGCGCATGGGCCGGGCCGGGCGCGACTGGGTGGCGCGCGAATTCTCCTCGGCCGCCTATCGCGCGCGCACCCTGGCGCTCTACGCCGCGGTGGGCGCATGAGGCCGGCGGGTCCGGTCAAGGTTAACCGCGGGAAGGCTGTGCCGGCCCGCCCGGGGCGCTTCCCCGCGCGGCCTGGATGCCCTAGCGTCATAATGCGTCCCGGCATGCCGCCGGCGATCGCCGCGCCGGAGCGCCTCGGCCGCTCCCACGGTGACCGCGACAGGGCGCGGGACCGAACGGGGGCTGCGCGCAGGTGACCGGATCATCGACCGAGGCCGGAGCAGGGCTGGCGGGGGCCGTCGTGGACGGCACCGCGCGGCGCCGGCGCGTCATGTTCCTCGGCCTGCGCGGTATTCCCGGCGTCCAGGGCGGCGTCGAGAAGCATGTCGAGCTGCTCGGCGTCGAGCTGGCCCAGCGCGGCTGGGAGGTCGAGGTCGTCGGCCGCAGCCGCTATCTGCCGCATGCGGGGCCGATCACCTGGAAGGGCGTCAAGGTCAGCCCGCTCTGGGCGCCGCGCCGCATGGCTCTGGAAGCGCTCGTCCACACCTGCCTCGGCGTGCTGCGCGCCGGGGTGACGCGGCCCGACATCGTGCACATCCACGCGGTCGGCCCGGCGCTGATGGTGCCGCTGGCCAGGCTGCTCGGCCTGCGCGTCGTCGTCACCCATCACGGCTATGATTACGACCGCGAGAAATGGGGCGGTCTGGCACGGCGCATGCTGAAGCTCGGCGAGCGCCTGGGGATGCGCCTCTCCCATGGCCGCATCGCGATCTCGAACGAGGTGGCGCGCACCATGGCCGGCCGCTATGGCCGCCCGGTCGCCTTCATCCCCAACGGCGTCGCGGTGAGCCATGACGGCTCGGGCGACGCCATCCTGGCCGAATTCGGCATCCAGCCGAAGCGCTACGCTCTGCTCGCCGCCCGCTTCGTGCCGGAGAAGCGCCAGCTCGACCTGATCCGCGCCTTCGCGAAGACGGCGCCGGGCTACCAGCTGGTGCTCGCCGGCGGGGCCGAGTTCGAGACGGCCTATTCGCGCGAGGTGGTCGAGCTGGCGACCTCGGTTCCGGGCGTGGTGCTGACCGGCTTCCAGCGCGATGCGCGCCTCGCCTCGCTCTTCGCCAATGCGGCGCTGTTCGTGCTGCCCTCCAGCCATGAGGGCATGCCGATCGCGCTGCTCGAGGCGATGGGCTTCGGCCTGCCGGTGCTGGCGAGCGACATCGTGCCCAATCGCGAGCTGCACCTGGCGGAGGAGGATTATGTCCCGCTCGGCGACATCGAGACGCTGGCGCGCAAGATGGGCGAAAGGCTGGCGGCGCCGCTGCCCGAGGCGGAGTCGAAGGCGCTGGCGGCCCGCATCGCCGCGACCTACAGCTGGTCCGGCATCGCCCAGAAGACCCACGAGCTCTACGGCGCGCTGCTCGGACGCTAGGCCGGCGGGTCCTGCCTGCGTGCGAGCAGGCGATCGACGAACAGCGCCGCGAGCGTGCCGGCGACCGCTCCGGCGATCTTCTCCAGCGCATCGAGCGGCCGGCCATGGCGGGTCGCTTCCAGCGTCTGCAGCCATTCCAGCCCGATGGCGAGCACCACGACGCAGGCGAGCAGCCGCCAGCGCCAGCGCGGATAGGCGAAGCCGAGCGTCGCGGTGAGCAGCGCGAAGGCGCCGAAGCGCTCGACCCCGACGCCGACCGACGGGACGCGCGGGCGCAGACCCAGCGGCGACAGCGTCGCGAACAGGATCACGGCGAGCGCGCTCCAGCCGAGAAACACGGCGATGCGGCGCAGGGTCGTGGTGTCGAGGTGCAAGGATCCGTCCGGTCGGGCGATGGCGAAGGTGAGCCGCCTTATCGCCCCGCAGGACGGCTGAGACAATGGCGGCAGGCCATGCCGCGGCTCAGCGCCGCGCGGCGGCCTCCAGCTCCAGCAGGAAATAGGTGGTCGGCCCGCCGGGCGTGTCGTTGGAGAGGCGGAAGGCGACCTCGCCGGCGCCCGAGGCGACGGCCGGCCTGACCACGCCGTCGAGCCCGACCGGCGAGAGCGTCCAGCGCGGGGCGCTGCGGTCCAGCCTGAGCGCGACCTCGCCCTTGCGGATCAGCACGGGCAGGCGGCCGAAATCCTCGATGACCTTCTGCTCGCGGTCGCGAAAGACCATGCCGGTGTTGCGGGCGTCGGTGGCGTAGATCAGCAGGAAGCGCCGCCCCTCGGCGATGGAGGGCGCCTGGTCGAGCGAGACCAGCGCCAGCAGTCCGTCGCCCTCGGCCTTGGTGATCTCCAGCCGGCCGAGCCGGGCCGGCAGGTCGCGCGCGGCGAAGGCCAGCGCCTCGCTGGCCTTCGTCACCACGGCGAGGCTGCGGCGGCGCTCGTCCAGGGTGATCTCGCCGGTTGAGCTCTGGTAGATCCCGGCGGCGGGGTCGGTGGCATTGTCCTTCGGCAATGCGCCGCTGGCGCGCAGGCGTTCGAGCAAGGCGAGCGGCTTCACCGCCTCGCGCGGCTGCGTCACGGCGATCGTCGCAGGTTCCCCCTTGTCGACCGTCTCCGCCTCGGCGAGGCCGATGCGGCCGAGCAGGGCGAAGCGTGTCAGCGCCTCGGGCTCGCGCGCCTGCATGTCGGGGCCGAGATCGGCCTCGCCGCGCACGGCGAAGGGCAGGGTCAGCCCGGCGGTCGCGACGTCGCCGCGGCGGAACAGGAAGGTCGAGAGCGTCTCGCCGGCGCGCGCGACGGGATCGAGCGCGATGGCATAGGGCAGCATGGCGCGCTTGTGGGCGAAGGGCTCGCCATAGCGCAGCACGATCGGCCCGTGGGCGTGGCGGCAGAGCGCGTCCCAGCCCTGCAGCGCGGCATAGGCGGGGAAGACCGCGCCGGCCTCGTAGCGATAGCGGTTCCAGAACAGATGGTCGTATTCGCTGACGAGGAAGGGCCGCCCGAGCCAGCGGGAGGCGGCGGCGAGGCGCATGGCGTTCGCGGCGTCGGCGACGGCGCTGGTCTGCTCCAGCCGGCTGCCGGGCGCGTAGCCGCTGGCCCAGTCGTGATAGGTGTTCATCGTCACCGCCTGAAGGCCGCGGCGGCTGAGGCCGGTCTGGATCGTCGGCCAGTTGTTGTAGGTCGAGATCAGGCCCTTGTAGCCGAGCTGGCGCAGGGCGGCGCTCATGCGCGCGGCCGAGGCGGTCTCGACCTCGGTGAAGAAGGCCTGGAGATCGCGCATGCGCGGGCTGTCGGCATAGCGGTCGCTCGGCAGGGCGATGCTGCCGCGCTCCAGGCTCTCGCTCCAGCCGAGCCGGCCCCAGGCCCTGGCCAGCGCGGCGCTGCTCTCGTAGCGCTTGGCCAGCCAGGCGTTGAACGGGGCGGCCAGCATCGGGTCGTAGGGCGGGCGGCCGCGCCGGTCGCGCACCACGCCGTCGAACTCGATGCCGTTCTCGTTGACCAGGATGACCAGCGCCAGCGCCTCGTCGTCGATCGGGGCGATGCCGGTATGCGGGTTGACCGTCTTGAAGAAGGCTTCGACGAAGCGGCGCCAATGCGCGAAGACCTGTTCGTCGAGATGCAGGGCGAGCTTGAAATTGCTGCTCGGGTCCCAGCGGTCGTCATGGCCGCCAGAGGCGCCGCGCCAGGAGGAGAGCCCGTCGATCATCCAGTAGATGCCGTGGCGCTTCAGCGCCGCTAGCAGATAGTGGATGCGGTCGAGCGTCTCGGGATCGAAGTCGAAATCCGTCTGCCGGCCGAACATCAGGCTGGCGTCGACGAAGTGAAGCCGCGCCAGGTTGTAGCCGTGCATGGCGAGCTGGCGGGCATAGCGCTCGGCCTCGGCCCGCGCCGGGAAGCCGCCGGAAGCCGGGCTCCAGGCCAGCGAGGCGCAGGCGAGGCGCAGAGGCTCGGCCGGCCGGTCGGCCCGCGCCAGCCGGCCCTCGGCATTGGCGACGAGGCGCCGCTCCGGGGTGATGCGCAGATTGGGCAGGATGCCGGAGACGTCGAGCGGGCTGCCGGGGCGCAGCTCCAGCGCGGTTTCGCGCACGGGGAGCCAGGTCTCGGCCTGGGCCCGGGCCATCCCCGTCGTGGCGAGCAGGGCCGCGGCGGCGAGCAGGAGCCGCGCGGCCGGCCTCATTCGCTGCCCCGGATCACGCGGCTCTCGATCGGCGCCTCGGGCTTCAGCCGGCCGCGGACGAAGCCGGCCGGCAAAGCGGCGGCGTGGAAGAACCAGGCGACGACGGTGTAGAGCCCCATGCCGAGCCCGCCCTTGCGCCAGCTCATCAGCGCGACCGCGGCGACGACGGAGCCGAGTACCAGCGCCAGCGCCGCGAGCTTGTTCGGCATGGCGATGAGCAGGACGAGGCAGAGCGCCCACCAGAGATAGATCACGCCCCAGAGCCTGAGCTCCGGCAATTCGCGCAGCAGCATGCCAAAATGCGGCTTGCCGAGCGAGGCGCGCAGCAATTCGCCGATGCCGTGCAGGTACTTGTTGCGCCAGCGCCGGACCAGCAGCCGGTAGGAGTTCAGCGTATGGCCGAAATGCTGGACGAAGCGGCGGTCGAGTCGGTGCAGCCCCCAGCCGGCGGCGCGCAGCCGGGCGCCGAGGTCGAACTCCTCATAGCCATGCAGGTTGCGGTCGGTCAGGTAGCCGACGGCCTCGACGGCCGCGCGCCGGTAGAGCCCGCCGCCATTCATCCGGTCGATCGCCCCGACGCGGTTCTCCGGCGCGTTGCGCTGGACCCGGCGGGCATATTCGAGATTGGCGGTCTGCATCTCCTGGACATGGCCGGTGACGCCGCCGAGGCGCGGATCGGCCGCGAGGCACGCGATGGCGTCCGGCAGGAAGCCCTCGTCGAGCAGCATGTCGCCGTCGAGCAGGCAGAGATAGTCGAAGCGCGAATGCTGGTAGCCGAGCTGGGGGCCGATGCCGCAGCTCGGCTTCGCCGGCGCCACGATCTGGGCGATCACCACCGGATAGCGCCGGGCGATCTCGACTGTGGCGTCCGAGGAGCCGCTGTCGGCGATCACCACCTCGCCGCCGAGCGGGCGCGCCGCCGCCAGCGCGCTCTCGATCGTCGCCGCGATGCGCTTTTCCTCGTTCAGGGTCTTGATGATGATCGAAACAGTCAATCCGGCTCTCCGGGCGGGCGGTCGCGGCTCAGAAATCGTTGAGCAGGCGGCTCCAGCTCTCCGAGGCCAGCCCGCCGATATAGATGTCGTCGCGCGCCACCGCCGCGCCGATCTCGGCATGGCGCGTCACCATGCAGAAATGGCCCTCGTGACGATAGGTCATCCAGCGCTGCCGGAACAGGGCGGTCATCAGGAAGGGCTGGGCCATGCCGACGGCGGCGGCATAGCCTTCCGCGTCGAGGGCGGAGAACATCGCGCCGCTGACCTCCTGCTCGCGCCCGGCCTCGCAGACCAGGTTGAGCACGGTGGCCTCGCGGCCGCGTCGGCCGAAATAGAGATAGGCGCCGATGACGCGCGCGTCCGGCCCGTGCACGGTGCGGATATGCAGCTCGCCGAGACGGCGGTTGAGCCGCGCCACCGAGAGCAGCCAGTCGAATTCCGGCTTCGACCAGACCGGCCGGACATGGAAGCGCTCGGTCATCGGCCCGGCACAGGCGAGGAAGGCGTCCGGCGTCGCCGGCTCGACCCGGCAGCCCTGGGGCGCGACCGGGGTCAGGGAGCGGCGCCAGCGGCGCAGCAGCGCGTCGACCGGCCGGGCGAGCGCCAGCACGGGGCGCGAGCGCAGGCAGCGCAGCACGCGGCCGCAGCCGATCGCGGCCGCCGCCGCGGGGCGGAAGCTGCGGCGCCATTGCAGGCTCTGGATCGGCAGGATCGCGCCGCCGCCGGCGACCCAGTGCGAGGCGCTGACCGGCGAGGAATTGTCGGAGAAGCACATGTCCTGCCGCGCGGCGCGCATCTGGCGGGCGAGCCGGGCGGCGCCGGCGGCGCTGTCCTTGCCGTCGGCCATGAAGGCGCAGAGCAGCCGGGCGACCAGCTCGCGCTCGCCGGCGCGGAAGGCCATGGGCACGACCAGGATGGTGCTGGCGACCTCGCCCTCGGCGGATTCGTAGACGACGCTGCCGGTCTCGGGCGTATAGAGCGGACTGCCGAAGAAGACCTTGTCGAGATAGTCCTCGAGCTCGGCCGTGGCACCGTCGCTGCGGCCGCGGAAGATCCGTGCGAACAGGCCGGAGACGGCCGGAATGTCGGCGCGCGTCATCGGGCGGGCGCTACCGCGGGCGCGGGCTGAGACGGGTGCCTGAGGGGGAGTCCTCTGCGCGCTAGCCGCCATGGGGCTGTCCTTCCGCCAGCGCGGCCGCGCGCGCCCGGTCGCGCTCGACGATGCGCAGCAGGACGCTCCAGGCCGCCACGACCATGGCGATCTCGATCAGGTAGAAGGACACGAAGGTGCCCGTGGGCGGAGCGTACCAGGTGGCGAGCGCGGCGACGCCGGCTCCGATCAGGCTGCCGAGCCCCATGACCATCGCGCGCGAGGCCTGGTGGCCGGAGGCGCCGAGCGCCTCGACGGCCACCGCCCAGCTGGCGAGCGGGATCACCACCCAGCACAGAATGCGGGTGTAGGAGACCAGCGAGACATAGGCCTGGCCGAAGAGATGCGGCAGCACCGGCGCCAGCACATAGACCGCGATGGCGGCGGCCGTGCTGATCCCGACCGCGGCCATGAGCAGCTTGCGGATGCGCGGCAGGGCGTCCTGCAGGCCGGCGGCGGTGGCGCGGGCCGAGACGGGGTAGACGAGGCGGTTCATCGCCTCGACCGAGAGATAGCTGCTTTCCAGGATGCGGCGGGCGACGCTGTAGCTCGACACCGTCTCGGCCGTCGCGATCAGGCTCAGCACCAGCAGGTCGGCGTTCTGGCGGACGGCGCGCAGGATGAAGGGCACGCTGAAGTAAAGGCCGAGCGGCAGCTCCTCGCGCAGGATGCGCCAGGCGGGCGGGCCGCGCCTCGCGACGAGGCGCCAGCAGGCCAGCGCCACCAGCACATGGCAGGCGAACTGCCAGACCGCCCAGGCGGCGAGCGTGCCGACGCCGAAGACCAGGCAGGCCAGCGCCGCTGCGGCGGTGCGCGCCAGCGCGAAACCGACGACGACGGCGTTCGCCGAGGCGAAGTCGGTATGGGCGATCTGGATCTGCTCGGCGAGCACGATCAGCCGGACCAGCACGACATTGGTCACCAGCATCAGCGTGATCAGCGCGACATTGGTCGCCGGGTCGGGCGAGAGGCTGAAGAAGAGCGGCAGGATCGCGGCGCCGGCCAGCACCAGCAGCACGCCGCTGATCGCGGTCAGGATCAGGTTGTGGCCGAGCATCGCCGGGTAGAGCGCCGGTTCGCGCGCGACGCGGCGCACCAGGCACTCCATGGCGCCGAGCCCGCACAGATGCACCGCGATATTGGCGACGGCGGTGATCGCGACGAAGAGCGCGAATTCATGGACGCCGAGGAAGCGGGCGAGGATGGCGAAGGTGATGAGCTGCGCGGCGGAGGAGACGATCAGGCTGCCGCCCGACGCGGCATAGGATAGCAGCATCGGCAGGAGCGCCCTGCGGCCGCCCGATCCTGTCGCGTGCTGCGAACCCATCCGGTCCTTCCTCGACCTGAAGCCGGCTCCCGAATGAGCCGGCCGTGCCCGGACACCGGGCTGACGTTGGGTATCAGACAGACGTGATTGGGGGGTTAACGCAGGTGACGTAAGGGTTTCAGCGTCCGTTTACCCAAATCGGCTAGAGATGCGCCCATGGCCGCCGGCCAACCAGCGAGGAAGGTCCGCACCCGTGTCACAGACCACGACCGCGCCCGGAACGGGCGGCGAGCCCCGCCTGCACCGCTTCATGGGGGTGACGCTCGAACTGGCGCCGGACGTGCTGGTGCCGCGCGAGGAGACCGAGCTGCTCGGCCGCAACGCCGCCGCCATCCTGCGCGAGCGAGAGGGCGGGGCGCTGGTGGTCGACATGTGCTGCGGCTCGGGCAATCTCGCGCTCGGGCTTGCCGCCGCGATCGCCGATGCGCGCCTCTTCGCCGCCGACCTGACCGACAGCACGGTGGCGCTGGCGCGGCGCAATGCCGAGCGGCTCGGCCTGTCGCAGCGCGTCACCGTCCGCCAGGGCGACCTGTTCGAGGCGCTGGCCGGCGACGATCTCGCCGGCAAGGTCGACGTGATCGTCTGCAATCCGCCCTATATCTCGACCGGCCGGCTGGAGAGCGAGAGCGCGCATCTCTTGGAGAGCGAGCCGCGCGAGGCCTTCGACGGCGGCCCCTACGGGCTCTCGATCCATCAGCGCGTCATCCGCGACGCGGTCGGCTTCCTCAAGCCCGGCGGCTGGCTGCTTTTCGAGTTCGGCCACGGCCAGGAGCGCCAGGCGGCGGCGCTGATCGCGCGCACCAAGGCCTATGAGGCGCCCGACTTCGCCAAGGATGCCGAGGGCGCGCCGCGCGTCGCCATCGTGCGCCGCCGCAGCGACGAGACCGGCGCCGGATCCGCAGCATGAGCGAGGTCCGCCCGCTTGCCGCGGCCGATATCCCGGCGGTGGCGGCGCTGTTCCAGCGCGTCTTCCGCGACCCCGCCAAGCCGCCGCCCGCCGAACTCGCCGCCTATCTCGACCGCCACTACCTGACGGCGCCGGGCTGCGATCCGCGGGTCGCGCCGTTGGTGCATGTCGGGGCGGCCGGGACCGTCACCGGCTTCATCGGCGTCAATGCCCTGCCGATGGTCTTCGGCGAGCGCCGGCTGGTCGCGGCGATCTGCGGCTCGCTGATGGTCGACCCGCGCGCCGAGGACGCGATGGCGGCGCCGCGCCTGCTCAAGAGCTTCCTCGCCGGCCCGCAGGATCTCTCGTTCAGCGAGACGGCGAGCGAGGTCTCGGCGCAGATGTGGACCAAGCTGCGCGGCGTCGCGCTGCCCGATTACAGCCTCGACTGGGGCCGGCTGATCCGCCCGGCCTCCTTCCTGCTCGACGTGGCGGCGAGCCGCCTCGGCGCGGCGCGGCTGCTGGCGCCGCTGGCGCGCGGCGTCGATCGTGTCGCCCGCCGGCGCATGCAGCCCGGCGAACTGCGCTGGTCCGGCGTCGCCGATGGCGGCGAGCTCAAGGGCGGGCTGGTGGTGCGGCCACTCGATGCGGCCGGTTTCGCCGCGCTGATCGCGCCGCTGACGCAGCATTTCGCGATCAGGCCGGCCTGGGACGCGGCGCAGCGCGACCATGTCCTGGCCGAGGCGGCGCACAAGCCCGAATTCGGCGAACCGATCTTCGCCGCGGTGGAGACCGCGCGCGGCGCGGCCGTCGGCGCCTTTCTCTACCATCACCGGCCGGGCGCGATCGCGCGCGTGCTGCAGGTGCTGGCGCGGCCGGGGCAGGCGGAGGCGGTGCTCGACGCGCTGATCCGCGACGCGACGGAGCGCGGGGCGGCGGGCCTGCGCGGGCGCACGCAGCCGGCGCTGCTGGCGGCGATGCTCGGCCGGCGCATCGCCTTCACCCATGTCGCCTCGAGCGTGGTGCACGCCCGCGACCCCGAGATCCTTGCCGCCTTCCGCGAGGGCGCGGCCTTCGTCAACGGGCTCGCCGGCGAGCAGTGGAGCCGGCTGGTCGGCGGCCGCTTCGACTGAAACAGGCGGAAGGTGCCGGACGATCCGCCCGGCGCGTTGCCGTCAGCCCTTCAGCTCCGGCACCTCGGCGACCAGCTGCGGGCCGAGATGCAGATAGCGCGTGGCGCTGCGCTTGGCGGCGATGTCGGTCCAGACGCGCTCGACCTCGACCGGGGTGAGCCCGGCGGCCGCGCCGGTCTCGGCGGCGGAGAGGCCGTGGTTCAGCCCGTAGAGGCACAGATCCATGCGGTCATAGGGAAGGGAGAAGTAGAACTCCTCCTGCGTCTGCGCCAGCGAGTAGGTGTCGGTGGTCGGCGGGCGGCGGCAGATCTCCGCCGGCACGCCGAGATGGGCGGCGAGCGCGTAGACCTGCGTCTTGTAGAGATGGGCGATCGGCTTGACGTCGGCGGCGCCGTCGCCGTTCTTGACGAAGAAGCCCTGATCGTATTCGAGCCGGTTCGGCGTGCCGAGCACGGCGAAGTTCAGCCGGTCGGCATGGTAGTATTCGAGCTGCTTGCGGGTGCGCTGCTTCATATTGGTGGCGGCGACGATGCCGAGATAGACCGCCGGCGGCATGCGCAGCTTCTGCTGCACCCCGGCCGGGTCCTGCACCACGAGATAGGAGATGTTGTAGCCCTCGGTCGCGACCGAGTTGGCAATCACGATCTTCGAGGCCCAACCCGGCCCGTATTCCGGCACGAGCTGGCGGATGAAGCCGTCGCGCCGCTCATAGCAGCCCATGGCCTGCAGGCTCGGCCCGATATCCTCGACCACGGCGTCGACGCCGAAGGTCTCGGCGACCAGGCGGCCGAGGCGCAGGCTCTCCGGGTCGGAATCGTTCTCCGGCATGAACAGGCAGAAGACGTTCTTGGGCCCGACCGCCTTGACCGCGAGCGCGACGCAGACGCTGGAATCGATGCCGCCGGAGAGACCGAGCACCAGCCCGCGCTTGCGCATGCCGCGCAGCTGCCCGCGCAGGCCGGCGACGATGCGGTCGGTCTCGGCGGCGAGGTCGATCGCCAGCGTCGCGGCGGAGAAGGCGGCTTGATCGGTCACTGTCTGGCTCCCAGCGTTTCGCCGGCCAGCCGGCGGCTGACCTTCCCGGTGTCGGTCTTGGGCAGTTCGCTGCGGAACTCCACGATCTTCGGCACCATGAAATCCTCGAGAAGGGCGGCGCAGTGGCGGATGACGTCGCGCTCGCTCAGGCTTTGGTCGGCGAGCACCACCACGGCGGCGATGGCGTGGCCGAGAACGGGATCGGGCACGCCGGTAACGACCGCCTCGGCGATGCCGGGATGGGCGTGCAGCACGGCCTCGACCTCCTTGGGCGCGACCTTTTCGCCGCGCGTCTTGATGATGTCGTCCTTGCGGCCGACGAAATAGAGGAAGCCCTCCTCGTCGGTGCGGAACAGGTCGCCGGTGTGCAGGCGCTTCTCCCAGGGATGCTTGCCGGTGCGCAGCATCTGGGTGGTGGCGGCCTCGTTGCGCCAATAGCCCTGCATGACATGCGGGCCGCGGATCACCAGCTCGCCGGCGACGCCGGGCGGCACCTGCTCGCCCTCGTCGTCGACCACCATCGCCTCGGTGTTGGGAATGGCGATGCCGACCGAGCCGGGCCGGCGGTCGAGCTCCTCCGGCGGCAGATAGGTGCAGCGCTTGCACTCGGTCAGCCCGTACATCGAGAAGAGCAGGGCGCCGGGGAAGAGCTCGCGCAGCCGGGCGATATGCGGCGGCGGCAGGGCGGCGGCGGTGTTGGAGAGATAGCGCACGCTCGGCAGGAAACCCGGCTCCAGCTCGCGCATCTGCAGGATCAGCGCCGCCATGGTCGGCACCAGCGGGAAGCCGGTGACCTTCTCGGCGCGGATGCGCTCGAAGATCGCCTGCGGGAAGGCGAAGGACTTCTCCAGCACCAGCGTGGCGCCGAGGCGCATCGCCATCAGGAACTGGTAGAGCCCGTAGTCGAAGGCCAGCGGCAGCACGTTGAGGATGATGTCGTCCGGCGTGTTGCGCAGATAGGTGGTGATCGATTCGGCCGCCGCGTCGATGTTGCGGTGGGTCATCATCACGCCCTTGGGGCGGCCGGTGGAGCCCGAGGTGTAGATCAGCATCGCCAGGTCGACGTCGATGCCGCCATGGGCGACCGGGGCCGGCTCGGCCGCGAGGCAGTCCTCGAAGGCGACGGCCTGCGGGCCCGGCCCCTTCGGGCCGGAGGTCGAGGCGACGAAGAGGGGCCGGCCCTCGCCCAGCACGGCGCGCGCCTGGTTGACGACGCCTAGCAGGCGCGCCTGCGTCAGGATCGCCGCCGGCGTGCAGTCCTCGATCATATAGGCGAGCTTGTCGGCCTTGGTGGAGGCGTTGACCGGGCTGAAGGTCGCGCCGGCCTTGAGCGCGGCGAAGATCGAGACCGCCGCCTCCCAGCAATTGTCCATGAAGACCAGGACACGGTCGTCGCGGCGCACGCCGCCGGCGGCGAGGCTGGCGGCCAGGCGCGAGGACAGCGCGTCCAGCTCGGCATAGCTCAGCCGCTTCTCGCCCGCCACGAGCGCGGTCTTGGCGGGATGCGCCGCGGCGCTACGGATCAGGAACTGCTCGACGCGCATGGGCTGCCGCTCCGCCTTGTCCGCTCAGGCCGCGGTCGGCGAGGGAGATTTGGAGGCGACGAAGGCGGTGATGCGGGCCAGCGAATCCAGATTGGCCGGCACGATGTCCGCATCCGCGACGGTGATGCCGTAGCGGTCCTCGATGAAGGCGACGAGCTCGAGCACGCCGGTGGAATCGATGATGCCGTTCTCGATCAGGGAATCGGTGTCGGCGAGCGGGTGGTCGGCGTCGCCGAACAGGAAGTTCTCGACGACGAAGGCCTTCACGGCGTCTCGGATGGCGTCGGACATGGGGTGTTCTCTCCTCGTGAGGGTCAGGCGGCCTGCGCGAGCCCGCGGGCTGACCCGCCGAAGGCGCGCAGCCAGAGCTGTGTCGACAGGATGCCGACGAAGGCCGCGTTGTCGCGGAACCCGGTCGCCGGCTGGCGGAGGCATTTCTCGGTGAGCTTGCCCACCGTCTTCGGGTTGAACAGGCCGCCGGCCGAAATCTCGGCCTCGCCCATGGCGGCGCGCAGATAGGCGGCCTCGGGCGCGACGAAGGAGGCGCTGTCGGGCGCGCGATAGGGCTGCTTGGTGCGCCGGGCGATCGTCTCCGGCAAGAGGTCGGCGGTGGCCTCGCGCAGGATGTGCTTCTCGACCAGCCCCTTGAGCTTCATCTCCGGCGGCAGGCTCGCGGCGAACTCGACCAGGCGATGGTCGAGGAAGGGGAAGCGGCCCTCGATGCCATGGGCCATCGCCATGCGGTCGCCCTGGCTGGAGAGGATGTAGCCCGGCAGCAGGAAGCGCGCCTCGAGATATTGCGCCTGGTGCAGCGGATGCCAGCGCGGGAAGGCCTCGGGCAGGCGCGAGGCCATCTCGGCGGCGGCATCGTAGCCGCCGAGCGTGGCGCGCAGGTCGCCGGAGAAGAACAGCTTGGTCGCCGCCGTGCCGTCGAGCCGCGGCCGGTGCGAATAGAGCGGATCGTCGAGCGCATGGCCGCTCGCGCCGAAGAAGGAGGCGAGATAGTCGGCCGATTGCTGCTGCAGCCCCGGCAGATAGGGGTAGAGCTTGCGGAAGAGATGCGGGCGGATGCGCGAGCCCGGCTGGCGCGCGCAGAAGCGGCGCACCCGCGACTCCTTGAAGATGTCGTAGCCGGCGAATACCTCGTCTGCCCCCTCGCCGGTGAGCACGACCTTGAGGCCCTGCTCGCGCACCAGCCCGGCCAGCGCGTAGAGCGGGGCGGGGGCGGTGCGCAGAATCGGCCGCTCGGTATGGCGGATCACCTCGGGGAAGACCGAGGCGATGGTGCCCGGCCCGCAGGCGACGGTGGCGTGGCGGGTGCCGAGCGCGCGGGCCATCTCCAGCTGGAAGGCGCTCTCGTCGTGCTCGGCGCTGTCGAAGGTCACCGAGAAGGTGCGCAGATTGCCCGGCACCATCCGGGCGGCCAGCGCCGAGGTGATCGAGGAATCGAGCCCGCCGGAGAGATAGGCGCCGACCGGCACGTCGGCGCGCATGCGCAGCCGCGTGGCGTCGGTGAGGAGTTCGCGCAGCGCCTCGGCCGCCTCGGCCTCGCTGGTCCAGCGCGAGGGGGCGCCGGCGTCCGGATAGTCCAGGCTCCAATAGGGCCGGGTCGAGACCTCGCCATTCTCGACGATCATCAGGCTGGCCGGCTCCAGCTCGAAGATGTCCACGAAGGCGGTGCGCGGCGCGATCGGCGCCCAGAGGGTGAAGATCTGGTCGAGCGCGACCGGGTCGATGCGGGCGACGACGCCCGGCACCTGCAGCAGCGCCTTGACCTCGGAGGCGAAGTAGAGCGTCCCGCCCTGGCGCGTGTAGAACAGCGGGCGCACGCCCATGCGGTCGCGGGCGATCAGCATGCGCCGGCGACGCGCATCCCAGAGCGCGAAGGCGAAGTCGCCATTGAGCTGCGACAGGCAGGCGTCGCCCATCTCGTCGTAGAGATGCAGGATGACCTCGGTGTCGCTCGCCGTGCGGAAGCGCCGCCCCTTGGCCTTCAGCTGCTCGCGCAGCTCGACGTAATTGAAGATCTCGCCGTTGAAGGCGATGGTCAGCGCGCCGCTCTCGTCGGACATGGGCTGCTGGCCGTCGCCGAGCCCGACGATCGACAGGCGCACATGGCCGAGGCCGACGCCCTCGCCGGTGAAGACGCCGCGCTCGTCCGGGCCGCGATGGGCGATCGCCGCCGCCATCCGTTCGAGGAGCGCCGCCCCGTCACGGGCAGCGCCGACATAGCCGCCAAATCCACACATCTCAGGGTTTGCTTTCGAGCCCGCCAGACCTTGCGTCACCCTAGCCGAGCGGTGCAACCCATATGTTAACGGGCCCGGCCATCGTCGCCTGATGGTAAATGGACCACGCTGCGATTGCGCGAGCGGCGCCTGCCCGGCAGCGGCTCGCGAACCGTCCACAGCCTCCCGCCGCCGCGCAGCGAGCGATTGACAGGGAAGGGGATGGAGATACTAGATATAGGTGTCGATGGTCTCTCGAATCGCAAGATCGGGAGCTAAGAGGGAAGCCGGTGCGAAGCCGGCGCTGCCCCCGCAACTGTCAGCGGCGAGTGTCGAGCCACTATCATGTCACTGAGGCCGCGAGGCCTTGGGAAGACGGGGCCCGACGCGACGACCCGCGAGCCAGGAGACCTGCCAGCGACCTGAGTTTACGTCCTCGGGCGGGGTGTCCCGGTGGTGCGCTGGCAGGTCGCGGGCCTCGATGGGCCGACATGCGCCCTCTCCATGCCTCCGCTCGGCCTTTCCGACCCTCAATCTTGGGGTTGATTGCCGATGTCTCTTTCTCTCGACGCCGAGCGGCCCGCCGCTTCGCCGCCCGCCACCGCCCCGGTGCCGCTTGCCGCACAGGGTGTGCGCGAGCCCGGCTACCAGGTCATCCGCCGCAGCGGCGGGGTGACGCCCTTCGACCCGGCCAAGATCACGCTGGCGCTGACCAAGGCATTCCTCGCGGTCGAGGGGTCCAACGCTGCCGCCTCGCGGCGCATCCACGACGTCGTCGCCGAGCTGACCGAGCAGGTGGTCTCCGGCCTGACCCGCCGGGCCGCCGAGGGCCGCACCTTCCATATCGAGGACGTGCAGGACCAGGTCGAGCTGGCGCTGATGCGCGGCGGGCATCACAAGGTCGCCCGCGCCTATGTGCTCTATCGCGAGGAGCGGGCGCAGGAGCGCGCCAGGGCACAGGCCGAGGCGAAGCCGGCGGCGCAGGCCGCCCCGACGCTGCGCATGACGCTCGCGGACGGCACGCTGGTGCCGCTCGACGTCGCGCGCCTCGACAAGGTGGTGCGCGAGGCCTGCGCCGGGCTGGACGGGGTATCGGCCGAGCCGGTGCTGAGCGAGGCGCGCCGCAACCTCTATGACGGCATCTCGCTCGACGAACTGGCGCTGGCGCCGATCCTCGCGGCGCGGACGCTGATCGAAGCTGAGCCGAACTATGCGAAGGTCTCGGCGCGGCTGCTGCTCGACAAGCTGCGGCGCGAGGCGCTGAGCTTCGTGCACGGCCGGCCCGAGCAGGCGACGCAGGGCGAGATGGCCGGGCGCTATGGCGATTACTTCGCCGGCTATCTCAAGGTCGGTATCGCCAACGAGCTGATCGATCCCGAGCTCGGCCGCTTCGACCTCGCCCGCATCGCGGCGGCGCTGAAGCCGGAGCGCGATCTCCAGTTCGACTATCTCGGCTTCCAGACGCTCTACGACCGCTATTTCCTGCATGTCCGGGGCAATCGCTTCGAGCTGCCGCAGGCCTTCTTCATGCGCGTCGCCATGGGGCTGGCGCTGCGCGAGATCGACCGCGAGGCGCGGGCGATCGAATTCTACGATCTGCTGTCCTCCTTCGATTTCATGGCCTCGACGCCGACGCTGTTCAATTCCGGCACGCTGCGCCCGCAGCTTTCCTCCTGCTTCCTGACCACCGTCGCCGACGATCTCGACGGCATATTCAAGGCGGTGAAGGACAATGCGCTGCTGGCGAAGTATTCCGGCGGGCTCGGCAATGACTGGACGCCGGTCAGGGGCCTCGGCGCCCATATCAAGGGCACCAATGGCGAGAGCCAGGGCGTGGTGCCGTTCCTGAAGGTCGCCAACGACACGGCGATCGCGGTCAACCAGGGCGGCAAGAGGAAGGGCGCGGTCTGCGCCTATCTCGAAACCTGGCATGTCGACATCGAGGAGTTCCTCGACCTCAGGAAGAACACCGGCGACGAGCGCCGCCGCACCCACGACATGAACACGGCGAACTGGATCCCCGACCTGTTCATGCAGCGGGTGGAGGCCGGCGCCGACTGGACGCTGTTCTCGCCCGACGAGGTGCCGGAGCTGCACGACCTCTACGGCAAGCCGTTCAAGGCGGCCTACGAGACCTATGAGGCGAAGGCCGCCGCCGGCCAGGTCAAGGTGTTCAAGCGCATCAAGGCGGTCGATCTCTGGCGCAAGATGCTGACCATGCTGTTCGAGACCGGCCATCCCTGGATCACCTTCAAGGACGCCTGCAATCTGCGCTCGCCGCAGCAGCATGCCGGGGTGGTGCATTCCTCGAATCTCTGCACCGAGATCACGCTGAATACCTCGGCCGACGAGGTCGCGGTCTGCAATCTCGGCTCGGTCAATCTCGCGGCGCATGTGACGGCGGAAGGGCTCGATCAGGCCCGGCTGGCGCGCACCGTGACGACCGCGATGCGGATGCTCGACAATGTCGTCGACATCAACTTCTACACCATCCCCGAGGCGCGCCGCTCGAACCTGCGCCATCGCCCGGTCGGCCTCGGCATCATGGGCTTCCAGGACGCACTCCAGACCCTGCGCTTGCCGACGGCATCCGAAGAGGCAGTGGCCTTCGCCGACACGTCCATGGAGGCGGTGAGCTTCCACGCGATCTCGGCCTCGGTCGATCTCGCCGCCGAACGCGGGCGCTACGCCTCGTTCGAGGGCTCGCTCTGGTCGAAGGGCATCCTGCCGATCGACTCGCTCGACATTCTGGCGGAGGCCCGCGACGGCGATGTCGAGCTGGATCGCTCGGCGACGCTCGACTGGGAGGCCCTGCGCGAGCGGGTGAAGACCATCGGCATGCGCAACTCCAACACGATGGCGATCGCGCCGACCGCGACGATCTCCAACATCGTCGGCGTCTCGCAGTCGATCGAGCCGAGCTACAGCCAGCTCTACGTCAAGGCGAACATGTCGGGCGACTTCACGGTGGTGAATGCCGGGCTGGTCCACGACCTCAAGGCGCGCGGGCTGTGGGACGAGGTCATGGTCTCGGATCTGAAATACTATGACGGCAAAGTCAGCCAGATCGATCGCGTGCCGGCCGACCTCAAGGCGCTCTACGCGACATCCTTCGAGATCCCGACCGAATGGCTGCTCCGCGCCGCGGCGCGCCGCCAGAAATGGATCGACCAGGGGCAGTCGCTGAACCTCTACATGGCGCAGCCCTCGGGCAAGAAGCTCGACGAGGCCTATCGGCTCGCCTGGCGGCTCGGCCTCAAGACGACCTATTACCTGCGCGCGCTCTCGGCGACGCATGTCGAGAAATCGACGCTGAAGGGCACGGACGGCAAGCTCAACGCGGTCGCGGCCACGATGCCGGCGGCGGCCAGGGTTGCGGCGCCGATCATCGTCGATATCCCGCTGGAGAACGGCATGGCCGCGCCCAGCGCCTGCTCGCTCGACGATCCGAGCTGCGAGGCGTGTCAGTAATTCACTGGTCGCCGTTTCTTGCGACGTCCGACAACGCGTCCGCGGGGAACCCTCTCCCGGAGGGAGAGGGCAGGGTGAGGGGTAGGCCCCTGGACCAGCGGCGCGGACCCCGACGGCGCGGTCGGATTCAAGCTGACGTTTCCGGTCCGAACACCTCACCCCTGCCCCTCTCCTTCCAGGAGAGGGGTTCCCCGCGCCTCACCTTCAAGCTTTTAGCTTCAGAACGGAACACCGCCATGCTCGACTGGTCCGACACCAAGCCGGCGCCCGCCGCCAATCCCGTCCTCGTCAACGCCTCTACCGCCCCCACCGGGCTCGGCGAGATCGACCGCCACGGCGGCCGCGTCAGCGTCGACGAGAAGCGGATGATCAATTGCCGTGCCGACGTGAACCAGCTCCTGCCGCTCAAGTACAAATGGGCCTGGGAGAAATACCTCTCCGGCTGCAACAACCACTGGATGCCGACCGAGGTCTCGATGCAGGCCGACATCGCGCTGTGGAAATCGAAAGACGGGCTGTCCGAGGACGAGCGGCGCATGCTCAAGCGCAATCTCGGCTTCTTCGCGGCCTCTGAGAGCCTCGTCGCCAACAACATCGTGCTGGCGATCTATCGCCACCTCACCAACCCGGAATGCCGGCAGTACCTGCTGCGCCAGGCCTTCGAGGAGGCGATCCACACGCACACCTTCCAGTACATCGTCGAGAGCCTCGGCCTCGACGAGGGCGAGCTGTTCAACATGTATCGCGAGGTGCCCTCGATCACCGACAAGGCGGCCTGGGCGCTGAAGCATACCCAGAACATCGAGGATCCGGACTTCAGGACGGGCACGCCGGAAAACGACCAGGCGCTGCTGCGCGACCTGATCACCTTCTACGTCATCTTCGAGGGGATGTGGTTCTACACCGGCTTCGCGCAGATCCTCTCGCTCGGCCGGCGCAACAAGATGGTCGGCATCGCCGAGCAGTACCAGTACATCCTGCGCGACGAGTCGATCCACCTGAACTTCGGCATCGACGTGATCAACCAGATCAAGATCGAGAACCCGCATCTCTGGACAAAGGTCTTCCAGGACGAAGTGCGCGGCATGCTCAAGGAAGCGGCCGAACTCGAGGCGGCTTACGGTCGCGACACCATGCCGAGGGGCTTTTTGGGCCTGAACGCGGCGCTGTGCGAGCAGTACATGCATTTCATCGCCAACCGCCGCTGCGCCCAGCTCGGGCTTTCTCCCGTTTTCGCCGAGACCGAGAACCCGTTCCCGTGGATGAGCGAAGCGATGGACCTGAAGAAGGAGAAGAACTTCTTCGAGACCAGGGTGATCGAATACCAGAACGGCGGCGCGCTCAGCTGGGAGTGAGCCGCCGACGAAAAAGGCCCGGCCTCGCGCGGAGGCCGGGCCCAGGAGCGCCGTCGCGGAGGAGACCGCTCAGCGGCGACCGAGTGGCGCGCCGACCCCGGCGCGCTGCGTGATCAGGCCGTAATGCTCGACACGGCGATGGGCGGCGAAGTTGAACATCGTCTCCTTGCCGAAGCGGGTGGCGTCGAGATCGCAGGCGTGGACGAGCAGGCCGTCCTCCTCGTGATCGAGCTCGCCGACGATCTTGCCGTCCGGCCCGGCGATCAGCGTGCCGCCGAAGAGATGATGGCCGTCCTCGATGCCCGCCTTGGCGACGGCGACGACCCAGGTCGAGTTCTGATAGGCGCCGGCCTGCACCGAGAGCCGGTTGTGGAACATCCGGTCCTCCAGCGTCTCGGCGCGGGAATGGCCGTTGGCGGTCGGCGTGTTGTAGCCGAGCACGACCATCTCGACGCCCTGCAGGCCCATGACGCGATAGGTCTCGGGCCAGCGCCGGTCGTTGCAGATCGCCATGCCCACGAGCCCGCCCTCGAACTCCCAGACCGGGAAGCCGAGATCGCCCGGCTCGAAATAGCGCTTCTCGAGATGCTGGTGCGCCCGGGTCGGGTCATGCTCGGCATGGCCCGGCAGATGGACCTTGCGGTACTTGCCGACGATGGCGCCGCTGCGGTCGACCAGGATCGAGGTGTTGAAGCGCCGGCCTTCCGGGGTCAGCTCGGCATAACCGAAGCTCATGGCCATGCCGAGCTCGCGCGCCGTATCGAAGAGCGGCTGCGTCTGCGGGCCGGGCATGCGCCGCTCGAACCAGCGCTCGGCCTCGGCGCGGTCCTCGTAATACCAGCGCGGGAAGAAGGTGGTCAGCGCCAGCTCCGGATAGACGATGAAATCCGCGCCGCGCGCCTTGGCGGCGCGCATCAGCGCGATCATCCGGGCCACCACGGCGGGACGGTCTTCGGCCTTCTGGATCGGGCCGAGCTGCGCTGCAGCGACGGTGAGAAGGCGCGGCATGGATGAAGACTCCCTGGCAAAGCGTGGCCTCGCGGCCCGGCGCCAATCTAAGCGAGTGCTTCCACAACAAGCATATGCTAATTTCCGCGCCAGCCATAAGGGAGGGTTATGAGCGATGGCGATGAATCTGCGGCAGATCGAGATGTTTCGCGCCGTGATGGCGACAGGCTCGATCAGCGGCGCGGCGCGCCTGCTCTCGGTCTCCCAGCCCGCGATCAGCCGGCTGCTCTCCTATACCGAGGACCGGCTCGGGCTGACCCTGTTCGAGCGGGTAAAGGGCAGGGTCCAGCCGACGCCGGAGGCGCGCATGCTCTTCGCCGAGGTCGAGCAGGTGCATCAGGGCGTGACGCGGGTGAACGAACTCGCCGACGAATTGCGCCGCGGCGGGGCGGGCTCGATCCGGCTGGTGGCGAGCCCGAGTGTTGGCCACATGCTGGTGCCCAAGGCGGTGGCGCGCTTCCGCCATGCCCATCCCGAGGTGCGGGTCGAGTTCGAGATCCTGACCCTGTCGGAGCTGATCGCCCGCATCGCCAGCCATCGCGCCGATCTCGCGGTGACGTCGATGGCGGTGGACGATCCGACGGTCAAGGCGGTGCAGATCGCCGAGGGGCGCCTGCGGGTGATCTTCCCGGCCGGGCATCCGCTCGAGGCCAAGCGCGTGGTGAAGCCGGTCGACCTCGTGCCCTATCCGATCATCGGCTACGGCTCGCAGACCCCCTATGGCGTGGTGGTCGGGCGGGCGCTGGGCGGCGCGCCGCAGCCGATCCGCTTCAATGCGCAGGTGCGCTTCACGCCCAATGCCTGCTGCCTGGTCCAGGCCGGGGGCGGCGTGGCGGTGGTCGACGATTTCGTGCTGATGGACGATGCCTGGCCGAACATCCGCTCGCGCCCGCTGGTGCCGAAGACCGCGACGCGCCCGCATCTGCTCTCGTCGCGGGTCGAGCCGCTGTCGCGCATCGCCCGCCGCTTCGTGGCCGACCTGCAGTCGCTGCTGAAGGCCTTTCCCGAGGATGGCGAGGCCGGGTGAGCCGTCGATCGGGAGCGCGCGGGCATGAAGGCATAACACGCCCTTATGCTTTCGCGAAAAATTGGTATTTGATTTGATCGGCTCCACCGTTCCTTCTGAAGGGCAAGGGGAACCGGAAAAGGATGATCGCCATGTTGAAGTTCACGTCGACCGTGATGACGGCCGCGGTCGGAGCCGCGATGGCGCTCGGCGCCGCGACCGGTGCGGCCCGGGCCGCCGAGAATGTCCACCTGATGCTGGACTGGATCCCGACCGGCGATTACGCGCCCTATTACGCCGGCATCGCCTCGGGCATCTACCAGCGCAACGGCATCACGCTGCGCATCAGCCGCGGCAACGGCTCGGGCGATACGCTGAGCAAGGTCGCGGGCGGCGCCGCCGATATCGGCATGGCCGACATCTCCGCGCTGTTCACCGCCCGCCAGCGCAGCTCTGTGCCGCTGAAGATGATCGGCGCGGTCTATGCCCACTCGCCGCATTCGCTGTTCGTGCGCAAGGATTCCGGCATCACCAACTTCTCCGGGCTCGAAGGCAAGAAGATCGGCATCACGCCCGGCAACAGCCACAGGCTCTATTTTCCGGCCGTCGCCGCCGCGGCCAAGACCGACCCGAACAAGATCGAATGGGTGACGGTCGACGGCTCGGCCATGGGGCCGCTGCTGATCGCCGGCAAGGTCGATGCGATCCCGTCCTACTCCACGAATTTCTACTACCAGAACAAGCAGGCGCAGAAGGCCGGCAAGGAACTGGCCTATCTGCCCTTCGTCGAGGCCGGCTTCGCGATCTACTCGCTCGCCTTCCACACCACCGAGGGCACGATCGCCAAGCGGCCCGAGATGCTGCGCGGCTTCATGAAGGCGACGCGCGAGGCCTGGGAGGCGGCACGCGACAATCCGCAGGCGACGTGCGAGGCGCATGTGAAGGCCAACCAGCAGGTCGATCTCGACGATTGCCTCGGCAGCCTCAAGGCGACGCTCGGCTTCATCTTCACCGACCACGCCAAGCAGGCCGGCACGGGCGGGATCACCGCCGAGCGCCTCGCCAAGACCTATGAGGTCGTGGCGCAGGCGCAGGGGCTCGATCCCAAGGTCGATCCGCAGACCGCGGTGGACATGTCCTTCCTCCCGGCCGGCCAGTGACGGCCCTGCCCATGGCGACGGCAGCGGAGGCCTGCGCATGATCGAGATCAGACAGGCCGGCCAGGTCTTCGGCGCCGTCGGCGGCACGGGCGGGGTGAGGGCGCTCCAGGGCGTCGACCTGACGGTGAAGGATCGCGAGATCGTCACGCTGGTCGGCCCCTCCGGCTGCGGCAAGTCCACGCTGCTGCGGCTGGTCTCGGGGCTGGTGCCGCCGACCGAGGGCAGCATCGCGATCCGCGGCGAGCGGGTGACCGCGCCGCGCCAGGACACCGGCATCGTCTTCCAGGCGCCGACGCTCCTGCCCTGGGCGACCATCATGGAAAACGTGATGTTCCCCTCCACCATCATGGGCCGGGCCGACGAGACGGCGAGGCGCCGGGCGAAGGAGCTGCTCGCGGTCGCCGGCATCGCCGACTTCGCCGAGCATCGCCCGCGCCAGCTCTCCGGCGGCATGCAGCAGCGCGCCGCGATCTGCCGGGCGCTGGTGCACGATCCCGACATCCTGCTGATGGACGAGCCCTTCGGCGCGCTCGACGCGCTGACGCGCGAGATCATGACGATCGAATTGCTGAAGATCTGGTCGAGCACGCCCAAGACCATCCTCTTCGTCACCCACTCGATTCCCGAGGCGGTGATCCTGGCCGACCGCGTCGTGGTGATGTCGCCGCGGCCCGGGCGGATCGCCGAGATCATCGATGTCGACCTGCCGCGTCCGCGCGACTTCTCCCTCTCGGGCCATCCGGAATTCCACCGCTGCACGGGCCGCATCCGCGACCTGATCTTCGGCGAGCAGGGAGCGCGTTTCGATGTCGAGCACTAGGCTTCCCGGCTGGCTCAGCGCGAGCCGCGAATTCCTGATCCCGCTGGTGGCGCTCGTGGTGCTGATGGGGGTGTGGGAGGCAAGCGTGCGGATCTTCGCGATCCCCGAATACCTGCTGCCCTCGCCCTCGCGCATCGTCGAGGACACGGCGGCGATGGGCGCCGCGCAGCTCGGCGAGCACATGATGGCGACGCTGCGCACCGTGCTCTTCGGCTTCCTGCTCTCGATCGCGGTCAGCTTTCCGCTGGCGGTGCTGATCTCCTCCTCACGGCTGGCGGCGGATGCGATCTATCCGCTGCTGGTGCTGACGCAGTCGGTGCCGAAGGTGGCGATCGCACCGATCCTGGTGGTGATGCTCGGCCCCAACGAGATGCCGCGGGTGATCGTCACCTTCCTCGTCGCCTTCTTCCCGCTGGTGATCGCGATGACGACCGGCCTGCTGGCGGTGCCGCCGGAGCTGGTCGAGCTGGCGCGCTCCTGCCGGGCGAGCAAGCTGCAGGAGCTGTTCAAGGTGCGGCTGCCCTTCTCGATCCCCTTCGTGTTCTCGGGGCTGAAATCGGCGATCGCGCTCTCGGTGGTCGGCGCCGTGGTCGGCGAGTTCGTCGCGGCCGAGCGCGGGCTGGGCTACCTGATCACCTCCGCGACCGCCTTCTTCAAGGTGCCGGTGGCCTTCGGCGCCATGCTGATCCTGGCCCTGCTCGGCATCGTGCTCTTCCAGCTGATCGTGGTGGCGGAGCGGATCTTCTTCCCCTGGGCCGCGGCCGAGGAACGGCGCTGACCGCGCACGAGGAGCACGAGATGGCGAGCCCGAGCTACACCCTGATCCGCGACGCGCTGGTGCTGCTGCCCGGCCGCACCCAGGCCGAGGCGGTCGACCTGCTGCTGGAAGGCGACACGATCCGCGAGATCGGCCCGCGCGGCATGAGCGCGCCGGAGGGGGCCGAGATCGTCGCGGCCGCCGGCAAGCTGGTGCATGCCGGGCTGGTCAACGCCCATACCCACGCCCATGGCGCGCTCGCCAAGGCGATGGGCGACCGCTGGTCGCTCGAGCTGCTGCTGGCGGCGGGGCCGTGGATCAGCGGCAACCGCAGCTTCGAGGACAAGTATCTCTCGGCGGCGCTGAACGGCGCCGAGATGGTGCTGAAGGGCACTACCGCCTGCTACGACCTGTTCTTCGAGGTGCCGGCGCCGACGGTGGAGGGCATGGGCGCGATCGCCCGCGCCTATCAGGATGTCGGCATGCGCGCGACCATCGCGCCGATGGTCGCCGACCGCACGCTCTACGAGGCGATCCCGGGCCTCTACGACTCGCTGCCTGAGCCGCTGCGCGCCGAGGTCGACCGCTTCCGCCTGCAGCCCTATGCGCAGACGCTGCAGGGCTTCGAGGATTTCGTCCGCACCGCGCGCATCGACGGCGAGCGGCTGAAGGTCGCGCTGGCGCCGACCATTCCGCATCATTGCTCCGACGCCTTCCTCGGCGCCTGCCGCGACTGCGCCCGCCGCCACGGGCTCGGCCTGCACAGCCATGTCTCGGAATCGAAGGTCCAGGCCCTGACCGGAATCAAGCGCTACGGCCGCACCCTGACGGCGCATCTCGACGAACTCGGCCTGCTCGGTCCCGACTTCACCGTCGCCCACGGCGTCTGGCTCGACGGGGAGGACATGCGCATCCTCGGCGGCCATGGCGCTTCCGTCGCCCACAACCCCGCCAGCAATATGCGCCTCGGCAGCGGGCTGGCCGATGTCCGCGCCATGCTGGACGCGGGCGTCAACGTCGCGATCGGCACCGATGGCTCCAACAGCGGCGACAACCAGAACATGTACGAGGCGACCAAGCTCGCCTCCTTCGTCTCGAAGGTGCGCGGGCCGGATGTCGGCAGCTGGCTGACCACGCCCGAGGCGCTGCACGCCGCGACCGAGGGCGGGGCGCGGGCGCTCGGCTTCGAGGGCCGCATCGGGCGCATCGCCACCGGCTACAAGGCCGACCTGGTCTTCGTCGATCTCGGCCATATCAACTGGGTGCCGCACAACCGCACGGTCAACCAGATCGTCCATGTCGAGGACGGCACGGCCGTGCGCGACGTGATGATCGGCGGGCGCTTCGTCGTGCGCGACGGCCGGCTGCTGACGCTCGACATGGCGCGCCTCGCCAGCCAGGCGGAGGCCGCCCGCGCCCGCCTCGAAGCCGCCAACGCGCCGATGAAGCAGCTGGCGGAGCGGTTGCAGCAGGCGGTGGCGAGCTTCTGTATCGGCCTGTCGCACGAGCCCTATCGCGTCGAGCGCTACGGCGCGCCGCTGGCCTAGGCGCGCGATTTCCGCCGGGCAAAGCGGGGAACGGACGGCGGGGCTTTGGCTGTCCCGCCGTCGCCTCTTTGTGGCCGGGCGTCGTGACCGGCCGGCCCGAGTGATCATGCGGGCGGCGCCTGCGCCGCCCGCGGCTGTCAGTCCAGCCGCTCGTCGAGCATGCGCACCGCGCCGCCGAGCGCCCGGGCGCCGTCATGGGCCTGGCCGGGCTCCATATCCTCCTCGGGCGCATGGCTGCGGCCGTCGCGGCAGGGCGTGAAGATCATGCCGACCGGGCCGAGGCGCGAGACGAAGACGCCGTCATGGCCGGCGCCGCTCGGCAGGTCGCGCGTGGCGAGGCCGAGCGCGCGGGCCGTGTCGGCGATGGCTGTGCGCACCGCATCGGCGCAGGCGGTCGGCGCGACATGGCTGATCGGCTCGGCCGTCGCGGTGACGCCGAGGCTTTCGAGCTCGGGCGCGACGCTGCGCATCAGCGTCTCGCCGAAGGCGCGCACGGCCGCCTCGTCGCCGGAGCGGACCTCGAGCGTCAGCACCGCCTCGCCCGGCACCGCATTCGCCGCATTGGGGCTGACCTCGATCTTGCCGAAGGTCGCGACCAGCGGGCGCGGCAGCTCGGCCATGGCCAGCGCCTGGCGATAGGCGGTCTCGATCAGGCGCGCGGCGCCGACCAGCGCGTCGCGGCGCAGCGGCATCGGCGTCGCGCCCGAATGGTCGGCGCGGCCGGAGACCGTGATGCGCTCGCGGCGGATGCCGACGATGTCGGTGACGATGCCGAGCGGGATCGCGTTCTTTTCCAGCACGCGGCCCTGCTCGATATGGACCTCGACATAAGCCGCGATGCTGCCGGGGGCCCGCGCCTCGGCGGCGATCGCGTCGGGGCGGCCGCCGACATAGGCGATGGCGTCGTGCAGGCTCGTGCCGTCGGCGCGGCGGAAGGCGAGCTGCTCGGCGGTCAGCGCGCCGCTCATCGCCCGGCTGCCGATACAGGAAAGGTTGACGAACTCGCTCGGCTCCTCGGCGAGGAAGTCGACGATCTCGAGCGGATGGCGCAGGCGCACCCCGTCCTCCTCGAGCGCCTGCGCGACCTCGAGCGCCGCGAGCAGGCCGAGCATGCCGTCATAGCGCCCGCCGGAGGGCACGGTGTCGGAATGGGAGCCGACCAGGATCGGCTTCAGCCCCTGCTCGCTGCCCTCGCGCCGGCCGATCAGGTTGCCGCCGGCATCGATCGAGACCGCGAGCCCGACCGCACGGAACTGCGCGGCCAGCCAGTCGCGCCCTTCCAGGAAGCGCGGCGTGAAGGAGCGGCGCGTCCAGGGACGGTCGGGATCGGTGATGCGGGACAGGGCTTCGAGACGGCCCCAGAGGCGGTCCTGGTCGATCGGCATGGAACCTCAGGCGGATGGGCGCAGGAAACGGCCGTCGCCGGCGCTGTTGCAGATCTGGCGGCCGTCCCAGGCGAGCTGGCCGCGGACATAGGTGGCGGCGACGCGGACGTTGAAGGTGCGGCCCTCGAAGGCGCTCCAGCGCACGGCCGAGAGGCTGCGCGAAGGATCGTGGACGAAACGGCCCGGCTCCAGCACGACGATGTCGGCGTCGCTGCCCGGCGCCAGCCGGCCCTTGTCGGCCAGCAGGAAGGCTTTCGCCGGTCCCTCGCAGAGCTGCTTCACCACCATGGTCGGCGAGATGCCATGTTCCTCGCAGCCCGTCCACAGCGCGGGCAGCAGGGTCTCGATGCCCGGGCCGCCGGAGCTGTTCTTGAAGATCATCGGGTCGCCTTTCTTCTCCAACCCCCAGGAGACGTGGTCGGAGGAGATGAAGTCGCAATGGCCGGCGGCGAGATGGGCCCAGAGCAGCTCGGTCTCGGCCTTGGGGCGGATCGGCGGGTAGTGCTTGATGCGGGCGCCGAAGCGGGGCAGGTGCTCCTCGGCGTTGAGCATGAAGTACTGCACGCAGCTCTCCAGCGTGACGCTGTGCCCGGCCCGCTTGTACATCTCGCAGATCTCGAAGCCGCGCGCCGTCGAGACGTGGACGGCATGGGCGCGCGCGCCCGTCTCGGCGCCGAGCTCGTAGATGCGGGCGGTGGCGAGGTTCTCGATCAGCGGGGTATGGGCGCGCATGAAGGCGTCCGGGCCGGTGTCGCCGGCCTCGATCAGCCGGGCGATGTTGCGCCGGGTCATCTCCTGGTCCTGGTTGTGGACGCCGCAGAGCAGGCCGCTCGGACGGATCAGGCGGAAGGCGTCGTAGAGCGTGTCGTCGCCGATGCGCGGAAACCGGGTCGGGTTGGCTTCGAAGGTCGAGAACTTGAAGGCGCAGGCGCCGGCCGCGATCAGGCCGGGGATCGCCGGCAGCCCGTCCTCGACCGCGATGGTGGCGTAGAGGGCGACGTCGACATGCGCGTTGCGTTCTACGACCGCGACCTTCTCGGCGAAGAGCCGTGCATCGGTGACCGGCACCGGCTCGTCATAGGGCATGTCGACCATCACGGTGACGCCGCCGGCGGCCGCGGCGCGCGAGCACATGCCGATGCCCTCCTGGCCCTGCTGGCTGCCGGAATGGACCTGACCGTCGATGGCGCCGGGCATGATCCAGTGGCCGCGCAGGTCCTGGGTCTCGCGCGCCGAGGGCGGTGTGCCGGAGCCGACATGCGCGACCTTGCCGCCGGCGACGGCGATGTGGCCGTCCTCGATGATGCGCTCGGCGAGCACGATGTTGCCGCGGAGGACGAGGTCGAAATCGCTCATGATCGGGCCCAAATTCGGTCTGGCTGGAACGGATGCCGGCATGCTAGCCGCGCCCCGGACCAAAGCCCGCATACCAAATCTCGGCCTCGCTATAACCGGCCGTTATGCCGGCCCGCGCTCAATAGGTCATGGCGCGGTTGCGGGCGTTGCCGATATGCTCGGCCATGGCGGCGGCGGCGCGCTCGCCGTCGCGGGTCTCTATCGCCGCGATGATCTTGAGGTGGTCGCGCATCACCGGCACGACGATGCTGTTGTGGATGCGGGTCTCGTATTGCCGGATCAGGCGGATCTTCAGCCAGGTGACGCGGAAGGCCTGGCTGACGATCTCGTTGTCGAGATGGTCGATGATCGACTCGTGCAGCAGGCGGTCGACCTCCTCGGCGTCCTCGATCAGCGTCTCGCCCTCCTCGCCGGCCTCGGCACGGCGCACGATCGCCTCATGGCGGGCGCGCTGGCCGGCGATCTCGGCGTCGCCGGCGTTGCGGGCGTAGAGCGCCGTCGCCTGCGTCTCGAGGAAGAGCCGGAACTGGAAGGCGTTGCGGATCAGGTTGAGGTCGACATGGGCGACCTGCATACCGCGCTGCGGCACGGTCTTGATCAGCCCCTCGGCTTCCAGCCGCGGGATCAGCTCGCGGATGGCGCCGAGCGGCAGCCCGGTCATCGCCACCAGCTCGCGCTGGGTGACGAACTGGCCGGGCCGGATCTCGCGGGCGAGCAGCCGCTCGGTGAAGCTGGCATAGGCCCGCTCCCGGAGCTTCAGCGGCTCTCCCTCGCGTTCCTGGTCCGGCTGGCTCATGCCACTCTCCTCAGGCGGCCTTCGCCCGGACGATCCGGTCGAAGGCGGCGAAGAGGGTCTTACGCTGCTCGGCGTCGAGCGCAACCAGCGGGGCGCGCATCGGGCCGAAGCCGTCGTCGCCATGGATGTGCCCCGCGAGCGCCTTCACCGCCGGCACCACCGGATAGCGGCAGATCTCGTCGACCAGGGCGGTGACGGTCCCGTCCTCGCTGCCCTGGTAGACCAGCGGGCGCAGCAGCTGCGGCACCAGATTGGCCACGCCGCAGATCGAGCCCTGCGCCCCGGCGCGGACGGCGCGCGCCAGAAGGCGCTCGTCGCCGACCAGGATGGCGAGCTCGCCATGCGCCTTCAGGAAGGCCTCGGTGGTCGGGTAGTGGCAGGAGGAATCCTTCACGCCGGCGACGATGCCGGGGAAGGCCTGCTTCAGCCGGCCGACCAGCGCGACCGAGAGCTCGACCGCCGTCACCGAGGGGATGTGGTAGAGGATGGTGTGGCGCGCCGCGGTGCCGAGCGTCTCGAAGAAGCGCGAGAACCAGGCATAGAGCCCTTCCTCCGACAGGCCCTTGAAGTAGAAGGGCGGGGCGAGCAGCAGCCCCTTGGCGCCGATCTCGGCGGCGGCGCGCGCCTGCGCCACCGCCTCCTCCAGCGAGGAAGCGGCGATGCCGACATGCAGCTGCCGCGACGGGTCGAGGCCGGCGCCGGCGACCGCGCCCAGCATGGCGTTGCGCTCGGTCGCGCCGAGCGAGGCGCCTTCGCCGGTGGTGCCGAACAGGGTGATGCTGTCGCAGCCATTCGCCAGGACGTGGCGGGCATGGTCGACCAGGCGGCGCAGGTCGACGGCGCCGTCGCGGCCCATCGGGGTGGTGATCGCGCAGGAGAGGCCGAAACGCTGGGAATCGAGAGCCATGGGCGAGAGTCTTTCCGATTGATGTCAGTCTGACATGTCAGGTGAGGGCGGAGATGGCCACGACGGTGGCCGTCAGCGGCGGGTCAGCCGTCCTTCAGCCCTCCCGCGGAGAGGCCGGCGACGATCTCGCGCTGGGCGAGCACGGTCAGCAGCAGCACGGGCAGGGTGACGAGCAGGGCGGCGGCGGCCAGCGGCCCCCAGGAGATCTGCTCGAAGGTCAGCGAGTTGTAGACGGCCGAGGGCAGGGTGCGGCTCGCCTTGCCGCCGAGCACCACCGAAAAGATGAAGTTGTTCCAGGAGAAGATGAAGGCGAGGATGCCGCCGACCACGATGCCCGGCCGTGCCAGTGGCAGCGCGACATGGCGGAAGGCCTGCCAGGTGGTGGCACCGTCGATGCGCGCCGCGTCCTCCAGCTCGATCGGCACGTTCTCGAAATAGCCGATCATGATCCAGACGATGATCGGGATGGTGATGACCAGGTGGATGATCACCAGGCCCGTGACCGTGCCGACCAGCCCGGTCATCTGGAAGAGCAGGAAGAGCGGGATCAGATAGGACAGTGCCGGCGTCATCCGCGCGACCAGGATCAGGATCGCGAACTTATGCGCCTTGCCGCGGGCGATGCCGTAGCCGGCCGGCACGCCGACCGCGAGCCCGACCAGCACCGCGCCGCCCGTCACCAGGATCGAGTTCCAGAGATAGAGCAGGAAGTCGTTCTTCTCGAAGACGTCGAGATAGTTGGCGACCGTCGGCGGGTTCGGGATGAAAACCGGCGGATAGGCGGTGTTGTCGAGCTCGGTCTTGAAGGAGAGCGAGATCATCCAGAGGAAGACCAGCACCGCCGGCGAGACCAGCACGAAGACGGAGGCGTAGAAGCCGAGTTTCTTGGCGAGGCGCTTCATCACGCGTTCCACTTCGACTTCTGGCGCGCGTAGAGCAGCAACAGCGAGAGCGCGATGATGATCGCGAAGAAGATCATCACGACGGCGGAGGCGTAGCCGATCTTGTAGAACTGGAAGGCCTGCAGATAGAGGAAGATGTTCAGCGTCTCGGACGCCGTGCCCGGCCCGCCCTGGGTGATGACGAAGATGGTGTCGAAGGCCTTCAGCGCGTCGATGGTGCGGATGACGATCGCCACCATGATGAACGGCCAGACCAGCGGCAGCGTGATGTGGCGGAACATGTGCCAGTCGTTGGCGCCGTCGATCAGCGCGGATTCGTAAGGCTCGCGCGGCAGGCCGGCGAGGCCGCCGAGCACGATCAGCATGACCAGCGGCGTCCAGTGCCAGACCTCGACCAGCACCAGGGTCGGGATCACGGTCCCGGGCGAATAGACCCAGGCCTGCGGCGCGATGCCGACGAGCGAGAGCAGGTAGTTCAGCACGCCGAGCTGGGGGTGGAACATCATGGTCCAGACCAGCGCCACCGCCACGGGCGTCGCCATCATCGGCATGACGAAGATGGTGCGCAGCAGGCCGCGCAGCGGGAATTCGCGATGGAAGACCAGCGCCGCGGCGGTGCCGAAGACGATGGGCAGCACCACCGCGAGAACGGTGAAGTAGAGCGTGTGCCACATCGATTCGAGGAAGCGCGCATCGCCGATCAGCTCGGCGAAGTTGCGCAGGCCGACGAATTCCTGCCCGCCGCCGATCTTCCAGTCCTGCACGGACATGTAGAGCGTGAACAGCCAGGGGAAGACGATCACCCCGGCGATGATCAGCACGGCCGGCAGCGAGAACAGCCAGTAGCGCGGAGTGAAGTCCGGCGAGGTCGCCGCGGACGCTGGCGCCGGGCCCGTCAGATCGCCGGCTGGCAAGGTGGTGCTGGTCATTGTCCGCTCTGGAAACTCACGCCGTCAGGCTCGCCCGTGCCGGGCGAGCCTCGGTCTCGAAACACCGGCCCGGCCGCGGGAAGACGTGGCTGGTCGGGACAAGCCGACCATGACGCGTCCTGCGGCCAGTCGCGGCCCTTCAGCCCTGCTCGCTCTTGGCGAGCACCGGTGCAAAGGCGTCGGTCGCCTTCTTCAGCTCGGCCGCGACATCGGCGCCGCCGATCATGTTGGTCAGCGCCACGCCGAAGACGTCGCGGAACTCGGTGACCGGGACGATCTGGGGCAGGGCGGCGCGGGCGATCTTGGCCGATTGCAGCAGGCAGTCGAAATACTGCTTGCCGAATTTCGACTTCTCGATCGTCTCGGTGTCGAGATAGGCCGAGGAGCGCGCAGGGGCGCCGGCGCCGGCCTTGAGCATGGCGAGCTGCTGGGCCTTGCTGGTCATGAACTGCATGTAGAGCCAGGCGGCCTCCTTTTTCTGGGAGCCGCGCGAAATGCCCATGCCGTCGCCGAACATCCCGGCGTGATGCGCCTTCGGGCCCGGCGGGGTGACGCCGTAGCCGACCTTGCCGACGATGCGCGACTTGGCCGGATCCTCGAGCGGGGTGGCGAAGCCGATCCCGTCGAGCCACATCGCGGCGCGGCCCTGCATGAAGGTGGTCTGGCACTCGTTCCAGTTGAAGCCGACCTGGCCGACCGGGCCGGTGTCCTTGTTGAGCTTGCGGTAGAGATCGCCCGCCCAGACCGCCTCGGGCCCGTCGGTCTGCAGCTTGCCGTCGGCGGAGGTCGCCTCGATGCCCTGGCCGAGCAGCAGGCAGGCCCAGACCGGGACGTTGGCGTTCTTCAGCCCGCGCGAGACGAAGCCGGCGACGCCCTTGGCGGGGTCGTGCAGCTTCTGCGCGGCCAGCGCCATCTCGTCCATGGTCTTGGGATAGGCCACGCCCTTCGCGTCGAAGAGCTCCTTGTTGTAATAGACCATCCAGTAGTCGACGAAGAAGGGCAGGGTATCGAGCGCCCCGTCGGCCTGCCGGGCATAGGCCACCGCGCCGGCGCCGAAATCCTCGAAGGCGAACTCCGGCGAGGTCAGAGAAGCGTCCTTGATCATCGGCGTCAGGTCGGCGAACCATTTGCCGCGCGCCGCCATGCGCTTCTGCACATGCAGCGAGATGCCGCTGACGTCGAAGCTCGGCCGGCCCGAGGCGAACTCGATCACCGCCTTCTGGCGCTGCTGCTGCTCCGGCACCTGCTCGGAGGAGACCTTGATGCCGGTGAGCGCGGTGAACTCCTTTTCCGCCGCCTGCATCAGGTCCGAGCGCGGGTTCTTGACCAGCAGCACGTCGATGGTCTGGCCGGAGAAGCGCTTCCAGTCGAAGGCCGCCTGGGCGTGCGCCTGGCGCAGCACCAGCGGCGAGGCGATCGCCCCGCTCGCGCCGAGCGCGGCGGCCCCGCGCAGCAGGCCGCGACGGGTCGGCTTCAGGATGCTGTCGGTCATGCTGTCCTCCCTGAACAGTCTGTCCGGCCTCGACCGGCCGTATCTCTCGTCCGCTGCGCGATCGGTCGCCGCGCCTGTCGGATCGAGGCGCACGCTAGAAGGGAAAAGGGTCGGTTGCAAGCTGACATGTTGGCGTGCACATAGTCTTTCGCATGATGCCCGGAGCTCTCTCATGACCGTCGATACGACTGCCGCCGTGACCGCCTCCAAGCCGCCGCTGCGCCGCCTCGGCCGCAGCGGGCTTTCCGTCTCGACGCTCGGCTTCGGCGGGGCGCCGCTCGGCGATCTCTATGCCGTGCTCGACGAGGCGCAGGCGGTGGCTACGGTCGAGGCGGCGCTCGACGGCGGCGTCACGCTGGTCGATACCTCGCCGCTCTACGGCCACGGGCTGTCGGAGCACCGGATCGGCGCGGCGCTGCGGCGCCGGCCCGGGCGACCGGTGCTGCTCTCAACCAAGGTCGGCCGGGTCGCGCGGCCCTTCGCGGGGCGAGGGGACGGCTCTGGCTATGTCGGCGGCCTGCCGCACGGGCTCGCCTTCGACTATTCGCATGACGGCGTGCTCCGTTCGCTGGAGCAGTCGGCGCTCAGGCTCGGCGTCGACCGGATCGATATCGTGCTGATCCACGACGTCGATGTCCGGACCCATGGCGCGGAGGCGGTCGAGGGCCGCTTCCGCGAGGCGATGGACGGGGCCTATCGCGCGCTGGAGCGGCTGCGCTCGGCCGGCGCTGTCGCGGCGATCGGCGTCGGCGTCAACGAGGCGGCGATGTGCGAGCGCTTCGCCCGCGCCGGCGATTTCGACACCATGCTGCTGGCCGGGCGCTATTCGCTGCTGGAACAGCCGGCGCTGGCCTCCTTCCTGCCGCTGGCGCTGGAGAAGGGCATCGGGCTGATGCTCGGCGGGGTGTTCAACTCCGGCATCCTCGCCACGGGGCCGGTGCCGGGCGCGCGCTACGACTACCGGCCGGCGCCGCCGGAGATCCTCGCCCGAGTCGCGGCGATCGCGGCGGTGTGCGACCGCCACGGCGTGACCCTGCGCCGGGCGGCGCTGCAGTTCCCGCTCGGCCATCCGGCGGTGGCGAGCCTGGTGATGGGCGCGGTGACGCCGGCCGAGGTCGCAGACCAGCTCGCGGCGCTGGCGGATCCGGTGCCGGCGGCGCTCTGGGCCGAGCTCAAGGCGGAAGGGCTGCTCGGCGCCGACGTGCCGGTGCCGGCATGACGCCGCGCATCGACGCCCATCAGCATGTCTGGACGCTCGCACGCGGCGATTATGGCTGGCTGACGCCGGCGCTCGGGTCGATCTACCGCGACGCGACCCCGGACGAGCTCGCGCCGCTGCTCGCCGCCAACGGGATCGCGCGCACCATTCTGGTGCAGGCCGCGCCGACCGAGGCCGAGACCGCCTTCCTGCTCGGCGTCGCGGCCCGGACGCCTTACGTCGCCGGGGTCGTCGGCTGGTGCGATTTCGCCGCGCCGGAGGCAGGCCTCAGGATCGCGGCGCTGGCGCGCGATCCGCTGCTGGTCGGGCTCAGGCCGATGGTGCAGGACATCCCCGACACCGGCTGGCTGGCCCGGCCCGAACTGGCACCCGCCTTCTCGGCGCTGATCGGCGCCGGGCTGGTCTTCGACGCGCTGCTGAAGACGCCGCACATTCCGGCGATGCTGCGTGTGCTCGACCGCCATCCCGATCTCGCCTGCGTGATCGACCATGCCGCCAAGCCGGATCTCACCCGCGGCGATCTCGGCGCCTGGCGGGACGGCATCGCGGCGCTCGCTGCGCATCCGCAGGTGATGTGCAAGCTCTCGGGGCTGGTGACCGAGGCCGGTCCGGACTGGACGCTCGCGACGCTGCGGCCGGTGGTGGAGCATCTGCTCGCGGTGTTCGGGCCGCAGCGGCTGGTCTTCGGCAGCGACTGGCCGGTGGTGACGCTGCGCGCCTCCTATGGAAGCTGGGTCGAGACGGCGCAGGCGCTGCTCGCCGATCTGGCGCCGGCCGAGCGCGCCGCGGTGTTCGGCGGCAATGCCGCCCGCCTCTATCTCGGGCGCCGCGGGCGCGCCGCCACGCAGCAGGGATGACCAACACATGCTGAAAGCCATCGACCCGGTCCTGTCGGCCGACCTGCTCTGGATCCTCGCGGCGATGGGCCATGGCGACGATCTCGCGTTGGTCGACGCCAACCATCCGGCGCAGACCATCGCGGGCGCCACGGCGAGCGGCCGGCTGGTGCGCCTGCCCGGGCTCTCCTTGCAGCGTGTGGCGCGCGCCGTGCTCTCGGTGCTGCCGGTCGACGATTTCGAGCCGCAGCCGCTGCGCCGCATGCTGGTGGTCGGCGACGCGCAGGCCGTGCCGGCGGTGCAGCGCGAGGTCCAGGCCGAGATCGACCGCGCGCTCGGCCGGCCGGAGCCGCTGGCCGGGCTGGAGCGCTTCGCCTTCTACGAGGCGGCGCGGCGGGCCTTCGCGGTGGTGCAGGTCGGCGATCCGCGGCCCTATGGCTGCTTCCTGTTCCGCAAGGGCGTCATCGCCGGCGAGCCCGGCTGAGCCGGCGGCCTCTTGGCAGCGGGGCCGGCGCACCCCAGCTTCTCACCGCACCAACGGAGAGAGCGGGACTTGAGCGCGCGGCTGGAACTGAGGATCGCCTTCAAGCGGCTGGAGCGGGAGATGCCGGCGCGCATGGCCGCCGCCTCGCGCTGGCTGCGGCATCCGGCCTCGCGCTGGGTGCGTGTGCCGGTGGCGCTGCTGCTGGTCGCCGGCGGCGTGCTGTCCTTCCTGCCGGTGCTCGGCATCTGGATGCTGCCGCTCGGGCTGATGCTGATCGCGGCCGATCTCGCCGTGCTGCGCCGGCCGATGGCGCGCTTCGCCCACTGGATCGCCGACCGGCTCGACGGCTGGCGCGCACGCCGGCGCTGACGGCCGGGAAGGTTTCCGCTGCGGCCAGGGCTCGCTGACGTGGCTCGGCGCAATCGCCGGGGCCGCGCGCCCGGTTGAGATCAACGCGGATCGGAAGCGTCTTCCGGGTGCCTGGTGCCGCCATCTGGCAGGTCGAACAGGCGCGCGCCCGGCCCGCTGCTGGCGGCGATGTCGTCCGGATTGCGCAGCGGGCAGTCCTGCGCCGAAAGGCAGCCGCAGCCGATGCAGCCGGTGAGCTGGTCGCGCAGGCGGGTCAGCAGCGTGATGCGGGTATCGAGCTCGGCCCGCCATTCGGCCGAGAGCGCGGCCCAGTCGTCGCCGGTCAGCGCCCGGTCGCGCGGCAGCCGGGCGAGCCGCTGCCGGATCTGCGCCAGCGGGATGCCGGTGCGCTGCGCCACCCGGATCACCGCGATCAGCCGCAGCACCGCCCGCGGAAAGCGCCGCTGGTTGCCGCGCGTCCGCCGGCTCTCGATCAGCCCCTGCGCCTCGTAGAAATGCAGCGTCGAAATCGGCACGCCCGCGCGCCGCGCCACCTCGCCGACGCTCAGCTCCCGCTCGGACATTGCCATTGCCCCCGCCGTTCCGCCTCCGACCAGGCACGCGGCTGCGTAACCTCGATAAAGATCGAGATTTTAGGCCCGCCGGCGGGTGGCGGCAAGCGGGGCCGGCCGGGTCAGGCGGCGGGCAGGGTGCGGGCGGTGAGCTTGTTGCCGTCCGGGTCGCGCAGATAGGCGACGAACGCGCCGTTCGGACGCTCGCTGGGCGGGCTCTCGATCGCCGTGCCGCCATGTGCGACGCCGGCCGCGTGCCACGCGAGAACCTGCTCGCGGCTGCCGGCGGCGATGCCGATCGTGCCGCCATTGGCGGCCGTCGCGGGCTGCCCGTCGATCGGCTTCGTGATCATCAGCCGGCCGCCGTCATGGGCATAGATCAACCGGCCCCTGGCATCGGTCACGCCCGGTGCCCCGCCCAGTGCGGCGAAGGTGGCGTCGTAGAAGGCGCGTGCGCGCTCGAGGTCGTTGCTGCCGATCATGACGTGCGTGAACATGGCTGTCGCTCCCGAAGAGACCGCTGCGGGACGGGCGCGCTGCCGCAGGCTTGGGCGCGCGCGTCCTTACAGTTCCGATTCTAGCAGATCCGCCAGTCCGGCGCCGCAGCGACCCGGCGGTGCGCTTCGTTGCGCCATCGCCCGAGCATCGATGCCGCGAAGCTGAGGATCAGTGACCATGCCGAAAGCGGGCGAGACCAAGCGACCGCCTGCCGGCCGGTCAGGCCACACCATCGGCGCGTTGAGCGCAGCGAATTCGCATGAGAGCAGGAAATGGTGCCCCTGGCCGGGATCGAACCAGCACTCCTTGCGGAACTCGATTTTGAGTCGAGCGCGTCTACCAATTCCGCCACAGGGGCCCCTTTCGGGCCGGCGGACTATAGCGATCGCGAAGGGGCGGTCAATCGTGCGTGAGCGGGTTCGCGGGCCGGCTTGCGAGGATGGACGCGGGACTGCGCGGGGCGTATGGGGCAGCCCATGTTGCAGTCGCTCTACCAGTGGACGCTCTCTCTGGCCGCGCGCCGGGCCGCGCAGGCCTGGCTGGCGCTGATCGCCTTCGTCGAGAGCTCCGTCTTCCTGATTCCCGCCGACGTGCTGTTCGTGCCGATGGCGCTGGCGCGGCCGGAGCGGGCCTATCGCTTCGCCACGATCGCCACCGTGTTCTCGACGCTGGGCGGGCTCGCAGGCTACGGCCTCGGCTATTACGCCTTCGACGCGCTGGCCCGGCCGGTGCTGGCCTTCTACAACAAGCTCGACGCCTTCGAGCAACTGCGTGCCTGCGCCGGGCCGGACACGACGCTGCTGCTGCTGACCACCTCCGGGCTGGCGCATCTGCCGCCGATCAAGGTGGTGACCATCCTGGCGGGCGCGGTGCATATCGGCCTCGTCTTCTTCCTGGTCTCCTGCGTGCTGGCGCGCGGCGCGCGCTTCTTCGCCCTGGCCTGGCTGCTGCGCCGGCATGGCGAGGCGATCCGCCATCTCGTCGAGAAACGCCTTAAGCTGGTCGCCGCGCTGGCGGCCGCCGCCGTGATCCTGCTCTATGTCGGGTTCAAGCTCGTGATGGGCTCGGGCCAGCTCCTGACCTGCTGAGGGCCGATGACCGACACGATTCCACTCCGTCCGCTGGCGCGCCTGCTCGCCGATCCCCGCCGCGTCATCCTCGTCGTCGGGCTGGCCAGCCTGGCGCTGATCGCCGGCGCCTGGTTCTTCGAGCTGGTGCTGCACCTACGACCCTGCAAGCTCTGCCTGGAGCAGCGCGCCCCGCATTACGCCGCGATCGGCATCGCGGCGCTGGCGCTGCCTTTCGCGCGAAAGCGGCCGGTGCAGATCGCGGCGCTGGCGGTGCTGGCCGGGCTGATGCTCTGGAGCCTCGGCCTCGGCGTCTATCATTCCGGCGTCGAATGGGGCTGGTTCGCCGGGCCGAACGATTGCGGCGGCACGCCGGCACCGGCGCCGGGCAACGTCGCCGACTTCATGCGCCAGCTCGAGACGACGCGGATCGTCTCCTGCACCGAGGCGGCCTGGCGCTTCCTCGGCCTGTCGCTGGCGGGCTGGAACGCGCTCGCCTCGCTCGGCCTGCTGGCGCTCTCGCTGCTCGGCCTGCGCGGCGCGCTGCGGCGGCCGCGCTGAGCCTCACGGCTCCAGCTCGGAATCCCAGTAGAGATAATCCAGCCAGCTCTCGTGCAGATAGTTGGGCGGGAAGAGCTTGCCGTTGCGGTGAAGGTCGTTGACCGAGGGGGCGTAGGGCTTCTGCATCGGCTCCATGCCGACCGCGGCGGGCAGCTTGTCGGCCTTGCGCAGATTGCAGGGCGAGCAGGCGGCCACGACGTTCTCCCAGGTGGTCAGCCCGCCCTTGGCGCGCGGGATGACGTGGTCGAAGGTCAGTTCCTCGCGCGCATTGCAGTACTGGCAGGCGAAACGGTCGCGCAGGAAGACGTTGAAGCGGGTGAAGGCCGGGGTCCGCGAGGGCTTGATGTAGCTCTTCAGCGAGACCACGGAGGGCAGCTTCATGTCGAAGCTGGGGCTGCGCACCACCGTGTCGTATTCGGAGACGATGTTCACGCGGTCCATGAAGACCGCCTTGATCGTGTCCTGCCAGCTCCACAGCGACAGGGGATAATAGCTCAGCGGCCTGAAGTCGGCGTTGAGCACCAGCGCCGGACAGCCGTCCGGCGAGGCCATCGGATGCGTAACATGAACTGTCACCCGTATCGCGCCTCCGCTGAAAGGCCGCACGAATCCCGTAGCGCCTACACTGTAAGCGCGAGACGACAGGATTGTGAAGCGGGTGCGGAAAAACGCGGGCAGGCGGCGCGCACACGGGCGGGCCGCCGGTCGGGTGAGGCGTGGCGCATGAACTGACGGCGCGGCCGGGGCGCGAGGGCCCCGGCCGCGGTGTCGCCTCAGCGGGTCGGGACCGGCTTCTCGCCGCGATAGTCGTAGAATCCGCGCTTGGTCTTGCGGCCGAGCCAGCCGGCCTCGACATATTTCACCAGCAGCGGGCAGGGGCGGTACTTGGAATCCGCCAGCCCGTCATGGAGCACCTGCATCACCGAGAGGCAGGTGTCGAGGCCGATGAAGTCGGCCAGCTGCAGCGGGCCCATCGGATGGTTGGCGCCGAGCCGCATGGCGGTGTCGATCGCCTCGACCGAGCCGACGCCCTCATAGAGCGTGTAGACCGCCTCGTTGATCATCGGCAGCAGGATGCGGTTGACGATGAAGGCCGGGAAGTCCTCGGAGACCGAGACGGTCTTGTGCAGCTTGCCGACGAACTCCTTGGCGAGCTCGAAGGTCTCGTCGTCGGTGGCGATGCCGCGGATCAGCTCGACGAGCTGCATCAGCGGCACGGGGTTCATGAAGTGGATGCCGATGAAGCGCTCCGGCCGGTCGGTGGCGGCGGCGAGGCGCGTGATCGAGATCGAGGAGGTGTTGGAGGCAAGCAGGGCGTCGGGGCGCAGATGGGCGCAGACGGCGGTGAAGATCTTGCGCTTCACCTCCTCGCTCTCGGTCGCGGCCTCGATCACCAGATCGCAGGCGCCCAGGCCTTCGAGGGAGGGCGCGGCGGTGATGCGGGCCATGGCGTCGCGGCGGATCTCGTCGCCGATGGCCCCCTTGGCGACCTGGCGCGCCATATTGCCGTCGATCGTCGCCAGGGCGGCGTGGATGCGCTCCTCGGCGAGGTCGTGGAGCTTGACGTCGAAGCCGGCGACCGACGCCACATGGGCGATGCCGTTGCCCATCTGGCCTGCGCCGATGATGCCGACCGTCCTGATCTGGTGAGCCATTTGACCCTTCTATGTCCGCAAAGGCGAGACGGGCGGCCATGGCGGCCGCCCGTCGAATCCGGTGCTACTTGCCGATCTTGGCGAGCTCCTGCTCGAGCTCGGGCATGATGGTGAAGAGGTCGCCGACGAGGCCGTAATCGGCGATCTGGAAGATCGGCGCTTCCTCGTCCTTGTTGATCGCGACGATGACCTTGGAGTCCTTCATGCCGGCGAGGTGCTGGATGGCGCCCGAGATGCCGACCGCGACATAGAGGTCCGGCGCCACGACCTTGCCGGTCTGGCCGACCTGCCAGTCGTTGGGAGCGTAGCCGGCATCGACCGCGGCGCGCGAGGCGCCCATGGCGGCGCCGAGCCTGTCGGCCACCGGCTCGATGACCTTGGTGAAGTTCTCGGACGAGGCGAGCGCGCGGCCGCCAGAGACGATGATCTTGGCCGAGGCCAGCTCCGGACGGTCGGACTTGGCGACCTCCTCGCCCTTGAAGCTGGAGAGGCCGGCATCCTCGACGGTGCCGACGGTCTCGACCGGGGCGGCGGCGGCGCCGTCGCCGGTGGCGGCGAAGGAGGCGCCGCGCACGGTGATCACCTTCTTGGCGTCGCCGGACTGCACGGTCTGGATGGCGTTGCCGGCATAGATCGGCCGCTCGAAGGTGTCGGCCGAGACTACCTTGGTGATCTCGGAGATCTGCATCACGTCGAGCAGCGCGGCGACGCGCGGCATCACGTTCTTGCCGGTGGTGGTGCCCGGCGCGACCAGCGCGTCATAGGTGCCGGCGAGCGAGACGATCAGCGCGGCGAGCGGCTCGGCGAGGCGGTGCTCATAGGCCGGGGCGTCGGCGTGCAGCACCTTCTCGACGCCGTCGAGCTTGGCGGCGGCTTCCGCCACCGCCTGCGCACCGTGGCCGGCGACGAGGACATGGACGGGGGCGCCCAGTTCCTTGGCGGCGGTCAGCGCCTTGCGGGTGGCTTCGTTCAGGGTCTTGTTGTCGTGCTTGGCGAGCAGCAGCGTCGTCACGGTCAGAGCACTCCCGCTTCGGTCTTGAGCTTGGAGACGAGTTCGGCGGCGGAGGACAGCTTGACGCCGGCCGAACGGGTCGGCGGCTCGGCGGTCTTCAGCACGGTCAGGCGCGGCGCGACGTCGACGCCGAGCGTCTCGGCCGAGGTCTCGTCGAGCGGCTTCTTCTTCGCCTTCATGATGTTCGGCAGCGAGGCGTAGCGCGGCTCGTTCAGGCGCAGATCGGTGGTGACGATCGCCGGCAGCTTGAGGCCGACGGTCTGCAGGCCGCCATCGACCTCGCGGGTGACGTCGACCGTGCCGTCGCCGACCACGACCTTGGAGGCGAAGGTGCCCTGCGGCCAGCCCAGCAGCGCCGCCAGCATCTGGCCGGTCTGGTTGGCGTCGTCGTCGATCGCCTGCTTGCCGAGGATGACCAGCTGCGGGCTTTCCTGCTCGACCAGCTTCTTCAGGATCTTGGCGACGGCGAGCGGCTCGACCGTGCCGTCGACCTTGACCAGGATGCCGCGGTCGGCGCCCATGGCCAGACCGGTACGGATGGTCTCGGCCGCCTGCGCCGGGCCGATCGACACCACGACCACCTCTGTCGCCTTGCCGGCCTCCTTCAGGCGCAGCGCCTCCTCGACGGCGATTTCGTCGAAGGGATTCATCGACATCTTGACGTTGGCGAGCTCGACGCCCGAACCATCCGCTTTCACGCGGATCTTCACGTTGTAGTCGACCACCCGCTTGACTGGGACGAGAATCTTCATAGGCGCTTCACCGTTCGGGAGAGGTGGACCGCGAGCCTGATCGCCTGGACTGGCGGAAGATCAGCATCGCGGCTCTCGGCTGGAATGCGGGGGGACCGTAACGACGGGAATTTGCGATTGTCAACGGCGGGCGGCGCGTCGCGGCGTCACGCGGTTCTCCCGAACAGCGGCAGTCCACGGCGGATCATCAGCGGGGTCAGGATCGCGCCGGCACCGAGGCCGCCGAGATGCGCCCACCAGCCGACCTGGCGCTGCTCGTCGAGCAGGGCCGAGAGCAGCTGCACCAGGATCCAGGCGCCGAGCGCGTACATGGCCGGGATGCGCAAGGGCACCCATTTGAAGGCCAGCCCCCACACGCGCACGCGCGGGTGAAGCATGAGATAGGCGGCGATGACGCCCGAGATCGCGCCGGAGGCGCCGATCAGCGGCTGGCTCGACTCCGGGTTCATGAAGGCGTGCAGCAGCGCGCCGGCGACCCCGCAGGCGATGAAGAAGACGAGGAAGCGCAGATGGCCCATCGCGTCCTCGACATTGTCGCCGAACACCCAGAGGAACAGCATGTTGCCGATCAGATGCGCCAGGCTGGCGTGCAGGACGATGCCGGTGACCGGCGTCAGCCAGGGCGGCGCCTGGGCGAGCCCCGCCGGCAGATGCGCGTCGCCGAGCAGCACGGCCGGGATGGTGCCGAAGCCGGCCATCACCGCGATGTCGCCGCCGTCGCGCGCGCCGAGCGCCAGCAGCAGGCGCAGGCCGACGCAGAGCGCGATCAGCCCCCAGGTGACATAGGCCGCGCGCAGGAAACGCAGCGGCACCCCGTCATGGAGGGGCACGAACATGGGCGGGCTACCGGTTCTGGCCGGGCGTCCAGAGCACGTCGCCCTGCGCCCTGGCGTTGAGATGGCGGGAGGCGACGAAGAGGAAGTCGGAGAGCCGGTTGATGAATTTCAGCGCCGGGGCGGCGACGCTCTCGCCCTCGGTCCGCGACAGCTCGACCATCAGGCGCTCGGCCCGGCGGCTCACCGTGCGGGCGAGGTGGAGATGGGTCGCGGCAGGCGTGCCGCCCGGCAGGACGAAGGAGCGCAGCGTTGCGAGCCCCTTGTTGAGCGCGTCGATCTCGGCCTCCAGCCGGTCGACCTGGGCCTGGACGATGCGCAGCGGCTCCCAGTCCTGCTTCTCGCCGGTGTCGGGCGAGGCCAGCTCGGCGCCGAGGTCGAACAGGTCGTTCTGGATGCGGCCCAGCATGGCGTCGACGGTCGCGTCCTCCTGCGCGCAATGCAGGCGGGCGATGCCGATGCAGGCATTGGTCTCGTCGGTGGTGCCGTAGGCGGCGACGCGCAGATCGTATTTCGGCCGGCGCGCGCCCGTGGCCAGGGCCGTGGTGCCGTCGTCGCCGGTGCGGGTGTAGATTCGGTTGAGGATGACCATGCCGATTTATACCGCGCCCGCGCCGTCGCGGAAGGGGAGGCGCGGCGCCGTCATCGCCTCGCGCAGCGCCCGGGCGAAATGTCGCGCCGCCGCGCCGGCCCCGGGCGCCATTACCATGGCGACCGAGACCTCGAACAGCTGCGGCAGGCCGTCGGCGGGGCCGAGCACCCGCAGGCCCGGCGGCACGGCGCTCTCGGCGATGGCGGAGACGCACAGCCCTGCCTCGACCGCCGAGAGCAGGCCGGGCGTATGGGTGGAGGAGAAAACCAGGCGATAGGCCCGCCCGGCGCCCTCCAGCGCCGCGAGAATGCGCGGGCGGCCGCGGCAGCCCTCGCTGAACAGGCCGAGCGGCAGCACCGTGTTCAGCTCCGGCCGGTGGCCGCGCGCCGCGACCCAGTGCAGCGGCTCGCGCCGCAGCAATTCGCCGCGCGGCCGGGCCGGGTCCTGGGTGATCACCGCCAGATCGAGTTCGCCGCCGGCGACCGCCGGCTCGATGCGCTTGGACAGTTCGCATTGCACCTCGACCTCGACGCGCGGATGCGCTTCGGCAAAGCGCATGATCAGCGGCCGAAGATAGCCGTCGACATAGTCGTCGGGCACGCCGAGGCGCAAACGGCCCTGGGCGCGGTCGCCGGCGAGCTCGGCGCGCGCCTCGCATTCGATCGCCAGCAGCCGGCGGGCATGGGAGAGCAGGCGCTCGCCGGCTTCGGTCGGCGTGGCGCCGCGGCGCGAGCGGATGACGAGCCGGCAGCCCAGCGCCAGCTCGAGCTCGCGGATGCGGCCGGAGACCGCCGATTGCGTGCGGCCGAGGCGCTGGCCGGCGGCGGTGAAGCCGCCGGTATCCGCCACTGCGACGAGGGTCGCCAGCGCGTCGAGATCGAGATGATCGGCCATCGCATCCTCCCATCGGCGATTGCGATGGATCGATAGGAATAATTCGTTCTGCTGATTTGTGAAGCTGGGCTATCTCCGCGCCGGCCCTTGGCCGCCGCATGGCGGCGCGGGCCCATCGCATCGCCCGGAAACGCCCGTCATGTCCGCCCCCGGCTTCAGCCTGCCCGATCGCCCGGCCTCGCCCGCCTTCGCCATGTTCCTCGTGCTGATGACGGGGGCGACCTTCATCGGCTTCTCCGGCATCCTGGTGCGCTTCGCCGAGGTCGGTCCCGCGGCGGCCGGGTTCTGGCGCATGGTCTTCGCGCTGCCGGCGCTGGTCGCCTGGACGCTGCTCGAAGGCCGGCGCCCGGGCGCGCCGCGCGGGCTGCGGCCCGGCGCGCTGCTGCCGATCCTGCTGGCGGGGCTGGCCTTCGGCGTCGACGTGACGCTCTACAACGCCTCTTTGGCCTTCACGACGATCGCCAATGCCTCGCTGCTCGGCAATCTCGCCCCGGTCGGCGTGATCCTCGGCGGCTGGCTGATGTTCGGCGAGCGGCCGACGCGGCGCATCCTCGGCGCGCTGCTGCTCGCGCTGGCCGGTGCGGCGCTGCTGGTCCTGCCCAAGCTCGGCGCGGCGGCGGCGCCGGGCGGCGGCCTGACCGGCGACGCGCTCGCCATCGGCGCGGCGCTCTCCTACGCCGCCTATATCCTCGCGGTGCGTCGCGCCCGCGGCCGGGCCGATGCCGGGCTGATCGGGCTGATCTCCAGCGCCGCCTGCGCCCTGGTCTGCCTCGTCGCCGCGGTCGCCATGGGCGAGACCATCCTGCCGCAGCACCTGCAGGGCTGGCTCGCGGTGGCGGCGCTCGGGCTGGTCTCGCATGTGCTCGGCCAGGGGCTGATCACCCTGGCGCTCGGCCATTACGGCGCCAACGCCACCTCGCTGGTGATGGTCTGGCCCTCGCTGGTCGCGGTGCTCGCCGCCTGGGCGATCTTCGCCGAGCAGCCGAGCCCGGTGCAGGCCTTCGGCGGCGTCGCGATCCTCGCCGCCGTGCTGATGGTGCGCAAGGGCTGAGGGCGGGGCGCTACGCCCCGTCCCCCACACGCTGCGGAGGCTACTCCGCCGCCAGCTTCGGCGGCTGCCGGCCGGCCGGGTCGTGCCCGCCCATGGCGCGGGCACTGGCCTCGCCCGGGGACGCCTCGGTGGTGGCGTCGGTCCAGGTCGATTCGTCCTCGGCCTTGCCGAAGAAGCGGCCGAACACCCAGCCGGTGAGCCGGCCGAGATCGTCCATCACCACATAGAAGGACGGCACGAAGACCAGGCTGAGCACGGTCGAGACCAGCAGGCCGCCGATCACCGCGATCGCCATGGGCGAGCGGAACTCGCCGCCGTCGCCGACGCCATAGGCCGAGGGCAGCATGCCGGCGCCCATGGCGATGGTGGTCATCACGATCGGGCGGGCGCGCTTGCGGCCGGCCTCCATCAGCGCGTGCATGCGGTCGCCGCCGCGCGCCACCTCCTCCACCGCGAAGTCGACCAGCATGATCGCGTTCTTGGTGACGATGCCCATCAGCATCAGAAGGCCGATATAGACCGGCATCGAGACGGCGTTGTTGGTGGCGAGCAGGCCGACGACCACGCCGCCGAAGGAGAGCGGCAGCGAGAGCAGGATGGTGATCGGCTGGAACACCGAGCCGAACAGCAGGATCAGCACGGCCAGCACCAGCATCAGGCCGGTGGTCATGGCGGTGATGAAGCCCTGCACCACCTCGCCCTGGATCTCGGCGTCGCCGGTGGCGGCGACGTGCACGCCGGCCGGCAGGCCGACCTCCGCGACGATGGTGTTGAAGGTGTCCTGGGCGGTGCCGAGCTCGAAGCCGCGCTTCAGGTCGGCGCCGATCTGGGCGCGGCGCAGCCGGTCGTAGCGGTCGATCGAGGAGGGGCCCTCGTCGAAGCCGATCTCGGCCACGGCGGTGAGCGGCACCGAGACGCCGCTGGCATTGGTGACGCGCAGCGCCGCGAGGTTGCGGATGTCGGTGCGGGCCTGCTCGTCGAGCTGCACGCGGATCGGCACCAGCCGGTCGCCGGCATTGAACTTGGCGAGGTTGGCGCCGATGTCGCCGATCGTGGCGATGCGGATCGCCTGCGAGATCCCCTCCGGCGTGACGCCGAGGCTGGCGGCCTGTTCGAGCTTGGGCGTGACGCGCAGCTCCGGCCGGCTCAGCGCGCCGGCGGTGGCGACGTTGAGATAGCCGTCGACCTTGCGCATGCGCGCTTCCAGGCGGGCGACCGCCTCGTCCAGCGCCGCACCGTCCTTGGAGAGCAGCGAGAAGGCCATCTCGCGCTCGCCGCGCTCGTTGACATACCAGGCGCGCACGTCCGGCACGCTGGCGAGCTTCTCGGCGATGGTGACCTTGAGCTCCTTCTGCGCGACATGGCGCTCGGATTTCGGGGTCAGCATGATGAAGACCGCGGCGCGGCGCACCTCGCGCTGGCCGGTCGGCGAGGCGCCGCCCAGCACGAAGACGCGGGTGACCTCGGGAATCTCGCGCAGCCGGTCGGTGAGCTGGTCGGTGGCGAGGCGGGTGTCCTCCAGCGTCGCGCCGGGCGGCAGCTCGACGCTGGCGACGACGCGGGCGGTGTCCTCTTCGGGCATGAAGCCGGTCGGCAGCAGCGCCGTCGCCTGGATCGAGACGAAGAGGAAGCCGAAGCCGGCGAGCATGGTGAGATAGGCGGTGTTGACCGGCACGCGCCGCCAGCCGCGCTTGCCGTCGAAGCGCGGGAGCAGCGGCAGGCTGCGGCGCTTCAGCGAAGCCTCGAGCAGGCGGGTGTAGAAGCGCATCACCACGCCGTCCTTCGGCTCGGCATGGTCGACCGGCTTCATCAGATAGGCCGCCATCATCGGCGTGATCAGGCGCGCGACGAGCAGCGAGAACAGCACCGCGATCGCCACCGTCAGGCCGAACTGGCGGAAATACTGCCCGGCCACGCCGCTCATGAACGAGACCGGCGCGAAGATCGCGACGATGGTCAGCGTGATCGCGATAACCGCGAGGCCGATCTCGTCGGCGGCTTCCATCGCGGCGCGATAGGGCGACTTGCCCATCTTCATGTGCCGGACGATGTTCTCGATCTCGACAATGGCGTCGTCGACCAGGATGCCGGTGACCAGGGTGATGCCGAGCAGGCTCACCAGGTTGAGCGAGAAGCCGAGCATCTCCATCGCCCAGAAGGTCGGGATGACCGAGAGCGGCAGGGCGACGGCGGTGATCAGCGTGGCGCGCCAGTTGCGCAGGAAGGCGAAGACGACGAGCACGGCGAGCCCGGCGCCCTCCAGCAGCGTGGTCATGGCCGAGCGGTAGTTGCCGGCGGTATAGGCGACTGCGTCGTCGATCGGCTGCAGCGCGATGGCGGGATAGCGCTGGTTGAGTTCGGCGATGCGGGCGGCGACGACCTCCTTGACCGAGAGCTCGCTCGACCCCTTCGAGCGGAACACCGCGAAGGAGACCACGGGCTGCTTGTCGAGGCGGCCGAAAGCGCGCGGCTCGGAATTGGAATCCTCGACGCGGCCGAGTTCCTTGAGCCGGACCTCGCGGCCGCCCGAGAGCGTGATCTTGCTGTCCGCCAGCTCGGCCACCGTGCGGGCGCTGGCGAGCGTGCGGATCGCCTGCTCCTTGCCGCCGACCTCGCCGCGGCCGCCGGCCATGTCGACATTGGTGGCGAGGATCTGGCGGTTGACCTCGCCGGCGGTGACGCCGAGCGCCAGCAGCCGGTCGGGATCGAGCGAGATGCGGATCTCGCGATCCACGCCGCCATAGCGCTCGACGCGGCCGACGCCCTTCAGCCCCTGCAATTCGCGCGCGACCACGTCGTCGACATGCCAGGAGAGCTGCTCCAGCGTCATGCCAGGCGAGGAGGCGCCATAGGTCAGGATCGACTGGCCCTCGACGTCGATGCGCTGGATCACCGGCTCGTCGATGGTGCGCGGCAGGTCGGCGCGGATCTTGGCGACCGCGTCCTTGACGTCGTTGACGGCGCGGTCGGTGTCGACCTCCAGCCGGAACTCGATCAGCGTCTGCGACTGGCCGTCTGTCAGCGTCGAGAGCACGTGCTTGACGCCGGTAATGTTGGCGACCGCGTCCTCGACGCGCTTGGTGACCTGGCTCTCCAGCTCGGCTGGGGCGGCCCCCGACTGGGTCACGGTCACCGAGATCAGCGGCACGTCGATGTTCGGGAAGCGCGTCACCGGCAGCTTCGAGAACGCCATCAGGCCGAGCACGCACAGCACGACGAAGAGCAGGATCGCCGGGACCGGCTTGCGGATCGACCAGGCCGAGAAGTTGAGGTTCACCCCGGCTCTCCTCAGTTCGACGCGACCGGCGTGATGACGTCGCCGTCACGCACGAAGGTGCCGGCGCGCGCCACCACGGTGTCGCCCTCGGCGACGCCGGAGACGATCTCGACATGGCCGCGGCCGATCAGGCCGAGCGCGACCTTGCGGGTGGCGATTTTGCCGCCGGCGACCGCCTGAACCGTCGGGCCGGCGCGGGTATAGGTGATCGCCGAGAGCGGCAGGACGAGCCCGTTGCGACGGCCGGTCTCGACCACGCCGCGCGCGAAGGAGCCGAGCGCGACGGGCGGGTTGCCGGCCAGCGCGACGCGCAGCTTGCCGAGCCGCGAGGCACGGTCGACCTCGGGGGCGATCAGACGGACCTCGCCGGCGAGCGCGGTGTCGGAGCCGGCCGGGGTGACCGCGACGGCCTGGCCGGTGCGCAGGCGCGGCAGCTCGACCTCGGCGATCTCCGCCTCGAGCTCGATGGCGCCGTCGGCGATGATGCGGAACAGCGGCTCGGCCGCCATGCCGGCGATGGCGCCCTGGCGGGCGGTGCGGCGGCTGACGATGCCGGCGCGCGGCGCCTTGATCTGCGTGCGGCCGAGCCGGACCTCGATGTCGCGCCCCTGCGCCTGCGACAGGGCGAGGTCGGCCTCGGCCATGGCGAGAGCCTGGTTGGCGGCGTTGAGGCGGGCCTGGGCGGAGCGGGACGCGGCGGAGCGCTGGTCGAACATCTCCTGGCTGGCATTGCCGCTGCCGCGCAGCGCCTTGGTGCGCTCGAAGGCGTTGTCCGCCTGCTCGCGATTGGCCTGCGCCTCGACGATCTGGGCGCGGGCCTGGTCGATCCCGGCCTGCGCCTTGCGGCTCTGCGCCTCGTTCTGCGCACGCTGGACCTCGAGCGTGGTGCGCGACAGCCGCGCCAGCACCTGGCCGGCGGCGACGCGGTCGCCCTCCTCGGCGAGCAGCTCGGTGATGACGAGCCCGTCGACCTCCGGCGTCACCAGCACCTCGTCGCGCGCCACCATGGTGCCGGCGACGACGACGCTCTGGACGATCTCGTCGCGCTTGACGGTGGTGACGGTGATGGCGGGGCCGGCCTGCTTGTCGGCCTGCTTCACGCCGTCCTCGGCACGAGCCGCGACGGGCAGGGCGGGCGCGAGCAGGGCGGCGGCCAGAAGGGCGGCGAAGGCAGGACGGAACGGGCGGGGGCGGGACATCGGAGCGAGCTTCCGCAGCGGGGATCGGCTGGACGAGGGATCGGGGGCGGCGAGGCGGTTCATGGTGAGGCTACTCATGGTGTGACCTGCCCGGCGGGGGGCTTGCGCAGCACCTGCGCCAGCCCCCGCATGCTGGTGAACAGCGTCGTCGTCATGGTCGCCAGGTCGAAATGCGGATCGGCGGCGCGGCGCGTCATGAAACCGTCCGACATCATCGAGAGCGCCAGCAGGAAGGCCTCCTCGTCGAGGTCGGCCGGCAGTTCGCCCGCCTCGCGGGCCTGGGCGATCGCGGTGGAGAGGCCGCCCAGCACCATCGCCTCGATCGAGGCGCATAGCGTGGCCAGCGCCGGGTTGCGCGCCGCCTCTGCCCAGATCTGCATGGCGAGCACCGCCTTGTGATGCGGCTTCTCGACGAGATGCCGGCGGCCGATCCGCTCGAGCTGATCGAGCAGGGGGCCGGACGCCATGCTGAGCGAGGCGAAGTCGCGGGTGATCTCGGTGCGGTCGCGCTCGGTGATTGCCTCGACGATCGCGTCCTTGCTGGCGAAGTAGCGATAGAGATTGCCCGGGCTCATCCCGGCCTCGAGCGCGACCTCGTTCATCGTCGCCCGGTCGAAACCGGAGCGCGCGAAGACGATCTCGGCCGCGTCGAGGATGCGCACATGGCGCTCGGTCGGGGCCGTGTCGTGCGACGTGTCGTGGAGTGCGGGCGGGATGGCGTGCGTCATGGGCTCTGAAGATGAGAATGAACGTTCATTCTCATGATGGAGACAGGGCGTCCTGTCAATATGCGGCGGATCGCATCCTGGCCGCAGGCTCACGCCCGATACGTCGCGGCATGCGTTTCGGACCTGTCCGGCCGGCTCCGGCGCCGCGACAAAGCGCTTGCGGGCTCCGGCAGCCCGCCCCATTCTCGGGCAGGTCACGGCCGGCTCCGCCCGGCGACCGGAGTGCCTCCCGATCCCGCGATGACCGAACCGTTCCGTCGCCCTCCCGCGCGCGCCCTTCGCGCCCGCAACCGGCCGTCCCCGAAGAAGCCGGTGCTGATCGTGCTGCATCAGGAGCATTCCCTGCCCGGCCGCGTCGGGCGGCTGATCGCGGCGCGCGGCCATGCGCTCGACATCCGCAAGCCGCGCTTCGGCGACCCGCTGCCCGCGACGATGCGCGAGCATGCCGGCGCCGTGATCTTCGGCGGCCCGATGAGCGCCAACGACCCCGACGCCTTCGTCCGGGCCGAGATCGACTGGATCGGCGTCTGCCTGCGCGAGGGCGCGCCCTTCCTCGGCATCTGCCTCGGCGCGCAGATGCTGACGCGCCATCTCGGCGGCAGGGTCTATCCCCACGCGGAGGGACGGGCCGAGGTCGGCTATTACCCGCTGGCGCTGACGGATGCCGGCAGGAGCCATGCGCAGGAGGCGGCCTGCCCCTGGCCCGCCACCGTCTATCAATGGCACCGCGAGGGCTTCGACTGCCCGACGGGTGCGACCACCCTCGCCACGGGCGCCGACTTCCCGGTGCAGGCTATCCGGGTCGGCGACAAGGCCTTCGGCATCCAGTTCCACCCGGAGGTGACGCCGGCGATGATGTGCCGCTGGTCGGTGCGCGGGCACGAGCGCACCTTGCTTCCCGGCGCCCAGCCGCGCCAGATGCATCTCGACGGCTGGTATCGCTACGATCCGGCGGTGCGCTCCTGGCTCGACGCCTTCCTCAACCACTGGCTGGCCCCGCCGGCCGGCGCCGCCATCTCCGAGACCGGGATATCGCCGCGATGAGCCGCTCCGTCATCGTCCTGGGCGCCGGCATGGTCGGCGTCGGCTGCGCGCTCGCGCTGCAGAGGCGCGGCCTTGCGGTGACGCTGCTCGACCGGCGCGAGCCGGGCCGCGAGACCTCCTACGGCAATGCCGGGGTGATCAGCCGCTCCTCGATCCTGCCGATCAACCATCCCGGCCTGTGGCGCAACCTGCCGCGCTATCTCAGCAACCGCCACGCCGCGGTGCGCTATCGCCTCGGCGACCTGATGCGCCGGCCGGGTTGGATCCTGCGCTTCCTGGCCGAGGCGCGCGCCAGCCGGCTGCCGCCGCGCGTCGCGGCGCTGGAATCGCTGATTGCGCCGTCGCTGCCGCTGCACCGTAGGCTGATGAGCGAGGCCGGCATCGCCGGCCGCCTGCGCGAGACCGGCTTCCTCGAACTCTTCCGCAGCGAGGCCGGCGTGGCTGCGGCCAGGGCACGGCAGGACTGGCTCGGCGCGCATGGCGTGCGGGTCGAGAGGCTCGACCAGGCGGCGCTGGCGGCGCTGGAGCCCGGGCTGAAGCCGATCTTCCCGGCGGCGCTCTGGCATGCCGAGAGCGCCTCGGTCGACTGGCCGGGCGCGGTGGTCGAGGCCTATGCGCAGCTCTTCGTCGCGCGCGGCGGCAGGCTGCTGCGCGACGAGGTGCGCTCTCTCGCCCGCGAAGGCGCGGGCTGGCGCGTCGCAGGGCGCGATGGCGGCCATGCGGCCGATCTCGTCGTGGTGGCGCTCGGGCCGTGGAGCGGCGATCTGCTCGCGCCGCTCGGCCTCTCGGTGCCGCTCGGCGCCGAGCGCGGCTATCACCGCCATTACCGGCTGGCGCCCGGCGCCGGGCTGAGCCGGCCGGCCTATGATGTCGAGGCCAGCTATATGATGGGGCCGATGGAGCAGGGCCTGCGCGTCACCAGCGGTGTCGAGCTCGCCCGGCACGACGCGCCCGACGACCACGCCCAGATCGAGCAGGTTCTGCCGCGGGTGCGCGAGGCGATCGACATCGGCGAGGCGGCGGAGCCCGGCACCTGGCGCGGATCGCGGCCGACCCTGCCGGATTCGCTGCCGATGATCGGCGAGGCGCCGCGCCATCCCGGGCTGTGGCTCGCCTTCGGCAACCAGCATGTCGGCTTCTCGACCGGGCCGGCGACCGGCGAGCTTCTGGCCGCGCTGGTCTGCGGCGAGGCGCCGCCGGCCGATCCCGCCCCGTTCGCGCCCGGGCGCTATCTGCGCTGAGGCCGCGGGGCCCCGGAGAGAGCCCTCTCAGCAGAAGTCGAAATCGACGCCCTCGTCGGCCTGGAGCACATGCTCGTCATAGAGCCGGTCATAGCCACGACGTTGGCGCGGTTCCGGCGCGGGCAGGGCGGCACGGCGGCGCGCCAGCTCGGCCTCGTCCACCAGCAGGTCGAGCCGGCGCTCGCGCACGCTGAGGCGGATGCGGTCGCCGTCGCGCACCAGAGCCAGCGGCCCGCCGATCGCCGCCTCCGGCGCCACATGCAGCACGATGGCGCCATAGGCGGTGCCGGACATGCGGGCGTCCGAGATGCGGACCATGTCCTTGACGCCTTGCGCCGCCAGCTTGCGCGGGATCGGCAGATAGCCGGCCTCGGGCATGGCGGCGTCGCTCTTCGGCCCGGCATTCTGCAGCACCAGTACGTCGTCGGCCGTCACGTCGAGCGCCGGATCGTCGATGCGGGCCGCCAGATCGGCCAGCGAGGCGAAGACCACGGCGCGGCCCTCATGCTCGAGGAGGCGCTTCTCGGCGGCGGCGCGCTTGACGATGGCGCCGCGCGGCGCGAGCGAGCCGAACACCGCGACCAGCCCGCCATCGGGATCGACCGGATCCTGCCGCGCCCGGACGATGGTGCGGTCGACCTGGTCGACCAGCGGCTGGTCGATCAGCTCGCCGAGCGTGCGGCCCGTCACGGTCAGGCAGTCGAGGTGCAGCAGGTCGCGCAGCTCCTTCAGCACGGCCGGCACGCCGCCGCCGGCGAAGAAATCCTCCATGTAGTTGTCGCCGACCGGCTTGAGGTTCACCAGCACCGGGGTCTCGTCGGAGAGCCTGTTCAGCCGGTCGAGATCGACCTTGATACCGGCGCGGCGGGCGATGGCCGTGAGATGCACCACCGCATTGGTCGAGCCTGAAATGGCGAGCAGCACGCGCCAGGCGTTCTCGATCGCCTTCTCGGTGACAATCTGGCGGGGCAGCAGCGTCTGCGTGCCGATCAGCGCCACGGCCCGGCGGCCGCTCTCCTCGGCGCAGCGCAGCCGGTCGGCATGCACCGCCGGGATCGCGGCCGAGCGCGGCAGGGCGAGCCCCAGCGTCTCGGCGATGCAGGCCATGGTGGAGGCGGTGCCCATCACCGCGCAGGTGCCGGCGGTGGTGGCGAGGCGGCCCTCGACCGCGTCGATCTCGGCCTGGTCGATCTCGCCGGCGCGGAAGCGCGCCCAGAAGCGGCGGCAATCGGTGCAGGCGCCGAGGCGCTCGCCCTTGTGGCGGCCGGTCGACATCGGGCCGGCGACGAGCTGCACGGTCGGGACGTTGGCCGAGAGCGCCGCCATCAGCTGGGCCGGCACGGTCTTGTCGCAGCCGCCCATCAGCACGACCGCGTCGACCGGCTGGGCGCGGATCATCTCCTCGGTGCCCATCGCCATCAGGTTGCGGAACTTCAGGCTGGTCGGCTTCAGGAAGACCTCGCCGAGCGAGATGGTCGGAAAGTCGAGCGGCAGGCCGCCGGCCATCAGCACGCCGCGCTTCACCGCCTCCAGCAATTCGGGGAAATGGCGGTGGCAGTTGTTGAGGCCGCTATAGGTGTTGGCGATGCCGACGATCGGCCGGGCCAGCGCCTCGTCGGAATAGCCCATGGAGCGCGCGAAGGAGCGGCGCAGATAGGCGGCGAAGGCCGGGTCGCCGTAATTCGTCAGGCCGCCGGCGATGCCGTACCGCTTCTCGTCCGCCCCGCTCATGCGCAAGCCGCCTCCCTGGACTCGTTCTTATCCGCCAAGGATGACGCGAAGCCCCGCGATGTCGAGGCGGAAAGCGCGCAGGACGCCTGCGCGCTCAGGGCAGGGGCGTGCCGTCCCCGCCCGCCGCCAACCCGGCGCAGACCAGCCGGACCAGTGCCTCGATCTGCCGGTCGATATCGGCGCGCGGAACGCCGACCAGCCGGTCTTCGAGGCCGAGGGCGACGACGCCGTGCACCGCCGAGAACAGGGTGCGCCCGAGCAGGCTGAGCGCCGCCGCATCGGCCTGCGGCAGCACCAGCGCCAGCGGCGCCATGATGTGGCGGAAGAGCTGGAGCTGGTCGGCGACGGCCCAGTCGGGAATCTCGGCGTCCTCGGCGAGCCGGTATTCGAACAGGGTGCGCCAGAGCCGGGGATTGTCGCGGGCGAAGCCGTGATAGGCGATGGCGATGGCGACCAGCCGGGCGACGGCCGCCTCCCGGTCGCGCGGCTCGCCTTCGGCCGCGACGGCGGCGAGCGCGGCGTCGAGCCGGCCGAGCGTGCGCGAGCCGACGCGCAGCACCAGCTCGTCCATATCCTGCACGAGATTGTAGATCGCGCCGAGGGCGCAACCGATCTCGGCCGCCAGATCGCGCGCCTTCAGCCCGGCCGGGCCCTTCTCGGCGATGGCGCGCTCGGCCGCCGCCACCAGCGCCGTCCGCTGCCTGTCCCGCCGCTGTGCGGTTGCCGTCATGCTCGCCTCATCATCTGCGCAAAAAATTGAACAACGTTCATTTTTTATCTTGAACGATGTTCATGTTGGCGCTAGCTTCCGGTTTGTGAACATTGTTCATAGCAGGAGCGAGCGGATGCTCAAGATGTTTCTGACGCTGGTGAAGGGCGGCGCCGCCGAAGCGGGCGAGCGCGCGGCCGACCGCAACGCCATGCTGATCCTCGATCAGCAGATGCGCGAGGCCGCCGCCGGCTTCGACCGTGCCAAGACGGCGCTGGCACTGGCGATCGCGCAGGACGGGCGGGAACGCGCCCGCCTGGCCGAGACGGCCGGCCGCATCCGCGCGCTGGAAGAGCGCGTCGCGGCGGCGCTCGCCGGTGGCGAGGAGGCACTCGCCCGCGAAGGCGCCGAGGCGCTGGCCGTGCTGGAGGCCGATCGCGACAGCGCCGCGCAGACGCAGGCGCTGTTCGCCGCGGAGATCGTGCGCCTGCGCCGCCATGTCGCCGGGGCGCAGGTGCGCCTCGCCGAACTGGAATGCGGCCGGCGCATCGCCCGCGCGGCGCAGGCGGTGCGGGAGCGGCGCGCCGGCCGCGGCCCGGATGGCGTGCCCAGCGAGGCGACGCTGGTCGATGCCGAGCGCACGCTGCAGCGCCTGCGCGAGCGGCAGCTCGCGGCCGAGGCCGCCGACCGGGCACTGGACGAGCTCGACGCCGCGGCCGCCGGCAGCATCGGCGAGCGGCTGGCGGCGCGCGGCTTCGGCCCGCGCCTGCGGCCGAGCGCCGAAGAGATCCTGGAGCGCCTGCGGGGCCGCCGCCCCGCCGGCGCCTGAGCCGCAGACCCCATCACACCAGACGATCACGGGAGACCGCCATGACCAATCCGTCACAGCCGCACAGCGGCGCCTGGGTGAGCTTCACCTACGCATCCTTCTTCGCCGCCGCCGCCATGGTCGCCGCCGGCATCCTGTTCCTGCCGCTCGACTGGTGGGCGAAGGGCTATCTCGCCATGGGCGTGGTCATGCTGGTGCAGTCCTGCGTGACCATGACCAAGACGGTGCGCGACATGCACGAGGCCTCGCGCCTGGTGAACCGCATCGAGGACGCCCGCACCGAGCGGTTGCTCATGGATGTGGGCAAGACCGGCGCCTGACGCCGCGTTCGCCATCCTTCTCCATGCGCCGGCCGGCAACGGAACGTTTCCCGGTGCGGTGCGATTGTCTTTCCAGAAACCGGCAAGGACGGGTCATGGTCGATAGCTTGATGCTGAAGCGGCGCTTCGCGCCGTTGTTCTGGGCCCAGTTCTTCTCGGCCTTCAACGACAACTTCCTGAAGAACGCGCTGGTCTTCATCATCCTCTACCGGCTGGCCGGCTCGCATGGCGAGGCCCTGGTGACGCTGGCGGGCGCGATCTTCATCCTGCCCTTCTTCCTGCTCTCCGGCATCGGCGGGCAGATGGCCGATCGCTTCGACAAGGCGATGATGGCGCAGCGGCTGAAATTTGCCGAGATCGGCGCGGCCGGCGTCGCGGTGACCGGCTTCCTGGCGCATTCGGTGCCGGTGCTGTTCGTGGCGCTCTTCCTGTTCGGGGTGATCGCGGCGCTGTTCGGCCCGATCAAATACGGCATCCTGCCCGACCATCTGAAGCGCGAGGAACTGCCGGCCGGCAACGCGCTGATCGAGGGCGCGACCTTCATCGCCATCCTGCTCGGCACCATCGCCGGCGGGCTGACCGCGAGCGATGGCGGCGACGCCGCGCAGCTCAGCCTGCTGATCATGGTGTTTGCGCTGGCCTGCTGGGTCGCGACGCTGTTCATCCCCAAGACCGGCCCGGCCGCGCCCGACCTGGTGATCGACCGCAACATCCTGCGCTCGACCCGCGACCTGCTGCGCGATCTCTGGGGCGACGCCAGGCTCTGGCGCACCGGCGTGATGGTCTCGCTGTTCTGGCTGATCGGCGCGGTGGTGATGGCGCTGCTGCCGACGCTGGTGAAGAACGGCATGGGCGGCACCGAAATGGTGGTCTCGACCTATCTCGCCGTGTTCGCCATCGCCATCGCGGTCGGCTCCGGCCTCGGCTCCTTCCTGTCGAGCGGGCGCATCGTGCTGCTGCCGGTGCCGGTCGCCGGGCTGGTGATGGGGCTGTTCGCGCTCGACCTCGCCTGGGCGGTCTCGGGCGTCAGCCCCTACCAGCCGGCGCGCGACGTCGCCGCCTTCTTCGAGGCGGGCGTGGCCTGGCGCATCGGCATCGATCTCGCCGGCCTGGCGATCGCCGGCGGCGTCTTCATCGTGCCCTCCTTCGCCGCGACCCAGGCCTGGGCGCCGGCCGCCAAGCGGGCGCGCATCGTCGCGGCCGTCAACGTGCTCTCGGCCGCCTTCATGGTGGCGGGGGCGGCGGTGATCGCGCTGCTGCAGGAGGCGGGCGCCGCGCTCTGGCAGCTCTTCGCCCTGCTCGGCGTGCTGACGATCGCGGCGTCGGTCTGGATCGTACGGACCCTGCCGACCAACCCGCTCAGCGACTTCCTCTCGATCCTGTTCCGCGCCTTCTACCGCGTCGAGGTCACCGGCCGCGAGAACATCGCCAAGGCCGGCGGCCACGCCATCATCGCGCTCAACCACGTCTCCTTCCTCGATGCGGCGCTGGCGCTCTCGATCCTCGACAAGGAGCCGGTCTTCGCCATCGACCACGGCATCGCGCAGCGCTGGTGGGTGAAGCCCTTCCTGAAGCTGACGCGCGCCATGCCGCTCGATCCGGCGCGGCCGTTGGCGACGCGCTCGCTGATCAATGCGATCAAGGGCGGTGAGAGCCTGGTGATCTTCCCCGAGGGGCGCCTCACCGTCACGGGCAGCCTGATGAAGGTCTATGACGGTGCCGGCATGATCGCCGAGAAGTCGGGCGCGCCGGTGCTGCCGGTGCGGATCGACGGGCTGGAGAAGACGATCTTCTCGCGGCTGACCCGCGAGCAGGTCCGGCGGAAATGGTTCCCCAAGGTGCGCGTCACCATCCTGGAGCCGATCTCGCTGACCGTGCCCGAGGCGCTCAAGGGCCGGGCGCGCCGCCAGGCGGCGGGCGCCGCGCTCTACCAGGTGATGTCGGATCTGATCTTCCGCACCAGCGACATCGACCGCAGCGTCTTCGCCGCCGTCGCGGCCGCTGCGCGCGACCACGGACCCTCGCGCGTCGCGGTGGAGGATCCGCTGACCGGCTCGCTGACCTATAAGCGCCTGCTGATCGGCGCCGAGGTGCTCGGCCGCAAGCTGATGCGGCTGGCGGGCGAGGGCGAGGCGGTCGGCGTGATGCTGCCCAACGCCAACGGCGCGGCGGTGACCGTGCTCGGCCTGATGTCGGCGGCGCGCGTGCCGGCGATGATCAACTTCACCGCAGGCGCCGCCAATATCGCCGCCGCCTGCACCGCCGCGCAGGTCGGGACCATCGTGACCTCACGCGCCTTCGTCGAGAAGGGCCGGATGGGCCCGCTGGTCGAGGCGCTCTCGGGCGTGGTGACGATCGTCTATCTCGAGGATGTCCGCGAGACGGTGACGACGCTCGACAAGCTCAAGGGGCTGTGGCGGCAGGGCACGCCGATCGCCGAAGCGAAGGGCTCCGACCGCGCCGCGATCCTGTTCACCTCGGGCTCGGAGGGGGCGCCGAAGGGCGTGGTGCTGTCGCATGCCAACATGCTGGCGAATGCGGCGCAGGCGGCGGCGCGCATCGATTTCGGCCGACGCGACAAGGTCTTCAACGTTCTACCGGTGTTCCACTCCTTCGGCCTGACGGCGGGGCTCGTCCTGCCGCTGGTCTCGGGCGTGCCGGTCTATCTCTACCCGTCGCCGCTGCACTACCGGATGGTGCCGGAGCTGGTCTACGGCTCCAACGCCACCATCCTGTTCGGCACCGACACCTTCCTGAACGGCTATGCCCGCGCCGCCCATCCCTATGATCTGCGCTCGCTGCGCTACATCGTGGCCGGCGCCGAGCCGGTGAAGGAGGCGACGCGCCGGACCTATATGGAGAAGTTCGGCCTGCGCATCCTCGAAGGCTATGGCGTCACCGAGACGGCGCCGGTTCTGGCGCTCAACACGCCGATGTTCAACCGCTTCGGCACGGTCGGCCGGATCATGCCCGGCATGGAGGCCAGGCTGGAGCCGGTGCCCGGCGTCGAGGAGGGCGGGCGCCTGCATGTGCGCGGCCCCAACATCATGCTGGGCTATCTGCGCGCCGAGAATCCCGGTGTGCTCGAGCCGCCGGCCGAGGGCTGGCACGACACCGGCGACATCGTCACCATCGACGCCGACGGTTTCGTCACCATCAAGGGCCGGGCCAAGCGCTTCGCCAAGGTCGCGGGCGAGATGGTCTCGCTGGCGGCGGTCGAGGCGCTGGCGGCGGAATGCTGGCCGGGCGCGCTCTCGGCGGTGGCGAGCCTCCCCGATGCCCGCAAGGGCGAGCGGCTGGTGCTGGTGACGCAGCAGAAGGACGCGACCCGCGCCAGCTTCCAGGCCTTCGCCAAGGGCAAGGGCGCCGCCGACCTGATGATCCCAGCCGAGGTCATGGTCGTGCCGGAGGTGCCGGTGCTCGGCTCCGGCAAGCTCGACTTCGCCGGGGTGAGCAAGCTGGTGCGCGAGCGCGCCGCCGCCCCCGAGCCCGCCGCGCCCGAGCCCGCCACGCCGGAGCCTGCCAAGTCGGAGCCTGCCACGCCGGAGCCTGCGGCGCCCGATCCGGCCACGGCCTGACGCTCGCGGGCTCTGCCGCCGGCCCGGTGCAGCCTGTGCCGGGCCGGCGCTTCAGCGCGGCAGTTTCGACGTTGCCAGTTTCGACTTGGACCAGACACAAGTCGTAGTTGTGTAAACGCATATTCATGCCAAGAAACGATTGAAATTCCGGTGGCGGGGATGCAGTTATCGGCGTCGCCATTGGGCTGACCGAAGGCAGTTCGCCCGACGGGCGCAAGGCAGGGTGAGAAGGAACGCTCGATGTCCAGGCCGGAACACGCTCAGGCAGACCTCGTCGAGGCGCCGGGTGAGGACTACGACCTGTCCGAGCAGATCGGTTTCATTCTGCGCCAGGCGGTGCAGCGCCATGTCTCGCTGTTCGGCGAGATCATGGGCACCGACCTGACGCCGACCCAATGGGCGGTACTGTCGCGGCTCTATGCCGAGGGCGGCTGCTCGCAGAACCTGCTCGGCCGCCACACCTCGATGGACGCGGCGACGATCAAGGGCGTGGTCGACAGGCTGATCAAGCGCAAGCTGGTGCGCACCGAGCGCGATCCCGACGATGGCCGCCGCGTCATCGTGCAGCTGACGGAGGCCGGCCGCGACTTCACCCGCGAATTGCTGCCGCGCGCCGAGACGGTCAGCAAGGTGACGCTTTCGCCGCTGGCGACGAGCCAGCGCGCCACGCTGATCTCCCTGCTGAAGCAGCTGCGCTGAGCCGGCGGCGGTGCCCGGCGCCTGCGCGAAGGCAGCCCCCGGCCGCTAGCCGATCGTGTAGCAGGCGGTCTCGGCCGCGAGCTTGCGGGCGTCGTCGAGGTCCGAGGCGGCCGAGGCGTGGATGACGAAGAGCGGATCGCCCGCCGCGACGACGTCGCCGACGCCGCAGCGCAGGTCGATGCCCGCCGCCTTGTCGAAAGGCGCGCCGGCGCGCCGGGCGATGCCCGCCACCGCCCAGCCGTCGATGCCGGTGATCGTGCCGGCCCGCTCCGCCCGCACTGTATGGACCAGTAGGCCGGGCCGGACCGGCGGCTCGCGGCGGCCCTGTGCGTCGACGATGCGCTCGAAGGCGGCCCGCGCCGCGCCGCTGCGTAGCAGGTCCATCGCGCGGGCGCGGCCGGCCTCGTAGCTGCCGAGCGCCGGATCCCAGGACAGGATGTGCCCGGCGAAGAACAGGGCTTTCTCGACGAGATCGGCCGGCGCGCTTGCGTCGCCGTCGAGCACCAGGCCGACATCGCGCACCTCCAGCGCCGGGCCGATGCCGCGGCCGATCGGCCGGGTGCCGTCGGTCGGGAAGGCGCGCACCACGAGGCCGAGCCCGGCGCCGACCGTCTCGAACAGCCGCGCCAGCTCGGCCGCCTCCTCCAGCGTGCGCAGCTTGGCGCGCGGGCCGTAGGGCAGGTCGACGATGACATGGGTCGAGCCGGCGGTCTTCTTCTTCGACAGGATCGAGGCGACCGACCAGCGGTTGGAATCGATGCCGAGCGGGCGCGTGATCGCGTTCATCACGTCGTCGACGATCGAGTGGTTGAGCCGCCCGTTCCAGGCGATGCAGGCGCGCGCCTTCTCGACGCAGAGCCGTAGCTCCGCCGGCGTCAGTTCGACATCGGCGACCGTCTCCATCGCGTCGGCGGTGCCGGCGGCGGAGGTGATGGCGCGCGAGGAGGTCTTCGGCATCAGGAAGGCGCCGTGGGCGGCGACGATCGGCACCACGATCAGCGTGATGCGGCTGCCGGGGATGCCGCCCATGGAGTGCTTGTCGACGACGATGCCGTCCGGCCAGGCGATGGTCTCGGTGAAGCGGGTGCGCACCCGCGCCAACGCCACGACCTCCTCGTCCGTCAGCTTCTGGGTCGCGGCGACCAGGAAGGCGGCGACCTCGCCGTCGGGATAGCGGGATTCGACGATGTCGCGGATCAGGGTGTGATACTGCGCCTCGTCCAGCGCCTCGCCGCGGATCTTGGCGGTCAGCGCCGCGCGGCTCTCGGGCGAGGGCGTGCGGCGGATCGCGATCTCGCTGCCCTCCGGCAGGCCGAACTCGGCGAAGGCCTCGCTCGACAGGCCGATCTCGTCGCCGGCGAGCACGGCGGGGATGTCCATGACCTGCACGTCGGCGCGGATGCTGGCCTTGCCGGCCGAGAGCTCGATGCGGCCGGGGCCGAGATAGTCGAAGCCGTTGACGACCTCGCCCCTGGCCGGCAGCCAGGCGCAATGCGCGCGGCCGACGAAGAGCGGCAGCTGGCGCAGGCGCAGCGTGTTGGCGGCGGATTCGACCGCGGCGACGAAGCGCTCGACGCCGGCCTCCAGCGTGCCGTCATTGGCGACGCAGACGCTGCGGATGCCGTCCGGCCAGGGATCGACCTTGCGGGCGAGGCGGGTCTCGATGGCGGCGCCGCTCTCGCGGCCGCGCCCGGCGATGCGCGCCGCCAGAACCTCCGGCGGCGCCGTGACCTCGACGACGACGAGGCGCGCCACCCGCTCGGCCAGCGCAGTGATGGTGGCGCGCGAGCCGTTGGCGACGACGTTCTGCCCGTTGGCGACAGCCTCGAGCAGGCTCGCCGGCAGGCCGTAGCGCAGCCCGTGCGCGCCCCAGCAGATCAGGAAGCCGCCTTGCGCCTCGCGCGCGGCGAAGCCGGCCTCGGTCTCCGCCTCGTGATCCTCGCCGGGCGAGCCGGCGGGGCGGGTGATGACGCGCTTTGCGAAGCGGTAGCGCCCGGTCGGCTCCAGCACCTGCCTCGCGCCGTCGATCAGGGAGTCCTTGCCGGCTCCGCTGGGGCCGACGACGAGAAAGAAGGTGCCGGCGCGCATGGTCGATCAGGCTTCGTCGAGGCCGATGTCCACGGCCGGAGCCGACTGGGTGATCTTACTGGTCGAGATGTAGTCGACCCCGGTCTTGGCGATTGGCCCGATCGTGTCGATGTTGATCCCGCCCGAGGCCTCGACCTTGGCGCGGCCGGCGATGATGCCCACCGCCTTGGTCATGTCGGCGACCGACATGTTGTCGAGCATGATGACGTCGGCGCCGGCGGCGACCGCTTCGTCGACCTGGCCGAGATTGTCGCACTCGACCTCGAGCTTGGTCAGCACCGGCAGGGTGCGGCGGGCGCGCTCGACGGCGGCCGAGATGCTGCCGCAGACGGCGATGTGGTTGTCCTTGATCATCACGCCGTTGTCGAGGCCGAGGCGGTGGTTGAGGCCGCCGCCGCAGGTCACCGCATGCTTCTCCATCATGCGCAGGCCGGGCGTGGTCTTGCGGGTGTCGATCAGGCGCGCCTTGGTGCCGGCGATGGCGGCGACGTAGCGGGCGGTCTCGTTGGCGATGCCCGAGAGGCGCTGGGCGATGTTGAGCGCGGTGCGCTCGGCGGTCAGCACGCTGCGGGCCGAGCCCTCGACCTCGATCAGGATCGCGCCCTTCTCGACCTTGTCGCCGTCCTTGACCTTGAGGTCGACCTTCAGCTCGGGATCGTAGCGCTTGAAGACGCGCGCGGCGACCTCGATGCCGGCGACGATCATTGGCTCGCGGGCGTTCATGTAGAAGCGCCCGGTCTCCTCGGCCTCGATCATCACCTGCACGGTCAGGTCGCAGGCGCCGATATCTTCGGTCAGCCAGAGGTCGATCAGGCGGTCCGTGGCAAAGCGGTCATACATGGAAAACCCCTCCTCGGGCGCTGTTCGCCCTGACGTCGAACCCAGTCTCGGCCCCGACGAATTTTATTTGTACACGAATAATAACAATCGGCTTTTCCGACTGTCAATCTGGCCATCGCCTCGTCGGCGCATCGTGCTTCAGGGCTGGATAGCGCCCTGAGCGCGGGGCGTCCACGCAGGCGTGAGGCAGGCACGGCCGGAACGTCTGGCAAGCGGAATTCGCCTGATTTTCGATAGGAAGGGACGGCGGGGCGGACGGCGCATGGACGCTTGCGGCGCGACTCGCCGGCCGGCAGGCTGGCATGGCGACCTTGACAGTTTGGTGTCGTTTCAGCATCATCATTTGTATACAAATGAGTTAGCCGAGAGCGAGACGGCGGAGAATGCCAGCATGAGCCTCCAGGAAGCCAGCGCGGCCGTCGACGACAAGATCCGCTGCGACGCCTGCCCGGTGATGTGCTTCATCAAGCCCGGCGCGGTCGGCGCCTGCGACCGCTACGGCAATGTCGCCGGCGAGCTGGTGCGGATGGAGCCGCATGTCGTGCTCGAGCGCACGCTGGCGCAGGGCGGCGAGGTGGTGCCGTTCGCGCAGGGGCGCGATTGGGACGGCGACATCGTCCACCAGCAGGGCACCTTCATCACCGCGATCGGCGCCGGCACCACCTATCCCGACTACAAGCCCGCGCCCTTCATCGTCTCGGCCGAGGTCGACGGCGTCGACATGGTCACCGTCGTGACCGAGGGCATCTTCAGCTATTGCGGCGTCAAGGTGAAGATCGACACCGACCGCTTCCTCGGGCCCGAGCAGGCGACGGTCAGGGTCGACGGCGAGGCGGTCGGCCACGTCACCACCGGCGAGTACGGCTCGCAGATGCTGTCGCTCGGCGGCGTGCACCATCTCACCGGCGGCTCGAAGAAGGAGGGGCGCGTCACCTGCGACGCGCTGCTCAAGCTCAGCAATGGCGAGGCGGTGGAGCTCACCATCGACGAGGGCGAGACCGTTGTCGTGCAGGCGGGCAAGCCGCCGATCGTCAACGGCGTGCCCGAGAGCCGGATGCGCGTCGGCTGCGGCTCGGCGACGATCGGCATCTTCGCCAAGCAGTGGCACGGCAAGGTCGACGAGGTGGTGGTGGTCGACGACCACATCACCGGCGTGCTCTCCGAGCACCAGGCCGGCAAACTGCTCGACATGGCGCCGACCGGCATCAAGATGAAGGGGCGCCGCTCGACGCCCGGCCGCTATTTCCAGGTGGCGCAGCCCGGCACCGGCTGGGGCGGCACCAATATCAGCGACCCGCTGACCATTCTCGGCCCCTTCGACCCCAAGGTCGCCTGGCCGGGCCTGCGCCTGCTGATGGTCTCGACCACCGGCGAGCACGCCGCCTATTACGAGCTCGACGAGGCGCTGCTGCCGGTGGAGAAGCCGATCCCGCCGCAGCTGGTCGAGCCCGTGGAGCGCATCGCCGAGAACTGCGAGCCGGCGCTCTCCACCGTGCTGTTCATCGGCGGGGCCGGCGGCTCGCTGCGCGCCGGCGTCACCGAGAACCCGGTGCGGCTGACCCGCTCGGTCAAGGATGCGCTGACCTATGTCACCTGTGGGGGAGCCCCCGTGTACATCTGGCCGGGTGGCGGCATCACCTTCATGGTCGATGTCACCCGCCTGCCGGACAACGCTTTCGGCTATGTGCCGACGCCGGCCCTGGTCGCGCCGCTCGAATTCACCATGCGGCTCTCCGACTACGAGGCGCTGGGCGGCCATATGGACGCGATCCAGCCGCTGGCCTCGCTGAAGGGCGAGGGGCGGCTGCGCCTGCCGCAGCGGCCGGACAATCCCTGGCCGCTGGCGCCAGACCAGCCCAAGCGCTCGGTCGGCTGAGGCCATGGCGCGCCATCGCTGCGTCGCGCGTGAGGCCCGGCCGTGATGCGCTTCGAGGCGCCGTCGGCGCGCCTCCTGCCGGACGGCAGGCGCCTGCTGCTCCAGCAGGGGCCGATCGACCTGGTGATCGCGGCCGAGGGCGAGGCGGAGGCCGTGGCCGCGGCGCGCGAGGCCGCGATGCGCCGCTTCGACGGCCTGCTCGCCGAACTCTGCGACGAGCTTCCCCTGCTGCGCAGCCCGGTGACGCCGGCGAGCGCCGTCCCGGCCGGGCCGGTGGCGCGGCGCATGCACGCGGCGGTCGCCCCCTTTGCCGTGCGCGGCTTCATCACGCCTATGGCGGCGGTGGCGGGTGCGGTGGCTGAGGAGATCCTCGGGATCATGCTGGCGGCGGCGCCGCTGCGCCGGGCCTATGTCAACAATGGCGGCGACATCGCGCTGCATCTGGCGGGCGAGGCGCAGTTCCGCATCGGGCTGGTGCGGCGGCCCGACCGGCCGGACATCTTCGCGACGGCGACCATCCGCGCTGCCGACGGCGTCGCCGGCATCGCCACCTCCGGCTATCCCGGCCGCAGCTTCTCGCTCGGCATCGCCGAGGCGGTGACGGTGCTGGCGCCGACCGCCGCCATGGCGGACGCCGCCGCGACCGTGATCGCCAATGCCTGCGACCTGCCGGGCCATGAAGCGATCGCGCGGGTGCCGGCGTGTGAGGTCCAGAGCGACAGCGACCTCGGCGCGCGGCTGGTGACGCGGGCGGTCGGCCCGCTCGCCGCCGCCGAGATCGACCGGGCGCTCGCCGCCGCACAGGCCGTCGCCGAGGCCCTGCGCGGGGAAGGGCTGATCCGCTCCGCCGCCATCCATCTTCAGGGCCGCAGCGCCGTGCTCGACAGCCCGATGATCGCCGAACAGGATACCGAGGGGAGGACCGCGCTTGCCTGAGATCGCCGTGAGGAAATACGCCGTCACCGTGGAGGAGATATTCCACGAGGGCGGGCCCGCCGCCGCGACGCCGCTGCTCTGCGGCGCGGTGATGGCGGTGATCGCCAACCCGTTCGCCGGCCGCTATGTCGCCGACATCCAGGGCTTCATGGACGATCTCAAGCCGCTCGGCCTCGCCATGGCGCGCCGGCTGCTCGACGTGATGGGCGGTGATGCCGCTGCGATCCAGGGCTACGGCAAGGGCGCCATCGTCGGCGCCGCCGGCGAGTTGGAGCACGGCGCGCTCTGGCACGTGCCCGGCGGCTACGCCATGCGCGAACTGCTCGGCGATGCGCGCGCCATCGTGCCCTCGACCAAGAAGGTCGGCGGGCCGGGGACGCGGCTCGACGTGCCGGTCACCCATGTCAACGCATCTTATGTCCGCAGCCATTTCAGCGCCTTCGAGGTCGGCATCCCCGATGCGCCGCGCGCCGACGAGATGCTGCTGGCGCTGGTGATGACCACGGGGTCGCGCATCCATGCCCGCGTCGGCGGGCTGGCCGCGAGCGAGATCAAGGGAGAGGACGGGCTGAGATGAGCGCGAAGATCCGCAAGATCGTCACCATCGTCGACGAGGTGCATACCGAGCAGGGCCGGCCGGTCTCGCCGCCGATCCGCCGCGCTGCCGCCGTGGCGGTGATCGAGAACCCCTTCGCCGGCCGCTATCAGGAGGACCTCTCCGAACTGATCGCGATCGGCGAGGAGCTGGGCGACCTGCTCGGCCGGCGGGCGCTCGCGGCGCTCGGCATCGATGGCGAGGCCGTCGAGGGCTACGGCAAGGCCGCCGCCGTCGGCGAGGATGGCGAGATGGAGCACGCCGCGGCGATCCTGCATCCCAAGCTCGGCGCCCCTGTGCGTGCGCTGATCGGCAAGGCGCCGGCGCTGATCCCGTCCTCGAAGAAGCGCGGCTCGCTCGGCGTGGTGCTCGACGTGCCGCTCGGCCACAAGGCGGCGGCCTATGTCCGCAGCCATTTCGACGGCATGGAGGTCCGCGTGCCTGACGCGCCGCGCGCCGGCGAGATCATGGTCGCGGTCGCGCTGACCAGCGGCGGCCGCCCCCACCCTCGCGTCGGCGGGCTCAGCCATGGCGAGGCCAAGGGTGAGGACGGCCTACGATAACAGGCGCAGGGCTTCGGCATGAGCACCGGTCGCCGCGCCTGCGGCGGCCGGTGTTTTGTTGTCGGGGGGCGGATTGGGCTGAGCTGTCGCCTTGCGTGCGCAAGGGGGAGGCGGTGCTGTTCGCTCGACCGGTGCCGCTGTAACCCGTCAGGCCGGAGCAGCCGCTTTCCTCTGTCATTCCGGGGCTTCGCGTAAGCGAAGAGCCCGGAACCCACGACTGGGTGAGCGCTGCGACATGGGCGCGGTCACGGCGTTGCACCCGGTCGTGGGTTCCGGGCTCAGGCCTTCGGCCTGCCCCGGAATGACAGGGGGCGGGTGGTAGTGTGGGCGCGCAGCCCTTCCTCACGGGTAGGTCTGCGCCGATGGTTCGGTCCGCGTCGGCAGGCAGGCCTGCGCCGGCTTGCTGGCTCGGCTTGGGTGCGGCCTTGTGCAGGCCCGGGCCTCTCGCCTTCGGGGCGCCGGCGTGGTTGCCGGGCGCGGGAGCCCTCTCCCGCTTGCGGGGGAGGGTTGGGAAGGGGGCTTCCGCCAGCGCTTCTCCCGAAGGATCAGTGCCCCGCCCGCGCCTTAACCACCGCATCGCCGATCCCCGTCCAGGCGGGCTTGCCGGGGGCGAAGCGGCTGCGGAGATAGGCGGTCAGGGCCGCGAGCTGGGTGTCGTCGAGGGCCGTGGCGAAGGAGGGCATCGAGCCGATGCCGTGCTGGCCGCCCTCGATCAGCATGTTCACGAGATTGGTCGGCGTCGCGGCGTGCAGCTTCGAGGAGAGGCCGAGCGCCGGGCCGGCATTGGCGAGCTGCGGCAGGCGGCCGGGCTCGTGGCAGGCGGCGCAGGCGCCCTCGTAGAGCCGGGCGACGGGCGAGGTCGCGGGGTTGGCGGCGCGGCCGGTCTCCTGCGCGATCCTCTGCGCCACGGCCTGCGCCTGCGCCTCCGGCAGCGGCCGGTTCAGCGAGGCGAGATAATGCGCCATGGCGCGGATGTCGTCGTCCGGCAGCGCCTTCAGCTCGGCGACGACCGGCGCCATCGGCCCCGAGGCGGCGCCGTGGTTCTCCGCCGTGCCGGTGCGCAGATAGGCGTAGAACGCCGCCTCGCTCCACGGGATCGGCCCGGCCGACAGCGCGGTCAGCGCCGGCGCCTCCCAGCCTTCGGCCACGCCGCCGGCGAGATAGGCGCTGCCACCCTTCTCGGCGCCGAGCGCGTTGCGCGGGGTGTGGCAGGCGCCGCAATGGCCGAGCCCTTCGACGAGATAGCGCCCGCGATTCCACTGCGCCGAACGGGTCGGATCCGGCGTGGTTTCGCCGCCGCGGTTGAACAGCAGGTTCCAGCCCGCCAGCAGCGGCCGCAGGTTGAAGGGGAAGGCGAGGCGGCTCGGCTCGCTGGCGCGCTGCACCGCCGGCTGCGACATCAGGAAGGCGTAGAGCGCCTGCAGGTCGGCCTCGCTGGTGCGGGCGAAGCTGGCATAGGGGAAGGCCGGGTAGAGATGGCTTCCGTCGCGGTGCAGGCCGGCGCGCATCGCCCTTTCGAAGGCGGGATAGGACCAGTCGCCGATGCCGGTGCCGACATCGGGGGTGATGTTGGTGCTGACCACCGTGCCGAAGGGCGTCGGCAGCGGGCGGCCGCCGGCATAGGGCACGCCGTTCTCGGCAGTATGGCAGACCGCGCAGGCGCCGAGCGCCGCCAGCTGGCGCCCGCGCTCGATCGTCGCCGCCGACCAGGTCGACGGGTCGGGCCGGGCGATCGGCGCGATGGCGGGGGCGATGGCGAAGGACACCGCCGCGAAGCTCGCCGCCCCCGCGACCGCGGCGCCGAGCTTGCTCCACCAGGGCAGGCGCCGCGGCGGCGCGGATTGCGCCGGCGCCTTGAGCAACGGCGTGCCGTTCAGCCCGGCGAGCACGCGTTCGGGCGTCAGCGGCAACTCGCGAAAGCGCACGCCGGTGGCGTCGAACACCGCGTTGACGATCGCCGCCGCGCTGGGGACGGAGGCCGATTCGCCCGCACCCATCGGCGGCAGGTGCTGGCGGTCCATCAGCAGCACGTCGATCGCCGGCAACTCCGGGAAGGTCAGCACCGGATAGGAGCCCCAGTCGCGCGAGGCGACGGCGGTGGTCTCCGAGAAGGTCACCTCCTCGCGCAGCACGCGGCTGGTGGATTGCAGCACGTTGCCGTGGATCTGGTGGGTGACCCCGGCCGGGTTCACCATCATGCCGGTGTCCTGGCCGACGACGACGCGCGAGACGGTGACCTCGCCGGTGCTGCGGTTCACCGCGACATCGGCGACCCAGGCGGCCCAGGCGGCGCCGACGCCCGGCCAGCTGCCATGGACATAGCGTGCCTGGGCGAAGCCGCGCCCGCGCAGCAGCTCGCCGTCCTGCTCCATGCGCGGGCCGACATGCGGCTGCCAGTTCGCCCGCTCGGCGGTGGCGCGGCTGAGCTCGGCGGCGCGCTCGTCGGTGATGTGGCGCAGGCGGAATGCGACGGGATCGACGCCGGCTTCGTGCGCCAGCTCGTCGATATAGCTTTCATGCGCGAAGACGTTCGGCATGGCGGAGACGCCGCGCAGCCAGGAGGCGCGCACGATCGGCGGCATGTCGTGCGCGGTGAGGCGCATGTTCTCGTAGGCATAGGAGGGGATCGCGGTGCGGTCGCCCATCTTCAGCGCGGTGGGGCGGTTCGGCAGCCTGCCGGTCAGGAGCAGCGCCAGGGTCGGCGCGGCGTTGGACGGATACCAGGTGTCGAGGTCGTAGGCCTTGAGCGAGGCGCCGGGGCCGAGGCCGCCGCGGATGTCGATGAGCTGGGCGGCGCCCTTGGGCTCCCAGAGATGCTCCTGCTCGCGGGTCAGCTGTACGCGCACCGGCCGGCCGACCGCGCGTGAGAGCAGGGCTGCGTCCGCCACCACGTCGTCGGCGCAGTTGCGGCCATAGCAGCCGGCGGCCTCGAGCCGGACTACGTCGATGCGTTCCTTCGGCAGGCCGGTGAGCAGGGCGAGGTCGGCCTGGAGCGGATAGGGGTTCTGGCTGCCGGTCCAGACGGTGAGCCCGTCTGCGCGCAGATCGGCGACGGCACAGGACGGGCCTATCGAGCCGTGCATGTGGTAGGGCCAGACATAGGTGCGGTCGAGCCGGGTCTCCAGCGTCTGCAGCGCCGCCTCGACATCGCCCTCGTCGACAAGCCGGCGCGGGGTGGAGGGATGGGCGCGCAGCGCCTGGGCGAGGTCGGAGAGGTCCGGCGGGGTGAAGTCGCGCCACTGCGTCTTCAGCGCCTGCGCCGCCTCCGCCGCCTGCTCCTCGCGCTCGGCGACGATGCCGATGAAGTCGCCCTCGACCACCAGGGCGACGATGCCCGGCACATGGGCGATCGACTCGCGATCGACCGCGATCAGGCTGGTGCCGACGCAGTCGCCGGCATCCATGCCGGAATAGGGCGGGCGCACCACGCGGCCGTGCAGCATGCCGGGCAGGCGGACGTCGTGGACATAGGTGAAGGCGCCGGTGACCTTGGCCGGGATGTCGACGCGCGCGACCGGCTTGCCGACGAGGCGATGGGAATCGACCGGCTTGAGGGCGACGGTATCCTCTGCCGCCAGCGGCAGGAGGATGCGCTCATTGGCGAGCAGCGTGTCGAGCGCGATCGCCGGCCGGTCGGAGCCGGCGCGCAGGATGGCGCCCTCCTTCAGGTCGATCTCCTGCGCCGGGCAGTCCAGCGCGGCTGCGGCGCGCGCGATCAGCTCGCGGCGGATCTGGGCGGCACCGACGCGCATCGCCACCGAGGTGACCTGGATCGTCTCGCTGGCGATGGTCGCGCCCTGGTCCGGCGTGTCGGCGGTATCGCCGAGCACCATCTCGACGGCCTCGAACGGGACATCGAGCTCCTCGGCGACCATCTGGGCGAGCGCGGTACGGATGCCGGTGCCGAGATCGACATGGCCGCAGAAGGCGACGACGCGCCCCTCCGCCGTCAGGCAGACATGGAGGTCGAGCCCGTCCTCGGGCGCGGCGTCGGCTGCGGCGCCCTTGCGCGGCGCGACCACGCCGATGATCCCGGCGCGCCTGAGCAGGGTGCGGCGCGAGAACGGGGAAGGGGCGGAGGCGGTCACGGCGCGGCCCCGCCGGCGCCGCGCTCGGCAGCGAGCATCACGGCGCGCAGGATCTCGACATGGGTGCCGCAGCGGCAGAGATTATGGCGCAGCGCCTCGCGGGCCTGCGCCTCGGTCGGCGCCGGGCATTCGGCCAGGAAGGCCTTGGCGGTCATGATCATGCCCGGGATGCAATAGCCGCATTGCGCGGCCTGCGCATCGATGAAGGCCTGCTGCAGCGGATCGGGCGCCGCGACGCTGCCGAGCCCTTCCAATGTGGTGATCGCGCAGCCCTCGGCCAGGCGCACCGGCAGGGCGCAGCTGCGGGCGGCGCTGCCGTCGACCAGCACGGTGCAGGCGCCGCATTCGCCGAGGCCGCAGCCGAATTTCGGGCTGTTGAGGCCGATATCGTTGCGCAGCACGGTGAGAAGCGGCGTCTGCGGCTCGCAGGTGACGGCATGGTCGGCGCCGTTGACGCGCAGGGCGAAGCGCCGCGGCGTCCTCATCGGTCGCCCATGCGGGGCGAGGCGCTCCGGATCCGGTCTGTCGTCACGGCCACCAAGATCGTTCGTATGCGAATGAGAATAAGGAGAAAGCGGCGCGCGCCGCAAGCGGGATCTACCGCGTGGCGCCCGTCAGGGCGTCCCGCCGTGCGGCGCGCGCGTGCCTCAGTGGGCGACCGAGGGGATCTTCTCCGCCGGCGGGGTGTTGCGGCTGATGCCGCTGCGCACGATGCCGTCGATGACGATCATGCCGATGCCGGGCAGGTCGCCGAGCTGGATCGAGTCGAGGAAGTTCTTCCCCGCCGAGTGCTGGGCCTTGTCCATGAAGACGAAGTCGGCGGCGCGGCCGACCTCGATCAGCCCGCAGTCGAGGCTGCGCATGCGGGCGGTGTTGCCGGTGGCGAAGCAGAAGGCGATCTCGGCCGGCACGTCGCCGAGCGAGGACAGCATCGAGACCATGCGCACGATGCCGAGCGGCTGCACGCCGGAGCCGGCCGGGCCGTCGGTGCCGAGGATGACGCGGTTGAGCTCGTCCATCTCGCGGGCGACGCGCAGCGTATAGAGGGCGGCGCGCTCATTGCCGTTGTGGACCAGCTCGAGCCCGCGCTTGCAGCCCTCGCAGATGCAGCGGATCTCCTTGTCGGGCAGGGCGGTGTGGCCGCCATTGATGTGGCCGACCACGTCGGTATCGGCCTCCAGCACCACGTCGGCGCCGATCAGGCCGGAGCCCGGGATCGAGGGGCCGCCGGTGTGGATGGTGGACTGGATGCCGTATTTGCGGGCCCAGGCGACCATCTCGCGGGCACGCGCGCCGTCCTTGACGCCGCCGAGGCCGACCTCGCCGAGCAGCTTCACGCCGGCATCCGCCAGGTCCTTGAAGTCCTGCTCGACCATGCCGGGCTCGATCACCGGCGCGCCGGCATGGATCTTGACGCCGCCGGGGCGGAAGGCGGTGAAGGCGCGCTGGGCGTAGATCGCCATCGCCTTGAGGCCGACGATGTCCTTCGGACGGCCGGGCGTATGGACCTCGCCGGCCGAGATCATGGTGGTGACGCCGCCATGCATGGTCGAATCGATCCAGCCGAACTGGTTCTGCCGCGGGGTCCAGTCGCCGGCGACGGGGTGGACATGGCTGTCGATCAGGCCCGGCGCCAGCACGGTGCCGTTGGCGTCGATGACGGTGTCGGCGCCCTCGGTGTCGAGATCCTTGAAGCGGCCGACGCCGACGATGCGCCCGCCGACCGAGACGACGGTGTCGGCGTCGAGAATCGGCTTGCTGATGTCGCCGGAGAGGACGAGGCCGATATTCCGGACCACGAGCTTATGGGTGCTGCTGACCGCTGCCGCCTGAACTTCCGCCATCTCGTCCGCCTCTGAGTTTTATCGACATCCTGTCCCCGGCAGGCCCGATTGACAAGCATGGCGGGAGGCGTCATATCGTTTGTATACGAATGAATTTGCACCGCCCTTCCGAGGCTGTCAAGCAGCGAGGATCGCGCATGCCCTATGCCGTCACCAGTGCCTGCATCCGTTGCAAATACATGGATTGCGTCGAGGTCTGTCCGGTGGACTGCTTCTATGCCGGCGAGAACATGCTCGTGATCCATCCCGACGAGTGCATCGATTGCGGCGTCTGCGAGCCGGAATGCCCGGCCGAGGCGATCGTCGCCGATACCGCGGACGGGGCGCAGGAATGGCTGGCGCTGAACGCCAGGCTGGCGCCGCTCTGGCCGAATATCACCCAGAAGGGCGAACCGCCGCAGGACGCCGACGCATGGAAAGGCGTATCCGACAAGCTCGCCATGCTTTCCGAGCAGCCCGCGATCTGATACTTGCCCGCCGCCCGAGTTTGTCGAGGGACCGACCATGAGCAATTTCTACGAGGAGCGCGTTCTCAGCGTCCATCACTGGACTGACACGCTCTTCAGCTTCACCACGACGCGCGACAGCACCTTCCGCTTCAAGAACGGCCAGTTCACGATGATCGGGATCAAGGTGAACGAGAAGCCGCTGCTGCGTGCCTACAGCGTCGTCAGCACCAACTATGACGAGAACCTCGAATTCTTCTCGATCAAGGTGCCGGACGGCCCGCTGACCTCGCGCCTGCAGAACCTCAAGGTCGGCGACCCGATCATCATCGGCAAGAAGGCGACCGGCACGCTGGTGCTGGACAACCTCAAGGACGGCAAGCGCCTGTTCCTCCTCGGCACCGGCACGGGGCTCGCCCCCTTCCTCTCGCTGATCCGCGATCCAGAGACCTATGAGCGCTACGAGAAGGTCGTGCTGGTGCATGGCTGCCGCCAGGTCTCCGAGCTGGCCTATGGCGAGCGGATCCAGCAGGAACTGCCGAACGACGAGTTTCTCGGCGAGATGATCCGCGAGCAGCTGCTCTACTACCCGACCGTGACGCGCGAGCCCTTCCGCAATCGCGGCCGCATCACCGACCTCCTGGTCTCGGGCCAGCTCTTCTCCGATCTCGGCCTCGGCCCGTTCGACGGCGCGACCGACCGCTTCATGCTCTGCGGCAGCCCGCAGATGCTGGTCGACCTCAAGGCGATCTTCGACGAACGCGGCCTCGAGGAAGGCAACCATGGCGAGGCCGGCGACTATGTGATCGAGAAGGCCTTCGCCGAGCGCTGAGCCGGCCAGGCGGGATCCGATCCGTCCTTGCGCGGCCGGTCCCCATGGGGCCGGCCGTTCGCGTTCGCGGCCCTTCCTGCGACGGGCAGTCGCGCGGTTCAGCGGCAGGCGTCGAGCCAGACGTCGCCATGGCCGGACGGCTGGCAGGCGCCCGCCACCAGCCGTGTGATCCGCCGGACGCGCTCGTCGAGGGCCGGATCGTCGCCGCGCAGCCGGTAGGTCGCCGGGGCGATGAGCACGGCGACGAGGCGGAGGAACTCGGGATCGGTGAGCGTAGCCGGCGGGCGGCCGTAGATCGCTCGGCTGGCCCGATGGAAACCCGTCATCCAGCCGTCCGGCCCCTCGCCCATTTCGAGCGTGTCGAGCCAGAGCGCCAGGATCTGCTCCTTGGAGAGCCGGCGTTCCAGGCCGAGGGCGTAGCCGGTCTGCCTGATTTTGCCGATGCCGGGGCGGAAGCGCTCGAAGGCGAGGCGTTTGGCGGCCGACTGGGTGATCGTGGTGGCGCCGGCTCCCGGCGTCGAGAGATCGACACCGGAGTGCCCGGCGAAATTCGGGTCCTCGACCGCGAGCAGGATCGCGTACTGGCCGGGGCCGAGCGAGCCTGCGCCTTGCCCCTGCGCGATCAGGGCGTCCGCCCGCGCGCCCAGTCGCGGCGCGTCCGACAGGGCATCCCAATAGCCCTTGCCGCCATAGAGCAGCGTCGCCACGACCAGCAGGCCGACGAGGATGCCCGCTCCGATCATCAGCCGCTTCATGTCGCCTCCCCAGCCGTGCTCCCGGGCCCGCCGGTGGCACCATGCCGGCCCGCCTGATCCGCAGCCGCGCGAATCCGATGCGGTCGAGTTCACACAGTTTCACGGTTGGAAGATGGCGGGCGCCGCGGCGCAGGCCCCGACAAAACGACGGGCGGCCCGGAAGGGCGCCCGTCGCGTTTCGTCCTTGCAGCAGGCCCTGCGGCCTCAGCGGTGCGAGACCTGCCGGTCGAGCAGCATCATCAGGCTGTTGCAGGTCACGGCGAATACGGTCAGCAGCAGCGCCACCGCCATGATCGTGTCGACCTGGCCGATATTGATGGCGTTGGTCAGCAGGAAGCCGAGGCCGCGCTGCGAAGCGAACATCTCGCCGATTAGCACGCCGAGCAGGGTCAGCGAGAAGCCGAGCCGCACGCCCGAGATGATCTCCGGCAGGATCGCCGGCATGATCACCGTGAAGGCCGATTGCGTCGGCGACAGCCGCATCACCTGCGCGGTGCGGCCGTAGACCGGCTTCATCTGGCGGATGGCGTTCATCGAGAACAGGGTGATCGGGATCAGCCCGTGCATGACGCCGAAGGCGATCTTGGCCGAGATGCCGAGCCCGAAGCAGAGCAGCACCAGCGGATAGAGCACCACTTTCGGGATCGAATAGAGCGTCGTCAGGATCGGCTCGGCGACGTTGCCGGCGAGCCGCCGCACCCCGAGCACGATGCCGAGCGTGACGCCGCCCGCCAGCGAGATCGCGAAGGCGGCGACGAAGGCCCGCATCGTCTCGGAGATGTTGGCCCAGAAATCGGCCTGGGTCAGCAGCGTGCCGAGCTTGAGCACGGTCTGCAGCGGCGAGGCGATGGCGGAGGCGCCGACGAGCAGGTGGAAGCCCTGCCACATCACCAGGAAGCAGAGCAGGACGATGAGCGTTCCGGCTAGTCTGGGCATGGCGTCACCGCTGCCTGCGCGCCTGGAGGCGCCGGTCGATCATGTTGAGGGCCGTGTTGACGATCGTCACCACCACGAGCACGAGCAGCATCAGCCCGTACATGTCGCCGTTCTCGAAGAGATTGTAGGCGAAGGCGATGGCGTAGCCGATCCCGGCGCCGGAGAGGATGAACTCGGAGGCGATCACCCCGATGAACGAATAGGCGACCGAGAGCTTCACCCCGGTGAAGAGATAGGGCAGGGCGGCCGGCAACTCGATCAGCAGCGCGGTCTGCACCCGCGACATCCGGTAGATCTGCCCGGTCTTGCGCAGTACGCGCGGGATGCGGTCGAGCCCGTTCAGCGTCGCGGTGATCATCGAGACCACCGCCAGCAGCACGGCGATCGAGATGATCGAGGCCGAGCCGACGCCGAACAGCGTCACGAAGATCGGGTAGAACACGAAGGTCGGCACCGCATAATAGCTGGCGAGCAGCGGCTCCAGCGCCCGGCGCACGCCGGGCATGGCGTAGATGATCAGCCCGAGCACGAAGCCGAGCAGGATCGAGACCACCGTCGCGATGGCGATGTTGGCGAAGCTCGTGACGATGTCGGCCGAGAACTGGCCGGAGGCGAGGACGCGGACCATCTCGCCGGTCATCTGGATCGGCGACATCATCACCGTGTAGGGGATGATCCCGGTCCGGCAGAGCAGCTCGACCAGCGCGATCATTCCCAGGACGACGAGGATGCGCAGGCGCTTCTCCGTCATCGCTCAATCCTTCCCGGACGCCATGATCTTCATGGCCTCGACCCGCAGCTTCTCCCAGAGGCGCGCGGTGATGTCGCCGAAATGTGGCGTCGACACCACGCGGCTGTCGCGGTCGCGCTCCCAGCCGGTCTCGACGAAGTCGATGAAGGTGCCGGGCCGGGTCGACATCACGCCGACGCGGTCGGAGAGCATGGCGGCCTCGTCGAGCGCGTGGGTGATCAGCAGCACCGTCGCCGAGGTCTCGCGCCAGAGCCGCAGCAGTTCGTCGCCCATCAGCAGGCGCGTCTGCTGGTCGAGCGCGCCGAAGGGCTCGTCGAGCAGGATCAGCCGCGGCTGCATCACCAGGGTGCGGGCGATGCAGACGCGCTGGCGCATGCCGCCGGAGAGCTGGGCGGGGTAGGAGGAGGCGAAGTCCTTCAGCCCCATGAAGCCGACCGCATAATCGACGCGGCGGGCGATCTCGGCCGCATCGACGCCGGCCCGGCGCAGGCCGAAGGCGACGTTGTCGCGGACGTTGAGCCAGGGGAAGGAGGCGTCCTCCTGGAAGACCACGCCGACGCCGTCGGGCACGCCGGAGACCGGCTTGCCCTCGAAGGTGGCGGTGCCCGATTGCGGGGCCGAGAGCCCGGCGAGGATGTCGAGCAGGGTGGACTTGCCGCAGCCCGAGGGGCCGACCACCGAGAAGAACTCGCCCTTGGCCAGATCGAGATCGATCGGGCCGAGCGCGTGCAGCGTCGAGGTCGGCAGCTGGAAGACGCGGGTGACGCCGCGCAGCTGGGCGTGGACCTCGCGGGCGGGCGACTGCGGGGAGAGCGGCACGACCTTGGCCCCCGAGGACGCCGCGCTCATCGCTTGGCCTTGAGATCGGCGGGGAGGAAGCTGTCGTCGAGCAGGGTCGACCAGTCGATGTCCTCCTTGACGTGGCCGATCAGCTTGAGGCCGTCGACCATGCGGTTCAGCTCCTCGATGCTGAACTCGCCCTCGCTCCACATCTTGGGCGGCACCATGTTCTCGACCGATTCCCGGGCGATCTCGGGCTCGAGCTTGTAGACCTTCTCGATGATCTTGCCGGCCTCGACCGGGTCGGCATAGATCGCCTGCACGCCGGCGCGCCGGCCGGCGATGATCGCCTTGAGCTTCTCCGGCTGCTCCTTGGCGAACTTGCTGGTGGTGATGCCGACCGAGGTGGTCATCGGCTTCAGCACGTCGCCGGCCTTGTAGACCGTGCGATACTGCGCCTTGCGGATGATCGAGAGCGGCTCGATCAGCACGGAGCCGGCGACCGCGCCCTGCTCCATCATGGTCAGCGCCGGGACATAGCCGCCGGCGGCGACGCGCTGGACCTTGGCCGGGTCGATGCCCTTCTCGCGCAGCACCATCAGCAGCAGCATCTCGGAGACCGAGCGCGGCGAGGTGATCGCGACCTTCTTGCCGACGAGGTCGGCGACGGTCTTCACGTCGGAGTTCGGCATGGTCACCATCGACGCCTCGGCGACCGAGCGGGCGCCGGTGTTGACGATGACGACGTCGAGGCCCTGTGCCTTGGCGGCCAGCGCCGCCGAGACCGCGACCTCGCCATAGGGCGTGGGGCTCGCCAGGATGTTGCGCACCGTGGTGCCGCCGCCGCCGGAGCCGAGAATGCCGGTGATGTCGATGCCGGCCTTCTTGAACAGGCCCTTCTCCATCGCGACCGCATAGGGGGCGCCGTACAGGCTGTTGCCCCACTGGGTCACGGAAATCTCTTCGGCCTTGGCCGGCATCTGGAAGGCCAGCGCGGCGAGGGCGGCGATGCCCAGCTGCCGCAACCCAAAGAAAGCCGTCATTCCTCTCTCCCGTTCGAAAGACCCGGACGCCGGCTGCTACCGTTGCGTTCGGGAAGACCCCTTTTCATTTGTATACAAATAACAGTCTCAACATGGCTTGGGCTTGTCAAGCGGGCTTCTGCCCGGATGCCGGGCAGCGGCGCGCGCGCCGGAGCGGCCCGTGCCGGAAAGCGCGCAGGCAAGATTGCGGCCAGGTTCGGCCGTTTCGGGTGCATATCGCAGGAGATCATCGCTTCGGCTGCTTCGGGGGAGGGATGACGGCGAGTCGCCGTCCGTGCGGCTCAGCATCGGAGGGCGGCCTGGGGCTGGCAAGGCTGCATTCGCGCCGGTCGCGATCTAAAATTAGTTTGCATACGAATTATTTTTTCATTGGTGTGCCTCCGCCGGGTCTTGGCGAGATGCATGCGCGCCTTGATCCAGATCAAACGCCCCGGCGCGGTTCGGGTGCATGGCGGGGGCTGCGGCGCGCCTGTCCGCGCCATGCAGACCTCATGCCGTGCAGGAGACGTGCCGCGATGACGCAGGCGCCACCGCCCAGTCCTTCGCCGCGCCCTGCGCCGGGCGCGGTCTCCGTGCCGCGCCGCCGGGCCTCGACCTGCGAGGACTGCACGGTGCGCGAGCGCAGCGCCTGCGCCTGCCTGTCGCACGCGGAGATCGGCCAGCTGCAGGGACTTTCACACCCGCTGAGCTTCGCCGTGCGCGAGAGCCTCTTCGTCGAGGGCCAGCGCGCCGACGCGATCTACAGCCTGACCAGCGGCATGGCGCGGCTCTACAAGCTCCTGCGCGACGGGCGGCGCCAGATCGTCGGCTTCGCCCTGCCGGGCGAGGTGCTCGGCTTCGCCTCGACCGAGACCTTCGCCTTCTCCGCCGACGCCGTCACTCCGGTCGTGGCCTGCGCCTTCCCGCGCTCGACCTATCTCGCCTTCGTCGATACGCGGCCGCATCTGCTGCGCCGCCTGCACGAGGACACGGCGCGCGAGCTCGCGCTGGCGCAGGAGCAGATGCTGCTGCTCGGGCGGCGCACGGCGGAGGAGCGGCTGGTCTGCTTCCTGCTCGGCATGCGCGAGCGCTGGGCCCGCGTCGGCCGCGACTCGCCGACCGTCGCCCTGCCGATGGGCCGCCAGGACATCGCCGATTTCCTCGGCCTGACCATCGAGACGGTGAGCCGCGGGCTGAACCGGCTGGCGCGCGAAGGCGCGATCCTCCTGGTTCCCGACGGGGTGCGGCTGCTCGACGGCGAGCGCATGGCGCGCCTAGCGGCGGCCTGATCCACAGCCGTTGATTTAGATCAAAGCCAATCTTCGGCCCGCCCGATAACGCTCGCTCCATGGCGTGTTGCGCCGCAGCGAGCAGGAGAGGTGGGGCAGATGGCGGCGACGGGATATCCGGTTCGCAGAGCGACGGCGGGAGAGCTGGGAGGCATGCTGATCGCAGCCGTCCTCGTCCTGCCGCTGCTGATCATCGCGGCGCTGACCGAAGATCAGGCCTACGCCTTCCATGCCGGCATCGGCGTGCTGGCGGCGATCGGCAGCGTGTTCATCATCGGCAATCGTTGCTTCCGGCCGGGCGAGATGCCCGCGCCGCAGGAGATCGACGGACGGCCGAACTACAATATGGGCCCGGTGAAGTTCGCCACCGTGGCCGCGATGGTCTGGGGCATCGCCGGCTTCACGGTCGGCCTGATCATCGCGCTCCAGCTCGCCTTCCCCGACCTGAACTTCGACCTGCCCTGGATCAATTTTGGCCGCCTGCGGCCGCTGCACACCTCGGCGGTGATCTTCGCCTTCGGCGGCAACGTGCTGCTCGGCACCTCGTTCTACGTGGTCCAGCGCACCTGCCGCGCCCGGCTGGCCGGCGACCTGTCGCCCTGGTTCGTGATCCTGGGCTACAACCTGTTCATCGTCATCGCCGGCACGGGCTACCTGCTCGGCGTGACGCAGGGCAAGGAATACGCCGAGCCGGAATGGTATGCCGATCTGTGGCTGACCATCGTCTGGGTCGTGTACCTGCTGGTGTTCCTGGCGACGTTGGCCAAGCGCAAGGAACCCCACATCTATGTGGCGAACTGGTTCTATCTCGGCTTCATCCTGACCATCGCGGTGCTGCACATCGGCAACAACGCCGCCGTGCCGGTCTCGCTGTTCTCGCCGAAGTCCTATGTGCTGTGGTCGGGCGTCCAGGACGCGATGTTCCAGTGGTGGTACGGCCATAACGCGGTCGGCTTCTTCCTGACCGCCGGCTTCCTCGCCATCATGTACTATTTCGTGCCGAAGCGGGCCGAGCGGCCGGTCTACAGCTACCGGCTGTCGATCATCCACTTCTGGGCGCTGATCTTCCTCTACATCTGGGCCGGCCCGCACCATCTGCACTACACCGCGCTGCCGGACTGGGCGCAGACGCTGGGCATGACCTTCTCGATCATGCTGTGGATGCCCTCCTGGGGCGGCATGATCAACGGCCTGATGACGCTCTCGGGCGCCTGGGACAAGCTGCGCACCGATCCGGTGCTGCGGATGATGGTCGTCTCGCTCGCCTTCTACGGCATGTCGACCTTCGAAGGCCCGCTGATGTCGATCAAGGCGGTCAACTCCCTGTCGCACTACACCGACTGGACCATCGGCCACGTGCATTCCGGCGCGCTGGGCTGGGTCGCCTACATCTCCTTCGGCGCGCTCTACTGCCTCGTGCCGTGGCTGTGGAACCGCAAGAACCTGTATTCGCTCAAGCTGGTGAACTGGCACTTCTGGATCTCGACGCTCGGCATCGTGCTCTACATCTCGGCGATGTGGGTCTCCGGGATCATGCAGGGCCTGATGTGGCGCGCCTACACCTCGCTCGGCTTCCTCGAATACTCGTTCATCGAGACGGTTGCGGCGATGAAGCCCTATTACGTGATCCGCGCGATGGGCGGCGCACTGTTCCTGATCGGCGCGCTGATCATGGCCTTCAACCTCTGGATGACGGTGCGCAGCCCCGCCGTCGGCGCCGCGGAACCCGAGACCGGGTTCGGGCCGCGCCTCGTCCCCGCAGAGTAAGGAACGGACATCCATGTCGAGCCTCGACAACCCTGCGCCGCGCAAGTCGCTCTGGTCCAAGCACAAGATCTTCGAGACGAACTCGATCATCCTGGTGATCGGCATCCTGATCGTGATCTCGGTGGGCGGCCTGATCGAAATCGCGCCGCTGTTCTACCTGCGCAACACGATCGAGACCGTGGAGGGGATGCGTCCCTACACGCCGCTCGAGCTGGCGGGCCGCAACATCTATGTCCGCGAGGGCTGCTACAACTGCCACAGCCAGATGATCCGGCCGCTGCGCGACGAGATCGAGCGCTATGGCCACTACTCGCTGGCGGCCGAGAGCATGTACGACAAGCCCTTCCAGTGGGGCTCCAAGCGCACCGGGCCAGACCTGGCGCGCGTCGGCGGCAAGTACTCCGACGAATGGCAGCTGGCGCATCTGAAGCGCCCGCGCGATCTGGTGCCGCAGTCGATCATGCCGGGCTATCCCTTCCTGGCGAAGACCGAGCTGCGCTACGCCGACATCGCCGACCATCTCAAGGTCAACCGCCTCGGCGGCGTGCCCTACACCGACGAGATGATCGCGCGCGCCGCGACCGATCTCGAGGCCCAGGCGAATCCCGACCATCCCAAGGCCGCGGAGTTCGAGGCCCGCTATCCCAAGGCCCAGATCCGCGACTTCGACGGCGATCCCAAGCGGATCACCGAAGCCGACGCGCTGATCGCCTATCTCCAAGTCCTCGGCACCCTCGTCGACTTCAAGCTCTACGACGACAAGGCCAACATCCGGTGAGCGCCATGACGACATCCACCTATGCCTGGCTCGCCCAGTTCGCGCAGTCCACCGGCGTGCTCTACTTCATGGGCATCTTCCTCGCCGTCTGCGCCTACGCCTTCTGGCCCTCGAACCGCGACCGGTTCGAGGAGGCCGCCCGTACGCCCCTGCGCGAGGATTGAGCCATGGCCGAACCGCACGACACCCCCAGGATCGACGCCGTCACCGGCCAGTCGACTACCGGCCATGACTGGGACGGCATCCAGGAGCTGAACACGCCGCTGCCGCGCTGGTGGCTCGGCATCTTCTACGCGACCATCATCTGGTCGATCGGCTACTGGGTGATCTATCCGGCCTGGCCGCTGATCACCGACGCGACCAAGGGCGTGATCGGCTACTCCTCGCGCCTGGAGATCGCCGCCGATCTCGAGGCGATGAAGCAGCAGCGCGCCTCGCTGGCCAAGGGCCTGTCCGAGGCCAGCCTCCAGCAGATCAAGGCCGATCCGGACCTGTTCCGCGTCGCCATGGCCCAGGGCAAGGCCGCCTTCGGCGACAATTGCGCCGCCTGCCACGGCGTCGGCGGCGCCGGTGCCAAGGGCTATCCCAACCTGAACGACGACGACTGGCTCTGGGGCGGCAAGCTGGAGGACATCCAGACCACGCTGCAGCACGGCATCCGCTTCGCCAACGATCCGGACACCCGCGTCAGCCAGATGCCGGCCTTCGGCCGCGACAAGATGCTGGACGCCAAGCAGATCCGCGCGGTGGCCAACCATGTCCGCGAACTCGCCGGCCTGCCGACCGAGCAGGGCGCCGATCTCGCCGGTGGGCGCACGGTCTTCGCCGACAACTGCGCCTCCTGCCATGGCGAGCAGGGCAAGGGCAGCCGCGACCTCGGTGCGCCCAACCTGACCGACGCGATCTCGCTCTACGGCATGGAGCTCGACACGCTGGTCGACACCATCTCGAACAGCCGTGCCGGGGTGATGCCGGCCTGGAGCCAGCGCCTCGATCCCACCACGATCAAGGCCCTGACGGTCTACGTCCACGCGCTGGGCGGGGGTGAATAGCCATGGCGACTGTCGACGCGGATGACCTGCCGCTCTTCGCTCCGTCGAAGAAGGTCTATCCCCAGAGCGTGTCCGGCCCCTATCGCCGGGCGAAGTGGGTCATCCTCGTCGTCTGCCTGGGCATCTACTACCTGCTGCCGTTCCTGCGCTGGGACCGGGGGCCGAACCTGCCGAACCAGGCGGTGCTGGCCGATATCGCCAACAACCGCTTCTACTTCTTCTTCATCGAGATCTGGCCGCAGGAGGTCTACTACTTCACCGGCCTGCTGATCATGGCCGCGTTCATCCTCTTCCTGATGAACGCGGTCGCCGGCCGGGTCTGGTGCGGCTATCTCTGCCCGCAGACGGTGTGGACCGACCTGTTCATGGCGGTCGAGCGCCTGTTCGAGGGCGACCGCCGCGAGCGCATGCGGCGCGACGAGGCGCCCTGGTCCTTCGACAAGGCCTGGCGCAAGCTGGCCAAGCACAGCGTCTGGCTGGTGATCGCCTGGTGGACCGGCGGCGCCTGGGTGCTCTACTTCTCCGACGCGCCGACCCTGGTGAAGGAGCTCGCGACCTTCACCGCGCCGCTCTCCGCCTATGTCTGGATCGCGATCCTGACCTTCACGACCTATTCGCTCGCCGGCATCATGCGCGAGCAGGTCTGCACCTTCATGTGCCCCTGGCCGCGCATCCAGGCGGCGCTGACCGATGACGACGCGCTCAACGTCACCTATCGCTACGATCGCGGCGATCCGCGTGTCTCGGTCAAGCAGGCCAGGCGCCTGCGCGAGCAGGGCGCGCCGGCCGGCGACTGCGTCGACTGCAACCAGTGCGTCGCCGTCTGCCCGACCGGCATCGACATCCGCGACGGCGCCCAGATGGCCTGCATCCAGTGCGGGCTGTGCATCGACGCCTGCAACACGGTGATGGACAAGGTCGGCTATCCGCAGGGGCTGATCGCCTACGACACGCAGCAGAATGTCGAGCGGCGCCTCGCCGGCGAGAAGCCGGTCTACCGGACGCTGCGTTCGCGCACCGCGATCTATACGGCGCTGATCGTCGTGGTCGGCGGCGCGATGATCTACCAGCTGGCGACGCGCAGCACGGCCGGCATCTCGGTGCTGCACGAGCGCACCCCGCTCTATGTCAGGCTGAGCGACGGCGGAATCCGCAACAGCTACACGGTGCGCCTGCTCAACAAGCGGCCCGAGGCAAGGCCCTTCGCGCTGACGGTCTCCGGGCCGGTCGGGGCACGGATCGAGACGGTCGGCGTCTCGGCCACGGCCGATGTCCGACCGGTGGTCACCGTCGGCCCCGACAGCTCCCGCGAGATCCGGGTGCTGGTCACCGTGCCGGCCGGCATCCCGCTGGAGAAGTCGCAGCCCGTCACCTTCACCGCCGCCGACCTGTTCGCGGGCGAGGTGGTGCGCGCCGAGGATCATTTCATCGCGCCCTGAGCCCTCGGGACGGCGATGCGGAGAACGACCATGAGCTGTTGCGGAGGTTTCCATATGCCGATCGAGGTGCCGGCGCGGCCGCGCGAGCCCTTCCGTCTCACCGGCCGGCTGGTGCTGCTCGCCATGGTCGGCTTCTTCGCCGTCGTGGCGGGGGTCAACGCGGTGATGATGACCATTGCCATCAGCACCATGCCGGGCGTCGACGTGAAGAGCGCCTATGAATCGAGCCAGCGCTATAATGGCGAGATCGCCCGCATGCGCGCGCAGCAGGCCCGCGGCTGGACGGTGGACGCCAGCCTGCGCCGGGCCGGCGAGGCGGCCGCGGTCTCGGTCGACTTCGCCGACAAGGCCGGCAAGCCGGTCACCGGGCTCGCCGTCACGGTGCGGCTGGAGCATCCGGCCCGGCGCGTCGAGGACCATGAGGCGAAGCTGAGCGAGGTCGCCCCCGGGCGCTACGCGGCGCAGGTGCCGGCGACCCATGCCGGCGGCTGGACGTTGGCGCTGACCGCCACCCGCGACGACGCCACGCTGTTCGAGACCCGCAGCCGCGTGATGCTGGGAGAGTGACGACCATGGCAGCCGAGCAGGACCTGTCGATCTTCGTCCGCCACGGAGCCGGCGGCGTCGAGGGCATGGAGCTGGCGGTCGACGGCATCCGCTGCGCCGGCTGCATGCACACGATCGAGCGCGGCCTGCGCGAGGAGGCCGGCGTGATGAGCGCGCGGGTCAACCTCGCGCTCAAGCGCGTCACGGTGGAGTGGCGCGACGGGGCGCTGCGGCCGGAGGCGGTGATCGCCCGGCTCGCCTCGCTCGGCTTCCGCGCCTATCCCTTCCTGCCGCAGAGCGCCCAGGAGGCCGACCGGCAGGAGGACAGGCGGCTGCTGCGCTATCTCGGCGTCGCCGGCTTCGCCTCGATGAACGTGATGCTGCTCTCGGTCTCGATCTGGTCGGGCAACACAAACGACATCAACCCGGTCACCCGCGACTTCTTCCACTGGCTGTCGGCGCTGATCGCGCTGCCGACGGCGGCCTATGCCGGCCGGCCCTTCTACGAGAGCGCGCTGCGCGCCCTGCGCAGCGGCCACGTCAACATGGACGTGCCGATCACCATCGGCATCGTGCTGACGCTGATCATGTCGGTGGCGCAGACGCTCAACCATGCCGAGCACGCCTATTTCGACGGCGTGGTCATGCTGCTCTTCTTCCTGCTGCTCGGGCGCTATCTCGACCAGCTGATGCGGCGGCGCACCCGCGACCTCGCCGGCAACCTCGCCGCGCTCAAGGCCGAGACCGCGACACGCCTCGCCGCCGACGGCAGCACGGTCACCGTGCCGATCGCGGCGATCGCGCCGGGCGAGCTGGTGCTGGTGCGACCGGGCGAACGCGTTAGCGTCGACGGCATCGTCGAGAGCGGGGCCTCCGAGATCGACCAGAGCCTGGTCACGGGCGAGACGGCGCCGGCTTCCGTCGCCGCCGGCGCGCAGGTCCATGCCGGCACGCTCAATCTGTCGGGCGCGCTGACGGTGCGCGTGGTCGCGGCCGGTGCCGGCACGCTGCTCGACGAGATCGACCGGCTGATGGCCCAGGCGGTGGAGAGCCGCTCGCGCTATGTCCATCTCTCCGACCGCGCCGCGCGCCTCTATGCGCCGGTGGTGCACGCGCTGGCGCTGGCGACCTTCCTCGGCTGGGTCGCCTTCGGGCTGGCCTGGCCGCAGGCGCTGGTCATCGCCGCGACGGTGCTGATCATCACCTGTCCCTGCGCTCTCGGCCTGGCGATCCCCGCCGTGCAGGTCGTCGCCGCCTCCGCCCTGTTCCGTCGCAAGGTCATGCTGAAGCAGGGCGACGCGCTGGAGCGGCTGGCCGAGACCGATACCGTCGTCTTCGACAAGACCGGCACGCTGACCCTGCCGGAGCCGGCGCTGGCGAATGCGGACGCGATCCCGGCTGAGGATCTCGCGGCGGCCGGCGCGCTCGCCGCCGCCAGCCGCCATCCGCTCGCCCGGCCGATCGCGGCCGCCGCCGGCGATCCTTCGCCGCCCGCCGGCGTGCAGGAGCATCACGGCCTCGGCCTGTCGGCGATGGTCGACGGCGCCGAGATACGCCTCGGCAGCGTCGCCTTCTGCGGCGCCGAGGCGCAGGCCGCCGACGTCGCCGCCGGGCATCCCGGCGCCTCGCTGATCGCCTGGCGCCATGGCGCGCGCCGCGCCGTCTTCGCCGTCGACCAGCGGCTGCGGCCGGATGCGGTGGAGGCGCTGGCTGACTTGCGCGCGCTCGGGCTGGAGATCGTCATCCTCTCGGGCGACCGGGAGGAGGCCGTGGCGCCGCTGGCGCGGCAGCTCGGCGTCGCCGCCTTCCGCGCCGGGCAGCGGCCGGACCAGAAGATCGCCGAGCTGGACCGGCTCGCCGCCGCCGGGCGGCGGACGCTGATGGTCGGCGACGGGCTCAACGACGCGCCGGCACTGGCGCGGGCGCATGCCTCGATGTCGCCGATCAGCGCGACGCAGCTCGCCCAGGCCTCGGCCGACATCGTCTTCCTCGGCGACGCGCTGGCGCCCGTCGCCGCCAGCATCCGCATCGCCCGCAAGGCGCGCGGGCTGATGCTGCAGAACCTGTGGTTCTCCGTGCTCTACAATGTCGTGGCGGTGCCGATCGCCGTCGCCGGGCTGGCGACGCCGCTGATCGCGGCGGTGGCGATGTCGGGCTCCTCGATCGTCGTCACGCTCAACGCGCTGCGGGCCGGCCGCCCGGCGGCGCCCGTCTCCGAGGAGGCCGGGTCATGAACATTCTCGTCGTGCTGGTGCCGCTGGCGCTCGGTCTCGGCCTGCTCGGCCTCGCCGGCTTCTTCTGGAGCATGCGCACCGGGCAATATGCCGACATGGAGGGGCCGGGCTGGCGCATCCTCTCCGACGACGACCTGCCGGATGGCGGGGCCGACAAGGCGGACTGAGCCCGTCCGCGCCTCTGCATGTCAGCGCTCGACGTCCCGCCCGTCGCTCCCGGCGCGGCGGGATGTTGCGTTTGGAGGCCGGCAAGACGTCGGACCGCGATGGCCGCATAGGCCGGCCGGTTTGCCAGGGCTCAGGCTCCGGTCGCGCCGGGCAGCAATGCGAACGGCCCGGAGCGGGGCTCCGGGCCGTCGGGTCGTCCTGGGATGCGGGGCGGCGCCCCCGTCAGTCGAGCAGCTGGCGCAGGCGCACCGCCAGGTCGCGGGCGGTATAGGGCTTCTTCAGCCAGCCGCCCTGGTTGAGCTCGCGCCCGGCGATCTCCGGTTCGGCGAAGCCCGAGGTGAACAGTACAGGCAGCTCCGGGCGCAGCGCCCGGACATGGCGGGCGAGCTCGTCGCCGAGCATGCCGCCGGGCATGACGATGTCGGTGAAGAGCAGGGCGATGTCGGGGTTCTGCTCGACCAGGGCCAGCGCCTGGGCGCCATTGGCCGCCTCCAGCACCCGGTAGCCCTCATCCTCCAGCCGGGCGACGGCGACGCGGCGCACGCGCGCATCGTCCTCGACCACCAGGATCAGCTCGCGGCTGCGCGGGGCGGGCACCGGCGGCAGCTCCTCCGGCAGCGGGGCCGGCGCGGCGGCCTCGGCCTGCGGCGTCGCCGCCGGCAGGAACAGGCGCACCGTCGTGCCGCGGCCGGGCTCGCTGTAGAGCTGGACATGGCCGCCGGACTGCTTGGCGAAGCCGTAGACCATCGACAGGCCGAGCCCGGTGCCGGCGCCGACGCCCTTGGTGGTGAAGAAGGGCTCGAAGGCGCGCTGGCGCACCTCGGGGCTCATGCCGACGCCGGTATCTGAGACGCTGACCAGCACATAGTCGCCGATGCGCACCTGCGGATACATGCGCGCATAATCGGCATCGAGCCGCACGCGCGAGATCTCGATGGTCAGGCGGCCGCCGCGGGGCATGGCGTCGCGCGCGTTGAGGGTCAGGTTGAGCAGCGCGTTCTGCAGCTGAGTGGTGTCGACGAGGGCGTTGTTGCCGGCGCCCGTCACTACGGTGCGCAATTCGATCGCCTCGCCGACCGTGCGGCGCAGCAGCTCCGCGAAGGTCGAGACCAGCCCGCCGATATCGGAGAGCTTGGCGTTCAGCGCCTGCCGCCGCCCGAAGGCGAGCAACTGCCCGGTGAGCTTGGCGCCATCCTCGGCCGCCTCCTGCGCCTCGCGCAGCAGGGTGAGCAGGCGCTCGTCCTGCAGCCGGCGCTCGATCATCTCGAGATTGCCGCTGATCACTGTGAGCAGGTTGTTGAAGTCGTGCGCGATGCCGCCGGTGAGCTGGCCGACGGCCTCCATCTTCTGCGCCTGCCGCAGCTCCTCTTCCATCTTGTGGCGGCTGGTCAGGTCGCGGATGAAGCCGGTGAAGAGCGGCTGCCCGTCGGTATAGGCCTCGCCGATGGCGAGCTCCATCGGGAAGGTCGAGCCGTCCTTCTTCAGTCCGGTGACGATGCGCCCGAAGCCGATGATCCGGCGCTCGCCGGTCGTCATGTAGCGGCGGATATAGTCGTCATGCCGGTCGCGGTCGGGATTCGGCATCAGCATGCTGACATTGCGGCCGCAGATCTCGGCCGAGGCGTGGCCGAACAGCGCTTCCGCCGCCTTGCTGAAGGAGAGCACGATGCCGCGGGCGTCGATCACGACCATCGCCTCCGGCACGGTCTCGAGGATCGAGCGCAGATGCGCCTCGCGTGCGGCCAGGTCGGTCTGCGCCGCCTTCAGCCCGGAAATGTCGAGATTGTTGGCCACGATGACGGGCTCCGCGGAGGCCTCGGGCTGCACCGTCACCCAGCGGCTGCTGACGGTGATCGGCCGGCCGGTACGATGACGCTGGCGCAGTTCGCCGCGCCAGGCGCCGTGCTCGCGAATCTGCGCCAGGATGTCCTCCAGCGGCTCCGGGAACTCGGTCTCGAGCAGGGCATGGACGTCGCGGCCCTCGGCCTGCGCGGCGGTCCAGCCGTAGAGCTCGGTGCAACCGCCGGTCCAGCGCTCGATACGGCCGGCGACGTCGTGGACGATCAGGTTGGCGTCGTCGAGGATACGCACCATCTCGTCGAGATCGCGCTGCGTGGTGACCTTGGTCTCGCTACTGGTTGGCACCGGGCAGTCTCGATCGTCAGTGGGGGCGTGCGGCCTGCCGCGCGGCGCGCGAGGTCGAACCGCGATTATCCGCCCCGGCGTCCTCGCCGGCAAGGTTGGCCAGCATGGCCAGCCGGCGGATCGCCAGCGTATGGCGGCCATTGGCGGCGACGATGCCGCGCCCGGCGAGATTGGTCATGGTGCGGGAGACCGTCTCGATCGTCAGGCCGAGATGGTCGGCCATATCGAGCCGGCTGATCGGCAGGTCGATGACGCAGGCATTGCCGCAGATCTCGTCGGCGCGGCGCGCCAGCCTGAGCAGCAGGTTGCAGACGCGCTCCTCGGCGCTCTTGCGGGCGAGCACGACCGCATGGTCCTGCGCCGCCGCCATCTCGGCGCAGAGCAGGGTGGTGTATTGCGACCAGAGCGTCGGCGAGGCCTCGACCGCCTCGCGGAACCGGTTGCGGCCGAGCCGGCGCAGGCGCACGGCGTTCACCGCCTCGACGGTGCAGGCGTGCAGATCGGCGGCGGCGACGCCGACGAGGTCGCCGGGATAGAGGAAGGCGACGATGACGCGGCGCCCGTCGGGCAGGACGCGGAAGGCGCGCATCACGCCGCTCTCGATCGCGAAGACATGGTCGGCCGGGTCGCCTTCCCAGGCGATCGCGGCGCCGGGCTCGACGGTCTCGACCGGCTGGCGCTGGAACAGGGCGTGCAGGCTCGGCGCCGCGGCGGCGGGAGCGAGGATGGGCTGGAGGCCGGATGGCCTCAAGGCGGCGCTGGCGACGATCATGACCACCGGTTCCCTGTGATGCGATGGTCGCAATTCACAGGCGCCGCGTGACGGACGAACGATCCGCGTGTTACCGTCCGTGCAGATTTGTAACGGATTGTAACGGCCTTGGTGCTCCCGCTCGCCCGTCCGATTCCTCGCCCCGGCCGCCATGGCTGATCGCCAGCCCCGCCCCGAGCACATCCTCGTCGTCGACGACGACCCGCGCATCCGGACCATGCTGGTGCGCTATTTCGAGGAGGAGGGCTATCGCGTCTCGACCGCCGCCGACGGCCGCGGCATGCGCGACTGCCTGCAGGACGAGGCGATCGACATCATCCTGCTCGATCTCGTCCTGCCCGGCGGCGAGGACGGGCTGATGCTGGCGCGCGAGGTCCGGGCGCGCTCCGACCTGCCGATCATCATGCTGACCGGCCGCGACGACGTGGTCGACCGCATCGTCGGGCTCGAGGTCGGCGCCGACGACTACATCGCCAAGCCCTTCCATCTGCGCGAGGTGCTGGCGCGGCTGCGCACCGTGCTGCGCCGCCGGCCGCGCCAGCAGGCGGAGGCGCGCGAGCAGCCGGCGGCGCAGGCCGGTGTGCTGCGCTTCGACGGTTTGCAGCTCGATCTCGACCGGCGCGAACTGCGCACCGCCGCGGGCGGCGAGATCGCCCTGACCACCGGCGAGTTCGACATCCTGGCCGTGCTGGCCGGCCATCCCGGCCGGGTCTTCTCGCGCGACATGCTGATGGAGCATACGCGCGGGCGCCGGCTGGAGGCGTTCGACCGCTCGATCGACGCGCAGATCGCCCGGCTGCGCAAGAAGGTCGAGCCCGATCCCAAGGCGCCGGTGCTGATCAAGTCGGTGCGCGGCGTAGGCTACGTCTTCACCGGCAAGCCGGCCTGAGCGCGGCGCGGGACAGCCGCTTGACCTTGCCATGACGGCAAGGTCCATGCTGCCCGGCATCGATCCTCCAGCGGAGTGAAGGCCATGAGCGCCGACCCGTCCAGCACCGCATCCGCCGCCCCGGCGATGGAGCTCACCGTCGCCGATATGAGCTGCGGCCATTGCGCCCAGACGGTGAAGGCCGCGCTCGAGCGCGGCCTGCCCGGCACCGCCGTCGAGGCCGACGCGCAGAGCAAGCGCGTCAGCGTCGCCGGCTCGACGGATCGCGCGGCGGCGATCCGCTTGGTTGCGGAGGCCGGCTACACCGCGCGCTGAGCCGGCTGCGGCGCGGCCTCGTCCTCGCCGCGGAAGAAGGTCATCAGCCTGAGCGCGTTGAGCGTCACCAGCACGGTGGCGCCGGTATCGGCCATGATGGCGAGCCAGAGCCCGGTGGTGCCGGTCAGCGTCGTCACCAGGAACACCGCCTTCAGCCCGAGCGCGATCGCGATGTTCTGGCGGATATTGGCCATGGTGGCGCGCGACAGGCGCACCAGCCGGCCGACATCGGCGACGCGGCTCTTCAGCAGCGCCGCGTCCGCCGCCTCCAGCGCGACATCCGTGCCGGAGCCCATCGCCACGCCGACATTGGCGGCGGCGAGCGCGGGCGCGTCGTTGATGCCGTCGCCGACCATGGCGACGCCGCCCTGTGCCGCGAGCGCGCGGATCGCCGCGACCTTGCCCTCGGGCAGCATCTCGGCCTGGACCTCGACGCCGAGATCGTGCGCGATGGCGGCGCCGGTGCGGCGGTTGTCGCCGGTCAGCATCACCGGGATGACGCCGAGCGCGCGCAGTTCGGCCATGGCGGCACGCGCATCGGGGCGTGGCTCGTCGCGCAGCGCCACCAGCCCGGCATGGCGCCCGTCGCGATGCACGACGACCACCGTCTTGCCCTGTTCCTCCAGCGCGGCGATGCGGGCGGCGAGGTCCTCGTCGAGCGGCAGGCGCTCGGCGGCGAAGCGCGGCGCGCCGATGAAGAGCGTCGCGCCGGCGACGCTGGCCTCCATGCCCTTGCCGGGCACGGCGCGGCTGGTCGTCGCCACCAGGCGCGGCGCGCGGTCGTCCTCGGCGCGGTCGACGATGGCGCGCGCCAGCGGATGGCTGGATTCGCGCTCCACCGCGGCGGCGAGGCCGAGCAGCGTGCGGGCGTCGCCGTCGAGGGCGACGACGTCGGTGACGATCGGCCGGCCGCGGGTCAGGGTGCCGGTCTTGTCGAGCGCGATCGTGCGGACATGGGCGAGCTCCTCGATCACCGCGCCGCCCTTGATCAGCAGGCCGCGCCGCGCCGCCATGGACAGGCTGGAGGCGATGGCCGCCGGCACCGAGATCACCAGCGCGCAGGGGCAGCCGATCAGCAGCAGCGCCAGGCCGCGATAGACCCAGGTGCCCCAGTCGGCGCCGAAGGCCAGTGGCGGCACGATCGCGACCAGCGCCGAGAGCCCGACGATGAAGGGCATGTAGACGCGCGAGAACCGGTCGATGAAGCGCTCGGTCGGCGCCTTGGCGTCCTGCGCCTCCTCGACCAGGGTGACGATGCGGGCGATGGTGTTGTCCTGCGCCGCCTTGTCGACGCGCACGCGCAACGCCCCGTCCTGGTTGATCGAGCCGGCGAAGATCGCGGCGCCCGGCTCCTTGGCCTTGGGCACGGATTCGCCGGTGATCGGCGATCCGTCGACGCCGGAATGGCCGTCGACCACGGTGCCGTCGGCCGGCACGCGGTCGCCCGGGCGCACCAGCACGGTCTGGCCGATGCGCAGGCTCTCGGCCGCGACCTCGCGCACCGCGCCGTTCTCGTCGAGCAGGGCGGTGCGCGGCACCAGCGCCGCCAGCGCCCTGATGCCGGAGCGGGCCTTGTTGGCGGCGACGCCCTCCAGCACCTCGCCGACCGCGAAGAAGAAGACGACGACCGCGGCCTCCTCGATCGCGCCGATGACGAGGGCGCCGATGGCGGCGATCGTCATCAGCATCTCGATGGTGAAGGGCGCCCCGGCGCGGGCCGCCGCCACCGCCCGCCGGGCGATGGGCGCGATGGCGAGCAGCGTCGCCGCCACGAAGAACCAGAAGGAGGCCGCCGGCACCAGTTCGCCCGCGACGAAGGCGACGGCGAGCAGCCCGCCGGCGGTCAGCGCGACGCGGCCCTTGGGCGTGGCCCACCACCGCGCGGCCTCGTCGGCGGAAGTCGCCGCTGCCGGCGGCGCGCCATGAGCATGATCGTGATCGTGGTCGGCGTGATCGTGGCCGCAGGCTTCATGGCCGGCCGTGCCGGCCTCGGCATCCGCTGCGCCTAGCGTCGCCAGCGCGCTCGGCCGGTAGCCGAGCTTGCGGATCAGCGCCTCGATCTCGCCCTGCGTCGTCGCGCTGCCACTCAGCGTCAGGCTCAGCCGCTCGCGCGGCACCGAGACGGCGATGTCGCCGACGCCGGGCAGGCGCGCCATCGCGCTCTCCAGCGTGTTGGCACAGCTGGCGCAATCCATGCCCGTGACCGTCCAGGTCAGGCTGCGGGGGCTTTCGCCGGGGCTGTTGCTCGCCGCTGTCATGGCGGTCTCCTCATCTCGAACGGGGAGACCGTAATTCCTCTAGCGACTAGAGGGTCAAGCGCCTTTTGCGGCGCTCATGCCGTCAATGGCTCTGGCTGCCGGAGCGGCGGCGCATGATGGCGCGCGACGGCACGTCCTCCTTGCCCTCGGTGCGGTCGCGATAGAGCGTCGCACGGGCGAGCAGCATCAGCGTCACCGGGGTGGTGGCGGTGATGAAGATGCCGATCAGCAGCTCGTGCACGGCGAGCCGCGAGCCCTGCACCGTGAAGAACAGCATCGAGGCCAGCACCATCGCGCCCGTGCCCCAGCTGGTGCCGAGCGTCGGGGCGTGGACGCGCTCGAAGAAGCTGCGCAGGCGCACAGTGCCGATCGCGCCGACGAGCGTCAGCCCGGCGCCCACCAGCAGGAAGAAGGAGGTCAGCAGCGCGGCCCAGGCCGGCAGGGTCTCGGCATGGCTCATTCGATCACCTCGCCGCGCATCAGGAACTTGGCCAGCGCGATGGTCGAGACGAAGCCGAGGATGGCGATGATCAGGGCCGCCTCGAAATAGAAGGTGCTGCCGGTGCGGATGCCGGCGGTCAGCGCCAGCAGCATGGCGGAGACGTAGATCGCATCGAGGCTCAGCACCCGGTCCTGGGCGCGGGGGCCGCGGATCAGCCGGTAGGTGTAGCAGCCCATCGCGGCGACCAGCATGAGCTGGGCAGCGCTGACCGACCAGTGCAGGATGACGGCGGCGCTCATTCGTAGACCTCCATGAGCAGCTTCTCATAGCGGTTCTTGATGGTGTCGACCCATTCATCCTCCTCGACCAGGTCGAGGACGTGGATCAGCAGCACGCCCGTATCGGGCGCGTATTCGATCCAGGCTGTGCCGGGCGTGCTGGTGACGATGCAGGCCAGGATGGCGAGCCCGGTCTTGTCGCGCAGATCGAGCGGGATGGCGACGAAGCCCGAGCGGCGGCCGGGGCGCCCGCCGCCGAGGATGATGCGGGTGACGGCGATGTTGGAGAGCAGGATGTCCCAGAGCAGGATCGCCACCAGCTTCGGGATCAGGTGCCAGTTGCGCAGGCGCGGCTTGTCGGGCTGCAGCGCAGCCATGACGCGCGAGGCGCCGACCGCGATGATCCCGCCGAGCAGGAACTGCCCCGGCGAAAACGCGGTCAGCAGCATCCACATCACCAGCAGCGCGACGGTCAGGACGGGATAGGGAAGGATGCGGCTGATCATGGCGCGCTCCCGGCCGGCGGGGAGACACCCAGCACGCTCTGGATGTAGGTCGCGGGCGTGTGCAGGGCGCGGGCGGCGGCATCGGTATAGGCCACGACGGCGCCACCCTGGACGACGAGCATCAGGCACAGCGTCAGCAGCGCGACGATGGGGGCGACCTCGACCACCAGCACGCGCGGCACGATCAGCTCCATCGGCGCCCAGAAGATGCGGATGCCGCTGCGCATCATCGCGATCAGCGCGGCAAGGCCGGACAGGATCACCAGCGCGACCAGCCCCCAGATTCGCCCCGGCACCGCGGCGGTGTCGCCGAGGCCTGCCGGATTGAGCATGCCGGTCAGCATGGCGAACTTGGCGATGAAGCCGGACAATGGCGGCAGGCCTGCCAGCAGGATGGCGATGACACCGAAGGAGAGGCCGAGCACCGCGAGCGCGCCGGGCATGATCACGCCGACCTGCTCGTCTTCGCGCTCCTCCTCCTCCTCGCTCTCGTCGCCATAGGCCTCCATGGTGACGGCGAGCAGGTCGGCCGCCGGTTCACGGGCGCGCTCGACCAGCTCGATCAGCATGAAGAAGGCGGCGGTGCTGAAGGTCGAGCTGACCAGGTAGAACAGCGCGCCCGAGATCACCGCGCGCTCGCCGATGCCGATGGCGGCGAGCAGCGTGCCCGACGAGATCAGCACGCTGTAGCCGGCGAGCGTGCCGAGCGTCTGCGAGGCCAGGATGCCGAAGGTGGCGAAGGCGATCGTCGCCATGCCGCCCCAGAGCAGCACCGTGCCGCCGAAGCCCGCGGCCTCGCCTGCCGCCGGGCCGAAGACCAGCAGGCCGATGCGCAGCAGCGAATAGGCGCCGACCTTGGTCAGGATGACGAACAGCGCCGCGACCGGGGCCGCCGCCGCCATATAGGCCGAGGGCAGCCAGAAGCAGAGCGGCCACATGCCGGCCTTGACCAGGAAGGCGACGCCGAGGATCGCGGCGCCGGCATAGAGCAGGGGCTTGTCGGCCTCGACCACCGCCGGCAGGCGCACCGCGAGATCGGCCATGTTGAGCGTGCCGGCGACGCCGTAGATCAGCGCGACGCCGATCAGGAAGAGCAGCGAGGCGGCGAGGTTGATCGCGATGTAGTGCAGGCCGGAGCGGACGCGGAAGGTGCCCGAGCCGTAGAGCAGCAGGCCGTAGGAGGCCGCCAGCGTCACCTCGAAGAAGACGAAGAGGTTGAACAGGTCGCCGGTGAGGAAGGCGCCGCCGAGCCCCATCAGCAGGAACTGGAACAGCGTGTGGAAATGCGGCGCGGCGCTGTGCCAGCGCGCCATCGAGAAGATCAGCGAGGCCAGAGCCAGGATGCCGGTGACGACGAGCATCATCGCCGAGAGCCGGTCGACCACCAGCACGATGGCGAAGGGCGCCGGCCAGTCGGCGACGGCATAGGAGGCGGTGAGCGCGCCGCCGGTCTCCGGCAGCCCGGCGGCGAGGCGCAGCAGCGCGCAGGCCGCGACCAGCAGCAGCACGCAGGAGGCGAGGCTGATCAGCGCCTTCAGCGTATGGCGCACCTCGCCGATCAGCAGGAGCAGCGACCCGGTGAGCAGCGGCAGCAGGACCGGGACGACCAGGAGATGGCGTGACCAGTCCATCACCGCTTCTCTCGGCCATCGACATGGTCGTTGCCGGTCAGCCCGCGGGCGACGAGCAGGACCACGAGCAGGAGCGCGGTGGTGGCGAAGCCGATGACGATCGCGGTCAGCACCAGGGCCTGCGGGATCGGGTCGGCCAGGTCGGCGGCGCTGCCGGCGCCGCCCGGGCCGAGCACCGGGGCCGCGCCGATGCGCAGCCGGCCCATGCTGAAGATGAACAGGTTGACGGCATAGGCCAGCAGCGACAGCCCGATGACGAGCTGGTAGGTGCGCGGGCGCAGCACGAGCCAGACGCCCGAGCCGGTGATGACGCCGATGGCGATCGCGAGCGTCAGTTCCATTTCTGGCGCTCCTCCTCGAGGCGGGCCGCGCGCAGGCGGCGGATGGACTGGTGGGCGATGGCGATCAGCATCAGGACGGTCGCGCCGACGACGAGGCTGAACACGCCGAGATCGAAGAGGGCGGCGCTGGCGAGCGGCACCTTCCCGATCAGCGGCACCTCCGCATAGCGGAAATAGGAGGTCAGGAAGGGATCGCCCAGCAGCACCGAGACCAGGCCGGTCAGCGCGGCGATCAGCAGGCCGCCGCCGATCCAGACCACGGGCAGGATGCGCAGCCTGTCCTCGACCCAGCGCGTGCCGGCCGCCATGTATTGCAGGATGAAGCCGGCCGCCATGGCGACGCCAGCCGCGAAGCCGCCGCCCGGCGCGTCATGGCCGCGCACGAAGAGATAGGCGGCGAGCACGATCACGACCGGGAACATCCACTGCATGATCACCGCCGGGACGAAGAGATACTCCATCTTGGTGGTGCCGGCGTCGCGGTCGGGGTCGGCGTCGTCATAGGAGCGCTGGATGCGCTGCTGCTCGGGCAGCTCGATGCTGTCAGGCGCCGGGCGGAAGCGGCGCAGCAGCGCGAAGACCGTGATCGCGACGATGCCGAGCACGGTGATCTCGCCGAGCGTGTCGAAGCCGCGGAAATCGACCAGGATGACGTTGACGATGTTGCGCCCGCCGCCCTCGCTATAGGCCTTCTCGACGAAGAAGCGCGAGATCGAGTCCGGCGCGTCGCGCGTCATCACCGCATAGGACATCACCGCCATGCCGAGGCCGGCGGCGACCGCGATGGCAAGGTCGCGCGAGCGGCGCAGGCGCGAGAGCCAGCCCTCCTCGGTGGCGAAGGCTTCCGAGCGCTTGGGCAGCCAGCGCAGGCCGAGCAGGATCAGCACGGTGGTGACGATCTCGACGACGAGCTGCGTCGCGGCGAGGTCGGGCGCGGAGAGCCAGAAGAAGGTGGTGCAGGTGGCCAGGCCGGTGCCGCCGAGCAGGGCGAGCGCCGCCAGCCGGTGGAACTTGGCGAGATAGGCCGCCGCCACCGCGCAGATCGCGCCGATGATCCACAGCCCGGCGAAGGCGAGGTCGAGCTGGATCGGCCGGGCCTGGCGCAGGCCGAGGCCGGAGAGCAGCAGCGGCGCGGCGCCGGCCGCGATCGCCACCACGGCGATCAGGCGCATCTGCGCCTGCAGGCGGTTGGTGCCGAAGGTCTCCTGCATCATGCGCGCCCAGCGCCAGGAGATCGCGACCGTGACGCGCTCGAAGACGCGCTGGCCCTGGATGCGGCCGAAGATCGGGGCGCGCTCGGCGCATTCCAGATAGTTCGCGGCGCCGAGATAGAGCAGGGCGCCGGCGACCAGCGCGATCACGCTCATCGCCAGCGGGATGTTGAAGCCGTGCCAGATCGCCAGGCTGTATTGCGGCGTGGCCGAGCCGAGCGCCGAGGCGACGGCGACGTGGAGGAAGGGGCCGATGGTCTGGGCGGGCATGATGCCGACGACCAGGCAGGCGACCACCAGGAACATCACCGGGAAGCGCATCCAGAACGGCGGCTCGTGCGGCTCGCGGGGGAAGCTCTCCGGCGGGGCGCCGAGGAAGATCGAATGGATCAGCCGCAGCGAATAGGTCACGGCCAGCGCGCTGCCGAGCACCGCGGCATAAGGCGCGATGATGTCGACCCAGGAATCGGCATGGGTCTCGACGGCCTCGGCGAAGAACATCTCCTTGGAGAGGAAGCCGTTGAGCAGCGGCACGCCGGCCATGGCGGCGCTGGCGACCATGGCCAGCGTGCCGGTGATCGGCATGTAGCGGAACAGGCCGGAGAGCTTGCGCAGGTCGCGCGTGCCGGTCTCGTGGTCGATGATGCCGGCGGCCATGAACAGCGACGCCTTGAAGGTCGCGTGGTTCAGCATGTGGAAGATCGCCGCGACGGCGCCGAGCGGGCTGCCCAGGCTGAGCAGCAGCGTGATCAGGCCGAGATGGCTGATGGTCGAATAGGCGAGCAGGCCCTTCAGGTCGTGCTGGAACATGGCGAGATAGGCGCCGAGAACCAGCGAGGCCATGCCCGCGAGGCCGAGGATGACGAACCATTCCTGCGTGCCGGACAGGACGGGCCAGAGCCGCGCCATCAGGAAGACGCCGGCCTTCACCATGGTGGCGGAGTGCAGGAAGGCCGAGACCGGGGTCGGTGCCGCCATCGCGTTCGGCAGCCAGAAATGGAAGGGGAACTGGGCGCTCTTGGTCAGCGCGCCGAGCAGGACGAGCAGCAGCGCCGGCACGTAGAGCGCATGCGAGCGGATGGCGTCGCCCGAGGCCAGCACGGAATCGAGGTCGTAGCTGCCGACGATGTGGCCGATGATCAGCACTCCGCCGAGCAGGGCGAGGCCACCGACGCCGGTCACGGTGAGCGCCATGCGGGCGCCGTCGCGCGCGCCCTGGCTATGGTGCCAGTAGCCGATCAGCAGGAAGGAGAAGATGCTGGTCATCTCCCAGAACACGACCAGCAGCACGAGATTGCCCGACAGAACGACGCCGAGCATCGAGCCGGTGAAGGCGAGGAAGAGCTGGTAGAAGCGCCGGACCGAGTCCTCGGCCGAAATATAATAGCGGGTGTACATCACCACGAGGAAGCCGATGCCGGTCACCATGGTCACGAAGACCCAGGCGAAACCGTCCATCCTCAGGGTCATGTCGAGCCCGAGGGCCGGAATCCACGAAATGGTGTAGCGAACGACTTCGCCGGCGCCGACCGAAGGATAAAGCGCGAGCGAGCAGGCAAGACAGGCCAGCATCGTGGCCCCGGCGACCCAGGTCGGCGGCTCCCGCGAAGCCGACGGAAGAAGGACCACAGCGAGGCTGGCGATGAAAGGCAGAGCGAGGATCAGTAGTAGCGGGGAGGGATCCATCGTTCTCCTTCGTCAGCGGTGCGGGCGTGGTTCGTTCTGACGCGATCGGTCTCGATGCGCAACGGTCTGATCGCAGAATAAGCGTCGCGATGCATATAGGAAGCGACGGCGGACCTTGCGATGCCGCGCGTCGCCGCAGGCGGGCCGGAAAACCCCGACAGGCGTGCGGCCGCCGGCCGCCGCGTCCCGCGATCCGCCGCCCCCCGCAAGGTCGTCAAGCATGAACCGTGCCGGGCGCGCCGTGGACCGGTCTCCGGCCCGCGGGCCGGGCTGTCTATGCGCTTTCGCGCAGCGCTGCCGGTGCGGCATCGTCCGCGGCGTCGAGCAGGCCGCGCCGCCGCAGCATGGTGCCGGCCGCGATCTGGAACACACAGAGGAAGGAAGCGGCGATCTGGTGCGCGACGAGGTCGCCCTTGGGCAGGATCTCGATCTCGCGTCCGCCGGGCCGTCCCAGCCGCACGAGCTCGCGCTCGGCCAGCGTCGCGAAGAACTTCTGCACATGCGAGCGCGACAGCGCCATCTCGCCGGCGAGCCGCGCATAGGGCAGGTCGACGATCGTCCGCTGCTCGGGCGTGAAATACCGCGCCTCGATCATCAGGCGCGCCATGATCTCCAGCGCCCCGTCGCGATGGATGAAGGCCCGGAGCTCCGGCAACAGCTCGCCGAAGCGCATCTCGCCGAGATAGAGGTCGATCGCCTCCGCGACGAAATCGGCGCAGAGCGCCCTGTCCGCGAGCGGGATCAACCGGCTCTTCTGCGGGTCGATCAGCGCCAGCGGCAACGAGAAGTAGCGGAACCCGTCATCGAACATGCGCTGGAACTTCTCCGTCGCGACGATGGTGCGCGAGCGGCGGTCCCTGGCGTCCTTGATCCTGTGGAGATAGCCGAAAAGTTCCGCGACGTTGATGATCATGGTGACGCGGTTGCGCGAGCAGAGGCGATGCTCCTCGGCGAAGCTCTGCAGCATGCCGATCGTGAGCTTTCGGGTCTCGCTGCTCGAGATCAGCATCGCCACGATCTTGACGGCCAGCGCATAGCGGCCTTCGTCGGAGGCGAGCTTGAGGAGGGCGTGGTTCTTGACCTGCGTCCGGTGGAATTCGCGGAAATAGCACGCCGCGGCCGGCCGGAAATTCGGGTGCGCGGTCATCGCCGCGATCCTGCCGAGAAGGGTCTCGTACTGGGCCTGATGCATTTCGGTGCCGATCGTCACGATCTGGTCTCCCCCCCCCCCCCCTGGCCGGCCCCAACCGGGTCCGGCCGATCTTCACTGTCCGGCGGCTATGCGCCCCGTGGCGCGCGTGCCGGCTGGCGTCCCGGTTTCGGCGGGCGCAGCGCTCCGGCGTCGCTCGGAGCGCTCGCCGGCTCCGGGGTGGCCGGTGGCTTCGGGCCGTATGATGATGGTCTCATCGCGCTGCGCTTCTCCCCTTTGGTTACGTGTCCCTACCCGTCCGCTCTGCCGGCTGACGCCGCCAGCGAGCAGGCGGCGTCGCGTCGCCTGTTCATGCGTCGCCCGCGGGGGCGGCTACGCTCGGCCGGGTGGAAGGCCGCGCCCCGCCTGTCTCCACAAGGCGCAGCGTTGCCGGGTGGTCTGTGCCCGGCCAGTCCGTTTCAGGTTCGGATGTCGAGTGTATCGGCCGCGTCGCTGTTTTCGCGATCTTGCGGGGTAAAGATAATTTCATTTCCATAGAAATAATTTTTGCATTTTTATCAGCAATGTCCGTTTCGAGAAGCAATAAAAATCGCTCATGAAAATGTATAAATTTCATTGAAGATAATAAAATTACTTTACGTCAATTCATCTATGCGTCGGTCTATATATGCGTAATCGTCTCTGAATTTCAGCGAGGGTGCGAATCCGATTATTGGTGATCCACCAAAGGCGGTCAATATGTCCGGGTCTCGTAAAACGGCCGATGGATGACTTTTACGTGATCGCTCTGTGGAAAATGGCTGGCCGATCCCGGGGGCGGCGCTGAAGGAGCGCCTCCCCGCGTACATCATCCTCAGGCGGAGACGATCGCGCCGTCGTCCCGGCCGAGTGAGGGGCGATGGCAAGGACGTAGCGGCGTGCCGGTCTCGTGAAGCCGCGATATGCGTCCGGCCTGCGCCGTCGGCGCTCAGGCCGGCCGCAGGCTCACTTCGCCGCTGCAACCGCGGCGGCGCGGTCCATGGCCTGGGCGAAGCCGCCGAGCTGGACCGCGAGCGGTACGGCTTGGCCGTCGGTCGAGGTCGCCTTCAGCTTCAGCGTCGTGCCCTTGCGCAGGCCGGCGAGAACCGGGCCGGCGAGGTCGAGCGGGACGACGCAGCCGGTCGGGAGGCAGGTCTTGAAGGCCTGCGGCGCGCTCGGCTTGTCCTCGTCGATCTGGAAGACGACGCCGGCGGCCAGCTCGAGCCCGAAGGGCAGGGACAGCCAGCCGCCCGGCGCGCCCTTGGGCGCCGGGCTCATGAAGCGGATGTCGAGGACGCGCCGTCGCTCCTTCTGCACCTGGGTCTGCGAGACGGTGCAGGTGGCGGTGCCGCCCGGTGCGGCGCAGGCGACCTGCCAGTTCTCGAAGGATTCGGTCAGGGAGCTGGCGCCGCCGGGCAGCGCGGCAGGCTTGGCGCCGGCCTTGTCCTGCGCCAGCGCGCCGGAGGCGGACAGGGCAAGCGCGACAGCGGCGGCGATCCCGGTCGCGACGGCGCGATGGCGGTGCGCGGCGGACTGGACGGACAGGGCGGGAGTTCTGGTCATGTCGCTGTCTCAACCCTGAGGGATCGCGCTGGAAGAATCGCGTCCCGCCGGCGCAGAATGGCATGCCGCAAGGGTACGCTCATCCGCTTTTCGCAAGACGGCGAAAGGCCGGTGCGCCGCGCACGCGCGGCGTCCGGGAGGCTAGGCCCGGCCGCCGGCGCGATGCGCCGTCGCCAGCGCCGCGACCGCCGCGTCGATCTCCGCTTCCGTGGTCGCGCGGCCCAGGGTCAGGCGCACGGCGCCCAGCGCCTCCTGCGCCGGAATGCCAAGCGCGAGCACGATGGCGCTCGGCTTGGAATCCCCGGCATGGCAGGCCGAGCCGGTCGAGGCCGCGATCGCCGGCGTCGCCGCGAGCAGGTCATTGCCGACCGCGTCCGGGAACAGCACGTTCAAGGTGTTGGGCAAAGTCTGCGCCCCGCCGAGCCGGCGCAGCCCGGGTACCGCCGCGCTCAGGCCCTGCCAGAGCCGCTCGCGCAGCGTCTCCAGCCGGCGGGCATCCTGCGCCAGACGCTCTGTCGCGATCCGGCAGGCGCGCCCGAGACCGACGATGAAGGGCACGTTCTCGGTGCCGGGCCGGCGGCCGCCCTCCTGCCCGGCGCCGTCGATCACGCTCGGCACGGACAGGCCCTCGCGCAGATAGAGCGCGCCGATGCCCTTGGGCGCGTAGAGCTTGTGACCGGCGATGGTCAGCGCGTCGATACCCCAGGCCGAGACGTCGACAGGCACCTTGCCGAGCGATTGCGACGCGTCGACATGGATCGGCGCGCCGGCGGCGCGGGTAGCGGCTGCGAGTTCGGCGACCGGCTGCAACGTGCCGATCTCGTTCTGGGCGTGGATCACCGTGACCAGCGCCGTGGCCTCGCCGATCGCCGCCAGTGCCGCCGCGAGGTCGAGCCGGCCGTCGCCGTCGACGCCGATGCGCGCCACGGCGAAGCCTTCGCGCTCCAGCCGGCGGCAGGGCATCTCTGTGGCGGGGTGCTCGACGGTGGTGGTGACGATCCGCCGGCGCGCGGCGGGGGCGATGGCAGCAAAGCCGCGGATGGCGTGGTTGCTCGCCTCCGTGCCGCCGCCGGTGAAGACGATCTCGCCGGGACGCGCGCCGATCAGGGCCGCGACCTCGGCACGGGCGGCCTCGATCGCGCTGCGCGCCACGCGGCCGAGCGGCGTCGCGGAGGAGGCGTTGCCGTAATGCTCGCGCAGGAAGGGCAGCATCGCCTCGAGCACCGCGGGATCGACCGGGGTGGTGCCGTTGTAGTCGAGGTAGATCGGCGTTGCGGTCACCGCGGCCTCACTCCCGCGTCAGCAGGACGTTCACGGCCTTGGCGACGACATGCACCGTGTCGCCCTGCTTCAGCCCCATGGCGTCGAGCGAGTCCACCGTCATCACCGAGCTCATGCGGTAACTGGTGCCCTTCAGCTCGACATCGACCTGCGCCATGACGTCGCCCCGCTTGATCGCGACCACGCTGGCGGGAATGTCGTTGCGGGCATTGTGCCGGGTCATCGCGGTGCCTCCCTCGCGCTTGTCTGGGGAGAGGCTGGTCGCAGCCGCCGCGAAAGTCCAGAGCCCGGTCGCGGCGGGCCGGTTGCATGGGCGCGCGGATTCTGTTCAATCGGCAGTCGAATGGCTCGTTTCCCCGTGGCAGGTCCTGCCCCGTCCCGGCCAATGCCCGACAGGCCCGCCGCTCAACGCGGCGCGGCGGGCTCACGCTTCGGCGGCGCCCCGCGCACGCCGTGCGCCCCGGCCCGCCGCCGTTCCACAGTCCAAGTCCAGCAGGGAGGCGCGCCGAGCGCGCTGTGCGACCGATGAACGACATGACGCCCCGCCTCACCAGTCTCGCCCATGGCGGCGGCTGCGGCTGCAAGCTCGCGCCCGCCGTCCTGCAGAACCTGCTCGCCGGCATGCCGGCGGCGGCGCCGTTCAACCAGCTTCTCGTCGGCTCGGACACCGCCGACGACGCCGCGGTCTGGCAGGTCGACGACAACACCTGCATCATCGCCACCACCGACTTCTTCATGCCGGTGGTCGACGATCCGCGCGATTTCGGCCGGATCGCCGCGACCAATGCGATCTCGGACGTCTATGCCATGGGCGGCAAGCCGATCATGGCGCTCGCCATCGTCGGCATGCCGATCGACAAGCTCGATGCCGGCGTGATCCGCGAGATCCTCGCCGGAGGTGCCGAGACCTGCGCCGGGGCCGGCATCCCGGTCGCCGGCGGGCATTCGATCGACTCGCAGGAGCCGATATACGGGCTGGCGGTGATCGGCATCTGCCATCCCTCGCAGCTGCGCACCAACGCTATGGCCAAGCCCGGCGACGCGGTGATCCTGACCAAAGCGCTCGGCGTCGGCATCTACTCGGCGGCGATCAAGAAGGGGCTGATCGACGGCGAGACCTATGCCGAGATGGTCGCCTCGACCACGCTGCTCAACCGCGCTGGCGCCGATCTCGCGGCGAACCCGGCCGTGCACGCGGTCACCGACGTCACCGGCTTCGGCCTGCTCGGGCACGGGCTCGAGGTGGCGCGCGCCTCGGGCGCGACGCTGGTCGTCGAGGCCGGGCGCGTGCCGCTGCTGGCGAAGGCGCTGGAATGGACGAAGGCCGGCATCTTCACCGGCGCCTCGAAGCGCAACTGGACGAGCTATGGCGAGGGCATCCGCCTACCGGAGGGCACGCCGGACTGGCAGCAGCACCTGCTGACCGATCCGCAGACCTCGGGCGGCCTGCTCGTCACCTGCGATCAGGCGGAGGCCGAGGCGATCGTCACCCAGCTGAAGGCCGGCGGCTATGCCAGCGCGGCGGTGATCGGCCGGATCGAGGCCGGCGAGCCGGTGGTCAGGGTCGAAGGCGCCGTGGGCTAGCAGGATTCCGGGCCGGCAGGGCGGCAGCGAGGCCTGCCTGCTCGCCGCCTATTCGCCGCAGCCGGGGAAGTTCTCGGCCTCCATCCAGGCCTCGTAGGCCTCGGCGATCTGGTTGCCGGAGACCAGGCTCGCGATCGGGCCCTCGTCGCCGGGTTTCGCCACCAGCATCCAGCCGACGCCGTAGCAATCCTCGTTGGCGAGCTGCGGGCGGTTCATCATGTCCTCGTTCACCGCCAGCACCTCGCCGTCGAAGACGATGCGGGCGGGGCCGACCCATTTGCCGCTCTCCACCGTGGCGCAGGCGCGGCCGGCCTCGACCGGGCGGCCGACGCGCCGCGGCGTGAAGGCGAGGATGTCGCCGGCCAGCGCCACCGCGACGCTGGTCATGCCGACGCGGAAGGAGCCGTCGTCCAGCCGCTCGTACCAGACATGGTTGGCGACGTCGTAGAGCAGATGGGCGGGGAAGCGGCAGCCGCGGACGGTGATCATGGCGCCGTCAGTATGTCAGGACGCGGCATTCGCCGTCCATCAGGTCGGTGATCATCTGCGTGGCGCTCATCATGCCGGCGCATTCCGGGATCAGCTCGTCGCGGGCCATGTCGAACAGGTCGAGATTGTTCGGGCAGGCCCAGAAGCGGGCGCCATGGCCGTGCGCGTCCTTGATGAAGTCGTAGACGCTGCGGCCGCTGCCGGCCTTGACCTCGAGCCCGGCGGCGACGCCGACCCGCAGCAGCCGGCCGGCAGTGGCGGTGCAGACCACGTCGACCGTGTAGCCCAGCGCGGCGGCGACGGAGGCGTGGTAGAACGGTGCGCCGAGCTCCTCGCCATTGCGGGGGTCGGTGTTCACCAGCACGATCAGCAGGCGTTCGGCGGCGCTCATGGCACGTCGCCCGCAGGCGCCGCGGCCTGTCGCGCCGCTTCAGCGACGACCGCGACGACATCGGCACGCTCCAGCCCGAGGAAGCGGGCGCCGGCTGTGTCGAGGAAGCGGGCGGCGGCCTCGCCCGCGGCCTCGGCCGGCAACTGGCGCAGATGCGCTTCCAAATCGGCGGCGAGGCGCGGCGGGGCGGCGAAATAGTCGCCGCTGATCACCGCCTGGTCGATGATCGCGCCGGCGCCATCGCGCAGCTTCAGCGTCACCTCGATCAGGCCGCCTGGTGTCTGCACCGCATGGCTGACGAGGCGGCCGGGCGCTGGAAAGGCGTCGTCATGGCCCTCGACGAAGGCGTCGCGGCCGATCTCGGTGTCATGGACCTCGCCGGCCAGCGCTTCCTCGGCCGCTGTGAGCGTGCCCCATTCCGGCACGAGGCCGAGCGCCTCGCCGACCGCCTCCGCCAGCGCCTCCTCGACCGTCCGCATGGCGGGTGCTGTGCCGAGCAGGCCCTTGAGGTCGCAGACGCGCTCGGCGAAGGCGTCGAGCCCGCGCTTGCCGAGCTTGCGGATCGGCAGGTTGAGAGCGCTCGTCATGAAGCCGATGTCGAGATCGACCAGCACCGTGCCCTGGAAGACCAGCACCTGCCCCTCGAAATAGCCGCCGGTGCCGGAAACCTTGCGTCCGCCGACCTCGATGTCGTTGCGCGGGCGATAGGTGGCGGCGATGCCGAAGCGCGACAGGCCGGCGGCGATCGCGCCGCACAGCCTGGCCGAGGTCTCGGCGAGCCCGTCCGGCACCAGCGTGCGCGACAGGATCAGCTCCCAGCCGAGCAGGCCCGGGCCCATAACGATGGCACCGCCGCCGGTCATGCGCCGGGCGGTGGCGACGTCGTTGGCGGCGCACCAGGCCAGGTCGACCTCGCGGGGAAGGATCTGGTGGCGCCCGACGATGGCGCTGCGGGGGAAATGCTGGAAGCGGAAGCTGTCGGGCGTGGTGCCGGCGCGGCGGCCGCGCGTCAGCGCCTCGGTGAGGCTGAGATTGGCGCGGGCGCTGCGAAGGCCGCTGTCGATGATGCGCAGGGTCTGGCTCATGATGTCCGTTCGAGGCCGGCGGGCGGCGGGGCGGATGACGGGAGGACGGTCACGGTGCCGCGCCCCGGGCGATCTGGCTGCGGATCGTGCGCAGATCATTGCCGTTGGGCTGGAAGGGATAGCTCGCAATGTTCGAGGGCGGGCTGTCGCCATAGGGCCGGTCGCAGGCCGAGACGTCCTCGCGCTCCTTGCCCGGGCAGCCGGAGGTACGGAAGGGGACGCCGGTGGCGATCACCGCCTGCAGCGCCGCTTCCTCCATGCCGAAATCGACCAGCGCGCCTTCCGCGTCGAAGCGGAGCGCGGCGAAGGGATGGTCGCGATACTCGATCAGGTAGCGCGCGAGCTGGAGCCTCCGCCAGCGGCCGCGCGGCGGGGCGGGCAGATGGTCCATCAGGCTGCCGCGCTCCGGGAAGAAGCAGAACAGATGCGAATGCCCGCCGAGCGCGTGCAACTGCCGGCAGATCTCCAGCACGTCGCGGTCGCTCTCGCCGAGGCCGACGATCAGGTGCATGCCGATGCGGCCGGGGCCGAAGATCGCCCGCGCCTCCTCGAAGACCGACCAGTATTTGCGCCAGCTGTGCGGGCTCTCGACGCCCTTGCCGCGGGTGCGCTCGAACAGGGACGGCGTACAGGCGTCGAGCGCCACGGTGAAGAGGTCGGCGCCGAGATCGTAGAGCGCCTGGACGTCGGCGCGGCCCATCGTGGTCGGGTTCGACAGGATCGAGACCGGCACCGCCGCGCGCGGGATGCGGGCCATCCAGCGTTCCAGCACGGTCACCGTATCCGCGTCCGAGTTCGGATGCGTGATCATCGAGATGCACATGCGGTGGAAGGGCGTTGCCGCGCCGGCATCGGCGACACGGGCGATGATCTCGTCGAGCGGTGCCGCCGGCCAATCCACCCGGATGAAATTCCGGTCGGCATAATTGGTCGCCGCCTCGCGATGGCGCGCCAGCCCGCAATAGGCGCAGTTGGCGCGGCAGCCTTCCGGATAGGTCAGCAGCAGGTTGAGGCAGCGCGTGCAGCCGCAGCGATGCAGCTTGCCCGGCACCAGTCCGAGCGTGATCGCGGCGGCGGTGGAGAGCTGGACATAGTCGGGCGAGCGCATCGCCGGGGTGCGGCGGTAGCGCGGGCGGTAGACGCCGTCCGGCTGCAGCGCCTCGCGCTTCACCGCCATGCCGTTGCGCGCCTCGGCCGGCACCGGCTCGGGCTTGCGCGGGATCAGCGCCGGGGCGCTTTCGGGCGGGACGCAACCCATCAGGCGGCCCTCGCGCAGGATTGCGTGCCGCAGCAGGCATGGGCGTGCTCGAAGGGCCGGCCGAGCGCGCGCGCCGCCTGGACCGCCTCGTCGGTGGGGTAGGCGACGCCGTCGAAGCCGGCGAGCACGGCGGCGACGTCGAGCGTCGGGCGCGCGGCGCCGTGTGGGCGGGCGCAGCCGAGCAGCAGCAGCCGGTCGTCCAGCGCCTGGCGCGCCTCGCCGAAGAAGCCGGCGGCCGTGACGGGGTCCACCACGCCGAAGCCCTGCATGGCGAAGGCCGGCATCAGCACGACGAGGATGGCGGCGCCGGTGCGATGGCGGGCGATGATCTCCAGCGCGCGTTCCTCGCCGCGCAGCCGGCCGAAATGCAGGCCGACGACGATATGCGGCACCACGGTCAGCCCCGCCGCGACGAGATGGCCGAGCGAGGCGTCGAAATCGGCGACCGGCCGGTCGAGATGGTAGACCTCGCGTACCGTGTCCTGGTCGCCGATGATGTCGAGCATGGCGACGTCGACGCCGGCCGCCTTCAGCGCGGCGGCCCGGCGCGCATCCACCAGGGCGGTGTGCAGCAGCACCTCCAGGCCGGGATGGTCGTCCTTGAGGCGGCGGATCGCCGGCAGGTAGCGGTCGAAGGGAACCTCGTTGCGGCGGCTGGAGCCGCCCGAGAGCAGGAAGCCCTTCAGTCCCTGGCGGGCGATCATGCCGCGCAGCGTCGCTTCGAAGGCCGCCGGGTCGCCGGTCGGGATCATCGGCTTGAGGATCTCGGCGCGGCAATGCTTGCAGTTGAGCGCGCAGGTGCCGCCGGTGATCGAGAAGGCGGGGAAGGCGCCGGACCGGCAGGCGCCGAGCTCGTCGCTGTCGAACTGGCGGAAGCTCGGGGTCGAGGCGCGAAACAGCCGCTCGCGATAGGGCAGGCCGATCGCGGCGAGACGGTCCGCCAGCACGTCCGGCAGGCCGACCTCCGCCGCGAGCGCCATTGCCGCCATCAGCCCGGAACCTCCTCGACCGTCATGCGCCGGCCCCAGACGTCGAAGAAATGCCCCTGGTTGATGGCGAGGCGGTCGTCGGCGACCTTCGCCTCCTGCTCGAGCAGGATGATGCGCGCCGCAGGATTGTCGAGCGGGCCGCCATGGCGATGGTCGCGCTTGACGAAGAAGACGGCGGCATCCCAGCGCATGCCGGAGCCGGCGAAGAGATTGGTGATCTCGCCCCAGTCGGTCTCGGTGCCGATGACGTGGAGGAAGGTCGAGCAGATCGGCTGGACGTCCTGCTTCTTGATCTTCACCAGGATGATGAAGGCGGTGAAGCCGCGCGCGTCGCCGGCGGAGTATTCCTCGGCGAGCCAGCGGTCGAAATCGGTGAGGGCGGTGTCGCTCATCGTCTCAGAAATCCACGACCGGGGTCTGGGCCCGGTAGACGTCGTAGAGGGCGAGGAAGGGCTTGCCGGTATGGGTCTCGTACCAGCGCTCGAAGCTCGCCAGCGCGCCGAGCACGGCGGCATGGTCGGGCTCTGCCTCGCAGTTCAGCAGCGTGTCGACCGCGTCGGCCACCGGCCGGAACCGGTCCATGATCACGCCATGCGCCTCGCTGGCGCGGCTCAGGCCGAACTCGGCCTCGATCACCCGGTCGCCGGCGGCGAGCGCGGCGGCATCGTCCTCCGCGCCCTCGACCGCGGCGGCGAGGCAGCGCATCAGGTGCAGGCGGCGATTGGCGAAGACGCGCTCGCGCTCGACCTGCGCCAGCCGCTCGCCGAACTCGCGGCGCAGCTCCGCCTCGGCGCGATCGCCGGCCGCTGCGTCGTCCGCCAGACGGGAGAGGAAGGTCTCAGCCAATGCCGGCACGGGCCGCTCCTCCGGGAAGTGGCGGAAGAGAATGGGAGTCGAACCCACCTGAGACCGTCTCGCGGCCCCAACCGGATTTGAAGTCCGGCCGCCCCACCAGGGACGCTTCTCTTCCAGAACCATCGACGTCCTGCGTCTTCGCATGCTCGGACGCGACTGCAAAGAGGTCGCGGCGGTGCGGATTGACCCGACGCTGGTCGCCCCGGCGGATGGTGACGCCGTGGCGGTCGAAGAATTCGAGAATCTGGATGGCGACCTTGCGGCCGACCGTGCCCCCGCCGGCCGCCTCGACCGCATCGCGATAGAGCGCAGCGTTGAACCAGCCATTGGCGGCGAGCTCGACCGCGCAGGCAATGTCGACCGCTTCCGCCACCGTGCGGCGCAGGAAGAAATGGTCATGCGCGACCTCGTCGATCTCGCCGGCGCGGCCGAGCCGCTTGAACAGCCGGCGGATGTCGCCCTCGTCCTCGCCGGTCAGCCGGGCGATGTCGCGCACGCGCGGCGGGCGGAAGCGCTCGCCGCCGGAGATGTGGCGGCCGAGCTCGAACCAGAGGTTCTCCTCCTCCAGCGAGATCGCGACCTGATGGCTGGCGAGCCGGACCCAGTTGCCGTCGATCACCAGCCAGCCGGCGCCGACGAAGCCGCGCAGGATGGCGCGAAAGACCGGGGCCGGCACGCGCGGCGCCGTCTGCAGGCGCAGCCGCTCCAGCCCGGTGCCGGTGAGGTCGGGGTTCTCGGCATGGAAGGCGGCCAGCGCGGCGCGCACGGCCTCCTCGATGGCGCCGAGCCGGTCCTGCGCCAGGCCGAGCACGGCGCGGCCCTCGGCGAAGACCACGGCGCCGGCCTGCGCCGCGAGTGCGGTGGTGGCGGCCGTATCGAGGCCGCGATCGCGCCCGAAGGCGGCGAGATCGACGGTGCCGCTGGTCGCCGCCAGCAGGGCGGCGAGCGCCGCGGCGGGGTCGGTGCGGCCGGCGGCGTCCAGCGCCGCCAGCCGCTCCGGCGTGCGGCGCTTGCGGTCGGGCGCGCGTAGATCGAGCAGGACGCCGCCGCCGAGCGTGTGGCTGGCCGAGACGTCGCGCAGCACGAAGCGGTCGAGCGCGCGCGCCGCGATCGGCTTCTCCAGCACGAGCTGGATCAGCGCCTCCTCGCCGGGCTGGGGCTGGCCCTCGCCGAGCAGGACGATGCGGGCGCCGATCTCGGCGGTGGCGTGGTGGAAGCGGGCCGGCATCCATTGCTGCAGGCCCTTGACCGCGCCGGGCGCGACCTTGATGCGGGCGTCGATGCGCTGGGTCGGGGCGTGGCCGGCCGGGGCGACCACCATGTCGCCGCGATGGATCGCGCCTTTCTCGATCTGCGGCCCGGCGAGGTTGAGCGCACAGCGATCGCCCGCCCGCCCACGCTCGGCTTTGCGGTTCTGGGCGTGGATGGCGCGCACGCGCGCGGTCAGCCCCGACGGCGACAACACCACCTCGTCGCCGACCGCGACGGCTCCGTCGAGCACCATGCCGGTGACGACGACGCCGGCACCCTGCAGGGTGAAGCTGCGATCGACCGAAAGCCGGAACAGGCGGCCGTCATCGCGGGCCCGCAGCCGCGCGGCTTCCGCGTCGAGCGCGGCCTTCAGGGCGTCGATGCCGTCGCCGGTCAGGCTGGAGACCGGCAGGATCGGGGTGCCGGCCAGACGGGTGCCGGCAAGCCAGTTGGCGATCTCGGTCTCGGCCTCGGCGAGCCGTCCGGGCGCGACCGCGTCGATCTTGGTCAGCGCCACCAGCGCCCGGTCGAGCCCGAGCAGCTCGACGATCTCGAGATGCTCGCGCGTCTGCGGCATCACCCCGTCATCGGCGGCGATCACCAGCAGGACGAGGTCGAGCGCCTGTGCGCCCGCCAGCATGGTGTGGACGAAGCGCTCATGGCCCGGCACGTCGACGAAGCCGGTGACCTGCCCGTCCGGCCGCGGCCAGTAGGCGAAGCCGAGCTCGATGGTGATCCCGCGCTGCTTCTCCTCTTTCAGCCGGTCGGCGTCGACGCCGGTCAGCGCCTTCACCAGCGAGGTCTTGCCGTGATCGATATGGCCCGCGGTGCCGACGATCATGACGGCGCGTCCACGGCGATGCGCGAGGCCAGCGCCTCCGCCTTGTCGAAATCGCCAGGGGCGAGGCTCTGCTTCACCGCCTCGAAGAAGGTGTTGGCGAGCTGCGAGCCGCGCTGGCGCGCCATGATCAGCAACACCATGGCGCGCACCGGATCGCGGTCGACCCCCTGGCCGAGATGGTTGGCGGCACCGAGCATCGCCATGGCGTCGGCATCGCCGGCGGCGACGCCGCGCGACCACCAGGCCACGGCCTCCTGCGGGTCGCGCTCCACGCCGAGCGCATTGTGGAAGAACATGCCCATCCGCGTCATGGCGCTGGCGATGCCGGCCTCGGCCGCCGCTTCCGCCCATTGCCGGGCCTCGAGCGCGTGGGCATAGGCGTCCTCGCGCTCCAGCAGCATCCAGGACAGCATGTCCTGCGCCTGCGCGTCGCCAGTGCGGGCGGCCTTGCGATACCAGTCGAGCGCCTGCGCGTCGTCCTGCGCGACGCCCTGGCCCTGGAGATAGGCGGCGGCGAGGTTGCGCTGTCCGGCCGGATCGCCGCCCTCGGCCGCCAGCGTCAGCCAGCGCACGGCGAGTTCATGGTCGGCGACGACGCCGAGCCCGCCCATGAAGCAGGCCCCGACATTGTTGGCGGCGCGCGCCACGCCCTGATGCGCCAGCGGCCCCCAGATCGCCAGAGCGGCGTCGTAGTCGCCGCCCTGCGCCAGGGCCTTCGCCTCGGCGAGCTGGTCCTCGACATTCGCCTCCGGGGCGGGGGCGCTCGGCGCGGCGGGGGCTCCGGCGGAGCGGCGGCGCAGCAGGGACAGGATCATGCGGCCCCTCCCGTCAGCGCCGGCAGCTGGGCGCGGAAATCGTCCTCCTCGGTGAGGCAGCGCAGGTCGAGCAGAACGGCGTCGTCCTTGATCCGGCCGATCACCGGCACGGGCAGGGCGCGCAGCGCGGCCGAGAGCCGCTCCAGCGCCTCGCCCTTGTGGCGGCCGGCCGGGACCGCGGCGAGCGCGGCGCTCGGCAGCGTGTCGACCGGCATGGCGCCCGAGCCGATCTGGCTGGCGCAGTCGCGCAATTCGGCCGTGAATCCCTCCGGCAGCGCCTCCCGCCAGGCCGGCAGCAGCCGCGCCGCCTGGGCGCGGATGTCGTCCTGCGTCCGGCTGAAGGCGCGCAGCGTCGGCAGGCGCTCGGCCAGCCGGTCGGGATCGCGATAGAGCTTCAAGGTCGCCTCCAGCGCGGCGAGGCGGATCTTGTCGAGCCGCAGCGTGCGCTTGAGATGGTTTCTGGCGCAGGCGCGCACCAGCTCCTTGCGGCCTACGATGAAGCCGCATTGCGGGCCGCCGAGCAGCTTGTCGCCGGAGAAGGTGACGAGATCGCCGCCGGCCTTGAGCGCGTCCTGCACCGTGCGCTCGCGCTTCAGCCCCCAGCGGCCGAGATCGACCAGCGTGCCGGAGCCGAGATCGTCGATGAAGGGCAGGCCCTTGGCCTGCGCCAGAGTCGCCAGCTTCGTCGGGTCGACCTCGGCGGTGAAGCCCTGGATGGCGTAGTTCGAGGCATGCGCCTTGAGGATGACGCCGGTCTCCTCCGAGATCGCCTCCTCGAAATCGCGCAGATGGGTGCGGTTGGTGGTGCCGACCTCGTGCAGGCGGGTGCCGGCGCGCTTCATGATCTCCGGCAGGCGGAAGGCGCCGCCGATCTCGATGAGCTCGCCGCGCGAGACGATGGCCTCGCGGCCCGCCGCATGTGTGGCGAGCACCAGCAGCACCGCGGCGGCGTTGTTGTTGACGAGGCAGGCGTCCTCCGCCCCGGTGAGCTCGCGCACCAGGCCGCGGACATGGTCGTCGCGCTCGCCGCGGGCGCCGCCGTCGAGCGCGAATTCCAGCGTTGTCGGATGGCGCATCGCGGTCACCACCGCCTGCACCGCTTCCTCCGGCATCACGGCACGGCCGAGATTGGTGTGCAGCACCGTGCCGGTGAGGTTGAAGACGCGGCGCTGCGAGGGTGCATCGGCGCGCGCGAGCGCGGCCTGCGCCTGCCGGGCGACGGCCTCGGCCTCCGGTGCCGCGCCGCCTTGGGCGACCCTCTCCCGCCAGCCGGCGAGCGCCGCGCGTATGGCTGCGGTCACCGCGGCCTGGCCGTGGGCGGCCAGCGCGACGCGGCCGGTCTCGCTCTGGAGGACGCGGTCGACCGAGGGCAGGCGCGGGCGGATGTCGGCTTGGGGAGCGTGCATGGCGCGCTCCCGTCAGAAACCGGCGAGGAAGACGTTGAATCCGGAGCGCCGATGGCCCTTGTCGCGCACGAGCAGGTCGAGGCCTGCGCTCGCCACATCGTCGGCGACAGCGTCGAGCGCCGCGTCGTGGACGTTGTAGAGGATCTTGAGATAGGTGCCGCACTCGTCGCAGCACTCGGCCTTCAGCGTGTCGGCGGTGCCCTCGACATGGGCGTAGTGGATGCCCTTGGTCGAGGAGCAGGCGACGCATTTGATCCGCACGACGTGCCAGGCGGTGGCGCAGCTGGCGCAGGTGGCGAAGCGCGTCGATTCCGAGCCCTGCCAGGCGACCACGGAGGAGGAGACCGGCGGGCCGCCGCAGGCCGGGCAGGCGCCGTCGGAGACCGGGGTCAGCCGCTCGCCCGGCAACTGCGCCGCCAGACGGGCGAAGTGCACCTGGAGCGCCGCAGCGACGAAGACGTGCTCGGCCATTTCGTTGGCCGGCAGGGAATCCGCCAGGACATTGGCGATCATTGCCCGCTTCTCCTCGGCGGGGGCGGCGATGACGCCGTCACGCGCGGCCTGGGCGCTGTCGGGCATGGCGATGCCGCGCGCGGCGTCGAGCAGCCTGTCGAGCGTGGTCATCACCGTGTCGTCGATCGCGACCTCGGAACGGGCGATCGGCGCCATGCCATGGGTTATGGCGCGCTCGACCAGCGCGGCGTCCGGCAGCACGGCCGGCGGCAATCCGGGCAGGATGGCGGCCTGGGCGTCGGCGAGATCGGCGAGGAAGCCGAGATAGCCCGCGAGCTGATGGTCCGGCGACAGGGCGCGGAAGCGCTCGGCGCGCCGGGCGAACAGCGTCGCCGGTTCGGGCACGACGGCGAGTGGCGGCTTGGCCGCGGTGCCGATATGCACCGGCTGGAACTGGGGGGCGGTCGGCTGGGACACGGCACGAACCTCACGGGTCACGTTCAAAAAAGGGACGGAGCGGCACGCGCGCGCGCCGCTCCGTCTGTCTCGGGGCAGGTCACTCCGCCGGCTGGGCCGGCCGGGGCGCCTCTGGCTTCCTGGCTTCCTGGCGCAGCCATTTGCGGTGGTGCCGGTAGGCCCAGCCCGCCGTTACCGAACCCTGCGTCATCGCCCGGATGGTGCCGCGCACCCAGATCGCCGCATAGACGTGGACGATCCAGATGGTGATGGCGCCGACCGCGGCGACGGCGTGGATCAGCACGGCCCAGCGCTTCTGGTCGATCGTGGTGAACTGGTAGAAATACTTATCCCAGATCACGATGCCCGAGGTGATCAGCGCGATGATCGAGAGCGACATGCCCCAGAAGACCAGCTTCTGCCCGGCATTGTACTTGCCGACCTCGGGCAGCTTCTCCTCGTCGCCCTTGGCCACGGCGTCGATGTTCTTCATCCAGGCCGTGTCGTCACGGTTCCACAGGTTTAGCTTCCAGAAGCGGAGGAAGAGCCCCATGAAGGAGAAGAACAGCAGCACGCCGAGCCAGGGATGGATTTCGCGGGTCAGCGCCCCGCCGCCGAACAGGCCGGTGAGCCAGAACAGAGACGGGGTGAAGAGCGAGAGCCCGCTGATCGCCAGCAGGATCAGCGTCACCGCCGTGATCCAGTGGTTGAGGCGCGCGCCGCCCGAATAACGCGAGACGGCGTGCTTCTCGACCTGGGCCTCGGACGGGTGATTCATGGACGGGTGGCTCATGCCTTGCCCTCCTTGATCTTCTCGCCCTCGACCTCGTCATGCTCGGTGACGCGGTTGGCGCCGACCACCGTATGGTGGATGAGGCCGACGGCAGCGGCAAGACCCATGACGGCGAGGCCGGCATATTTGGTCATGCCCTTCCAGACCTCGACGACCGGGGAGATCCGGGCGTCCTTCGGCAGGCCGGCATAGAGCTGGGGCTGGTCGTTGTGGTGCAGCACGTACATGACGTGCGTGCCGCCCACGCCCGGCGGATCGTAGAGCCCGGCATTCTGGTAGCCGCGCGACTTGAGATCCGTGATCCGGCTGGCCGCCAGCTGCTTCATCTGCGTCTCGGTGCCGAAGGAGATCGCCTTGGTCGGGCAGGCCTTGGCACAGGCAGGCCCCTGGCCGACCGCGACGCGGTCGACGCAGAGCGTGCACTTGTAGGCCTTCTCGGTGGCCTTCGAGATGCGCGGGATGTTGAACGGACATCCCTTGATGCAGTAGCCGCAGCCGATGCAGTGGTCCTTCTGGAAGTCGACGATTCCGTTGGTGTACTGAACGATCGCGCCGGGGGCCGGGCAGGCCTTGAGGCAGCCCGGATCGGCACAATGCATGCAGCCATCCTTGCGGATCAGCCATTCCAGGCGCCCGGTCTGGGGATTGTCCCATTCCGTGAAGCGCATCAGCGTCCAAGAGTTCTCCGTCAGATCGTGCGGATTGTCGTAGACGCCGACATTGATGCCGACCGGCTCGCGCAGGTCGTTCCACTCCAGGCAGGCCGACTGGCAGGCCTTGCAGCCGATGCATTTCGAGACATCGATCAGCTTGACCAGCTGGAAGTCGTCCTGTGGCGCGAGCGCCCCGGTGATGCCGCCACGCGTCGCGGACTGGCGGGCGATTTCGAGAACAGCGTTAGCCATCGTGTCGCCCTCCCTTACGAGACTGCCGGGCCGGCATCGGGCCGGATATCGACGAGGAACGCCTTGTATTCCGGCGTTTCGATGTTCGCGTCACCGACGAAGGGGGTCAGCGTGTTCGCGCCGAAACCCTTCTTGGCCGCGCCCATGAAGCCCCAGTGGATCGGGATGCCGACGATATGGACGGTCTTGCCGTCACAGATCAGCGGCTTGATCCGCTTGGTCACCACGGCCTTGGCCTTGACGTAGCCGCGTGCGGAATCGACCCGCACCCAGCCGCCCTTCTGGATGCCGCGCTCCTTGGCGAGCTCCTCCGAGATCTCGACGAAGAACTCGGGCTGCAGCATCGCATTCACCCGGTTGTGCTTCGTCCAGTAGTGGAAGTGCTCGGTCAGGCGGTAGGTCACAGCGGCGAACGGGAACTCGGACGAGGTCCCGAACTGCTCCATGTCGCCCTTGAAGACGCGCGCCGCCGGGTTACCCCTGATCTTGGGGGCGACGACGTTGGCGACCGGGCTCTCGAACGGCTCGTAGTGAACCGGGAAGGGCCCGTCCTTCATCATGCGGCGGACGAAGAGGCGACCCACGCCCTCATCCGTCATGATGAAGGGCATCACCGTCTCGGGCTTGGCCGTCGGGGCGATGTCCGGAATGTCCGGACCCGACCATTTGGCGCCGTCCCAGGCGATGAGCGCCCGCTTCGGATCCCAGGGCTTGCCCGACAGGTCGGCATTGGCGCGGTTGTAGAGCACGCGCCGGTTCGCCGGCCAGGCGAAGGACCAGTTCTGGTGGATGCCGAGGCCCGACGGGTCCTTGTTGTCCCGGCGCGCCATCATGTTGCCGGCCTCGGTCCAGCACCCGGCATAGATCCAGTTGGCGCAGGCCGTGGTGCCGTCGTCGCGCAGAACGCCGAAGGTGGCGACCTGCTTGCCCTTCTCGAGCAGCTTCTTGCTCGGATCGGCCGGGTCCAGCACGTCCTCGAGCACGTAGCCGTTGAGCTCGCGCGCGAGTTCAGCCGCAGTCGGCTCCTCCTTGTCCTTGTAGTTCCAGGCGAGGTTGAGGATGCCGTCCGGATAGACGCCGCCCTCCTTCTCGTAGAGCGCGCGCAGGCGACGATGGATCTGGGCCATGATCCAGATGTCGGGGCGCGCCTCGCCGGGCGCGTCGCCGCCGGCCCAGTGCCACTGCAGCCAGCGGCCCGAGTTGACGGTGGCGCCCTCGTCCTCGGCGAAGGAGGTCGTCGGCAGTTCGATGACCTCTGTCTGGATCTTGGCCGGATCGGAGGGGTTGAACTCGCCGTGGTTCTCCCAGAAGCGAGCCGTCTCCGTCTGGAGCGGATCCATGACGACGAGGAAGTTCAGCTTGCCGAGCGCCGCCTTGATCTTGTTCTTGTTCGGGAACGAGAGCAGCGGGTTGAAGCCCTGGCAGAAATAGCCGTTCATCTGACCCTGATGCATCATGTCGAATGCACGCAAGATGTCGTAGGACGGCACGTCCAGCTTCGGCAGGTAGTTGAAGCCCCACTCGTTGTCGGCGCGGGCGGCGTCTCCCCACATCATCTTCTGGAAGGAGACGAAGAACTTCCGGTAGTTCTGCCAGTAGCTCATCTGCCCGGGCCGCGTCGGCTTGAAGCCGCGCGTCGACATGTAGGTGTCGAGCGTGGTCTCGCGCTCGTTGGCCAGCGTCAGATAGCCGGGGATCAGGTTCGACATCAGGCCGATATCGGTCAGACCCTGGATATTCGAGTGGCCGCGCAGCGCGTTCATGCCGCCGCCGGCGACGCCGATGTTGCCGAGGATCAGCTGAAGCATCGCCATGCAGCGGATGTTCTGCGAACCCTTGGAGTGCTGGGTCCAGCCCAGCGCGTACATCGAGGTCATCGCCTTGTCGGGCGCCGCGGTCTCCGAGATCATCTTGGCGACCGTCAGGAACGCGTCCTTCGGGGTGCCGCAGATGCGCTCGACGAGCTCCGGCGTATACTGGGCGACATGGGCCTTGAGGAGGTTCCAGACGCAGCGCGGATGCTGCAGCGTCATGTCGACCTTCACGAAGCCCTGTTCGTCGTACTCGTAGTCCCAGCTCGACCGGTCATAGTCGCGCTTGGCCTCGTCATAGCCGGTGAACAGGCCGTCCTGATAGCCGAAGCCCTCCTTCACGATGAAGGCGGCCGAGGTGAAGTTCTTGGCGTACTCCCACTGAACCTTGTCGTTCTTGATCAGGTAGTTGATCACCCCCAGCAGGAACGCGATGTCGGTGCCCTGACGGATCGGAGCGTAGTAATCCGCCACGGCGGCCGAGCGCGTGTACCGCGGATCGACGACGATCAGCTTGGCGCCACGGTTGGCCTTGGCCTCGGTCACCCATTTGAAGCCGCAGGGATGCGCTTCGGCGGCATTGCCGCCCATGATGATGACCAGGTCGGTGTTGTTGATGTCGGTCCAGGAGTTCGTCATGGCTCCACGGCCAAACGTCGGGGCGAGACTCGCCACCGTCGGGCCGTGTCAGACGCGCGCCTGGTTGTCGAACACCAGCATGCCGGACGAGCGCACGACCTTGTAGGTGCACCAGGCCGTTTCGTTCGTCGTCGCCGACGCGGCCAGGAAGCCGGTCGAGGTCCAGCGGTTGACGGTCGTGCCGTCCTTGTTCCGCTCGATGAAGTTCTTGTCGCGATCGTCCTTCATCAGGCGCGCGATCCGGTCGAGCGCCTGATCCCAGGAGATCCGCTCCCATTTGTCGGAGCCGGGCTTGCGCATCTGCGGATAGAGCGAGCGCGTCTCGGACTTCACGGTGTCGAGCAGCGCCGAACCCTTGGGGCAGAGCGTGCCGCGATTGGTCGGATGGTCGGGATCGCCCTCGATATGGACGATCTCGCCGCGCTTGCCGGCAGCCTTGTCGGCCCCCTTGGAATACAGGATGATTCCGCAGGCGACGGAACAATAGGTGCAGATGTTGCGGGTCTCGACCGTCTCGGCCAGCTTGAACGGGCGAACCGAGGCCGCCAGGGCCTCCGCCGCTCCGTCGAAGCCGAAGGCCCCGATCGCCGTGCCCGCAAGACCGGCGCCGGCAGTTCCGAGGAACTGTCTACGCGAGATCTCTCTCAGCATGGGTTTGCGCTCCTTGGTTTGGCGAGGCAGGAAATCCCTGAATTTCCCTCACATTAGAATTTGCCCAATTTGTAAACGCACGTCAAGAAACGAAAGGTGCTAGACTGCCGCAGCCGGGCGGTGCTGCGAGTCCCGCAAAGGAATTCTGGAAGTCGCGCCACGACTAGCGATACGACTTTCGGCGCAAAAATCTGTTTTTGCGCTGCACAAATACCAAGAGAGCGATTCACAAGACAATGTATTCGTTCGTTGTTGCAGTGCCCGCCCAGGCCCGCCGCCCAGATGACGCAGGTGCCGGGCATGGCGAAACCATGCCGGCGGACCGCTATCCTGCGATGCTGCTGTGCCCGCCATGCTGAGGCTCGATCTCGCCGGGCTGTTCTGCCCGGAAGTGGTGCTGCGGGTCGCGCGCGCGGTGCGCGAGAATCCCCAGGCGGCCGTGTTCGAAATCCTGAGCACCGACCCGCTGAGCAGGATCGACATCCCCGTCTATGCCGCCCGCAACGGGCTGACCCTGGCCGATCAGGCGGCGTTGGAGGACGGCGTCTTCCGGTTCCGGCTCGCGCGGCCGGGCCTCGAACACGCCGGAGAGGGCAGGGACTGACGCCGCGAGCGGAGGAGGCGGCGGCAACGGTGTTCTCCCGCGGGCCGGCCCGATGGCGGCCTCCGCCTGCGCCGCGCCGCCGTGACGGCGGTTTTCCTCTTCCCGCCGCCGCGGCTCGCTTGACGCCACGGGTGCGATCGCTAGGCTCGGCCACAGTGGTCGCACTTTCGCGCGCCATGCCCGGTTCGGGCTGGCCAACCGCCGTAGCCGGCGGGGCGTAGGCGGAAGCGGGCCGCTTTCTTCCAGCAACACCGGATTCATTAACGTGCCCGGGCGACGAGGTCGCGCGGCGCGGCGGGACGTGCATGGACGACAGCGAGCCGTCTGAGACCTACGATGCCGGCTATACCGGCTGCGGCGATCTCGTGCTGCTGCTCCGCATCAAGCTGCGGAGCGCGCCGGGCAAGGTCGTGCGCGTCATCGCGCGCGATCCCGGCGCTCCGGAAGACATCCCGGCCTGGTGCCGGATGACCCGCAACGACCTTCTCCGCCACGAGCCGGACAGCCACAGCTTCTGGATCCGCTCGCGCCCGGACTGGACCTGACCCCACACCCGCAAGGAGCCTCAGCAATGCCCGGCAAGTTCGTCGTCTCGATCAGCGTCGCCAAGAACGACACCGACAAGGCCACCGTCGGCTTCGTCATCGCCAATGCGGCCGTCGCCTCCGACAAGGAGACCGTGGTCTTCCTGTCGATCGAGGGCACCCGCCTGTCGCAGGCCGGCTATGCCGACGACATCCACGAGGAGGGCTTCGCGCCGCTCAAGGAGCTGATGAGCAATTTCGCCGCCGCCGGCGGCACGATCTATGTCTGCTCGCCCTGCTTCAAGAAGCGCGGCCTCGACGAGGACAACCTCGTCGCCGGCGCCAAGATCGTCGGCGGGGCCAAGCTCGTCGAGTTCATGGGCGAAGGCGCCCCCGCGATCAGCTACTGAACGGGGCCGCCATGCGCCCGCGCACGCTCGCCCTCGTCCTGGCTCTGGTCGGCGGCCTCGGCTATCTCGGCCTGAGCCACCTGCTCTTCGAAATGCCGCAATCGGCGACCGCCGCCGAGGATTGCGGCTTCCTGCCCGAGGAGTTCCTGGGCGCGGGCCAGCTCACCTATGCGCGCGGGCAGGCCTGGTGGATCAGCTTCCAGCGCAAGCAGGAGATCTTCTCGCTGCTTTCGGTCGCGGCGGCGCTCGGCTTCGTCGGCTTCGCGTTGGCGACGGCGCGGCGCAACGGCGCCGGCACCACCGCCGGCGCTGCGCTGGGTGGCGGGGCGCTCGCCGTCTCGGCGCTCTGCGTCAGCTGCCTCGCGCCGGTGCTCTCGCTGGTCGGGCTCGGCATGGCGGGCAGCTTGCTGGCCGGCGTGCCGAAATGGCTGATCTTCCTCAACACGCTGCTTTTGACCGGCTGGGGGGCGCTCTACCTCTCCGGCCGGCGCGGCAGCGCCTGCAAGCTGCCGGACGCGCCCGCGCGCCCGGCCTGAACCGCCGACCTGAACCGTCGCCGACACCCCGCTGCGAGGGACCGCCATGCACAAGACCGCCCGCTTCCTCGTCGCCGCGGCCCTGGGCTGCGCCGTGCCATTCGCCGCCCCGCTCACGGCCGGGGCCGAGAGCCGCCTGACGCCGCTGGCGCCGGGCGTGCCAATCGCCCATCCGGTGGCGACGCAGGACCTGCCGCCGCCGCCCTTTTCGCTGGTCGCCGACCGGCCGGTGAACCCGGCCTATGTGCCCGGCCTGCCGGGGCTGAAGCAGGGCGTGGCGGTGAAGGACGATTTCGGCCTGAACCGGCCGCCCAAGTTCGACAGCGTTCTCATTCGCAAGAGCCGGGTCGAGAACGGCGAGGTGGTGATCCCGCCGGGCGGGCTGGCCTATCTCGAAGACACCTGGGGCGGCGAGACGGCGCTGCGCGGCGAGCCGCTGCCGGTGCTCGGCCGGATGCCGACCTATATCGACTACGACATGTCGATCGTCATCAAGGAGGACGTGACGATCCCGGCCGGCGGCAGCGTCGCGGTCGGCGGGCAGGTCTATCACTACTTCGCCACCGTCGGGCATGAGCGCACGGCCAACCACGCCATGCATGTGCGCACCATCGCCGGGCAGGACTGGGAATGGGCCTTCGGCGCGCCGGTCTTCTCGGCCAACCAGCCGGGCTGGTGGGCCGGGCAGGGGGCGAGCGGCTTCACCCAGCTCTACAACCAGGGGAAGATCCGCGAAGCCGGCCCGCAGAAGCTGGTGTTCGACTGGATCTCCGGCGTGCGCACCGACCGGATGCTGGCGGGCGAGCGCCTGTTCGCCGGGCTGGCGGCCAGCGGCGACAGCTGGCCGAGCGGGACCAAGACCATCCGCGTCGCCGGGATCGACGAGGCGGCCGGCACGGTGACGGTCGCGGTTCTCGAGGGCGGCAAGACCGTGTTCGAGAAGACGCTCGGGCCGATCCAGCCGCAGCGGCTGATCGAGGACACCGCGGCGCGCAAGGCGCTGGTGTTCGAGCATGACGGCGTCGCCGGCTTCCTCTCGCCCTGGCCTGAGGGCTTCAAGGACGGCAAGGCCAATCTCAAGCTCTACGACCGCACCATCGTCTTCGAATACGGCAAGCCCTATCAGTTCGACGGGCGCTTCACCGCCTATCCGGTCGGCTGCCCGACCGGGCATAATTTCGGCTTCATGCTGGTCAACCGCGACGAGATCCGCATCCGCCCGGGCCAGAAGGCCGAGGGGCCGGAGGGCTTCTTCCGCGTCGCGGTGAACCGCATCGACGGCGACAAGGTCGCGGACTGGCATATCGAGGACAAGGACGGCAACCGCTCGATCAATCTCGGCGGGCCGGCGGTCGCGAATGTCGATCTTGTGCTCGGCCAGGGCCGCGTCGCCGGCCAGGCGATCCTCAAGGATGTCGGCCGGGCGCTGCTCAACCGCGGCTACCAGGCCGCGGCGCTGCTGACCCGGGCCAGCGCTCAGGCCGCGCCGGTGCCCCCGGCCGCCGGCTCCGCCCAGGCCGCGACGGTCTCGGCCCCGCCACCGCCCGCTCCCGGCCTCTCGACCGGGCTGATCGCGGCGCTGGCCATCGCCGGCCTCGCCATGGGCGCGATCGGCTTCGAACTCGGCCGCCGCCGCGGCGCCTGAGCGCCGGCACGGCCGGTTTATCGAGGCCGGCGCCAAGCCGGCCGGACCGCGGCGACACCGCCGCGACGGAAGGAGATGCCGTGAACCCGAGCGACGCTCACAGCCACGCCCCCGATGTCGGCTTCGACGGCGGGGATCTCGACTGCGGCAACGGGCTGCTGCTGCTGATCCGCAAGCATATCGACCCGCTGCCGCGCGGCGGGCTCCTGGAGATCCGCTCGACCGAGATCTCGGTGGACGAGGACCTGCCGGCCTGGTGCCGGCTCACCGGCAACGAGCTGGTGTCCTGGACCAAGGTGAAGAAGCAGCGCTCCTTCCTGGTCTGCAAGGGCAAGCTGGCCGAGCGCGCGGCCGCGCCGGTGGCGGCCGTCGCCGCAGCGGCGCCCGCCGCCGCGCCGGTCCGCACCCGCACGCCGGTTGCCGCGCCCGCGATCCCGGCGCTGGCGGTGATGGGCATCGGCTCCTGGCCGCGGCCGCGCTGGATGGTCGAGGCCATGCACGCCCATGTCGAGGGCCGGCTGTCGGAGGCGGCTTTCCAGGAGACCGCCGACGACGCGGTCCGCCTCGCCATGGCGGCGCAGGAGAAGGCCGGGGTCGACGTGATCACCGATGGCGAGCAGCGCCGCGATTCCTATGCGAGCTTCGTCGCGAGCCGGCTCGACAACTGCCAGCTCATCCCGCTGGTCGATCTGCTGCCGCTGGTCGACCATCCGGAGGAGTTCGAGGCCGAGCTGCGCGCGCTCGACATTCCGGCCGGCGACGTGCGCCATCCCGCCGTGTTCGGCCGGCTCTCGCGCTCGCGCCCGCTGGTGGCGCACGAGGTCGACTTCGCCCGGACCGTTACGAATAAGCCGATCAAGGTGGCGCTGCCCGGGCCCTATCTGCTGGCGCGTACCATGTGGATGGAGTGCATCTCCGACCAAGCCTATGCCAGCCGCGAGGAGATCGCCGAGGACATCGTGCGGGTGCTACGCGAGGAGCTGGCGGAGCTGATGGACGCCGGCGCCGCGCTCGTGCAGTTCGACGAGCCGGTGCTGTCGGAGGTCGTGTTCTCGGGGGCCAAGAACAAGCGCTCCTTCATGTGCGGGGCGCTGTCAGAATCGCTCGGGCCGGAGCACGAGCTCGGCTTCGCGCGCGACCTGCTCAACGCCGTGCTCGACGGCATGCCGCGCGAGCGCACCGCGCTGCATGTCTGCCGCGGCAACTGGACGCCGGACGAGAGCGTCGCGCTCGCCGGAAGCTACGAGCCGCTGATCGGCATGCTGTCGCAGGTCAAGGTCGGCGCCTATCTGTTGGAGATGTGCACGCCGCGCGCCGGGGAGATGGAAATCCTGACGGCGTTGCCGCAGGAGGCGCGCATCGGCGTCGGCGTGGTCAACCAGAAGGACCATCACACCGAGGCGGTGGACGCGGTGGCACGCCGGATCGAGCAGGCGATCGGCCTGTTCGGACGCGAGCGGGTGCTGCTGCATCCCGATTGCGGCTTCGCGACCTTCGCCGACAATCCGATCTGCTGCACCGGCTCGGCGCAGGACAAGCTGGCGGTGATCGCGAGCGCCGTCCAGCGCTTCCGCGCCTGAGGGCAGGGGGCTCTCGGGGCGCGTTCGCAGGGTTGCGTCGGGCGGGCGCTTTCGCGCGCGTCAGTCCTTTGCCTTGTGGCCCGGCGGAACCGATTGGGCCGGCTGGCCGGTCTCGGAGGTGTTACGGTCGGAGGGCTTCACCGGCAGCGGGCTGTGGCCCTCCTGCGGCGGCTGTGCGGCCGCCGGCGGCTCGCCGGGCTTGCGCGGATCGGTCTGCGACTGCGGGGCCGTGGCGCCGGGCGTCGTGGTCTGGGCCAGCTGGATGCGCGGGGCGCCGTCGGTCGGGTCCGTCACGGCGCCCGCCGGTGCCGACACGGCGCTCAGGCCGAGAAGGGTCGCGGCGGCGAGGCAACGGCTGAAAGCGGACATGGATCATGCTCCGGTTGGCGAAGCGACGCGCGCTTCCTTGTCGCGAGACAACGAGCCACGCCGCGATCTGTTCCAGACGGGGCGGGAGTCGGCGGCGTCCCGCGACCCTGTCGCGCGGTGCCGGGTGCTGGCCGTCACCGCCCCGGCGCACTAAGCTCGCCGGCCATGGATATGATGGGTTCGACATGAAGATCGTGGGCCTCGCCGGCTGGAGCGGCGCGGGAAAGACGACGCTGCTGGTGCAGCTGCTCGAAAGGCTGACGGCGCGGGGTGTCAGCGTCTCGACCGTCAAGCACGCGCATCACGGCTTCGACGTCGACGTGCCGGGCAAGGATTCCCATCGCCACCGCATGGCGGGCGCCGGCGAGGTGCTGGTCGCCTCCAGCCGGCGCTGGGCGCTGATGCATGAGCGGCGCACCCCGCGGGAGGCGGCGCTCAGCGAATTGCTGCCGCTGCTCTCCCCGGTCGACCTCGTGCTGGTCGAGGGGTTCAAGCACGAGGCGCACCCCAAGATCGAGGTGCACCGCGCCGCCAACGGCAAGCCCTTCCTGTTTCCGACGCTGCACGATGTCCGCGGCCTGATCAGCGATGTCGCCGCCCCGCCCGGCTGGAACGTGCCTCTGGTCGCGCTCGACGATCTCGACGGCGCGGCCGAGCTCGTCCTGAACGCCGCGGCGCCGCGCAAGGCGGTGCTGGCTGCGCTGGCAGCGGCCGCCGCGCCGGCGCTCGCGGAGAGCTGAGCGCCATGGCCCAGCTCTCCGCCGACCAGTTCACCCTCGCGGACGGCCTCCTCACCGTCGAGCAGGCCCTGGCGCGCGTCGTCAAGGGGCTGCAGCCAGTGCCGGAGGTCGAGACGGTCGCGCTGCTCGACGCGGATGGTCGCCAGCTCGCGGCCGACATCGCTGCGCCGATCGACCTGCCGCCCTTCTTCAATTCGGCGGTGGACGGCTATGCGGTGCGCCATGCCGATCTGGCCGCGGCCGGGCCGAGCCTGCTGCCGGTCGGTGCGCGCGTGCCGGCGGGCGATCCCGGCCTTGCCGTCTCGGCCGGGCAGGCGGTGAGGATCTTCACCGGCGCGCCGATGCCGCCGGGGCTCGATACCGTGTTCATGCAGGAGGATGTCCGGCTCGCGGGCGCGGCGGTCGCATTGCCGGCCGGGCTGTCAGCCGGGGCGAATTGCCGGCCGGCGGGCGAGGATGTCGCCGCCGGTGCGCTGGCGCTCCATGCCGGCGAGCTGGTGACGCCGGAGCGGATCGCGCTCGCGGCGGCGCTCGGGCTGACGGCGCTGCCGGTGCGCAGGCGCATCCGCGTCGCGGTGTTCTCCACCGGCAACGAGATCGTCTCGCCGGGCGGTGCGCGCGGCCCGGCCCAGATCTACGACGCCAATCGCTTCCTGCTCCAGGCGCTGCTGCGGCGCCTCGGCGCCGAGGTCAGCGATCTCGGCATCCTCGGGGACGACCGCACCGCGATCGCGCGAGCGCTGCGCCAAGCGGCGTCCGGCCACGACCTCATCCTCACCTCCGGCGGCGTCTCGGCCGGCGAGGAGGACCATGTGAAGTCGGCGGTCCGCGAGGTCGGCAGCCTCGATGTCTGGCGCCTGGCGATCAAGCCCGGCCGCCCCGTCGCCATGGGGGTAATTCCGTCCGCCGTGCCGGGGCAGGCCGCCGCCTTCGTCGGGCTGCCGGGCAATCCCGTCGCGGTTTTCGTCACCTTCGCGCATCTGGTGCGGCCGCTTCTGGCCGCGCTCGCGGGCGGGCGGCCGGCGGCGCCGCCGGCGCTGCGGGTCTGCGCGGCCTTCTCGCATCGCAAGAAGCAGGACCGGCGCGAATATCTGCGTGCGGCCCTGCGCCTGACGCCCGATGGCGCTGTCGAGGCGGTGAAGCATCCGCAGGACGGCTCCGGCATCCTGACCTCGCTGACGCAGACGGACGGGCTCGTCGAACTGCCGGAAGCGCTGGAAGAGGTGGCGCCGGGCGATTCCGTCGGCTTCCTGAGCTACGCGCTGCTGCGCTGAGGCTTCAGGCGTCCGGCGTCGCGGCGAGCGCTGCCTCGGCCGCCGCCAGATCCTCCGGCCGGTTCAGGTTGAAGAAGGGGTCGAGCGGCTCGCTCGCCCATTCGGCCGCGGCGACGCCTTGCAGGGCAGCAAAGCGCCCGACCCTGCGCTCCTCCTCGACCGTCAGCGCATGGCGCAGCCTCTCCGCCAGCGCGACCGGCCAGAGCCCGACCACCGGATGCACCCGCCCGCCCGAGCCGGCGCAGGCCAGCGGCGTGCCCGCCGCGATCCGCGCTTGATGAAGCCGTGCGACGAGATCGCGTGGCAGGAAGGGCGCGTCGGTCGGCACCGAGACGACCCAGTCATGGCCGGGGCGGTGGTGCCGCACCCAGTCGAGCGCGGCGAGCACGCCCGCCAGCGGCCCGGGATGGTCCGGCAGCGTGTCGGGCACAACCGGCAGGCCGAGACCGGCGAAGCGGGCCGGGTCGCCATCGGCGTTGACGATCAGGCCGGCGCATTGCGGGGCGAGGCGCGCGGTGGCCCGTGCCAGCAGCGTCTGCCCGCCGATGAGCCGCAGCGCCTTGTCGCCGCCGCCCATACGCCGGGCCAGCCCGCCGGCCAGCAGCACGCCGATCGTCGCCGGATAGGGAAGGTGGGCTGCGTCCATGCCTTTGTCTTGAAGACGCGCTGTCGACGGCGGCCCGTACCGGGGCCGCGCGTCGTTCAGGCCGCGATCTCGATCCTCTCCTGCGCCAGGATGGTCTGGCCGGCATCGTCGGTCCAGCGCATGGCGAGTTCGCCGCCGGTCTCGGCGATGAAGCGGAATTCGAGATAGGGGCTCGGCGAGACCGCTGTCTCGGGACGCCAGGTGAACAGCGTGGCGCCGTCCAGCGTGCAGGCGAAGCTGTTGATGATGTTGCGCGGCACCAGCTCGCCGCTCGCCTGCTTGCGCAGCCCGGTCTCCATCGGATGGGCGACCATGGCCCTGACGATGACGACCTCGCCCTTGGCGGGCTTGCGGTTGCTCAGCCAGATGCGTGGCTTGGACATGGCGACCTCCTCACATTCCGCAGCCGCCGCCGGCGACGGTCACCGGCTTCGACTGCATCAGCACGCTGCCGTCGCTCATCCGCGCCAGCGCGATCACCGACTGGCTCTCGGCGAGGCGCACGCGGATCGCCACGTCGGCGAGCCCCATGCGCCGCTCGAAGCGGAAGCGGCAGACCGCCGGCCGCGGGTTGCGGTCGGCGATGATCAGGATCTCCTCGCACCAGAGGCTGTCGCTGAAACGCTCGGCCAGCTTCACCGCCACCGGCACGGCATTGGGATTGTCGGCGGTCAGCGGCACGTCGAGCGAGAGCCCGTCGCTGCGGGTCGGCCGGCCGCCGGTGAACTCCTTGAGCAGGGCGTCGACCTCGGCACGCGCCAGGGCCGGGCGGGCGGCGAGGGCAACGGCTGCCGCCGCCCCGAGTGCCAGGGTCTCGCGCCGTGTCACGGGCATGGTCGTCTCTCCTCTCAGGCCAGGAAGTCGCCATACATGCGCTGCGCCCATTTGAAGTCCTCCTCCAGGAGGTCGGGCGTGCGGATGTCGACGTCGATCTGGGTCTGCCTGACCGTGCCGTCCGCCATCAGCTCGTAGTCGAACTGCACCGAGATGGCTTCGCGCGGATCGCCATTGACCAGCATGTAGCACAGGTTGTCGGGCAGCAGCACCTTGACCTCCTGCTTCCTGACCCGCTGGGCGAGATAGGTCGCGACGATCTTGCCGACATAGTTCGCGACATGGCCGCTCTTGGGATAGTGCCCGAACTGCGGCGAGATCATCCCCATGGCGTCGCCGATCACATAGACGCTGTCGTCGCTGCGGGCGTGCAGCATGGTCGGGTGGATGTCGGCCCAGCCGGTCGGCTTGCCCTCGGGATTCTTGGCGATCAGGTCGGCATACCAGACCATGTCGGCGGCCTGGTGCGGCGGCATCAGCACGGCGTCGTCGAAGTCGAAATCGCCGGCCGAGGTCTTGATGCGCTTGTTGAAGGGATCGACCTCGCGCACCGCGGCGTTCGGCACGTGCTGGATGATGTCGGGATAGAGCTCCTCGAAGGCGGCGCGGAAGCCGCCGCCGATCGGCATGATGCGCGTCTTGGGATCGAGGATGACGATCTTGCCCGGGATCTTGTTGACCTTCATGTGCCAGGCCATGACGCAGGCCCGCTCATAGGGCGATGGCGGGCAGCGATGCGGCGGCGGCGGCAGCGTCATCACCATGGTGCCGCCCTTGAAGGTCTTCAGCTTGTTCTTGAGCGCGACATGCTCGCTGTTGGGGATGTAGGCGGAGGGGAAGCTCATCCGCGTCGTCTCGATGGCGCGGCGGTCGTCGCCGAACCAAACATCGTAGGCGTTGCGGATGCCGCCGGCGAGGATGAGGTAGTCGTAGTCGATCCGCCCCTGCGCGGTGCGCACCAGCTTCTTGTCGCGCTCGATCGCGGTGATCTCGGTCTGGATCAGCGTGTAGCCATGGCGCCGTGCCGGCGCGAACATGTCGTGCAGCAGGTAGTTGGTGTCGACCACGTCGATCAGCCATTTGTTGCTGATCGGGCAGGACCAGAACACCGGGTTGCGCTCGATCACGATGACCTCGGCCTCGGGCAGCTGCTGGCGCAGGTATTTGGCGGCGGAGAGGCCGCCCCAGCCGCCGCCGCAGATGACGATGCGCGGGCTGGCCGGGCCGCTGCGCGGCAGAAGCTGCGTCGCGTCGGTGACCACGGCGGGCCGGGCGAGGGCGGGCGCCGAGGCCAGCGCCGCGGCCCCGGTCGCGATGAGATGGCGGCGGCTGATCATGCTGTCTCCTCCCCTTTATTGTCGAAAGCGGTCGATGGTGTCGTGGTCGCGCGCAGCGTCAGCGCCGTGCCGGCGAGGATGCCGGCGATGGCGACGAGGCTGGTCAGCGACAGCGTCGAGGCGCCGCTCAGCCCCTGGCCGATCGAGCAGCCGACGGCGAACACGCCGCCGACGCCCATCAGCGCGCCGCCGGCGAGATAGCGGCCGACCGGGCGCGCGGCCGAGAAGCCTTCGATGCGCCAGTCGCGGCGGGCGGCGGCGAGCAGGAAGGAGCCGACGACCACGCCGGCGACCAGCGCCGGGCCGAAGGCGAGGGCGCGGCCGACCGCCTGCATCAGATAGAGCAGCGTGTCGCCCACCGGCACGATGAAGCTGGCGGAGGCGAGCGGCACCGGCTCGAAATCGTCGGCGCCGAGTACGCCGGTGACCGCCCAGCCGGCGACGATGCAGGCCCCGACCAGCGCGCTGCCGAAGACGAGGGCAGGGCTGTCGGCGAGCCGGCGGCCGGCGGGCGCCCGCTCGCGCAGCACGAAGGCGAGCAGCGCCAGCGCGACGAGCCCGGTGACCAGCAGCGTGGCGGCGCCTGCGGGCAGCCCGGCCAGCGCCAGCAGCTCCGGCAGGCTCGGCGGCAGCGAGAGCTCGACACGGCCGATCTGGCCGAGCGCGCCGCGGGCGCCGGCCAGCACGCCGGTAAGCGCGGCATAGCCGGCGGTGCCGAGGCAGAGCAGCACGACGAGGGAGCGCAGATTGCCGCCGCCGAGCAGGACGAGGGCGCGGAAGCCGCAGCCATTGGCCAGCACCATTCCGGCGCCGAAGACCAGCCCGCCGAGGAAGATGGCGGGGGCGGAGAAGGCGGTGCGCAGATAGGCCGACTGGCCGAGCTCGATCCAGCCGGCGAATTGCAGCGCCTGGGTGCCGACCAGCGCGACCAGCAGGGCGAGCGCGAAGCCGCGCAGCGGCCGGCCGTCGCCGCCGCTCCAGCGCTCCTTCAGCCCGCGATAGAGGCAGAAGCCGCTGAGGCGCCCGGCCGCGCCCAGCACGATGCCGAGGCCGAAGCCGGCCCAGATCACCGTGCCCGGCGCGCTCATCGCCGCGGTCCCCAGATGTCGGCGGTGATCGCGTCGTACCAGCCGCCGGCGAAGCGTGCCTCGGCGGCGCGGAAGGCGGAATCGGCCCCAAGCGGGCTGACGCCACCGGCGCCGGGCACGGTCGCGATCCTGCCCTCGGCGACGCGGTACACATCCGCGACCGAGATGCCGTAATCGGGCCCGACCAGGCTGTAGCAGGTGTTCATCCAGGCCGGGCGCGGCGCCGGCCGCCCGCCGAGCTCGGCGGCGATGGCGGCGGAGGCGAGCCGGCCCTGTCCGCTGGCGCAGAAGCCGGATTTCGGCATGGGCGCGGCCTGGGTGGCGTCGCCGACGACATGGATGTGCTCGCCCTGGCGGGCGGCGAAGCTCTCCGGCTTCACCGGCACCCAGCCGGAGGCGTCGGTCAGCCCGGCGCGCCGGGCGATGGCGCCGGCCTGCTGCGGCGGGATGACGTTGAGCACCGCCGCCTTGTGCACCGTGCCGAAGGCGGTGACCGCCTCGCGCCTCGCGGCGTCGACACGGACGACGGCGCCGTCATCGGCCTGGCCGATCCATTCGACCATGTCGCCATAGAGCGCCTTCCAGCCCTCCTGGAACAGCGCCTTCTTCGAGAAGGCGTCCTTGGCGTCGAGCACGAGGATTTTGGCGCGCGGCCGCGCGGTCTTCAGATAATGCGCGATCAGGCCGACGCGCTCATAGGGGCCGGGCGGGCAGCGATAGGGATTGTCCGGCACCGTCATCACGACGAGGCCGCCATCCTCGAGGGCTTCGAGCTGGCGGCGCAGCAGCAGCGTCTGCTCGCCGGCCTTCCAGGCATGGGGGGCGAGCGAGGCGGCCGCCTCGTCATAGCCCTCGAGCGCATCCCAGCGCATGTCGACGCCGGGCGAGAGCACCAGACGGTCATAGGGCAGGGCCGAGCCGTCGGCGAGGACGAGCCGGCGGCCGCTCTGGTCGATCTCGCGCGCCGCGGCCTGGACCCGCGTTATGCCCAGCCGTTCGAGAGCGGCGAAGTCGTGGCTGATCGAACCGATGTTGCGCAGGCCCGCCAGCACGAGATTGGAGAAGGGGCAGGTGACGAAGCGCGGCGCCGGATCGACCAGCGTCACCGCGATCTCGGGGGCGAGGCGCCGAAGCTGGCGCGCCGCGGTGGCGCCGCCGAAGCCGCCGCCGACCACGACGACGCGGGCGGGCGCCGCCCGCGCGACATGCGGGGCGGCGAGCGTGGCGAGGGCGGCGGCACCGCCGCGCAGGAGGTCGCGACGCGTGATCATGGCGTGCTCCTCGCCGGCAGAGCGGCGTAATAGCGTGCGAGTGCCGCGATCTCCTCGGGTGCGAAGCCCTTCATCAGCCGGGTCATCACGGTGGTGCCGGGGATTTCGCCGGCGCGGAAGGCCAGCAGCAGCGTCGCCAGTTCCTGCTCGGGCCGCCCCGCGATCGAGGGCATGGCGCCGGGCGAGGCGCCCTGCGGCCCGTGGCAGCTCATGCAGCCGCCGGCGAGCATAGCCGCATCCGCCGCTGACGGGGTTTCGGCCGCGACGGGAGCCGTCGCGGCCATGAGGAGCGCCGCCGCGCCCAGGGCCGGTGCGAGTTGCTTCATCCGCCATCCTCCCACACCCGCGCGCCGGAAGCGCACGGGCCCAAGGCCCGGCCTGTCGCCGATCATGTTTGACTGGAGCTGGAAGGTCCGCTCGCTACGGTGGCAGAGCCCGAACCGGGCATGGCGCGACGCGAACACCTTCGACCGCACGACCATAGAAGCCGCCCAAATCGCCCGTCAAGCCGGGCTGCCGGAAGGGCAGGGAAGGCTGCGGATGCGCGCCGGGCACCGGGAGCCGGCGGGCGGCGCATGAGGACGCAGACCGATGGCACGGCCGGCCGGGGCAGCGGTGGCGCTAGGGTAGGTTTAGACGCGCAGCCGAGGATCGCTCATCCGGGTGAGATGCTCGGCTTCAAAGCGTGCGGCTGATGGAAATGCGACAAATCATGCCGATAGCCGATGGCGCTCCCTAGGGGACTCGAACCCCTGTTTTCGCCGTGAGAGGGCGACGTCCTAGACCGCTAGACGAAGGGAGCAGCGCGGCAGGCCGTCCGTATAGTCGGCGGCGCGGCGGGCTGCAAGCCCCTGTGGTGCGATGATGTGGAAAAATCTCGCGGGCGCCGTCGGGCGGGGCCGAGCGGCGGAGGATGGTCGCGGCGGGCGGTGCCGGCGAAGGGCGGATAGCGAGCGGAGACCGGCGGGGACAGGGATGGGGCACGTCTGGACGGTCCGGCTGCCGAAGGGGCGTGCGGTCGCGGCCGAACGGAGGCGCGCCCGGCCGGCTGCCGAGGGGACGAGCGGCCGCGGCTGAGCTGAGGCAAGGCCCGCCGGCGGTCGGCTTGTGCAGGTTTGCGGCGATGTCCGGGTGCGATGCCACGCTCGCTGTTCCGCCGTTGCGGGAGCTCGGTGAGGCTTATCTCCGGCGCAGGGGCTTGCCTCCCTCCGTCATGTCGGGAGGGGCGTGAAATGGCCTGGAGCGCCTCCTTGCAGCCCTTAGCGCGGGGCCGAAAGCGCAAGAGTTGCCCGGAAGCCTGCTCCCGCCCGCTCGCTGCGGGACGATAGGGCAAGGGGGCACATGCCCGGCGCGGGGCGCGCGCCGGGCGTAAGGTGGTTGGTCGGAAATGCTGCCTCAGCCGGCTGCGTCGGCGAGGGCGGGGTAGTCGGTGTAGCCCCTGGCGTCGCCGCCATAGAAAGTCTCGACCTGCGGGGTGTTGAGAGGCGTGTTCCGGCGCAGGCGCTCGGGCAGGTCGGGGTTGGCGATGAACAGCCGCCCGAAGGCGACGAGGTCGGCCTCGTCGTTCGCCACCGCGGCGATGGCGAGGTCGCGGGTGAAGCTGTTGTTGGCGATGTAGGTGCCGCGGAAGGCCCGGCGCAGCGCCTTGTAGTCGAAGGGCAGGTAGTCGCGCGCCTCGCGCGTCGCGCCCTCGACGACATGGATGAAGCCGATGCCGCGCTGGTCGAGCGCGGCGACCAGATGGGCGAAGAGCGGCTGCGGATCGCTGTCGCGCGCATCGTTGGCCGGGGAGACCGGCGAGATGCGGATGCCGACGCGCTCCTTCGGGAAGACGGTGCAGACGGCGTCGACCACCTCGAGCGCGAAGCGGCAGCGGTTCTCGATCGAGCCGCCATAGGCGTCCTCGCGCCGGTTCGAGGCGTCGCGCAGGAACTGGTCGATCAGGTAGCCATGCGCGCCGTGCAGCTCGATGCCGTCGAAGCCGGCCGCCTTGGCGTTGCGGGCAGCCTGGGTGAACTGGGCGACGATGCCGGGGATCTCGTCGAGGGCGAGCGCGCGCGGCTTCGAGACCTCGGTGAAGCCGCTCTCGATATAGGTCTTGGTCGCGGCGCGCAGGGCCGAGGGGGCGACAGGCGCGGCCTCGCCGGGCTGCAGCGTGCGATGGCTGACGCGGCCGACATGCCAGAGCTGCGCGAAGATCACGCCGCCCTCTGCGTGGACGGCATCCGTCACCGCCTTCCAGCCGGCGATCTGGGCCTCGCTGTAGATGCCAGGCGTCCAGACATAGCCCTGGCCCTGCTGCGAGATCTGCGTGCCCTCGGTGATGATCAGGCCGGCGCCGGCACGCTGGCGATAATACTCGACATTGAGCGCGTTGGGCGCATCATCGCCCCGGCTGGCCCGGTTACGGGTCAGGGGCGCCATCACCACGCGGTTCTTCAAGGTGAGATCGCCGAGGCGATAGGGCGTGAACAGCGCGGGGGTCTCGGTCCCGGCGGGAGCGGCGGAATGGCTCATTCTGGCAATCCTCGACTGCAGATCGACTGGGCGGCGAGGGCGCGCGGGTCGCGCCGTCGCATCGCCGGAGAGATAGGCGCGCGCCGGCGGATTGGTACGGCCGCCGCACGCATGACGCCAAGAAAACACGATTCGTCCGGCGCGGGAGCCGGCGGGAGATGACGCTTCCCCCGGAGGGCCCTGTGGCGGGTGAAACGCTCCTGCCGCGCTGGCGTGCCGGCCTCGGGCGCGGGCTCGGCTCGGGGCTGGGCCTGGGGCTGCGTGGGCTGGTCGGTCTGGTCTATCCGCCGTCCTGCGTCGCCTGCCGGGCGGCGACCGGCGAGGCGCAGGCGCTCTGCGCCGCCTGCTGGAGCGGCATGGCCTTCATCGAGCGGCCCTATTGCGAGCGGCTGGGCACGCCCTTCGAGGTCGATCTCGGTCCGGGGCTGATCTCGCCGGCGGCCATGGCCGATCCGCCGGTCTTCGCCCGCGCCCGCGCCGCCTGCCGCTTCGACGGCACGGCGCGCGATCTCGTGCACCGGCTGAAATACGGCGATCGGCTGGAACTGGCGCGGCTGCTCGGGCGGCTGATGGCGCAGGCCGGGCACGAACTGACGGCCGAAGCGGACCTCGTCGTGCCAGTGCCGCTGCACCGGCTGAGGCTGTGGACGCGGCGCTTCAACCAGGCGGCGGCGCTGGCGGGCGAGGTGGCGCGGCTTTCGGGCCGGCTTTACGAGCCGCGGGCGCTGGCGCGCGTCAAGCGCACGCGCCAGCAGATCGGGCTGACGCGGGCGCAGAGGGCGGAGAACCTGCAAGGCGCATTTCGCGTGCCGGAGGCGATGCGCCCGCGCCTTGCCGGCCGGCGCGTGCTGCTGGTCGACGACGTGCTGACCACGGGCGCGACCGCCAATGCCGCGGCGCGCGCCCTGCTGCGCGGGGGCGCCGCCGCGGTCGACCTGCTGACCTTCGCGCGGGTCGTGACGCAGGCCTGAGCCGCGCCTATAGTCCAAGGCATCGCAAGCAGGACGATACGCCGATGCCGAAGGTCACGATCTACACCACGGGCTGGTGCCCGTATTGCCACGCGGCCAAGGCGCTGCTGACGAAGAAGGGCGTCGCCTTCGAGGAGATCGGCGTCGACGGCCAGCCGGAGCTGCGCAAGGCGATGACCGAGCGTGCCGGCGGGCGGACCTCGGTGCCGCAGATCTTCATCGGCGACCGTCATGTCGGCGGCTCGGACGATCTGCACGCGCTCGAGGCGCGCGGCGAGCTCGACGCGCTGCTGGCGGCCTGAGGGAGGACGGAAGCGATGACACGATCGACGGCCGGCGCCGGCCCCGATGCGGTCTTCCGTGCGGCCTGCGTGCAGATGCGCGCGACGCGCGACCCGCTGCGCAACCGCGACGACGCGATCCGCATGATCCGCGAGGCGGCGACTGCGGGCGCGCAGTTCGTGCAGACGCCGGAGGTCACCAATCTCTGCGAGCGCGACACCAAGCGCATGCGCGAGCTGACCCAGACGGAGGAGGCGCACGCGGTGCTCGCCGGGCTGCGCGAGACGGCACGCGACGCCAAGATCTGGCTGCATATCGGCTCGCTCTCGGTCGCCGATGGCGAGAAGATCGCCAACCGCGCCTATGTGATCGACCCCGAGGGCACGATCGCGGCGCGCTACGACAAGGTGCATCTCTTCGACGTCGACCTGCCGAACGGTGAGACCTGGCGCGAGTCCAACACCTTCACCGGTGGCGACCGGGCGGTGCTGGTCGAGACGCCCTGGGGGCTGGTCGGGCTATCGATCTGCTACGATGTCCGCTTCCCCTATCTCTACCGGGCCGAGGCCGAGGCCGGCGCCTTCATGCTGACCGGGCCGGCCTGCTTCACCCGCCAGACCGGCGAGGCGCACTGGCAGGTGCTGCAGCGGGCGCGGGCGATCGAGAACGGCGCCTTCATGATGTCGGCGGCGCAGGGCGGACTGCACGAGGACGGGCGCGAGAGCTACGGCCATTCGATCATCGTCGACCCCTGGGGGCGCGTGCTCGCCGAGGCCGGCAACGAGCCGGGTGTGGTCATGGCCGAGATCGATACCGCGCTGGTGGCGCAGGCGCGGGCCCGCGTGCCCTCGCTGCGCCATGGCCGTTCGCCGCGCGTCACCATCGCGCGGGCCGAGCGTCCCCGCCACGACGCGGCGGAATGAAGCGCCCCGGTCCGGCGCGGCTTGCGGGCGATCGCCCCGCCCCCTATGTCGCCTGCCGGTGCGCTTCCCAGGCGCATGGCGAGAGAGGCCGTGCCGGCGACCACCCCGTTCACGCGGGGCGGTCGGCGCGGCCTACGGGTTTCGTGACGAGATGATCCGCTATTCCCTGATCTGCGATACGGGCCACGCCTTCGAGAGCTGGTTCGCGAATTCGTCGGGCTTCGAGGAGCAGGCGCAGCGCGGCCTGGTGACCTGCCCGGTCTGCGACAGCCCGCGGGTCGAGCGCGCGGTGATGGCCCCGGCCGTGGCGCGCACCGACCATGAGCGCCGCGGGCGCGGCGCTGCCGTGCCGCCTGCGGCGGAGCCTGCCGCGGCGCCCGTTCCGGCCGAGCCGACGCAGCCTGTGGCGCTGATCGGCGAGCGCGAGAAGGCGCTGCGGGCGATGATCGGGGCGCTGCACGCCCATGTGGCGCAGAGCGCGGAGCATGTCGGCAAGCGCTTCGCCGACGAGGCGCTGAAGATCCATCACGGCGAGAGCGAGAGCCGCGCGATCTATGGCGAGGCCTCGCTGGAGGATGCGCGCATGCTGCACGAGGAAGGCGTCGCGTTCCTGCCGCTGCCGCGCCTGCCGGACGGCGGCAACTGAGGCCGGCGTCGCGCCCCGCAAGCGGTGCGCTTCTCATGACCTGAAGCGGGCGCTGCCGGCTCCGTGCAGAGATGGCGGGCTGCAGGCCGGCGTCAGTCCGGCAGGACCTTGCCCGGGTTCATCAGATTGTCCGGGTCGAGTGCCTGCTTGATCTGGCGCATCACCGCGACAGCCTCGTCGCCATATTCGCGGCGCAGGAACTTCACCTTGCCGTAGCCGAGGCCGTGCTCGCCGGTGCAGGTGCCGCCGAGATCGATGGCGCGCTCGACCAGCAGGGTGTTCAGCCGCTCGGCCTCGCGGATCTCCTCGGGCGAATCCATGCGGATGTGGAAGCCCATGTGGAAATTGCCGTCGCCGACATGGCCGAGCGCCACGACGGGGAAGGGCGCGTCCTTGGCGTGCCGGCGGATCTCGCCGATGCAGGTGGCGAGCTGCGAGATCGGCACGCAGGTGTCGGTGCCCCAGCTGCTCGAGCCCGGGCGCAGGCCGAGCAGCGCGTAGTGCAGGTTGTGGCGGGCCTGCCAGAGCTTCGTGCGCTCCTCGGCGCTGGCGGCCTCGCGCCAGCCGCTGCCGCCATGGCCCTCGGCGATGGCGCTCATCATCGCCGCCTGCTGCGCCACCCCGTCGGCCGTGCCGTGGAACTCGATGAACAGCGTCGTCGTCTCGGGATAGGACAAGTTGTTGTAGGTGTTGATCGCGCGGATGCAGGTCTCGTCGACCAGCTCGACGCGCGCGACCGGGATGCCGCACTGGATCGTCTCGATGGCGCAGGAGACCGCCGCCTCGACGTCCGGGAAGGAGCAGACCGCGACGGCGCTCGCCTCGGGAATGCCGAAGAGCCGCAGCGTCACCTCGGTGATGATGCCGAGCGTGCCTTCCGAGCCGACGAAGAGCCGCGTCAGGTCGTAGCCGGCGGAGGATTTGCGGGCGCGCCCGCCGGTCTTCACCACCGTGCCGTCGGCGAGCACCACGGTGAGCGCCAGCACATTGTCCTTCATCGTGCCGTAGCGCACCGCATTGGTGCCGGAGGCCCGCGTCGCCGCCATGCCGCCGATGGTGGCGTCGGCGCCGGGATCGACCGGGAAGAACAGGCCGGTATCGCGCAGATACTCGTTCAGCTGCTTGCGGCGGACGCCGGCCTCGACCGTGCAGTCGAGGTCCTCGGCGTTGACGCGCACGATCCCGGTCATGCGCGAAAGATCGACGCAGACGCCGCCCTGCAAGGCCGCGACATGGCCTTCCAGCGAGGTGCCGCCGCCGAAGGGCACGACCGGAACCTTCGCCGCGTGGCAGAGCGCCAGGATGCGGCTGACCTCTTCCGTGGTCAGCGCATAGCAGACCACGTCGGGGGCTTGCGTCGGATGGTAGGATTCGCCGTGGCCGTGATGCTCGCGCTCGCTGGCGGCGCTGGTGCAGCGCGGACCGAGCAGGTCCTGCAACTGCGCGACGAGGCCGTCGAGCGCGGGATGCCGCGGCCGGTCGGGGACGATGGCTGTGATGGTCATGGGTCAGGGATCCCGAAGCGTGTCCTCGCCGCCGGCCCGCGCGCGTCTCGTCGCGCCGGGCCCGCCCGCGGCAGGCTGAGCATGAGCGCTTCCCGCGCCGAACGAAAGCGGCGTCAGCGCATGTCCGCCCGCTCGGCGATGCCGAGCAGGTACTGGCCGTAGCCGCTCTTGGCGAGGGCCCGGCCGAGCTCGGTCAGCTGCGCCCGGTCGATCCAGCCATTGTCGAAGGCGATCTCCTCCGGGCAGGCGATGCGGAAGCCCTGGCGCCGCTCCAGCGTGCGCACGAACTCCGAGGCCTCGACCAGCGAATCCGGCGTGCCGGTGTCGAGCCAGGCATAGCCACGCCCCAGCCGCTCGACGCCGAGCTGGCCACGCTCGAGATAGGCGAGGTTGACGTCGGTGATCTCCAGCTCGCCGCGCGCCGAGGGCTTGAGGCCGCGGGCGATCTCGACCACCTGCGCGTCGTAGAAATACAGCCCCGTCACAGCCCAGTGCGAGCGCGGCCGCTGCGGCTTCTCCTCGATCGAGAGGGCCGTGCCCTGGGCGTCGAACTCGACCACGCCATAGCGCTCGGGATCGCTGACGCGGTAGGCGAAGACGGTGGCGCCTTCGCCGCGGCCGGCGGCGCGGCGCAGCACCTGCGTCAGCCCGTCGCCATAATAGAGATTGTCGCCGAGGATCAGGGCCGAGGGACCGCCCGCCACGAAATCCGCGCCGATATGATAGGCCTGCGCCAGGCCCTCCGGCCGGGGCTGCACCGCATAGGAGAGCTTCAGGCCCCAGCGTTCGCCATTGCCGAACAGCGCCTCGAAGCGCGGCGCGTCCTCAGGCGTGGCGATGATCAGGATCTCGCGGATGCCGGCGAGCATCAGCGTCGAGAGCGGGTAGTAGATCATCGGCTTGTCGTAGATGGGCAGAAGCTGCTTCGACGTCACCATCGTCATCGGATGGAGCCGCGTGCCGCTGCCGCCGGCCAGGATGATGCCTTTCACCGGAAAGCCTCCTTCAGACTTCGCCGCCGGCCAGGAGCGCCGCGACGCAGGGGCCGAGCGAGTCGCGCCATGGCGGCAGGGCGACGCCGTGGCGCTGCGCCAGCAGGCCGCAATCGAGCCTCGAACTGGCCGGCCGCCGTGCCGGCGTCGGATAGTCGGCGGTGCCGATCGCCCGTACCGCGGCCGCGGGGCCGCCGATCGCCCGCGAGGCGGCGAAGACGGCGCGCGCCAGATCGGCCCAGCTCGCCTCGCCGCCGCCGGCGGCATGGAAGACGCCGCGCAGGATGCCGTCGCCCGGTCGCGCCACCAAACCGGCCGCGACGGAGAGGATCGCATCGGCGAGATCGGTTGCTGCGGTGGGCGAGCCGATCTGGTCGGCGACCACGCCGATCTCCTCGCGCGTCCGCGCCAGCCGCAGCATGGTGCGCACGAAATTCTGGCCGAAGGGGCTGTAGACCCAGGCGGTGCGCAGGATGACGTGGTCCGCATGCGCCGCCGCGACCGCCCGCTCGCCGGCGAGCTTGGAGCGGCCATAGGCGCCGAGCGGGCCGGTCGCGTCGTCCTCGCGCCAGGGGCGGGGCAGGGCGCCGTCGAAGACGTAGTCGGTCGAGATCTGGATCACGGGCACGCCGAGCTGGCGGGCGGCGGCAGCCACCGCGCCGGCGCCCTCGGCATTGACCGCCATCGCCAGCTCCTCGTCCGACTCGGCCTTGTCGACGGCGGTATAGGCGGCGGCGTTGACGATGCAGTCGGGCCGGGCTTCCGCCAGCGCGGCGAGCACGCCGTCCGGCCACGCCAGGTCGAGCGCGGGGCGGCCGATCGCGATCACGGTCGCGCCGGCCTGCGGGCCGCGCTGGATCAGGGATTGGACGACCTGTCCGGTCCGTCCGGTCACGGCAATGCGCATCGGGCCTTCGCCATCGGGCAGGCAGGGGAAGCTTCGGCGGGTCTACAGCATCGCCGCGGCCGGTGGAAACCACTTCTCGCGCCGAAGACTGCGCCGCTCAGGCGCTGCGCTCGAAGTCGCGCGCCTCCGCCTTCAGCCAGGCCAGCAGCGTGTCGCGGTCGGCACTCTGGCGGCTCTGCGGATTGACGGTAAGCCAGCAGCCGGCGGCGCTCTCGAAGCCGAGGCCGAGTGGATTGACCAGCGCGCCCGAGGCCAGTTCCTCGGTGACGAAGCAGCGCGGTGTCAGCGCCAGGCCGAGGCCGGCGACGGCGGCGCGGATGATCACCGAATAATAGCCGTAGCGCACGGTATGGGCCGGCACGGCGCCGCGCAGCCCGTGCGCCTCGGTGAACTCCGCCCAGTAGGCCGGCATCTGGAAATGCTGGAGCAGGGTCATGGTCTGGATGTCGGCGGGCCGTGCGAAACCGCCCATGCGCTCCAGCAGCGAGGGGGCGGCGACCAGCGCGACCTCGCGGCCGAAGAGATAATGCGAGTCGCGGCCGGGCCAGGGGCCGACGCCGTGGACGATGTCGAGATCGGCCTCCTCGATGTCGACCTCGCTGACGAAATTGGTGAACTGCACGTCGATGCCGGGATGCGCCTCGGCGAAATGCGGGAAGCGCTCCATCAGCCAGCGCTCGCCGACGATGGCGAGCATGTGCAGGCGGATCGGCCGCGACAGCGCCGCCCGCTCGGCGAGCCGGCGCGCCCCGCGCTCGATCTGCTCGATCGCCGCCTCGGCATAAGGGCGGTAGAGCGCGCCGGCGTCGGTGGGCTTGAGCCCGGTCGGGCTGCGCTCGAACAGCGTGGTGCCGAGATGCTCCTCCAGCGTCTGGATCTGCTTGGAGACCGCGCTCTGGGTCAGATTGACCTCGCGGGCCGCCTGCGCGGTCGAGCCCCACCGCGCCACGGCGAGGAAGGCCCGCAGCGCAGTGGTGGAGGGCAGCGGGCCGCGCGGGCCGCGCGGGCTGCGGGGGCGGTGGGTCAAAGGGTATTCCTGAAACGACTATCCCGAGGAGATCGTTTCGTTTGCCGGTCGCGGGGTCAAGGGGCAGTGTCCGGCCGGGAGAACTTCATGAGCCAGGCTACTCTTCTCTGGGGCGGGCGTTTCCGCAAGCCGCCGGACCCGCGCATGATGCGCCTGTCCAGCGCGGCCGGCGCGCACATCCGCCTCGCGGCGCAGGATATCGCCGGCGGCAAGGCTCATGCGGCCGAGCTCGCCCGCGCGGGGCTGCTCACCGCCGCGGAGTCGCAGGCCATCACCGCGGCGCTGGACGCCATCGCGCAGGAAGTGGCGGCCGGCACGCTGGCGCCGGGGCCCGGCGACGAGGATATCCACACCTTCGTCGAGCGCGTCCTGGTGGCGCGGATCGGTGCCACGGGCGCCAAGCTGCGGGCCGGGCGCTCGCGCAACGACCAGGCCGCCAACAATCTCAAGCTCTATCTGCGCGAGGAGGCGCGGGCGCTGGGCGGGCTGCTCGCCACGCTGCTGGCGGCGATCGCCGACCAGTCGCAGGCGCATGCGGGCTCGGTCTGCCCGGGCTTCACCCATTTGCAGAGCGCCCAGCCGGTGACCTTCGGCCATTGGCTCATGGCGCATGGCCAGGCGCTGGCGCGCGACGCCTCGCGCCTGCAGGACTGGGAGAAGCGTACCAATCTCTCGCCACTGGGCGCGGCGGCGCTGGCGGGCTCGGCGATCGCGCTGCGGCCCGAGCTCAGCGCCGCGGCGATGGGCTATGACGGGCCTTGCGAGAACTCCGTCGACGCTGTCGGTGCGCGCGACCATGTCGCGGAATTCCTGTTCGTCGCGGCGATGCTGGCGACGAACCTGTCGCGGCTGGCCGAGGAGGTCACGCTGTGGACCTCGCGCCAGTTCGGCTGGGTGGTGCTGGACGACGCCTTCGCCACCGGCTCATCGATCATGCCGCAGAAGAAGAACCCCGACATCGCCGAACTATCGCGCGGGCGGGCGGCGCGTCTCATCGGCGATCTCGTCGCCATGCTGGGCGCGCTCAAGGGCCTGCCGCTGGCCTATAACCGTGACCTCGCCGAGGACAAGCGTGCCGCCTTCGACGCGGTCGACGTGCTGTCGGAGGTGCTGCCGGCCTTCGCCGGGCTGGTCGAGACCATGGCGGCGAAGCCCGAGGTAATGCGGGCGCAGGCCGGCGCGGGTTTTGCCTTGGCGACAGAGGTGGCCGATTATCTGGCGCGCAAGGGCGTGCCCTTCGCCGAGGCCCATGAGATCACCGGCGCGCTGGTGCGCCATTGCGAGGAGGCCGGCCGCGAGCTCGAGGATCTCGATCCCGCCGCGCTGGCCGCGATCGATCCGCGCCTCGACGCAGACGTGCGCGCGGTGCTGACGCTTGATGCGGCGGTCGCCGCGCGCTGCGGCCATGGCGGCACGGCGCCGGAGCGGGTGCGCGAGCAGGTCGCGCGCTTCCGCCACCGGCTGGCGGAATTCGAGGCTTGGACGAAGGAGCGCAGGGCATGAGCGAGGCCGCAACGACGCCACCGCCGCGTCGCCTCGGGGAGATCGCCGGGCTGCGCATCGTGCCGCGCCGCTATTACGGGCGCTGGGTCGCCGCGGCGCTGATCCTGCTGGTACTGGCCTGGATCGTGAAGGCTTTCGCCGACGGTCAGATCGCCTGGGAGGTGGTGCGCCAGTTCTTCACCGCCCCGGCCATCCTCTCGGGCCTGGTCAACACGGTGATCATGACCGCCTGCGCCATGGCGCTCGGCATCCTGCTCGGCGTGGTGTTCGCGATCATGTACATGTCGCCGAACCCGGTGCTGCGCGGCGTGGCGCTGCTCTACATCTGGTTCTTCCGCGGCACGCCGCTGCTGCTGCAGCTGCTGCTCTGGTTCAACCTGGCGCTGGTCTTCCCGACGATCGGCATCCCCGGCGTGGTCGAATGGCGCACGATCGACGTGATCGGCCCGTTCATGGCGACGCTGCTCGGCCTCGGCATGAACCAGGGCGCCTATACCGCCGAGGTGGTGCGCTCCGGCATCCTGTCGGTCGATGTCGGGCAGACGGAGGCCGCCAAGGCGATCGGCATGACGCGGCTGACCACGCTGCGCCGGATCGTGCTGCCGCAGGCGATGCGCGTCATCATTCCGCCGGTCGGCAACGAGGTGATCAGCATGGTGAAGCTGACCTCGATCGCCAGCGTGATCCAGTACTCCGAGATCCTGCGCAACGCGCAGACGGTCTATTACGCCAATGCCCGGGTGATCGAGCTGCTGATCGTGGCGGCGGCCTGGTACCTGATGGTGGTCACCATCCTGCAGGTCGGCCAGTTCTTCCTCGAACGGCATTTCTCGAAGGGGCGGGGCGAACGCCGGGCCAAGGCGGCGCCGGCCGGGGAGAGCGCAGCATGAGCGACAAGGCCCCGATCGTCGTCGCAGCCAACGTCACCAAGCAGTTCGGCCAGCTCAAGGCGCTGAACGACGTCTCGCTGTCGATCATGCCCGGCACGGTCCAGTGCATCATCGGCCCGTCCGGCTCGGGCAAGAGCACGCTGCTGCGCTGCATCAACCAGCTCGAGAAGATCGATCGCGGCGCGATCGAGGTGGCGGGCGAACTGATCGGCTATCGCCGCGTCGGCGACGAGCTGCACGAGCTGAGCGACGCCGAGATCGCCCGGCAGCGCCTGACGACCGGCATGGTCTTCCAGCGCTTCAACCTGTTCAACCACATGACCGCGCTGCAGAACATCATCGAGGGCCCGGTCACCGTGCTGAAGCGGCCGCGCCGCGAGTCGATCGCCGAGGCCGAGGCCCTGCTCGCCCGCGTCGGCCTCGCCGACAAGCGCGATTCCTACCCGATCGAGCTGTCGGGCGGCCAGCAACAGCGCATCGCCATCGCCCGCGCCCTGGCGATGAAGCCGAAGCTGATGCTGTTCGACGAGCCGACCTCGGCGCTCGATCCCGAGCTGGTCGGCGAGGTGCTCAGCGTGATGCGCGACCTCGCTGCCACCGGCATGACCATGATCGTCGTGACCCACGAGCTCGGCTTCGCCCGCGAGGTGGCGGGCGACGTGGTGTTCATGGACCGCGGCGAGATCGTCGAGCGCGGCGCGCCCGCGCAGGTGCTGGTCGCCCCGCGCGAAGCCCGCACCCGCGACTTCATTGCCGCCGTCCTCACCTGAAGCGCCTATCCGCAATCCGCATCTCATCGAAGGAGACACGCATGCTTCGTCTGTCGCTCGCCGCCGCGCTCATCGCCGGCACCGCTGTCGCCGCGCAGGCCCAGGCCCTGCCGGAGCGCATCCAGAAGGCCGGCAAGATCGTCATCGCCACCCAGCCGAACTATCCGCCGATCGTCTACAAGGACCCGGCGAGCAACGCGATGACCGGCTTCGACTATGATCTCGGCGAGGCCATCGCCAAGGAGCTCGGCGTGAAGGCCGAGTGGCAGGAGACCGCCTTCGCCCAGATGCTGCCTTCGCTCCAGACCGGCCGCGTCGACATGGTCATGGCCGGCATGAGCGACCTGCCGGCGCGGCGCGAGACGGTCGACTTCGTCGACTACATGGTCTCGGGCGCGCAGTTCTACACGGTCACGGCCTTCGCCAAGGAGATCAAGACCCCGGACGATCTCTGCGGCAAGACCGTGGGCGCCAGCCGCTCGACCAACTGGCCGCGCCAGATCGGCGAGTGGAGCGAGGCGAACTGCGTCGCCAAGGGCAAGCCGGCCATCACCGTGGTCGGCACCGAGGGCTCGGTCGACGCCCGCACCCAGCTCAAGACACAGCGCCTCCAGGCCGGCGTCCAGGGCAGCGAGACCATGAGCCATTTCCAGAAGCTCGAGCCCAACACCTACATCCCGCTGGGCGAGCCCTTCACCCGCTCGCTGACCGGCATCCCCTTCCCGAAGACTGCCGAGGGCAACCAGCTGCGCGACGCCGTCAAGGGCGCGCTCGATCGCCTGCAGGCCAACGGCACCTATGACGCGCTGATCGCCAAATACGCGCAGCCGAGCAATGCGCTGAAGCCGATCTCGCTCAACCAGGGCGAGTGAGGCCGGCGGGCCGCAAGGCCGGCGCCGTCCCGAGGACGATCGACCCCTCCCGGCAGCGCCCGCTGCCGGGAGGGCTTTCGTTTGGGGCGCGCGGCGACTGCGCCGCACTGACATCCGGGCGCGGGCGTCCTACATGGTCTGGTGTGCGCAGGAGAGCGAGCGAGACCCATGTCCGACCGCGATGACGAAGCCAACCGGTTTTCCGCCCGTGCCGCCCGTTATGTCCGGGTCGGCGCCAATGTCGGCGGCGTCGCAGCCCGTATCGCCGGCACGCGGCTGTTCGGGCTGGAGGGGCGCGAGGCCTCGAACGCCGAGGCGCTGGCCAAGGCGCTGGGCGGGCTGAAAGGGCCGCTGATGAAGGTCGCGCAGCTGGTCGCGACCATTCCCGACGTGGTGCCGCCGGAATACGCCGCCGAACTGCAGAAGCTGCAATCGGAGGCGCCGCCGATGGGGGCGGCCTTCGTCAAGCGCCGGATGATGGCCGAACTCGGCGCCGGCTGGCGCGAGCGCTTCGCCGAATTCGACCTGAAGCCCTCGGCCGCCGCCTCGCTCGGCCAGGTGCACAAGGCGGTGGCCCATGACGGCACGCCGCTGGCCTGCAAGCTGCAGTATCCCGACATGGAATCGGCGGTCGAGGCCGATCTCTCGCAGCTCGAGGTGCTGTTCTCGCTGCACCGGCGCATGGGCGCGGTGATCGACACCAGCGAGATCGTCAAGGAGATCAGCGCCCGCGTCCGCGAGGAGCTCGACTACCGCCGCGAGGCGCAGCACGCCGAGCTCTACCGGCTGATGCTGGCGACGACGCCGGAGATCCGCGTGCCCGCGCCGGTAGCGACGCTCTCGACAAAGCGGCTTTTGACCATGGGCTGGCTGGAGGGCGACAAGATCCTCAACCACAAGGGCGCCGAGCAGGTGGTGCGCGACCGGCTCTCGACCGCGATGTTCAAGGCCTGGTGGCGACCGTTCAGCCATTACGGCGTGATCCACGGCGATCCGCATCTCGGCAACTACACCGTGTTCTCCGAGGACGGCGCGCCGCAGGGCATCAACCTGCTCGACTATGGCTGCATCCGCATCTTCCCGCCGAGCTTCGTCGGCGGCGTGGTCGACCTCTATCGCGGGTTGCTGGAAGGCGACGAGGCGCGCATCGTCCACGCCTACGAGGTCTGGGGCTTCAAGGGCCTGACCCGCGAGCTGATCGACATCCTCAACATCTGGGCGCGCTTCATCTACGGCCCGCTGCTCGAGGACCGTACCCGCCGCATCGCCGAGGGCGTCAGCCCGGCCGAGTACGGCCGCAAGCAGGCCTTCCAGGTGCACCAGGCCCTGAAGCAGCGCGGCCCGGTGACGGTGCCGCGCGAATTCGTCTTCATGGACCGCGCCGCGATCGGGCTGGGCGGCGTCTTCCTGCATCTCGACGCGGAGCTGAACTTCCACCGCATGTTCGAAGCGGAGATCGAGGGATTTTCGGTCGAGCACGTCGCCGCCGTGCAGGCGGAAGCGCTCGGCCGGGTCGGGCTGGCCTGACCGCCCGGCCCGGCCCGGCCCGGCTGCGTGCGGCCGGCGCCCGCTCAGAGCGGTGCGTTCCAGCCCGGCGAACGGCCGGCGCAGACCCAGTCCTGGTCGGTGCGGAGCGAGCCGATATAGCGGAAGCGGGCGATCATGCGCTTGTCGGCATTGTAGGTGTTCCAGACCTTGGTCTGCCCGGGCGGCAGCCCGTCGGCGCCGCAATCCGGCGCGCCGCTGGTGCGATGGATGCAGAACTTGATGTAGACCCGCGAGCCGCAATTATTGGTCATGCGGGCCGAGAGCAGGCGTCCGTTCTCGCGCCACTGCACCTGGCCGCGGACGCATTTGGGCGGCGCGCTGTAGCAGCCGTTCCTGTCGGTGCTCTGGGCCTGGGCTGCCGGCGCCGAAGCCGTCAGCGCGGCGAAGCCGGCGATAAAGGGGAGCAGCACGCGCATCATGGATCTCGTCCTCGTCTTCAATCCCGAAAGGGGCGGGGACAGCTGAGCGTATCGTCGCGGTCCGCGCATGACCCGAACGGGGTAAGGCGGGGTTGGCAGGGCGGGGTGCGAAGCCGCCTCGCGGCGACAGCGATGCCCCTCGGCGCCTGATGCAGAGCCGCTCTGCGACAGCTCTAAATCTAAATCGATTTAATTGACGTCCTGGCTGGTTTTTCCTAAGGGAAGGGTAGGCGGATCCTGAGGCGGCCGCGGCCATGCTGCGGCGCCGCGTTGCCGACCCCCGTCAGGTGCGGTACAGGGCGTCAGGAACGCGCAAGAATACGGGATCATCTTCATGGCCAACCACGGACACGCCCACGACATTCCGCAGATGGACTATCCGGAGCACGAGAAGACCTACAACGGCTTCGTGCACTTCGCGGAAGTCGGCACGCTCGCCTGCCTGACCATCGTAACGGCGCTCGCCGTCGGCGGCACCAAGCATGCCTGGGGCACCGCCGTGGTCGGCACGCTTCTGACCCTGGTCGGCACGGGCATCGGCATCGCCGCCCCCTCGATCGGCTGGCGCGCCACCGCTGTGCCGTTCGGGCTGATGCTGCTCGCCCTGCTGCTCTACTGATCGACCGCTTCGCCCACCTACGCCTGAAAGGCTGATTGTCATGCGCATCGCTGTCCCGGCGGAAACGCAAGGGGCGGAGACCCGCGTCGCTGCGACGCCGGAAACCGTCCGCAAGTTCATCGGCCTCGGCGCCACCATGGTGATCGAGACCGGCGCCGGGAAGGCCTCCGGCATTCCCGACGCCGACTATGTGGCGGCCGGCGCCAGCATCGCCGCCACCGCGGCCGAGGCGCTCGCCGGCGCGCAGATCGTGCTGAAGGTGCGCCGTCCGTCGCAGGACGAGATCGCCGGCCTGCCGGCCGGCGCCCTCGTCGTCGCGACGATGGACCCCTATGGCAACGAGGCGCAGATCGAGGCGCTGGCCAAGGCCAATGTCGCCGCCTTCGCCATGGAGTTCATGCCGCGCATCACCCGCGCGCAGGTCATGGACGTGCTGTCCTCGCAGGCGAACCTCGCCGGCTACCGCGCCGTGATCGACGCGGCGGCGGAGTATGGCAGGGCGCTGCCGATGATGATGACGGCGGCGGGCACGGTGCCGGCCGCGCGCATTTTCGTCATGGGCGTCGGCGTCGCCGGCCTGCAGGCGATCGCGACCGCGCGCCGCCTCGGCGCCATCGTGACCGCCACCGACGTGCGCCCGGCCACCAAGGAGCAGGTCGAGTCGCTCGGCGCCAAGTTCCTCGCCGTCGAGGACGAGGAGTTCAAGCAGGCGCAGACCGCCGGCGGCTACGCCAAGGAGATGTCCAAGGAGTATCAGGCCAAGCAGGCCGAGCTCACGGCGAGCCACATCGCCAAGCAGGACATCGTCATCACCACCGCCCTGATCCCGGGCCGCCCGGCGCCGAAGCTGGTCTCGACCGCGATGGTCGAGAGCATGAAGCCCGGCTCGGTGATCGTCGATCTCGCGGTCGAGCGTGGCGGCAATTGCGAGCTCGCCAGGCCCGGCGAGGTCGTGACGACCGCCAACGGCGTCAAGATCGTCGGCCATCTCAACGTGCCGGGCCGTCTGCCCGCGACCTCGTCGGCGCTCTACGCCAAGAACCTCTTCGCCTTCGTCGAGACGATGATCGACAAGGGCGAGAAGAAGCTCGCGGTGAACTGGGACGACGAGCTGGTCAAGGCGACCGCCCTCACCAAGGATGGCGCCGTCATCCATCCGAATTTCGCTCCGAAGGCCTGACGGCGAGGAGGGGAGTGTCACATCATGGCTAATCCGACACCCGAACAGGCTCTCGAGCAGGCCCGCTCCGCCGCCGCGCTGGCGCGGCAGGCGGCCGAGCTCGCCGAGAAATATGCCGAGCAGGCGGCCACCGCCGCCGGCGTCGCCACCGGCGTCGACCCGACGGTCTTCCGCCTGGCCATCTTCGTGCTGGCGGTCTTCGTCGGCTACTACGTCGTCTGGTCGGTCACCCCGGCGCTGCATACGCCGCTGATGTCCGTCACCAATGCGATCTCCTCGGTGATCGTGGTCGGCGCGCTGCTCGCGGTCGGCGTCGAGGCTGCTCCGGCGCTCGGCGACGGCCCGGTCTGGGCCAAGGTCTTCGGCTTCGTCGCGCTGGTCCTCGCCTCGGTGAACATCTTCGGCGGCTTCCTGGTCACCGAGCGGATGCTCGCCATGTACAAGAAGAAGGGCTGAGCGGATCATGGCAGCGAACCTTTCCGCTCTGCTCTACGTCGTCGCCGGCGTCCTGTTCATCATGGCGCTGCGGGGGCTTTCGCATCCGACGACCTCGCGCCAGGGCAATCTGTACGGCATGGTCGGCATGGCGATCGCCGTGCTCACCACGGTGATCTTCCACCCGCCGGCGGCCTTCTCCGGCTGGCTGCTGGTGGTGCTCGGCATCGCGCTCGGCGGCGGCATCGGCGCCTTCATGGCCAAGCGCGTGCAGATGACGCAGATGCCGCAGCTGGTGGCCTTCTTCCACTCGCTGGTCGGCCTCGCGGCCGTGCTGGTGGCGGCGGCGGCGCTCTATGCGCCGGCGGCCTTCGGCATCGGCGCGGTCGGCACCATCAAGGGCGCCAGCCTGTTCGAGATGGGGCTCGGCGTCGCGATCGGCGCTATCACCTTCACCGGCTCGATCATCGCCTTCCTGAAGCTCGACGGGCGCATGAGCGGCAAGCCGATCATGCTGCCGCAGCGCCATGGCATCAATATCGGCCTCGGCATCGCGCTGGTCGTGATGCTGCTGATCTTCATGAAGACGGAGAGCCACGCCGCCTTCTGGCTGATCGTTGCGATCTCGCTGGCGCTCGGCGTGCTGCTGATCGTGCCGATCGGCGGCGCCGACATGCCCGTCGTCGTCTCGATGCTCAACTCCTATTCGGGCTGGGCGGCGGCCGGCATCGGCTTCACGCTGGGCAACATGGCGCTGATCATCACCGGTGCGCTGGTCGGCTCCTCGGGCGCGATCCTGTCCTACATCATGTGCAAGGGCATGAACCGCTCCTTCATCTCGGTGATCCTGGGCGGCTTCGGCGGCGAGACCGCGGCCGCCGGCGGCGCCGGGGCCCAGGAGGCGCGCCCGGTCAAGCAGGGCTCGCCGGACGACGCAGCCTACATCATGAAGAACGCCGGCAAGGTCATCATCGTGCCGGGCTACGGCATGGCGGTGGCCCAGGCACAGCACGCGCTGCGCGAGATGGCCGACCTGCTCAAGAAGGAGGGCGTCGAGGTCAAATACGCCATCCATCCGGTGGCGGGCCGCATGCCGGGCCATATGAACGTGCTGCTGGCCGAGGCCAACGTGCCCTATGACGAGGTCTTCGAGCTCGAGGACATCAACTCGGAATTCGGCCAGGCCGACGTCGCCTTCGTCATCGGCGCCAACGACGTCACCAACCCGGCGGCGAAGACCGATCCGCAGTCGCCGATCTTCGGCATGCCGATCCTCGACGTCGAGAAGGCGAAGACGGTGCTGTTCATCAAGCGCGGCATGGGCTCCGGCTATGCCGGCGTCGAGAACGAGCTGTTCTTCATGCCCAACACGATGATGCTGTTCGGCGACGCCAAGAAGGTCACCGACGAGATCGTCAAGGCGATGGCGCACTGAGCGCCGCGCCTCTGCGGGACATTCCGAAAGGGCCGGCGCGAGCCGGCCCTTTTTTCGTGGGCGCTGCAGCGGCGACGAACGCTATGCGGGGGGTGAGTGCGAGACGGGCCGCACTGCGCGGCAGCGCTGCCGGTCTCGCCGGCGATCGATGTGACGGGCGCGCAGACTGATGTGCGCAAGCGCCCAAAGCAGAACGCCCCGCCGGGAGGGCGGGGCGTCGGGACTGCGAACAAACAGGGTGTTGGGCCTGCGGGCGCCTCAGAGGCGGAACATGCCGCCACCGCCGCCGAGCCGGGCCTGGCCGGCACGGGCGGTCTGGTTCGAGCCGTCGAGGCCGAGCGCGCGCTGATAGGCCTCCGAGGCCTCGGCCTTCTTGCCGAGCTTCTCGAAGGCGAAGCCGCGTCCGGCCCAGGCATCGGCGTTGCGGTTGTCGACGTTCAGGGCGGCGGTGAAGTCCTCCAGCGCGGAATCGTACTTGCCGAGCGCGTTCAGGCTCTGGCCGCGCGCGATATAGGGCGGGGCGTTGTAGGGGTTGCGGTCGATCACCGAGTCGAAATCGGTCACCGCGTTCTGGTGCTGGCCTTCCTTCTGGTAGACCAGCCCGCGGGCGTGGAAGGCCTCCGCCGATTCCGGATGCAGGCGGATGGCGGTGTTGAGATCGGCGAGTGCCTGCTGGCTGTTGCCCTGCACGCGCAGCAGGTTGGCGCGGCCGACGAAGGCCGGCGCATAGTTCGGATCGGCCGTGGTGGCGCGGTTGAAGTCCTGCATCGCGGCGTCGTTGCGGCCGGTCTGGCGCAGAGCGAGCGCGCGGTTGGTGTAGGCCGGCGCGAAATTCTGGTCGAGCTGCACCGCCTTGGTGAAGTCGGCGATCGCGTCCGAGAAGCGCCCCATGCGGGCATAGGCCGCGCCGCGGGTGTTGTAGGCCTGCGGGTCGTTGGGGTTGCGGTTCACCACCTCGCTCAGCGAGCCGATATTGACCTTCGCCGCCTCGGTGTTCTCGGTCTGGAGCACGGCGACGCCGGTGCCGCCGCCGCCGGCGACCGTCTCGCAGCCGGCCAGAGCCACCGCAAGGCTCGTCGCCACCAGCCAGTTCCTGCCTGAGAGCATGCTCGTTCCCATCGCTTCCGTGACCATCGCCGGGGCCGCCCGGCAGGCGGCCTTGAAGGGCCTACACAACGCCCCAACGGTGACAACACTTGGTTAACGCCGCCGCAAATGCAATGACGCCCGGAGATCTCCCCAGGCGCCTTCCGTCATGTCGAACCGATGTGGCGAAGGCGCGGCAGCGTGTCCGCGCCCCGGCCCTCAGGGGCGCTTGGGCTTGACCGGCGCGGGGAGCAGGCCCTCGCGCTGCAGCTTCTTGCGCATCAGCTTGCGGGCGCGGCGGACGGCCTCGGCCTTCTCGCGCGCCTTCTTGACCGAAGGCTTCTCGTAATGGCCGCGGAGCTTCATCTCGCGGAAGATGCCCTCGCGCTGCAGCTTTTTCTTCAGCGCGCGCAGCGCCTGGTCGACATTGTTTTCGCGAACGAGAACCTGCACGTGTTTGTCCGTCGTTTCGGGTTGACCGGATCGGGGCGACGAGGTCCTTGCAGGGAGATCGGCGCAGCGCGCGTGGCGATATCAGAAAGCCGAAAACCTGTCCATGTGGCAGCCGTTGCGTCGCGGAGAAATTTCGCGCGGTTGGCGGTGCCGCGCGCCGGGGCTCAGTCGGCCCGGCGCGAGACCCGCGTGACATGGCCCATCTTGCGGCCGGGGCGGGAGGCGCCCTTGCCGTAGAGATGCAGATGCGCGCCCGGATCGGCGAGGATCGCCAGCCAGTCGTCCGCCTGGTCGCCGATGAGGTTGTTCATCACCACGTCGCCGCAGCGCGCGGCCGAGCCGAGCGGCAGGCCGCAGACGGCGCGGACATGCTGGTGGAACTGCGAGGTCTCGGCGCCCTCGCTGGTCCAGTGCCCGGAATTGTGCACGCGCGGCGCGATCTCGTTGACGACGATGCGCTGGCCGGCCGCGTCCTCGACCAGGAAGAACTCCACCGCGAAGACGCCGACATAGCCCAGCGCCTCGGCGATGCGCCGGGCCGCGTCGATCGCCGCCTCGGCGCATCCCGGCTCGATGCGCGCCGGGATGCGGGTCTCGGCGAGGATGTGGTGGCGATGCTCGTTCTCGCAGACGTCGAAGGCGGCGAAGGCGCCGTCGGGGCCGCGGGCGGCGACGACCGAGACCTCCCGGGCGAAGGCGACGAAGCCTTCGAGGATGGCGGGGGCTGCGCCGATCTCGGCGAAGGCGGTGTCCGGCCGGGTGTCGGCGCCGATCTTGACCTGGCCCTTGCCGTCATAGCCGAAGCGGCGGGTCTTCAGCACGCTGGGCCGGCCGAGTGCGGCGATCGCCTCGGCGAGATCCTCGGCGCCGTCGACCTGGCGGAAGGGGGCGACGGCGAGGCCGAGGCCTGCGACGAAGCGCTTCTCGCTCAGCCGGTCCTGGGTGACGGCGAGCGCCGCCGCGCCCGGGCGCAGCAGGGTCCGCGCCTCGAGGAAGGCGGCGGTGGCGGCCGGCACGTTCTCGAACTCGTAGGTGACGAGGTCGACCGCGGCGGCGAAGGCGGCGAGCGCGTCCTCGTCCTCATAGGCGGCGACCGTGCGGCGGGCGCAGACGTCATAGGCCGGATTCTCGGCCTCGGGCGCATAGACATGGGCCCTGATGCCGAGATCGGCGGCCGCGAGCGCGATCATCCGGGCGAGCTGCCCGCCGCCGAGGATGCCGAGGACGGTGCCGGGCCCGAGGGGCTGCTGCCGCTCGCTCATGCGTCGTCCTGCGGCGCGTCGGCGACAGAGGCGGTCTGGCGGGCGCGATAGGCGTCGAGCCGCTGCGCCAGCGCGGGATCGTTCAGCGCCAGCACGGCGGCGGCGAGCAGAGCGGCGTTGACCGCGCCGGCCCGGCCGATGGCGAGCGTCCCGACCGGGATGCCGGCGGGCATCTGCACGATGGAGAGCAGGCTGTCCTGGCCGGAGAGCGCCTTGGATTCGACCGGTACGCCGAAGACCGGCAGCGGGGTCAGCGCCGCGGTCATGCCCGGCAGATGGGCGGCGCCGCCGGCGCCGGCGATGATGACCTTGACGCCGGCGTCGCGCGCCTGGGTCGCGAAGGTGACCATGCGCTCGGGCGTGCGGTGGGCGGAGACGATCTTCGCCTCATGGGCGATGCCGAGCCCGGCCAGAGTCTCGGCGGCATGGCGCATGGTCGCCCAGTCCGACTGGCTGCCCATGATGATGGCGACGGGTGGGGTCGACTCGGCCATGAATGCGCGTCCCGGCGGGGGGAATTGAAGCGCGCGGTCTAGACCGCCACCGCCGACGCGGCAAGGAGATTCGCGCCACCGGGCGGGACGGCACGCCCCGATGCGGCAAAACCGCTCAGGCGATGATGTCCGGGGTCAGCTGGTCCTCGAGATGCGAGATGCGGTCGCGCAGGTAGAGCTTGCGCTTCTTCAGGCGCTGGACCTGGATCTGGTTGATCGGGCCGAGGCTTTCGAGCGCCTCGATGGCGGTGTCGAGGTCGCGATGCTCCTCGCGCAGCCGCGCCAGCTCTGTCTGGACGGCTTCGACCTCCTCCGCGCTCAGCTCGAATCCCATGAAGCCGTCTCATCATTGCCGCGATCGGCCGCGACTATGCTCAGGCCGGGGCGACGCGGCAAGAGCGTCGATCCGGCCTGAGCAGGGATGCCGGTTCGTATTTGCGCGCTTCGGGAAACCAAACGTCAGCCATCACGAAATCTCATGATGCGCTGCACGGATACCCCGGAGACGATGAGCCGGCTCTGTGCCAGACTGGCCCAGTCGGAATGCTCATCAGGAGGATCCAGATGTCGCTGCAGACCCATCTCGTCGAGCTCGAACGCAAGCATCGTCAGCTCGAGGAAGCCATCGCCAAGGCCGCCACCCAGCCCTCCGCGGACGGTCTCGACGTGCTCGAGATGAAGCGCAAGAAACTGGCGCTCAAGGATGAGATCCAGCGTGTCAGGCAGGCGATGCCGCACCAGACGCTGCACTGACCGCGCCCCCGCGCTCCGGCCCACGGAGCTCGCATCGATGCCAGCCGGCCCTGATGGGCCGGCTTTTTCGTCGGTGCAGCCATGTGGTATTCATGTGTGCGGGGGAAGGATCCGCGGACCGGGTGACCGGGCACCGCGAGAGGATGTCGACGTGCAGGCCTTCGGAGAGTTCTCCCAACCGCTGTTCGAGGCGTCGGGCACGCTGGTCGCGATCTTCGATGCCCAGGACGTGCTGCGCTGGGCCAATGCCGCCTTCCGCCGCGTCTACGGCGTCGTCGAGGGCGAGGCGATCACCTGGTCGCAGATCGTCCGGCGCAATTTCGAGCAGGGCAGCGGTGTCGCCTTCTCGCAGGCCGATTTCGAACGCTGGCTGCTCTCGGCCAAGTCCCGCCGCGGCAAGGTGCCCTATCGCGCCTTCGAGACCGACACCACCGACGGGCGCTGGCTCTGGATGACCGAGACGGTCTCGGACGAGGGCTGGATGCTCTGCGTCGCCTCCGACGTCACCGAGCTGCGCTCCAGCGAGCGCTTGCTGCGGCAGGCGCGCGACAGCGCCTTCAAGGCCTCGCAGACCGACGACCTCACCGGCATCTCCAACCGCCGCCACGCCATGGAGGTGCTGGCGCAGATGGTCGAGCGGGTGAACATCACCGGCGGCCATGTCTGCGTGGCGCTGCTCGACATCGACCGCTTCAAGGCGATCAACGACCGTTTCGGCCACCAGTTCGGCGATGCCGTGCTGGTCGATTTCAGCCGGGTGGTGCAGCAGAACATCCGCATCGCCGACTGTTTCGGCCGGGTCGGCGGCGAGGAGTTCATGCTGGTGATGCCGCGCATCACGCCGGGCGGGGCGGAGCTCTTCATCGAGAGGCTGCTGCGCCTGCTGGCGCGGCCCGGCCGCCTGCCGCAGCAGCCGGAGCTGCAGTATTCCTTCTCGGCCGGGCTGACCGAGATCAAGCCGGGCGACACCGTGCAGGACGTCTACAAGCGCGCCGATGCCGCGCTCTACGACGCCAAGTTCAGCGGCCGCGGCCGGCTGATGATCGCCTGAGGCTCAGGCCTGGCGCGCCATCTCGCGCAGCAGGAACTTCTGGATCTTGCCGGTCGAGGTCTTGGGGATCTCGGTGAAGATCACCATGCGCGGGCATTTGAAGGCGGCGAGGTGCTGGCGGCACCAGGCGACGACCTCGGCCTCGGTCAGGCTCTGGCCGGGACGCAGCTCGACGAAGGCGCAAGGCGTCTCGCCCCATTTCTCGTCCGGGCGGGCGACCACGGCGGCCGCCTGCACCGCTGGATGCTTGTAGAGCGCGTCCTCGACCTCGATCGACGAGATGTTCTCGCCGCCGGAGATGATGATGTCCTTGGAGCGGTCCTTGAGCTGGACATAGCCGTCGGGGTGGATGACGCCGAGGTCGCCGGAATGGAACCAGCCGCCGGCGAAGGCGGCCTCGGTCGCCTTGGGGTTCTTGAGGTAGCCCTTCATCACGACATTGCCGCGGAACATCACCTCGCCCAGCGTCTGGCCGTCGCGCGGGACGGGCTGCATGGTCTGGGGATCGAGCACGTCGAGCGCCTCGAGCGCCGGGTAGCGCACGCCCTGGCGCGCCTTGAGCGCGGCCTGCTCGGCCGGGGGCAGGGCGTCCCAATCGGTGTTCCACTCGTTGACGACAGCCGGGCCGTAGACCTCGGTCAGCCCGTAGAGATGCACCACCGAGAAGCCGGCGGCCGCCATGGCGGCGAGCACGGCCTCCGGCGGCGGCGCGGCGGCGGTGAAGAAGGAGACCTTCTGGTCGAAGGTGCGGCGGTCGGCCTCGGGCGCGTTGAGCAGCGTCGACATCACGATGGGCGCGCCGCACATATGGGTGACGCCATGGTCGGCCAGCGCGTCGTACATCGCCTTGGCCCGGACCTGGCGCAGGCAGACATGGGTGCCGGCCGCCAGCGAGATCGTCCAGGGGAAGCACCAGCCGTTGCAGTGGAACATCGGCAACGTCCACAGATACACCGGGTGGCGGCCGAGATTGCCGGTGACGACGTTCGAGGTCGCCAGCAGGTTGGCGCCGCGGTGGTGGTAGACCACGCCCTTGGGATCGCCGGTGGTGCCGGAGGTGTAGTTCAGCGCGATGGCGTCCCATTCGTCGCCCGGCATCACCCAGTCGAAATCCGGATCGCCTCCCGCGAGGAAGTCCTCGTACTCGATGCTGCCGAGGCGTTCGCCGGGGCCGTCATAGACCGGGTCGTCATAGTCGATGACCAGCGGCTTGACCTTGCATAGCGTCAGCGCCTCGCGCACCGTCGCGGAGAATTCGCGGTCGGTGATGATGACGCGGGCCTCGCCATGGTCGAGCGAGAAGGCGATGATCGCGGCGTCGAGCCGGGTGTTCAGCGTGTTGAGCACCGCGCCGCACATCGGCACGCCGTAATGGCATTCCAGCATGGCGGGCGTGTTCGGCAGCATCGCCGCGACGGTGTCGTTCTTGCCGATGCCGTGGCGGGCCAGCGCAGAGGCCAGCCGGCGGGCGCGGGCGTAGAACGCGGCATAATCGCGCCGCAGCGGCCCGTGGACGATGGCCGTGTGCTGCGGGAAGACCTCGGCGGCGCGGGCGAGGAAGGGCAGCGGCGAGAGCGGCTGGAAATTGGCCGGATTGCGGTCGAGATCGGTGTCGTAGGCGCTCTTCGTCATCGCGGTCTCGTCTCCCCAGTCGCGCCGCAGGCTTAGCCGAAGCGGCCGGCGGGCGTCATTATCGTCTTTCGGCCGAGCGGCCTTTCGCCTCATGCGGGGCCTTCAGGCCAGCGCGCGCACGCCTTCGACCACCAGCTTGAGCCCGACCGCGACCAGAAGCCAGTAGATCAGCGCATAGAAGCGCTCGGCCGGGATGCGCCGCACCAGCCAGACGCCCGCCAGCGTCGAGATGATCGCGACCGGGAACAGCACGGCCGAGGCGGCCAGATTCTCGCCGGTGAACTGGCCGAGCGCGATATAGGGCACGACCTTGATCCAGTTGATCAGCGCGAAGAAGATCGCGCCGGTGCCGACGAAGACCGGCGGCGCCAGGCGCAGCGGCATGACGTAGATCTGGAAAGGCGGGCCGCCGGCATGGGCGATCATGCTGGTGAAGCCGCAGACCCAGCCCCAGAGCGTTCCCGCCGCCCAGGCCGGCCGTCGGGCCGGCGTGGCCTGCGCCCTGCCGGCGAGCAGGCGGCGCAGCGCGAAGCCGATCGAGATGACGCCGACGACGAGGCCGACCATGGCGTCGGAGACCCGGGCCGCCAGCAGGTAGCCGGCGAGGATGCCGAGCCCGGCGCCGGGCAAAAGCGTCGCCAGGGTGCGGCGGTCGAATTCGCGGCGATAGGACCAGACGGTGACGACGTCCTGCACGATCAGGATCGGCAGCATGATCGCCGCCGCCTGCACCGGCGAGACGATCAATGCCATCAGCGGCAGCGAGAGCAGGCCCAGCCCCGAGAAGCCGCCCTTGGACAGCCCCATCAGGATCACGGCCGGGACCATGACGGCGAAGAAGGTCGTGTCGAAGATCATCGCCGGCCGGACCACTCGCGCTGCGCTGAAAGTCTGACGCCCGACCGGGTTGCGCAGAGAGGCCGCGCAGGGGCACGATCCGCGCCGGCGCCGGGATCATGAGGGAACCGGCGCCGGACAGAAGCCCTATCGCATCGTCTTCCGGCGCCGAAACGCCATTCGGGACTATGCGATCCGATAAAAACGACAGGGGCCCTCGTCTTCCGTGCCGCGGTCCGGTGCGGCGGCCGCGGCCGGCCCCGGGGAAGAGGAACGCGTCAATGCCTGCCCGTCATGCCGGCGCCCGCGACGGGGCGCAGCCGAACCGCCGCACCAGCCGGTACGACGAGACCTATGCCGCCTGGCAGCGCGATCCGGAAGGCTATTGGGGCGAGATCGCGCGCGGGATCGACTGGATCAGGCCGCCCACGCGCATCTTCGACGCGCAGGCCGGGGTCTATGGCCGCTGGTTCCCGGACGCGACCTGCAACACCTGCTTCAACGCGCTCGACCGCCATGTCCGCGACGGGCGCGGCGCGCAGACGGCACTGATCCACGACAGCCCGGTGACCGGGACGAAGGCCTCCTTCACCTATGCGCAGATGCGCGACGAGGTGGCGACGCTGGCCGCCGTGCTGGAGGATCTCGGCGTCGGCAAGGGCGACCGCGTCATCGTCTACATGCCGATGATCCCGGAAGCGGCCTTCGCCATGCTGGCCTGCGCCCGCATCGGCGCGATCCATTCGGTGGTGTTCGGCGGCTTCGCGGCCAGGGAACTCGCGACGCGCATCGACGACGCCACGCCGAAAGTCATCCTCTGCGCTTCCTGCGGCATCGAGCCGTCGCGCGTCGTCGCCTACAAGCCGCTGCTCGACGGCGCGATCGCGCTGGCCGCGCACAAGCCCGACGCCTGCCTGGTGCTGCAGCGGCCGCAGCTCGCGGCCGAACTCGTGGCGCCGCGCGACCGCGACTGGCGCGAGGCGGTCGCGGCCGCCAGGGCGGCGGGGCGGCAGGCCGACTGCGCCGAGATCGCCGCGACCGACCCGCTCTACGTGCTCTACACCTCCGGCACGACCGGGCGCCCCAAGGGCGTGGTGCGCGACAATGGCGGGCACATGGTCGCGCTGATCGCCACCATGGACCAGCTCTACGATGTGCGCCCCGGCGAGGTGATGTTCACCGCCTCCGATGTCGGCTGGGTGGTCGGCCACAGCTACATCGTCTACGGCCCGCTGCTGCAGGGGGCGACGACGGTGCTCTACGAGGGCAAGCCGGTCGGCACGCCCGATCCCGGCGCCTATTGGCGGGTCATCGCCGAGCACAAGGTGGTGGCGATGTTCACCGCGCCGACCGCCTTCCGCGCGATCCGCAAGGAGGATCCCGAAGCGCGCCATCTCGCCGGCCACGACCTGTCGCAGTTCAGGACGCTGTTCCTCGCCGGCGAGCGGGCCGACCCCGACACGCTGAAATGGGCCGAGACCATCCTCGATCGGCCGGTGGTCGACCATTGGTGGCAGACCGAATCCGGCTCCTGCATCGCCGGCAATCCGGTCGGGCTCGGCATGCTGCCGGTGCGCCACGGCTCGCCGACGGTGCCGCTGCCGGGCTGGGACGTGCAGTGCCTCGACGAGGGCGGGCGGCCGGTGCCGCCCGGCACGATGGGGGCGATCGTGGTCAAGCTGCCGCTGCCACCCGGCGCGCTGCCGACGCTCTGGCAGGACGATGCGCGCTTCCGCAGCGCCTATCTCGAGACCTATCCGGGCTATTACAACACCTCGGATGCCGGCTTCATCGACGAGGACGGCTACGTCTTCATCATGGGGCGCACCGACGACATCATCAACGTCGCCGGCCACCGCCTCTCCACCGGCGGGATGGAGGAGGTGCTGGCCTCGCATCCGGCGGTGGCGGAATGCGCCGTGGTCGGCATCCACGATCCCCTCAAGGGCGAGCAGCCCTGCGGCTTCGTGGTGCTCAAGGCGGGGCAGGGCGGCACGCCCGACATGGTCGAGCGCGAGCTGGTGGCGCTGGTGCGCGAGAAGATCGGGCCGGTCGCGGCGTTCAAGCTGGCGATCACGGTCGGCCGGCTGCCCAAGACCCGCTCCGGCAAGATCCTGCGCGCCACGATGAAGAAGATCGCCGACGGGCAGGACTATGCCGTGCCGGCGACGATCGAGGACGCCGCGGTGCTCGACGAGATCGGCGAGGCCCTGAAAGGACGCGGCCTCGGCTGAGGACGCTTCCACGGCGCGGTGCGCCCTTGCAGAATGCGAGAGGCGCCGGCGATGCTTCGCCGGCGCCTCTTTTTCGTGTCCCGGGGCGGTTGCGACAGGGCTTCAGCCCTCGTCGTCCTCCTCAGCGTCGTCGCGCTTCAGCTGCTTCAGCTTGGCGAAGACCGAATCGACGTCGATCGCCTCTTCCTCCTGACGCTTCGGCCGGCTCATGTCGGCGAAGGGCTGGACGGGGGCGGACGGCGCCGGCGCGGTGGTCTCCTCGGCGGAGAGCAGGGTCGAGCCGGTGTCCTGCAGCACGGCGGCCGGACGGTCCTTGGCGGCGCGGGCGACCTCGAAGTCGAGATCGATCTGCGAGGCGAGGCCGAGGCTGACCGGGTCGATCGGCGTCAGCTGCTGGGTGTTCCAGTGGGTGCGGTCGCGGATCTGCGCGATGGTCGACTTGGTGGTGCCGACCAGGCGGATGATCTGCGAATCCTTGAGCTCGGGATGGTTGCGCAGCAGCCAGAGGATGGCGTTCGGCCGGTCCTGGCGCTTGGAGACCGGGGTGTAGCGCGGCCCCTTGGCGCGCTTGACCTCGGGCACCTTCACCTTGCGCTCGGCGAGGCGCAGATGGTGCTGCGGATTCTTGGCGGCGCGCTCGAGCTCCTCGCGGGTGAGCTGGCCCGAGGTGATCGGGTCGAGGCCCTTGATGCCGGCGGCGACCTCACCATCGGCGATGCCGCGCACCTCGAGCGGGTGCAGCTTGCAGAAGTCGGCGATCTGCTCGAAGGTCAGCGAAGTGTTCTCGACCAGCCAGACCGCGGTGGCCTTGGGCATCAGCGGCGTTTGTGACACGGGCTCGTCTCCTGAAGGATGTGTCGCGGGCAATAGCTCTCATGCGCCGACCGGCCGCCCCGGCCGGTCATCCAAATCATCGACGATGAGGAGGATCGGCGCGTTATAGGCAAAGCCGCGCAGGCTGTCCACGGAAAGCGTGCGGGGCGCCCGGCACCGGCGGGCGCCCGGCACCGCAGGCCCTCACACCGTCAGCACGATCTTGCCGATATGGCTGCTGCTCTCCATCAGCGCATGCGCCTCGGCCGCCTGCGCCAGCGGGAAGCGGGCGTGGATCTGCGGCTTGCAGCGGCCGAGCGCGAAGAGCGGCCAGACCTTCTCCTCGAGTTCGCGCGCGATAACGGCCTTCTCGGCCACGGTGCGCGGGCGCAGCGTCGAGCCGGTATGGGTCAGCCGCTTCATCATCAGCCGGGCGAAATTGGCGCTGGCCTTGGCGCCGTTGAGGAAGGCGATCTGCACGATGCGTCCGGACTCCGCCGCCGCCTCGTAATTGCGGTCGACATAGTCGCCGCCGACCATGTCGAGGATCAGGTCGGCGCCGTGGCCCTGGGTCGCCGCCTGCACGCCGGCGACGAAATCGGCCTCGCGGTAGTTGATGGCGTGGTCGGCGCCGAGCGCCAGGCAGGCCTCGCATTTGTCGCGCGAGCCGGCGGTGGCGATCACGGTCGCGCCGAAGGCCTTGGCGAGCTGGATCGCCGTGGTGCCGATGCCGGACGAGCCGCCATGGACCAGGAAGGTCTCGCCGGCGGCGAGGCGCCCGCGCTGGAAGACGTTGGTCCAGACGGTGAAATAGGTCTCGGGCACGGCGCCGGCCTCCTCATCGGAGAAGCCGGCCGGGATCGGTAGGGCGTTGTCCTCGTGCACCACGGCGTATTCGGCATAGCCGCCGCCGGCGACGAGGCCGCAGACCCGGTCGCCGACGCCGTAGCGCACCACGCCTTCGCCGAGCGCTACGACCGTGCCGGAGAATTCGAGGCCGGGAATGTCGGAGGCGCCCTTGGGCGGGGCGTAGCCGCCCTGGCGCTGGAGCACGTCGGGCCGGTTGACCCCGGCGACCGCGACCTTGACCAGTAGCTGGCCCGGGCCGGGCGCCGGCACCGGGCGCTGCTGCGGCACCAGCACCTCGGGGCCGCCGGGCTCGGTGAAGCCGATCGCGGTCATCATGCGGGGCAGGGCGGGGCTCTGGACGGTCATGGCTTCGCTTCCTCGCTGGCGGGGCCGGGCCGGTGGCGCCCGTGCCGGTCCCCGATTAAGCTCCGCCTCCCCCCGGATGCAAGGCGAGGTGGCCATGGCTGGATTTCTCGAGGACGACCGCCCGGCGCCGAAGCGCGCCCACGAGATCGGGCAGGACCTGTCGACGCTCGCTGTGGCGGAGCTCGACGAGCGCATCGCTCTGCTGCGGCAGGAGATCGTCAGGCTGGAGCAGGCGCGCGCCCACAAGGCGGCCTCGCGCTCGGCGGCGGACGCGGTCTTCCGCCTGAAGGGCTGAGGTCGCGGCGGCGGCGCGGCACATCGCCGGCCGGCCCGCGTTAACGGCCGTTTAAGGATTCCAGATTATGAATCGGATCATCCAGTTTCGCTGGATGTCGAGTGGCTCCTGCCCACTCTGTTTGACGCCTCCCTGTTGACCTTCGAGCCGCCTACGGGGCGGCTCTTTTTTTGGGGGCGCCGACATCCCGAGCAGATAAGCAGGAGAGGTGGCCGCGAACCTGCCACCGTTAGGGTTAACGCCGCCTTAACGGACCGACGGTCGCGCATGGCGCTATCCTTGCGCTGTTTCCGGCACGATCCGGCGTTGCGTCCCGCGTGCGCACGCCATTGTGCCGAATGGAGACGCCGAGATGACCGATGTGACGCTTCAGCTCCAGACCGATGGCGAAGGGGCGATCCCGTTCGCCCGCGGCTTCGTCAAGTCGGACGCCTTCATGACGCTGTTCCGCGAGGGAATGGGGCTGGTCGAGGCGACGGCGGGCTATCTCGACAGCGAGGGCCGGGCTGAATCCGCGGCGCTGCCGCGCGAGGTCTCGCTGACCTACGCCACAGAGAGCATGCGCCTCACCACCCGGCTGATGCAGATTGCCTCCTGGCTGCTGGTCCAGCGCGCGGTCGCCGAGGGTGAGATGACCTCCGAGCAGGCCCGCGCCGAGAACAACAAGGTCAAGCTCAACGAGGCGATGCTGCAGCCGAGCTCGGCCGAGGCGGCTCGCCTGCCGCAGCGCCTGCGCGACCTGATCGCCCATTCCCTGCGGCTGCAGGAGCGCATCCGCCATCTCGACGAGCAGATGTCGGGCGCCCGGTCGGCGCCGCGGCTGAATCCCGTTCTGGGGCAATTGCAGACCCTGCAGGCCAGGCTGGCCGGCGCCCGCTGAGGGCGCTCCCGCAGCCTCCTGCCCGACCTTGCCGCCCGCGGGGGCGCGAGGTCGGACGCGGACCAGGCGCGCATACGAAAAACCCGGCCGCGAGGCCGGGTTTTTTGTCTCGTCGCGGGACGAGGCGGGCTGTCGCCCGCCAGGCCTCACTTCTTGCCGAGGGCGCCCAGCGAACCGAAGCGCGAGTTGAAGCGCGAAACGCGGCCGCCGCGATCCAGCATGTGCTGGGTGCCGCCGGTCCAGGCCGGGTGGGTGTTCGGATCGATGTCGAGGTTCAGCGTGTCGCCCTCCTTGCCGAGGGTCGAACGCGTGAAGTATTCGGTGCCATCGGTCATGACGACCTTGATGGTGTGGTAGTCGGGATGAATGCCGGTCTTCATGGCGAAATCCTCAATCGTCGAAAAGCGGGCGGCCGGAACGCGGCGCGCATCGCCGGCTCTTCGAACAATTCGTACGAGCCTGTCGTGAAGTCGGGTGGCCATAGCGCAGCCCGGCGGCAGGTGCAAGCATTTCAGGATCGATAAGCGTGGCTAAAGACGACGGCAACGACAAGGGCAGCTCCGGCAGCCGACCGGATTTCGCGGCCTTGAGGTCGTTCTGGCCCTATGCATTGGCGCAGAAGCGCCGGATCGCGATCGCGCTGGCGGCGCTGCTGGTCGCGTCGGGGGCGACATTGGCGCTGCCGATCGCGGTGCGCCGGGTGATCGATGTCGGCTTCTCCGCCGGCGAGTCGCAGCTCGCCAATTCCTATTTCGCCATCCTGATCGGCGTCGTGGCGGTGCTGGCGCTGGCCAGCTCGATCCGATTCTACTTCGTGATGACGGTCGGCGAGCGCGTGGTGTCGAGCCTGCGCGCCGACGTGTTCCGGCACCTGACGCGGCTGGAGCCGGCCTTCTTCGACTCCAGCCGCTCCGGCGACCTGGTGTCGCGGCTCACCGCCGACACCACGCAGATCAAGTCGACCTTCGCCTCGACCGCCTCGATCGCGCTGCGCAACGTCATCATGTTCCTGGGTGCGCTCGGGCTGATGGTCGCGACCAGCCCGCGGCTCTCGGCGATCGTCGTCGGCGCGATCCCGCTGGTGGTGCTGCCGCTGGTCTTCTCCGGCCGCTCGGTGCGCAAGCGCGCGCGGGCGGCGCAGGACCGGCTGGCCGACGCCTCCGCCTTCGCCTCCGAAGCGCTCGGCGCGATCCGCACCATGCAGTCCTTCGGGGCGGAGCGCGCCACGGCGGCGCGCTTCGAGGGCGCCTCGGAGGAGGCCTATGGCGCTTCCCGCGACGCGACGCGCTCGCGCGCCTGGCTGTCGGGCGTGGCGATCTTCCTGGTCAGCGCCAGCGTGGTGCTGGTGCTCTGGGTCGGCGCGACCGAGGTCTTCGCCGGGCGGATGACTGGCGGGCGGCTGTCGCAATTCGTGCTCTATGCCGTGCTGGCGGCGAGCTCGCTCGGCCAGCTCTCCGAGGTCTATGGCGACATCTCGGCTGCGGCCGGCGCCGCCGGGCGCCTGGGCGAGATCCTCGCGACGAAGCCGGCCATCGCCGCCCCGCCGCATCCCAGGCCGCTGCCGGAGCCGGCGTCGGGCGCGCTCGCCTTCGAGGGCGTCGCCTTCCGCTATCCCGGCCGCGAGCAGCTGGCGCTGGCCGATCTCGACCTCGCGGTGCGACCGGGCGAGCGCGTCGCGCTGGTCGGCCCCTCGGGCGCGGGCAAGAGCACGGTGCTGCAACTGGCGCTACGCTTCTACGATCCCTTCGCCGGGCGGGTGCTGGTCGACGGCGTCGCCGGTCCCGAGGCCGATCCGGCGCAATGGCGCAGCCGTTTCGCGCTGGTGCCGCAGGAGCCGACGGTGTTCGGGGTGACGGTCGCCGATAACATCGCCTATGGCCGCCCGCAGGCGAGCCGCGCCGAGATCGAGGAGGCGGCCAGGCTCGCTGCCGCCGACACGTTCGTGCGGGCCCTGCCGCAGGGCTACGACACGGTGATCGGCGAGCGCGGCGTGACATTGTCGGGCGGGCAGCGCCAGCGGCTGGCGATCGCGCGCGCCCTGCTGACCGACGCGCCGATCCTCCTGCTCGACGAGGCGACTTCGGCACTCGATTCCGAGAGCGAGCGCGCGGTGCAGGACGCGCTCGACCGGCTGATGCGCGGGCGCACCACGCTGGTCGTGGCGCACCGCCTCGCCACCATCCTCTCGGCCGATCGCATCCTGGTGATGGAGGAAGGCCGGGTGGTCGAGGAAGGCACGCATGCCGACCTCGTCGCCAAGGGCGGGCTCTATGCCCGGCTGGCACGGCTGCAATTCGGCCTGGAAGCCGCCTGAGGGGCGGTATGGTATTCGACCGGCGCCGGGGCTCGCGCTCCGGCGCCGTCGCGTGTCCTCAGCGCTTGCGCTTGGCGCCGACCAGCTCGTCCCATTTGCGGAAGGCGACGACCATCCTGTCGGGCTTCAGCGGCAGCTCGATCGGGTTGTTGGCGATCAGATCGGCATATTCCGGCCGGCCGAACTCGGCGATGACCTTCTGGCTGGCTTCCGGCGCCAGCGAGAGCGGCACGTTCTTCACCGCCGGGCCGGGATAGAGATAGCCCTCGTCATAGGAATAGGCCTGCATCTTCGGCGTCAGCAGATGTGCCATCAGGTCGAGCACCACGGCCATCCGGTCGTTGGGGATGCCCTTCGGCACGCACATGAAGAAGGCGTCCGAGACCCAGTGGAAGCCCTTGAGCGTCTGGATCCTGGCTTCCTTCGGCACGATGCCGAGCGCGCGCGGATTGATGTCCCAGCCGGTGGTCGAGATGATGATGTCGCGCGAGCCCTCGCCGAGCTCCTTCATCGTCGCGCCGGTGCCGGCCGGGTAGTACTCGATGTACTGGCCGAGCTCCTGGAGATAGGCCCATGTCTTGTCCCAGCCATTGACCGGATCCTGCGGATCCTTGTCGCCGAGGATGTAGGGCAGGCCCATCATGAAGGTGCGTCCGGGGCCGGAATTGGTCGGGCGGGCGTAGAGGAAGCGGTTGGGGTTCGCCTTGGCCCAGGCCAGCAGTTCCTCGGCCGTGGTCGGCGGGGTCTTCACCCGGTCGGGCATGTATTCGAGCAGTGGGCCGGAGGGGTAGTAGTTGACCACCACGCCGTAGCCGGCGCCCTGGGCGCGATGCAAATTGAGCGCCGCCGGCTCGTAGTTCTCCTCGATCTTCGGGAACTTGTCGGCGAAATCGGGCAGGATCTTCTGCCAGAGGTTCTGCTCAAGGCCGGCTGCGAGGCCGTCGCTGCCGGTCAGGACGAGGTCGAGATCCGAGCGGCCGGCGTCCTGCTGCGCCTTGATCTTGCTGGCGAGTTCGGGGGCGGGCGCCTTCACGAAGGTGATGCGCGAGACCAGCTTGGGATTGGCGGCGCGATAGTCCTCGAAGGCCTTCTGCATCAGCGCCAGCGCGCCGCCGACGTCGATCACGTTGATCGCCACAGGGCTCGTCGGCAGCGGGGGGGCCGCGGCGAAGGCCGGTCCCGTGGCGGCGAGCGCGCCGAGGCCGCCGAGCACCACGCGGCGGTCGATATGTGTGAGGTCTTTCGTCATCTGGCTTCCCCTCCAGTCCGTGCCGCCCGCCTCGGGGCGATCAGGTTGTGTAGCTGCGGTCCTGCGCGCCGAGGCGGATCCGCCGGACCGCGAGATCGTCCGACCAGTCGACCGTGCTCGGCGCGAGCGTGATGCCGTGGGCGTCGAGACTACGGCGGATTGCGGCGAGCGGATGGTCCGAGGCCATGGCGAGCGCCTGCTCCGGCGTCGCGATGCCCCAGCCGACGAGGTTGCGCACCGCCGCGTCGAGGCATAGCGCCGAGCCGGCCAGCAGCCCTTCCGACTGGCGCACCGAGCCGTCCGGCCGCAGTTCGATCGCCATGCCGGCGAAGCTGTAGGCGCCGACCGGGGCGGCGGCGGCCAGCACCGCGTCGGTGACCAGGATGGCGTTCTCACGCCCGCGCGCCGCGATCAGCACCTTGAGCGCTTCCGGCGGCAGATGGATACCGTCGGCGATGAAACCCGCCATCAGCCCGTCGGTGGCGAGCTGGGCGAAGACCGGGTTGGCGAGCTTGGGCAGGGTCTGCGGCAGCCCGTTGCCGAGATGCGTCGAGAGCGAGAGCCCGGCGCGCGCCGCGGCGGCCACCTGGGCGAAGTCGGCGGCCGAATGGCCGATCGCGACCGTCTTGCCGGCCTGCGCCAGCGCTTGTGTCGCCGCCAGCGCGCCCTCGACCTCCGGCGCCAGCGTCATCATCAGGATCGGGCGGGAGAGCGGCTTCTCCAGCGCCAGGACGAGATCGGCGCTGGCGGCGGTCATCGCCTGCGGCGGATGGCAGCCGTGATAGCCCGGCGCCGGGTTCAGGAACGGGCCTTCGAGATGGTAGCCCGGGCACATCAGCGGGCCGAGCCGGCTGCCGGCGACGGCGGCGTCGAGCGCCGCGAAGCGCGCGGCCAGTTCGTGGGGATGGGCGGTGATGATCGTCGGCAGGCAAAAGGTGACGCCGGTCGCCAGCATCGCCTCCAGCGCCCGGTCGAGATCGTCCGGGCCGATCGCGGGATCGTTGAAGTCGACGCCTGCGAAGCCGTTGACCTGCAGGTCGATCAGGCCTTGCGAGCGCGGCATCGCGCTCAGCCCTTGCGCAGCAGCGAGGCGGCCGGCGGATCGAGGAAGAGCACCGTGTCGGCGTGGCGCTGCAGGATAGAGGCCGGGTGCTGCGGCGAGATCTCGCCCTCGAGCGCGTCGCGCACGGCTGGCGCCTTGCGCGCATCCGGCACGGACAGGATGATCCGGGCACTCTTCATGATCTGGCGGATGCTCATCGAGATCGCCTGCCGCGGTACAGCGTCAAGCGTCTCGAACCAGCCCTCGCCATATTGCTGGCGGCGGCAGGCCTCGTCGAGGGTGACGACGATATAGGGCTCCTCGGTGTCGAAATCGGCCGGCGGATCGTTGAAGGCGAGATGGCAGTTCTCGCCGATGCCGGCGAAGCAGAGATCGATGCGGCGGCCAGCGATCTTCTCGCCGAGCGACCTGGCCTCGGCGGCGGCGTCCTTCTCGCCGTCGACCGGCACGAACGCGACCTTGCCGCCCAGCGGGGCGACGAAGCGCTCGGCGAGATAGCGGCGGAAGCTGGCCGGGTGGCTCTGCGGCAGGCCGACATATTCGTCGAGATGGAAGGCGGTGACCTTCGACCAGTCGATGTCCGGTGCCGCGACGAGGTTTTCGAGCATCTCGAACTGGCTGGCGCCGGTGGCGACGATGATCGTCGCCTCGCCATGGGCCTTCAGCGCGGCGCGGATGGTGTCCGCACCCAGCGCAGCGGCCTGGCGGCCCAGTTCGGTCTTGTCGGCGACGAGGCGGATATCGATCATGAGTCTGGCGTTTCCTTCCCCGGCGATGATGGGCTGCCGGCGGTTTGCGTCTCGGACGCGAAGGCTAGCACGCGCCTGCGCGAACGCACCCTCCGCGCCGGCATGGCGCATGCGCGATCGCGGCAGGGGCGGGCGCCGCCCGGCGGGCCTCAGCGCTCGGTGATCTTGAACTCGATGCGGCGGTTGCGGCGCCAGGCCTCGTCATTGTTGGCGACGTCGAGCGGCTGGTACTCGCCGAAGCCGGTGGCGGCGATGCGGTCGGCCGGGATGCCCTTGGAGACGAGATACTCGACCACCGCGACGGCGCGCGCCGTCGAGAGATGCCAGTTCGAGGGAAACTGCGCCGAGCGGATCGGCCGGTTGTCGGTGTGGCCGTCGACGCGCAGGATCCAGGGCAGGTCGGGAGGCATCTCGCGGCCGAGATCGACGATGATCGCCGCGAGCTTGTCGAGCTCCTCGCGGCCCTCGGGCTTGAGCACCGCCTGGCCGCCGTCGAAGAACACCTCCGACTGGAAGACGAAGCGGTCGCCGACGACGCGGATGTCGGGGCGCATGCCGAGCACCTGCCGCAGCCGGCCGAAGAAGTCGGAGCGGTAGCGCGCCAGCTCCTGCACGCGCTGGGCCAGCGCCACGTTGAGGCGAGAGCCGAGCTCGGCGATGCGGCTCTGCGATTCCTTGTCCTTGGCCTCCGAGGCGGCGAGCGCCTCCTCCAGAGCCGCGAGCTGGCGGCGCATCGCGGCGATCTGCTGGTTGACGAGGTCGACTGTGGCCTGCGCCCGGGCGGAGAGCTGCTTCTCGGCCTCCAGCGCCTTCTCGGTCTCGGCGAGCCTGGCCGGGCCGCTCGCGGCGGCGCCGCCGAGCAGGGCCTGCACGCGGCCGCGCTCGGCCCGCTCGGCCGTCAGCGAGGATTGCAGCAAAGCGAGCGAATCACGCGCCTCCTTGCCGGAGGCGCGCTCCAGCGCCAGCAGGTCGGTCAGTTCGGAAATCTGGCGGTTGAGCCGGTCGAGCACCGTGTCCTTGCCGGAGATCTCCTGCGACAGGAAGAACTGGCCGAGCACGAAGACCGAGAGCAGGAAGACGATGCCGATCAGCATCGTCGAGAGCGCGTCGACGAAGCCCGGCCAGTAGTTCTGTTCCTCCCGGCGATGCGAGCGCGACAGGGCCATGAGCGGTTCCCCTCAGCGCCCGGCGGCCGGCATGGCGGCGCCCGTCATGGTCACGGCTCCTGCATGCGGTCGGCGGTGAGGCGCTCGATCAAGCGCTTCAGGTCCTTCTCGCGCGCCGCCTGGGCCTCGACCCAGTCGCGGATCAGCTGCTGCTCGGAGCGCATGTGCTGCACCAGCCCCTGGATGCCCTCGGCGAGGTTCGCCATGGCCTGGGCCGCGGCCCGGCTGTTGGCGCCGTCCTGCAGCGCGGTCTGCAGCCGGTCGAGGCGCTCGCCGAGGCCGGTGGGGTCGACGACCGCGGTCGCGATCGCGGTGCGGGCGCCGAGCCAGCCTTCCAGCTCGTTGCGGAAGCGGCGCTGCGCCTGGCCGAGCTGCAGGTCGAGGAAGCCGAGGATCAGCGAGCCGGCGAGGCCGAACAGCGAGGACGAGAAGGACAGTCCCATGCCGGCGAGCGGCGCGGCGAGGCCGGCCTTGAGCTCGTCGAACAGCACGCCGGCCTCGGCGCCGGTGCGCAGGGTGCGGATGACGTTGCCGACCGAGGAGACGGTTTCGAGCAGGCCCCAGAAGGTGCCGAGCAGGCCGAGGAAGATCAGCAGCCCGGTGAGGTAGCGCAGCACCTCGCGGCCCTCGTCGAGCCGGACCGCGATCGATTCGAGCAGGGAAGCGGCCTGCGCGGCCGGCAGGGCGTCGCGGGCGAGCGCCGGGCGCACCGCATCGAGCGGGCTGAGGATTTGCTGGCGCAGCAGCGGCGCGCCGTCCGGATCGGCCGCCAGCCGCATCGCGGCGCCGGCCTCGGCATGGATGCGCCAGAGCTCGCGCAGGGCGACGAGGATACCGACCAGCAGCGAGCCGACGATCAGGCCGTTCAGGCCCGGATTGGTCATGAAGGCGGAGACGAGCCCGCCCTGCAGGATGAAGGCGAGGAAGCCGAGCAGCGCCAGGAAGACGAAGGCCCGGATGAAGTAGCGCAGCGGGCGGGAGAAGCGCTGGAGCTCGGTGGCCGGCCGCGCCGGCGCACCCGGCCTGTCCTGCGCCCCGGTCTCCGGCGCGGTGTCGTCGCTCGCCATCCGTGCTGCCCGCTCTCCGCCTGATCCAGGCGGGGACTGTCGCCTCCCGCCCGGCCGGGATCAAGCACGAAAACGGAGCGAGGGCGTCAGACGACCGTCTTGAGCGCGGCGCGCAGCGCCGGTTCGCCGGCTTCGTTGCCGCAGATCACGTCGGTGGCGGAGGTCGGCTGCTTGCCGTCCAGCGTGCCGAAGGTGCCGCCCGCCTCGCGTACCATCACGGCGGCGGCGCCGAAGTCCCAGGTGTTGAGCCCGCGCTCCCAATAGGCGTCCATGCGGCCGGCGGCGACATAGGCGATGTCGAGCGCGGCCGAGCCCATGCGGCGGACATTGGCGAAGCGCGGCATCACCGAGGCGAGCTCGCGCAGGAAGAGCGGATGGCCGCCCTTGCCGATATGCGGCACGCCCATGCCGATCAGCATCTCGGCCGGCTCGCGGCGGCCGGAGACGCGCATGCGGCGGTTGTTGACATAGGCGCCCTTGCCCTTCTCGGCGACGAAGAGCTCGTCCTTGGCGGCGTCGTAGACCACGCCGGCATAGAACTGGTTGTCGCGCTCCAGCGCCACCGAGATGTTCCAGTGCGGGATGCCGCGCAGGAAGTTGTGGGTGCCGTCGAGCGGGTCGATGTGCCAGCGATTGCTCTCGTCGGTGCCCTGTACGACGCCGCTCTCCTCCATGACGAAGCCGTAGCCCGGCCGCGCCTTCTCGAGGGCGGCGCGCAGAATCTCCTCGGCCTTGTGGTCGGCCTTGGAGACGAAGTCGCCGGGGCCCTTGGCCAGCACCTGCAGGTTCTCGACCTCGCCGAAATCGCGCTTCAGCGAACGCGACGCCTTCATCACGGCATCGACCATCACGGTCATCAGGGGGGAGCGGATCATCTGGATTACCTCGGTGCCGCGCGAGGCGGCGTGGTGCTGCGCCGGGTGCGCCGGTCCCTTCTGTGGCGGGGCCTGCATCCACGGTCGCGCGGAAAGGGTTCAGAGCGTCACTTGCTCGGTTGGCTCGGCGTCGTCAAGGCCGTGGCCTCGATCCGGTCTGCCGCGAGGCGTGCCGCGGCGGTGCGCTGCTCGGGCGTCAGCCGCTCGAGCAACTCGTCCAGCGCGGTGTCGGCCAGCCCTTGGGCGCGGGCCGCCATGTGCCAGGCGGCGGCCTCCGCCATGTCGGGCGGCAGCGCCAGGCCGAACTGGTAGAGCTTGGCCAGCCGGTTCTGGGCGATGGCGTTGCCCTTGTAGGCGGCGCGCAGGAAGAGGCTGGCGGCGGCGCGCTCGTTCCTGGCGACGCCGTCGCCATTGAACAGCATGATCGCGTATTCGACCTCGCCGGCGACATGTCCGCCGGCGGCGGCCTTGGCGATCCAGGCGGCGGCCTGCGCCTTGTCCTTCGGCACGGCACGGCCGAGCTTGTAGAGCGCGCCGAGCGCGTACTGGGCGTCGCCGAGATCGGCATCGGCGGCGATGCGCAGGCAGGCGACCGCGCGCTTCTCGTTGGCGGGCTCGCCCGAGGCCAGCAGCGCCAGCGCGAGATTGTAGTTCGCGGAGGGATGCCCGGCCGCCGCGGCCTGTTCCAGCAGCTTGCCGCCGGCGGCGGCGTCCTTGGCGACGCCCTTGCCCTCGATCAGCGCCATCGCATAGGCGAACATGGCGTTGAGGTCGCCGCGCGCTGCCGCGAGTCGGTACCATTCGGCGGCCGCCGTCTGGTCCTCGCGCACGCCGAGCCCCTGGCGATAGAGCTCGCCGAGCAGGGTCATGGCGGCGGCGTCCTTGGGGTTGGCCTCGATGCGCTTCAGCGCCTCGGCCTGCGCCTTGCGGTAATGCCCGGCCTGGTAGGAGCCATAGGCGAGGTCCGGCTGCGCGGCCGCGAGCGGGGCCGCCGGCAGGAGCAGCGCCAGCAGGGCTGCGGCCCGTTTCACCGGGCGGCCTTCCGGGCCATGTGCGCGGTGATCGCGGCGTCGGCCTCGGCGACGGCGGCGCGGATGTCGACATCCTCGGCGAAGACCCAGTCGCCGAGCGCGACGAATTCCGCCCCGGTCTCGACCAGCGCCGGCACGCAGGCAGCGTCGGGCGCATAGGCGACGCAGGGCGTCTCGAAGATCTCGGCCCACCAGCTCGCGCGCTCGATCACCGCCGGCAGCGGCGGCAGCGAGCCGTCCGGGCGCGGTTCGCCGAAGACGACGTAGTCGACGCCCGCCTCGCCGGCGTCCATCGCGTCATGGCGCGAGCGCAGGCCGCCGACGCCGAGGATGCGCTCGTTGCGCAGGCTGGCGCGGATCTCGGCGATGCCGGCGGTCCCCTCGGCGAGGTGGATGCCGTCGGCGCCGCCGCGGCTGACCACCTGGGTCGAGCTGGTCTCGACGACCAGCGCGACGTCCTGCGCCTGCACGGGCGCGGCGAGCTGCTTGACGCGCTCGGTCAGGGTGCGGTCGTCGGCCGGGGCGAGGCGCAGCAGCACGGCGGCGACATCGCCGCCGGCGAAGGCCTGCATCAGGCGAAAGGACAGGGCGCCGGGATCGACCACTCGGGGCGTCACCAGCATCAGGCGGGGGCGTGGTTTGGATGTGCTCATGATCGTGCGCGCAGACGGCCCGCGAGACCGTCCAATGTCAAGACCGCCAGCCCGGCGGCGAGGCTCCAGAAGGCCGAGCCGACCCCGAACAGCGACAGGCTCGAGGCCGCGACGGCGAAGGCGACCACCGCGGCGAAGCGCTCGCGCTCATTGGCCATGGCCTGGCCGAGCGCACCCGTCAGCGAGCCGACGAGGCCGAGGCCGGCGACCGCGACGATCAGCGCCTTCGGCATGGCGACGATCAGCGCCAGCAGCAGTCCGGCGGAGGCCGCGATGGTCAGCCAGAACAGGCCGTACCAGAGGCCGGCCTTCCAGCGCTCGCCCGGATTGTGATGGGTGTCGGGGCCGGTGCAGATCGAGGCGCTGATCGCGGCCATGTTGACCATATGCGCGCCGGTCGGCGCGGTGAGGAAGGACATCAGCCCGGTGACGAACAGACAGGCGGCGGCGGGCGGGGTGTAACCCGCGGCGCGCAGCACGGCGAAGCCGGGCAGGTTCTGCGCCGCCATCGTCACCAGATAGAGCGGCACGCCGACGCCGATCAGCGCCGCGGGATCGAGCCGCGGCATGATCAGCTCGATCTGCGTCAGCGTCGGCGGGCCCGCCGGCAGGCCGGCCTGGCCGGTGGCGAAGGTGAGGATCAGGCCGGCGCCGAGCGCCGCGATCACGCCGAGGAAGGGATTGCGCAGCCGCGCCAGCAGGAAGACCGCGAGCAGGATCGCGACCATCACCGGCTCGACCCGCATCTCGTCGAAGACCGCCACGACGAAGCGGAAGATCACCCCGGCCAGCATGGCGGCGGCGATGCTCATCGGGATGCGCTCGACCAGCGCGCCGAGCGGGCGGAAGGCGGCGGTCGCCATCATCAGCACCGCGGCGGCGAGGAAGGCGCCGACGGCGGCCGCCATGTCGACGCCGCTGGCGGCCGCGATCAGGGCGGCGCCCGGCGTCGACCAGGCGCAGATGATCGGCATGCGGTGGCGCCAGGACAGCCAGAGGCTGGCGATCCCCTTGGCCAGCGCCAGGCCCGCCACCCAGGAGACCGTCTGGCCCGGCGTGGCGCCGAGCGCCTGCGCCGCCGCCAGCACCACGGCGACCGAGGCGGCGAAGCCGACGAAGGTCGCGACCAGAGCCGAGACGAGCTGGGACATCAGGCGCTCCGCGCGTCCCAGGCGACCGGCCAGGATTCCTGCAGGCCGGGTCCGAGCCGCACCGGCCAGACCGCCTTGGCGAGGCCGGTCAGGTCGTCGGTCTCGACCGCGATGCCCGAGAGCGCGGCCTCGCCGAGGCCGGGCTCCAGCCGCGAGCCCGGCGTCTTCTCGATGAAGCGGCGGATCGCCTCGTCCTTCTGCATGCCGAGCACGGAATCATAGTCGCCACACATGCCCGCATCGGACTGGTAGGCGGTGCCGGCCGGCAGGATGCGGGTGTCGGAGGTCGGGACATGGGTGTGGGTGCCGACGACCAGCGTGGCGCGCCCGTCGAGGAAATGGCCCATGGCGAGCTTCTCGCTGGTCGCCTCGGCGTGCATGTCGACGATGATCGCGTCGGCGACCTCGCCGAGCGGGCAGGCGGAGAGCTCGCGCTCGACCGCCGCGAAGGGATCGTCGAGCGGGTCCATGAACAGCCGGCCCATCAGGTTGACCACGAGGACGCGGGCGCCGTTGCGCGCCTCGATCACGGTGGCGCCGCGGCCGGGCGTGCCGGAGGGATAGTTGGCGGGGCGGATCAGCCGCGGCTGCCGCTCGATGAAGACGAGGGCCTCGCGCTGGTCCCAGGAGTGGTTGCCGAGCGTGACCACGTCGGCGCCGGCGGCGAGCACGTCCTCGCAGATCGCCTCGGTGATGCCGAAGCCGCCGGCGGCGTTCTCGCCGTTGATCACGACGCAGTCGAGCGTCCAGCGCTGGCGCAGCTCCGGTAGGCGCTCCTGCACCGCGATGCGGCCGGAGCGGCCGACGATGTCGCCGAGGAAGAGGAGACGCATGGCAGGGTCCGCTGGCTGGCCCGGCGCGGAAGGGCCGGGGCGAAACGGTCTGATGGCGCGATCCGCTGCGCGAATCAACCGCAGCGGATGCTTTCGCGCTCCGTCACCACCCAGTCGAGCCGCCGGTCGTGGGCTTCGGCCGGCACCGCTTCGATCTCCTGCGCCGCGAAGGCGACGCCGATCGTCAGCGCGGGACGAAGCTCGGCGATGGCGCGGTCGTAATAGCCCTTGCCGTAGCCGATGCGGTAGCCGCGCCGGTCGAAGGCGGCGAGCGGCACCAGCATGCTCGCGGGCCGGCGTTCGGGCTCCTCCGGTGCCGGCACCAGCGTGCCGAAGCCGCCGGGCACGATCGCCTCCCACGGCGCCCAGCGCCGGAACAGCATGCGGCCAGTGACGATCGCCGGCAGGCAGAGCGGTAGGCCGCGCGCCTGCAGCGCCTCGAGCACGGGGCGGGGATCGGCTTCCGAACGCATCGGCCAGTAGCCGGAGACCGGCCCGTCGGCGGGCGTCGCCGCAGCGAGGGCGGGCAGCGCGAGCAGGCGCTCGCTGCGGACCTTGTCCCAGTCGAGCCGGTCGTCCAGCGCCAGCGCGTCGCGCCGCGCCAGCGCCGCGCGGCGCAGGGCCGCCTTGTCGGCAGCCGGCGTCGGGATGGCGGCTTCAGTCGTCATGGGGTGTGCGGAGCCACCTCGGCCGTGGAGTTTTCGATCCTGGGGCACCTACGGAAGTAGGTGGGCGCCATATGTCCGGGTCCAGGGACCCGGTCAGGGACAGCTCCCGATGGGATCGTATGGGCCCAGGGATACATGTCTCTCACGCGCCAGGCAGCCCCGCCGCGGCAAGGTAGGGTGCGCGCCGGCAAAGCGCCAGAGGCGCGGGGCGCCGGCCACGAGAAAATTTGCGGGCGGCCGCCGGCTCAGGCGCCGCGCGCCAGCCCGTGGCGGATCACCCGGTCGATCAGGTCCGGATAGTCGATGCCGCTGGCGGCGAGCGCCTTGGGGTACATGCTGATATTGGTGAAGCCGGGGATGGTGTTGATCTCGTTGACCAGCGCGGTGCCGTCCGGCTTCAGGAAGAAGTCGACCCTGGCCATGCCGTCGCAGCCCATGGCGCGGAAAGCGCGCAGCGCCGTGTCCCGAAGCGTCGCGACGGTGTCCTCAGGCAGCACGGCCGGCACGACGACGGCGGCGCCGTCGGCGTCGAGATACTTCGCCTCGTAGCTGTAGAAGCCGTGGCTGGCGGCGGTGACGATCTCGCCCGGCAGCGAGACGATGGTCTCGCCGTCGGCCTGCTCCAGCACGCTGAACTCGATCTCGCGGGCCTGGACGAACTCCTCGACCAGCACCTTGGGATCGTGGCGGAAGGCCTCGGCGAGGGCGGCGGCGAACTCGGCCTCGGTGCCCGCCTTGCTGACGCCGACCGAGGAGCCCTGCCGCACCGGCTTGACGAAGACCGGCAGGCCGAGCTCGGCCGCGACGGTGGCGAAGGGCGGCACCGCGTCGGGCCGCACGGTGAGCGAGCGGGCGACCGGCACGCCGGCCTCGCGCAGCAGGCGCTTGCCGAGATCCTTGTCGAGCGCGTTGGCGGAGCCGGTGATGCCGCAGCCGGCGAGCGGCAGGCCGGCGACCGCGGCGAGCCCCTGCACGGAGCCGTCCTCGCCGTTCAGCCCGTGCAGGACCGGGAAGAGGATGTCGACCGGCGGCAGCGGCGTCGCCCGGCCCTCGGCATCGAGCGCGATCATCCGGCCACGCCCGCCCGGCAGAAGGCAGGCGCCGGGACCGTCCGCCGGCAGAGGCGAGGGGAGGTGGCCGTTTTCCAGCGCGACCAGGCGCCAGGCGCCCTCGCGGGTGACCAGGATCGGCACGACGTCGTAGACCGCCTTGTCGATGGCGGCGATCACATTGGCGGCCGACATCAGCGAGACCTCGTGCTCGGAGGACTTGCCGCCGAATAGGATGGCGACGCGCGTTCTGTCGGTCATGGTCGATGGTCCTGGTGAGCGTGGCCCGAGGCGGTTCGGCTTGGAACGGGGCGGATTGATGACGCCGGAGCCGCCAGGCGCTCGCGGTCGAAGGCGCGGATCGCGTCGGCGCAGCGGGCCGGCTCGCTCTGGAGCAGGAAATGCGGGGCGCGAATGGCGGTGATGTGCATGTCGCGGGCGATGGCGGCGACCGTGTCCGGCGCGCTCGCCGGCATCAGCCGGTCGTCGGTCGCCCGCAGATAGAGCAGGGGCTGGCCGACCGCGACGCCCGCGGCGGGCAGGTCGACCCGCAGCGCCTCGCGCAGGCGGGCCGCCAGCACCGGCGCTGCGACGTCGGACAGGCATCGACGCAGGCCTGCGAGGAGCGCGGGCTGCGCGCGTCCCCCGGCCAGGAGGCGGTCGAGCAGCGCCGTGGGCACGAGGCGCGGCGACACAATGCCCGCGAGCGCGGCGAGCATCGGCTTCAGCGCGATGTCGAGCCGCGCGAAGGAGGCGCAGATCACCACGGCCTCCAGCAGCGGCGGCGCTTCCGCCGCGAGCCGTAAGGCCACTGGGCCGGAGAAGGATTCGCCGAGCAGCAGGAAGGGCCGCTGCGGCAGGCGCTGGCGGACATAGGCGACGAGCGCGTCGTAGGAGAGCGGCTCCTGCGTCGGATAGGCGATGATCGCGACGTCGTAGTCGGGCGCGAGGGCGGCGGCGACATCCGCCAGCAGCCGGCCGGTCCCGTCGAGGCCGGGCAGCAGCACGATCGCCCGCCGCGCGGTGGCGTCGGGCACCGGCGCCGGCGGCTCGCTCACCCCGCGGAACTCGGCAGCAGGCTTTTCGCCACGCCCTCGATGCGCGCGGCGGCGGCGTCGATCGCCGCGGCGGCGCGCTCCTCGACCTCACCGGCGCGCTGGTCGGCCGAGCCGGCGTCGCCCTGCAGCGACTCCAGCCTGCCTTCGAGCTTGGCGACGGTCTTCTTCAGCTCCGAGACCTCGTCGGCGACCATCAGCGCGGCCATGACGTGCAGGCGCATGTCGCCGATCTCGCCGAAGGCCTGGCGCATCTCATCGATCTTGGCGTCGTAGAAACGGGCCAGTTCCTCGAGATGGGCTTCCTCGCCGTCGCCGCAGGCCATGCGGTAGGCCTTGCCGGAAATGGTGACGTTCACCTGCGGCATGCGCGTCGTCCGTCCTCAGTCGCTCGCGTCCGGCGCGTCGCCGGCCTGCTCGATCATGCGGGTGAGGGTGGTCATCGCCTTGTCGAGGCGGCGATCGACCTCCTCCGCGGCGCCCTGCACATGGACCAGCCTGGCCATGGTGCCGTCGAGCTCGACGGCGAGCCGTGCACGGTCGTCCTGCATCAGCGTCAGTTCGGTTTCGAGATTGGAGCGGCCACGCTCGGCCTCGATCCGCCTGCGGGCGGCCGATTCGAGCTGGCCCAAAGCGCCGTCGAGGCGCGACAGGGCGCGATCCAGCACCGGAAACGCCACGTTTCGTCCTTCTCCTGCCGGTCCCGACCGGCACATCCGATTCGGAACCCTATGTCAGCCGGCGCGGCCATGAAAGCCGCTTGCGGTTCTCCTTGGGGAAAAACCGGCGGATCGGCTGGTTATCGGGCGCAATTTGCCGAATTGACACTGCTTGAGCCGTCAGCCTATCGAACGCGCGTCCAGATCCGTTCCCCAGCCTTTCGTCCTGCCGGCCCGCCCGGGCGGTGACGGAAGGCGCCAGTGCCCTCCGGAGTGAAGCCATGACCACGCCCGCGATCGACCGCGCCCTGCACGACCGGCTGGCCAACGCCGTCCGCTCCCTCGCCATGGACGGGGTCGAGGCCGCCAAGTCCGGCCATCCAGGCCTGCCGATGGGCGCCGCCGACATCGCGACCGTGCTGTTCACCCGCGTGATGAAGTACGACGCCTCGCAGCCGCGCTGGCCCGACCGCGATCGCTTCGTGCTGTCGGCCGGCCACGGCTCGATGCTGATCTACGCTCTGCTCTATCTCACCGGCACCGGCGGGCTGACCCTCGACGACCTCAAGAAGTTCCGCCAGCTCGAGTCGAAGACCCCGGGCCATCCGGAGAACTTCATGACCGCCGGCGTCGAGACCACCACCGGCCCGCTCGGCCAGGGGCTGGCGACCGCAGTCGGCATGGCGATGGCCGAGCGCATGCTCGCCGCCGAGTTCGGCAAGAAGATCGTCGACCACAAGACCTATGTGCTCGCCTCCGACGGCGACCTGATGGAGGGCATCAGCCAGGAGGCGATCGCGCTCGCCGGCCATCACAAGCTCAACAAGCTGATCGTGCTGTGGGATGACAACGGCATCTCGATCGATGGCCCGCTCTCGATCTCGGACTCGGTCGACCAGGTCGCGCGCTTCAAGGCCTGTGGCTGGCGCTCCGAGCGCGTCGACGGCCATGATCCCGAGGCGATCGAGGCCGCGATCCGCCGCGCCCAGAAGTCCGGCAAGCCCACCATGATCGCCTGCAAGACGGTGATCGGCTTCGGCGCGCCGAAGAAGGCCGGCACCTCCAAGGCGCATGGCGAGCCGCTCGGCGCGGAGGAGCTCGCCGCCGCCAAGAAGCAGCTCGGCATCACCGGCGGGGCCTTCGAGGTCGCCGCCGACCTGCTGAAGGCCTGGCAGGGCTTCGGCGCCGCCGGCGCCGCCGAGCGCAAGGCCTGGGACGAGCGCCTCGCTCGCCTCTCCGAGCGCAAGCGCGGCGAGTTCGAGCGTCGCCTCGGCCATGTGCCGCCGGCCAAGCTCGCCAAGGCGATCGCCGCCCACAAGAAGGCGCTCGCCGCCGACGCCCCGACCATCGCCACCCGCAAGGCCTCCGAGCTGGCGCTCGACGCCGTCGTGCCGGTGATGCCGGAGCTGGTCTCCGGCTCGGCCGATCTGACCCCGTCGAACAACACCAAGGCCAAGGGCCTCGAGGACTTCACGCCGAAGACCCCGAAGGGCCGCTATGTCCGCTACGGCATCCGCGAGCACGCGATGGCGGCGGCGATGAACGGCATCACCCTGCATGGCGGCTTCCGCACTGCCGGCGGCACCTTCCTGGTCTTCGCCGACTATGCCCGCCCGGCCATGCGCCTGGCGGCGCTGATGGGCCTGCCGGTCGTCTACGTGATGACGCACGACTCGATCGGCCTGGGCGAGGACGGCCCGACGCACCAGCCGGTCGAGCATCTCGCCTCGCTGCGCTCGATGCCGAACATGCGCGTGCTGCGCCCGGCCGACGCGATCGAGACGGCGGAAGCCTGGCAGATCGCGCTCGAGCGCACCGACGGGCCGACCGTGCTGGCGCTCTCGCGCCAGAACCTCGCCGCGCTGCGCAAGGACGGCACGCCGGCCAACCGCTCGGCCAAGGGCGGCTACGAGCTGCTGCCGGCCGAGGGCGGCAAGGCCCAGGTCTCGCTCTTCGCCTCGGGCTCCGAAGTCGAAATCGCGGTCGCGGCACGCAAGCTTCTTGCCGAGAGGGGCGTGCGCGCCCGCGTCGTCTCGGTGCCCTCGCTGGAGCTGCTGCTGGAGCAGCCGGAGGAGGCGAAGGCCGCCATCATCGGCCAGGCGCCGGTGAAGGTCGCGGTCGAGGCCGCGGTCCGCTTCGGCTGGGATGCGGTGATCGGCGCCGACGGCACCTTCGTCGGCATGGCCTCCTTCGGCGCCAGCGGCCCGTACAAGGAGGTCTACAAGCACTTCGGCATCACGCCGGAGGCGGTGGCCGAGGCCGCGATGAAGCGCCATAACGGCTGAGAAAACGGCGGCCGGGCCGGGGCTCGCCTTGGTTTGGCCGATTTGCCCGCGTGAATGACGGCAGGAACGCCGGAAGCCGGCGAAGGAGAGGACTGAGATGACGGTCAAGGTGGCGATCAACGGTTTCGGCCGTATCGGACGCAACGTGCTGCGCGCGATCATCGAGTCGAAGCGCAAGGACATCGAGGTCGTGGCGATCAACGATCTCGGCCCGGTCGAGACGAATGCCCACCTGTTCCGCTACGACTCGGTTCATGGCCGCTTCCCCGGCACGGTGACCGTCTCCGGCGATACGATCGACGTGGGCCGCGGCCCGATCAAGGTGACCGCGATCCGCGATCCCAAGGACCTGCCGCACAAGGCGCTCGGCGTCGACATCGCGCTGGAATGCACCGGCATCTTCACGACGCGCGAGAAGGCCGCCGCCCATCTCGCCGCCGGCGCCAAGCGCGTGCTGGTCTCGGCGCCCTGCGACGGCGCCGACCTGACGGTGGTCTACGGCGTCAACCACGAGCAGCTCGGACCCGAGCACCTCGTGGTCTCGAACGCCTCCTGCACGACCAACTGCCTCGCGCCGGTGGTCAAGGTGCTGCATGACGCCGTCGGCATCGACAAGGGCTTCATGACCACGATCCATGCCTATACCGGCGACCAGCCGACGCTCGACACCATGCACAAGGACCTCTACCGCGGCCGCGCCGCGGCGATGTCGATGATCCCGACATCGACCGGCGCCGCCAAGGCGATCGGCCTGGTCATCCCGGAGCTCAAGGGCCGTCTCGACGGCACCTCGATCCGCGTGCCGACCCCGAACGTCTCGGTGGTGGACTTCAAGTTCATCGCCAAGCGCAAGACCACGGTCGAGAAGATCAACGGCGCGATCCTGAAGGCGGCCAAGCGCGGCGCCCTCAAGGGCATCCTCGGCGTGACCGAGGAGCCGAACGTCTCGATCGACTTCAACCACGACCCGCATTCGTCGACCTTCGCGCTCGACCAGACCAAGGTGATGGACGACAAGTTCGTGCGCGTCCTGTCCTGGTACGACAACGAGTGGGGCTTCTCGAACCGCATGAGCGACACCGCCGTCGCCATGGCGAAGTTCATCTGACCAGAGCCTGCCCGGAGGCCGCGCCCGAAACGGCGCGGCCTCCGACGTTTCAGCCAGCCACGGAGCGCGTGATGAACAAGATCGAGCCGACCGTCACCCCGCCGGCCAAGGCCTCGGGCCCGGCATCCTCCGAGGCTGTGATCGTGCCGCCCGCGCCGCCCCCGGCGCCGAGCATGGCCGAGACCGCCGCCCGCGCCGCCGAGGCGCGCCCGGGCGAGAGCGATCCGCGCAAGCTCGACCAGCTCTCGCGGATCGAGGAGAAGGCGGCCCGCATCGAGGAGAAGTTCGCGCGCTACGAGGCGGTGCTGACCCGCGCCGAGACCTCGCTGGAGCGCAGCGCCCAGAAGGTCGATCTCGCCGCCGGCGCGCTCGACTTCGCCGGCTTGCGCGAGGAATTCACCGCGCTGCGCCAGCGCGTCAACGCCACGCCGCGCTTCGGCGCGCTGCTGCTGACCGGCGTCGTCACGGCGCTGATCACCGTGCTGCTGACGGTGCTCGCCCTGAAATACGGCGTGCCCGGCCTGCTCGGCCCGGTCGTCCGCCCCTGATCCACCTCTCGAGACCGCCAGCGCCGGGGACGTCCGACATGCCTGCCTTCCGTACACTCGACGACGCCGATCTCGCCGGCAAGCGCGCGCTGGTGCGTGTCGATCTCAACGTCCCGATGGAGAACGGCGCGGTCAGCGACACCACCCGCATCGATCGCATCCTGCCGACGATCCGCGAGCTGTCGCAGAAGGGCGCCAAGGTCGTCCTGCTCGCGCATTTCGGCCGGCCCAAGGGCCGCGACGACAAGAACAGCCTAAAGCAGGTCGTGCCGGCCTTGGCCCATGCGCTCGGTCAGCCGGTGATCTTCGTCGAGGACTGCATCGGCGAGGCGGCCGCCAAGGCGATCGCGGCGGCGAAGAACGGCGAGGTCCTGCTGCTGGAGAACACCCGCTTCCACGCCGGCGACGAAAAGAACGATCCCGATTTCGTCCGGGCGCTGGCCGCCAATGGCGATCTCTACGTCAACGATGCCTTCTCGGCGGCCCATCGCGCGCATGCCTCGACGGAAGGCCTCGCCCATGTGCTGCCGGCCTATGCCGGGCGCACCATGCAGGCCGAGCTCGAAGCGCTCTCGGCCGGCCTCGACAACCCGTCGCGGCCGGTGATGGCGATCGTCGGCGGCGCCAAGGTCTCGACCAAGCTCGACCTGCTCGGCAACCTGGTGAAGAAGGTCGACGTGCTGGTCATCGGCGGCGGCATGGCCAACACCTTCCTCGCCGCCCGCGGCGTCGATGTCGGCAAGTCGCTCTGCGAGCACGATCTCGTCGGCACCGCCCGCGAGATCGAGGCGAAGGCGAAGGAGGCCGGCTGCGAGATCCTGCTGCCGGTCGATGCGCTGGTGGCGCGCGAGTTCAAGGCCCATCCCGGCCATCGCGTCGTGCCGGTCGGCGAGGTCGCGGCCGACGAGATGATCCTCGACGCCGGCCCGCTCAGCGTCGCCGAGGTGGTGCTGAAGCTCGCGACGATGAAGACCGTGGTCTGGAACGGTCCGTTCGGCGCCTTCGAGCTGCCGCCCTTCGACACCGCGACGGTCACCGTGGCGCGCGCCGTGGCCGAGAAGGTCAGGGCCGGCACGCTGGTCGCGGTCGCCGGCGGCGGCGACACGGTCGCGGCGATGAACCATGCCGGCGTGGCCGACGACCTCACCTATGTCTCGACCGCCGGCGGCGCCTTCCTCGAATGGATGGAAGGCAAGGCCCTGCCGGGCGTCGAAGCGCTGCGGGCGCGGTGAAGCGCCACCTCGTCATCGGCGGTTTTCATGTCCTCGTCGCCGGGATGGCCACTCTCGCCGTCCTGGTGACCGCCGATCTGACCGGCTGGCAGGGCCCGCGCTGGCTGGCGATCGGGGCCGTGGCCTTCATGCTCGCGCCGGTGATGCCGGCGCTGGGCGAGCGGCTCTACCGGCGCTGGTTCGCCTGACGGAGAGGGCGGCGGCGGGCGCGGTATTCGCCTGTCGCCATTCACCTTTCCGCCGCTCGCCCTTTGCGAAACCGCAGGGATGGCCCTACATCCCTGCCTGAACGACCAGTGCTGAACGGGAGGACACAAGTGGCTCGGATTACGCTTCGCCAACTGCTCGACCATGCCGCCGAGAACGACTACGGCGTGCCCGCCTTCAACATCAACAACATGGAGCAGGCGCTGGCGATCATGGCGGCCGCCGATGCCACCGACGCTCCGGTGATCATCCAGGCCTCGCGCGGGGCGCGCTCCTACGCCAACGACGTCATGCTGAAGCACATGATGGACGCGGTGACCGAGATCTATCCGCACATTCCGGTCTGCGTGCATCTCGACCATGGCAACGAGCCTTCGACCTGCATGACCGCGATCCAGGCCGGCTTCACCTCGGTGATGATGGACGGCTCGCTCAAGGCCGACGGCAAGACGCCCGGCGACTGGGACTACAATGTCGGCGTCACCCGCAAGGTGGTCGAGATGTCCCATCTCGGCGGCATCTCGGTCGAGGGCGAGCTCGGCGTGCTCGGTTCGCTGGAGAGCGGCGAGGGCGAGAAGGAGGACGGCCACGGTTTCGAGGGCAAGCTCAGCCACGACCAGCTGCTGACCGACCCCGATGAGGCGGTGAAGTTCGTCGCCGAGACCAAGGTCGACGCGCTGGCCATCGCCATGGGCACCTCGCACGGCGCCTACAAGTTCACCCGCAAGCCGGACGGCGCCATCCTCGCCATGCACGTCATCGAGGAGATCCACCGCAAGCTGCCGAACACGCATCTGGTGATGCACGGCTCCTCCTCGGTGCCGCAGGACCTGCAGGACGTGATCAACCAGTATGGCGGCAAGATGCCCCAGACCTGGGGCGTGCCGGTCGAGGAGATCCAGCGCGGCATCAAGCACGGCGTCCGCAAGATCAACATCGACACCGACAACCGCATGGCGATGACCGGGCAGATCCGCAAGATCCTGTCCGAGAACCCCGGCGAGTTCGATCCGCGCAAGTATCTCAAGCCCGCCATGGAGGCGATGACCGCCCTGTGCAAGCAGCGCCTGCAGGAGTTCAACACCGCCGGCCAGGCCTCGAAGATCAAGCGCGTCGCGACCCTGGCCGAAATGGCCAGGCGCTATGCCAAGGGCGAACTCGACCCGGCGATGGGCTGAGCCGTCGCGCGCCGAGCCGCGCGCGGCGCGGCAGGCCAAGACAGCAACGCCCGGCCGTCAGGCCGGGCGTTCGTCGTTTCGGGAGAGGTGTTGAAGGCGAAAGCCCGTCCGGGATCAGGCGACGCGGTTCTGCCGGCTGAGCGACTCGAAGGCCTCGGCCAGCGTTCCGGCGCGTTCGGCAAGGGTGCGGGCGAGGGCGAGCATTTCGGCGATGCCTGCGCCGGCGGCTTGCGCGGAATCGTTGACGCTCGCAATAGCCTGCGCGACCTCCTGCGTGCCCTGCGAGGCCGAGCTGATGCTGCGCGCGATCTCGCTGGTGGCGGCGCGCTGCTCCTCAACGGAACTGGCGATCGTCAGGGTCGTCTGGTCCATGTCGCCGACGAAGCCGACGATGCTCTCGATCGCCTGGACGGCCTCCTGCGTCGCCGACTGCATGGCGGGCACCTGCGCCGCGATCTCGTCGGTCGCCCGCGCGGTGCGCGAGGAGAGCTGCTTGACCTCCTGCGCCACGACGGCGAAGCCACGCCCGGCCTCGCCGGCACGTGCGGCCTCAATGGTGGCGTTGAGCGCCAGCAGGTTGGTCTGCTCGGCGATGTCGCGGATCAGGCCGACGATCGAGCCGATGGTCTGCGCCGACTGGGCGAGCTCCTTGACGATCGCCTCGGTGCGCCGCGCGGCCGTGCTGGCGGCGTGGGCCTTGGTGGTGGCGCGCGCGACCTCGCCGGAGATCTGGGTCAGCGAGGTCGAGAGTTCGCCCGCGGCGTTGGCGATGCTGCCGACATTGTCGGAGGCCTCGTCGGAGGAGCGGGCGGCGGCGACCGCCTGCATGCCGGTCTCCGCGACGACGCCGTTCATGGTGTGCGCCATGGTCTCGACGATGCGGGCGCTGTCGGTCACCGCGCCGACGACGTCGCTGACCGTGACCTCGAAGGCGGCGATCTCGCTGCGGATGCGCTCGCGGTTCTCGCGCTGGACGTGGGTATAGGTCTCCAGCAGCAATTCGAGGTCGAGCTGCACCGCCTTCTGCAGCGCGGCGCGCAGGGCGATGCGGCGGTCGTATTCGCGAGCATTCCAGAGATGGCTGAGCCCGGCGAGGCCGTCGCGCAGCAGGCCGAGCTCGTTGCCGATCGCGTTGACCACGATGGCATGGCAGATCGCCACCGCATGCGGCTGGACGCCATTGTCGTTGAACATCGTCGCCAGAGCGCGCGCCGATTCCACATAGCCGTGGTCGAGATCGCCCGAGAGCAGCCTGATCCAGTGCGAGAGACGCAGCGCGTGGACCGCCGGGCGCTGCATCGCGGCCTTGACCTCCGGCCAGGGCTCGAATTGCGCATGCAGCTCCGTCAGGAGCGTCGGCAGACGGCTGCGTGCGAAGCCGGCCTGCTGCCGGAGAAGGCCGAGGTCGACCTCGTCGATCCGGAAGACCTTCAGGCGTGTGGCATGCTCTACGATGGCGTTCGTCATGCGCACAGGGATGGTCCAGTCAGCGGTCTCGCTCGGGACACTGTGCGCAGTTCGCGAACAAAGGCTTAAGCCTCGCGCCGACAACGACGCGCGCGGAAATCGGGCCGCCGCGCTTGCCTCGTACCGAGCCGGCTGGGTATAAGCCGCGCGAGCGAAACCGCGGAGATCGGGGCGCATGGCCGGCCATTCACAGTTCAAGAACATCATGCACCGCAAGGGCAAGCAGGATGCGGTGCGCTCCAAGCTGTTCTCGAAACTGGCCCGCGAAATCACCGTCGCCGCCAAGATGGGCATGCCCGACGTCAACATGAACCCGCGCCTGCGCATGGCGGTTCTCGCCGCGCGGGCCGAGAACATGCCCAAGGACAATATCGAGCGCGCCATCAAGAAGGCCGCCGGTGCGGACGGCGAGAACTATGACGAGGTTCGCTACGAGGGCTATGGCCCCGGCGGCGCCGCCGTCATCGTCGAGGCGCTGACCGACAACCGCAACCGCACCGCGTCCGCCGTGCGCTCCTACTTCACCAAGTCCGGCGGCGCGATGGGCGAGAGCAACTCGGTCTCGTTCATGTTCAACCGGGTCGGCGAGATCAGCTATCCGCCGGAGGCCGGCGATGCCGACACGGTGATGGAGGCCGCGATCGAGGCCGGCGCCGACGACGTGCAGAGCGACGAGAACGGCCACACCATCCTGTGCGCCTTCGACAGCCTGAACGATGTCTCCAAGGCACTCGAGGCCGCGCTCGGCGCGCCGGCCTCCGCCAAGCCGGTCTGGCGCCCGACCACGACCGCGCCGCTCGACGAGGACAAGGCCGCCTCGATGATGCGGCTGATGGAGGCGCTCGACAATGACGACGACGTGCAGAACGTCTTCGCCAATTTCGAGATCGCCGACGACGTCATGGCGAAGCTCAGCGGCTGAGCCGCCGACCGGCGCAGACGGATTTCGCAAAGGCCGGGCCTCGTCCCGGCCTTTTTTGCGTTTCAGCGCCAGGAAAACCCGTCCCAGAGTGGCAGGCTCGTCAGCGCGCTCATCAGGATCAGCGCATAGGCGATGCGCCGGAAGGTGGTCTCCGAAGCGAGGCCGAAGGCGTGCGTGCCGGCCCAGAGCCCGGCCCCGTAGAGCAGGAAGAGCGGCAGCGCCATCGTCAGCGCCGCCATGGTCAGGATGCCCTTGGCGGCCAGCATCGCGCCGCTGATCAGCGTGGCCAGGCCGAAATAGGTCTGGAGGTTGGCGCGGGTCTTGAAGCGGTCGTTGCGCTGGGCGCCGAGCCAGAACACGGCGAGCGGTATGCCGCCGACGCTGGCGAGCCCGTTGAACAGACCCGAGAGCGCGCCGACGCCCAGCGAGAGCGGCACGCCCGGCCGGCCATGGTAGCGCCAGCCCGAGGCGAGCACCGCGACGGCCGCCAGCACCATGGCGGCGAGCAGCCAGCGCATCGTCCCCGGGGCGAGCCAGACCAGCAGGGACAGCCCGATCGGGATGGTGACGGTGGCGGCGACCAGCAGCGGCACGACCTCGCCCCATTCCGCCTTGCGCGCGGAGCGCAGGCCGAGCGGTAGGGAAAACGGCGCATCGACCACCCAGATCAGCGCGAGCGCGCCGACCGGCCCGAGCACGGTCGAGGCGAGCGGCATGAACACCATGGCGAAGCCGAAGCCGGTGAAGCCGCGCACCAGCCCGCCGAGCAGCGTGGCGAAGGCGAGCCAGGCGATGCCGTCCGCCGAGAGGCCCGGGAAGAAGAGGGAGAAGGCCGCCGGCATGGGGTCCGTCCGTTGGGGGGCGGACACCCTCCGGCCTCGCGCGGGCGCCGGCAACCCCCTCCGGCGTGGCGGGGCGATGTGCCTTCCGCATCGCGCCGGCGGCGCGGGCGTGCTTTAGCTAGCGGCCATGACCGCCGCGATTCGCATTCTCGGCCTCGATCCCGGCCTGCGGAAGACCGGCTGGGGCCTCGTCGTCAGCGAGGGGACGAGGCTGTCCTTCGGCGCCTGCGGCGTCGTCGAGAGCGACGACAAGCGCCCGCTGGCCGAGCGGCTGCGCCAGATCCATGCCGGGCTCGAGAGTGTCATCAAGGCCCAGGCGCCGCACGAGGTCGCGGTCGAGGAGACCTTCGTCAACCGCGATCCGCAATCGGCGCTGAAGCTCGGCCAGGCGCGGGGCATCGCGCTGGTGGTGCCGGCGCTCGCCGGGCTCGACGTCGCCGAATACGCCGCCAATCTGGTCAAGAAGACCGTGGTCGGCGTCGGCCATGCCGACAAGAAGCAGGTGCAGGCGATGATCCGCGTGCTGCTGCCCAAGGCGGTGACGACCAGCGCCGACGCGGCCGACGCGCTCGCTATCGCCATCTGCCATGCCCAGCATCGCGGCGCGCGCGAATTGCTGGCGCGGCATCAGGCCTTGAAGGCGTAGAGGTCGCGGTCGGGATCGTCGCGGCCGGTCAGCGCCGCGCGGACGATCTCGGCACCGATGCGGCTGTAGGTGATGCCGTTGCCGCCGAAGCCCATCACCGCCCAGCAATTGTCGAGGCCGGGCAGCGGGCCGATGGTCGGCAGGCCGTTGCCGGAGGCGCCGAACGTCCCCGTCCAGGCATAGTCGACCTCGGTCGAGACCCCGGGCAGCAGGGCGGCGAGCTTGCGCTGCAGGGTCTTCGTCTTCTCGGCGATCAGCGCGTCGCGCTTGTCCTCGTCGACGAAATCCTCGTCCTCGCCGCCGCAGATGATGCGGCCGTCACTGGTTGTGCGCATGTAGAGATAGGGATCGGACGCCTCCCAGATGAAGCAGCGCTCGGGCCAGAGCCGGCGCGTCTGCGGCACGGTCGCCATCGCCCAGGTCGAGATCGCCTGATGGCCCTTCGGCGCCTTGCCGAGCGGGATCTCGTAGCCGGTGCAGAACACGGCATGGCGGGCGCGGATCAGCCCGCCGGCATCTGTCTTCAGCCGGACCGAGCGCGGGCCGGTATCGGCCTCGACGATCTCGACCGGGCAGGAAAGCCGCGCGCCGCGTGCGATCGCCGCGCGCAGGAAACCGGCGGCGAGCAGGCGCGGGTCGAGCTCGATATTGTCGAAGCCGAGCAAAGCGGCTTCGCGGGCGATGCCGAAACGGGCCTTCAGCGCCGCGGCGTCGAGGAAGCGGGTCTCCAGCCCGGCGCGCCGGCGCGCCTCGCCCTCGCGTTCGAGCCCGGTGGCGTCGAGCACGTCGCCTGCGAGGTAGAGCGAGTCGCGCGGGCGCATCGGGCTGAGGCCGAGATCGCGGATGCGGGCGCCGAGTCCGTCCAGCGCTAGCCGCGAGCGGCGCCAGGCGCGGACCGCATCGGCCTCACCGATCTGGCGGGAGAGCAGGGTCAGCGGCTGGTCGATCTCGTATTGCAGCAGGGCGGTGCTCGCCACCGTCGAGCCCTTCACCGGGCCGCGGCGGTCGACGATCAGCACGGAGAGCCCGGCGTCGCTGAGCGCGTCGGCGACCATCGCGCCGGAAATCCCGGCGCCGATCACCACGACGTCGGCCTCGGCCTTGTCGCTCAGTCGCGTGGTTTCGATCGCGGGCAGGCGCCTGTCCTGCCACGGGCTGCGCCCCGTGCGCAGGTCGCGTCGTCTGGTCAGCATGATGCTCCCCCCATTCGCGGTGGAGAACGCGCGGCCCGCGGGTTTGATCCGCCTGATGACGGCGCCGCAACCATGCTATCAGTCGTGCATGATCGGAAAGCTCAAGGGCCTCATCGATTCCTATGGCGAGGACTTCGTCATCGTCGACGTCCAGGGCGTCGGCTATGTCGTGCAGTGCTCGTCGCGGACGCTGCAGCGCCTGCCGGCGATCGGGGAGGCGGCGTCGCTCTCGATCGAGACCCATGTCCGCGAGGACGCCATCCGCCTCTACGGCTTCCTCTCGGATGTCGAGCGCGACTGGTTCCGCATGATGCAGATGGTGCAGGGCGTCGGGGCCAAGGTGGCGCTGGCGATCCTCTCGACGCTGGAGCCGGCGGCGCTGGCCACCGCGATCTCCAGCGGCGACAAGGCGGCCGTGGCGCGCGCGCCGGGCGTCGGCCCCAAGCTCGCCCAGCGCATCTGCGCCGAGCTCAAGGACAAGGCGCCGGCCTTCGGCCATGTCGATCCCGGTGTGGCGCAGCTCGCGGGGGCGCTGGAGGACAAGCGCCTGCCGCAGCCGGTGGCCGACGCGGTCTCCGCCCTGGTCAATCTCGGCTATCCGCAGGCGCAGGCCGTGGCCGCGGTCGCCGCCGCCTCGCGCGAACTGGGCGACACGGCAGGCACGGCGCAGCTGATCAGGCAGGGGCTCAAGGAACTCGCGAAATGACGCGGGACGACGAGCAGGTCCGCGAGATCGTCGACAAGGATGCGTTCCTCGCCGTGATGATGCGGCAATGGGGCTCGCATCGCATGATGATCGGGCTGCGCCTGTATGACTGCGCCGAGCTGCCCCTGCTCGGCCTGTTCTCGGCGGAGGGCAGGCTGCTCGCGGCGGCGAGCTGGTCGCCCGATGGCGAGATCGCCGTGCTCTGCGCCCTGCATGCGCTCACCGAAGGCCAGGGCGCGGCCGTCCGGCTGCTCGAGCAGGTGAAGATCGCCGCGCGCCGCAGCGGTGCCCGCAAGCTGCGGGCGATGCTGACCAACGACAACATGCCGGGGCTCGCCTTTTACCAGAAGCAGGGCTTCCGCTTCTCGGCGCTCTATGTCGAGGCGATCGACACCTACCGATCGGTGATTCCGACGATCATCAAGACGGGCTATCAGGACATCCCGGTGCGCGACGCGCTGGAGCTGGAGATCGGGTTGTGAGCGAGCCGAAGCGGGCGGGTCTGATGACGGCGGAGAAGCGGGAGGACGATGGCGACGTCTCGCTGCGGCCGCTTTCGCTCGCCGACTTCACCGGCCAGGCGGCGGCACGCGCCAATCTTCAGGTCTTCATCAATGCCGCCAAGAGCCGCGGCGACGCGCTCGACCATGTGCTGTTCGTCGGCCCGCCCGGCCTCGGCAAGACAACGCTGGCGCAGATCGTGGCGCGCGAGCTCGGCGTCAGCTTCCGTTCGACCTCGGGGCCGGTGATCGCCAAGGCCGGCGACCTCGCAGCCCAACTCACCAATCTCGAAGAGCGAGACGTGCTCTTCATCGACGAGATCCACCGGCTGAACCCGGCGGTCGAGGAAATCCTCTATCCGGCGATGGAGGACTACCAGCTCGACCTGATCATCGGCGAGGGCCCGGCGGCGCGCTCGGTCAAGATCGACTTGCCCAAGTTCACCCTGGTCGGGGCGACGACGCGTGCCGGCCTGCTGACCACGCCGCTGCGCGACCGCTTCGGCATCCCGATCCGGCTGCAGTTCTACACGGTGGAGGAGTTGCAGGGCATCGTGGCGCGCGGCGCCCGCGTGCTCGGCGTGCCGATGTCGGATGACGGCGCCAACGAGATCGCCCGCCGTTCGCGCGGGACGCCGCGTATCGCGGGGCGCTTGCTGAGACGGGTGCGCGACTTCGCCATCGTCGACGGCGACGCCATCGTGACGCGCAAGGTCGCCGACAAGGCGCTCGGCCTGCTCGACGTCGACGGAATCGGCCTCGACCAGATGGACCGGCGCTATCTCACCAGCGTGGCGCTGAAATTCGGCGGCGGCCCGGTGGGGATCGAGACGATCGCCGCCTCGCTGTCGGAGCCGCGCGACGCGATCGAGGAGATCATCGAGCCCTTCCTGCTCCAGCAGGGCTTCATCCAGCGCACGCCGCGCGGGCGCCTGCTGACGCCGCACGCCTTCCGCCATCTCGGCCTGCCTGAACCGTCGCGCGAAGCCGGGCAGTTCGGCCTCTTCGCCGACGAGCCGGGCGACTGACAGCGGAGACGCGCCCTGACGCCGACAAGCTGGCTGCTGTCGAGACCGGGTCCATGGAGGGATTGCGATGAGATCGCCTGTTTCGCCGGCGCTGCTCGCTGGCGCTCTGCTGTTCGCAGCAAGCGCCGCAGGCGCGGCCGAGCCGACGCCGGACGCGACCGTGCGCAAGGCCTATGAGATCACGCGCAAGACGCTGGACGGCGGCGGCGAGCCGCCCTGGCGCCCGCCGCATCGCGACGCGCTGATGAGCAAGGGGCTCGCGGAGCTGTTCGCCCGCGACGACCTCTACCAGGACGAGAGCGGCGAGATGGGCCATATCGGTGCCGACCCCTTCATCCAGCGGCAGGATGGCGAGGTAAAGAACCTCAAGCTCGCGGTGACGCGCGCACCGGCCGCCGGCAAGGCGCAGGTGACGGCGCGCTTCGTCAGCTTCGGCAAGCCGGTCTCGGTGGTGTTCAGCCTGGTCGACGAGGCCGGCTGGCGCATCGACGATATCGGCACCGGCAAGGACAGCATCCGCCGCGACCTGTCGCAGCCCTATGATTGCGGCTCCTTCATGCACAAGCCCTGCAAGCGCTGACGCTCCGGCCGGCGCAGCCGCCCTCTCCAGGGGATAGGCGGGCCGCGCGGTCCGTCATCATGAGCGTCACTGCCGGGCGAACTTGGCGCGCTGCATCGCCGGATGCTGGCCGGCATGGTCGAGGGCGCCGGAGGGCGCGGTCTTCTCGTTGGGATTGGGCTGCATGCCCTCGTTGGGCGTGCGGCTTTCGGGGATCTCGGCCTGGGTCTCGGCCTCGGCCGCCTGCTTCATCTTGAGGGCCCGGCGGGCCTTCTCGAGCTGGGTCGCCTGCTTCAGTTTCTTCATCGTGTTTCGTCTCCTCTCGCGGTTTCAACCGGCGAAGAGCGCGCGTGTTCCGTAGCGGGAGGTGTAGCGGCGGTTGTTCGGATGGCGGCGGGCGGGCTACACAGCGCGGCGCCGCCGCCTGCCCGGGAGCCGACATGGCCGACACGCACCGCATCTCCGTCCGCGTCTATTACGAGGACACCGACTTTTCCGGCGTGGTCTATCACGCCTCCTATCTGCGCTTCATGGAGCGCGGGCGCACCGAGCTGATCCGCGCGCTCGGCATCGCCCAGCGCGAGCTGTTCGACGGCGCCGACGCGCTCGGCTTCGCGGTGCGGCGGATGGCGATCGACTATCTGCGCCCGGCGGTGATGGACGACCTGCTCACCATCGAGACCACGGCGACGCTGGCGCGCGGCGCCACCATGGAGCTCGCCCAGCGCGTGCTGCGCGGCGAGGAGGTGCTGGTGACCGCCGCCGTGACCGTCGCCTGCGTCGGCGGCGGCCGGCCGCGGCGGATTCCGGACGGGCTGCGCCAGCGGCTCGGGCTGGAGAGCTGATCGCCGGCATGTTAGCGATCCTCACATGAGACCTTTCGACGGCGAACGGCGCGGCTATCATCACGGCAACCTCAAGGAGGAGCTGGTGCGCGCCGCGCTCCACCTGATCTCCCAGAAGGGGCCGAGCGGCTTCACCGTCGCGGAAGCTGCGCGCCTGGCCGGGGTCAGCCCTACCGCGCCCTACCGCCATTACCGCGACAAGACCGAATTGATGGCCGATGTGGCGACGCGCGGCTTCGGCGCTTTTGAAGCGGCGCTGCAGAAGGCCTGGGACGATGGCCGGCCCAAGCCCTGGGAGGCGTTCCGGCGCATGGGACAGGCCTATATCGCCTTCGCCCGCGAGGAGCCGGCCTATTACTCCGCGATGTTCGAGGCCGGCGTGCCGATGGAGGCCGCGCCCGCGCTGCGCCTCGCCGCCGATCGCAGCTTCCAGGTGCTGCGCCATGCCGCCGAGGTGCTGATCGGCACGCTGCCCGCGGAGCGTCGGCCGCCGGCGCTGATGGTGGCGCTGCATGCCTGGGCCAGCGCCCATGGCATCGCCAGCCTGTTCGAGCGCGCCGATGGCGGGCGCCGCGTGCTGCCGATGTCTTCGGCCGAGCTGCTGGAGGCCAACATGCTGATCTATCTGCAGGGCCTGGGTCTGGTCAGGGACTGAATGCCTCCCCATCTTGACAGCGAAACCAGCCGCTCCTAGCTATGTGAATGTGACTAACATTGACATGGTCGCGAACTGGGATGTGGCACCTGAACCGAGCGAGGGCGTCGATGCCGATCGTGATGAAGCTTGACGAATATGGAAAAGGGGCCTGGCTTGCCTTCGCGGTGCTGGGCTTCATCCTGTGGTGGCCGCTGGGTCTGGCGACCCTGGCCTTTATGTGGGGATCCGGACGCATGGCATGCGGAATGGGCGGCGCTGGCCGCTACGAGCACAAGATGAGCCGCCTGCAGGAGAAGATGGACCGCCTGCGCGAGCGCATGGGCGGCGAGCCGCGCGGCTTCGGCCGCTGGGGCGGCCCGCCCTCGAGCGGCAACCGCGCCTTCGACGAGTACCGCGAGGAGACGCTGCGCCGGCTCGAGGACGAGCAGCGCGAGTTCCGCGACTTCCTGGAGCGGCTGCGCATGGCCCGCGACAAGGCCGAGTTCGACCAGTTCATGAACGATCGCCGCCGCGGCGGCGACGTGGCCGAGACCGCGACCAGCGCCTGAGACACCAGCCGACCCGGCGCCTGCCGTGACGACCGCGGCGGCCCGCCTCCCTCCGGAGGCGGGCCGTTTGCGTTTCCGGGTCCGCCCCTGAGTCGCCGGTCGGCACGGCCGCCTGCGACCTGCGCTGTTCGCGAGGACCCTGCCGCCACGACTCTGCTGCAGGGCAGCATTGCCATAACGGGATATTAACCACGCAGGTCGTTAACCTTCACGGGGCCTTAAGCGGAAACGGGGCCTTTGGCGCACCGAACAGACGCCGTTCGGCCCATCTTTCGCCGGAATCAGGGGTGATTGATGGCCTCGGCATATCCCCGGAGCGCAGATCGGGCAGCGACGTGACCTCACGTCGCGCCCAGTTGGCTGTGCGGACACCGGATGTGTTCGCACCGGTCAGGCAGAAGGATGTGAGGATGAACCCCGCTGCGGAGATCGCGCAGGCTGCGCCGCAGATCGACATGTCGTTCTGGACCCTGTTCTGGCACGCTCACATCGTCGTGAAGATCGTCATGCTCGGCCTGCTCGGCGCATCCGTCTGGTGCTGGTCCATCATCGTCGACAAGACCCTGCTCTATCGGCGCACCCGCCGCGACATGGATGCCTTCGAGGAGGTGTTCTGGTCGGGTCGCTCGCTGGAGGAACTCTATCGCGAGCTGTCCAACCGCCCGGTGAACGACATGGCGGCCATTTTCGTCGCGGCGATGCGCGAGTGGAAGCGCTCCTTCGAGAATGGCGGCCGCTCGGTCGCCAGCCTGTCCCAGCGCATCGACAAGGTGCTCGACGTCACCATCCAGCGTGAGACCGAGCGGCTCGAATCCAAGCTGCTCGTGCTGTCGACGGTGGCGTCGGCGGCGCCCTTCATCGGCCTGTTCGGCACGGTCTGGGGCATCATGCACTCCTTCACCGCCATCGCGGTCTCCAAGAATTCCTCGCTGGCCGTCGTCGCCCCCGGCATCGCCGAGGCGCTGTTCGCCACCGCGATCGGCCTGTTCGCCGCGATTCCCGCCCTGATGGCCTACAACAAGCTGCAGGCCGAAGTCGCCAAGGCCCAGGGCCGCCTCGAAGCCTTTGCCGACGAGTTCTCCGCGATCCTGTCGCGGCAGATCGACGAGCGGCTGGCCGCGTAAGGGGCGTCGCAGCATGGGCATGTCAGTCGCATCCGGCGCCAAGGCCGGGGGACGCCGCGGGCGGCGCAGCCGCCGCCACGGCGCCATCGCCGAGATCAACATGACGCCGTTCATCGACGTCATGCTGGTGCTGCTCATCATCTTCATGGTGGCCGCGCCGCTGCTGGCGACGGGCGTTCCGATCGATCTGCCGCAGACCGGCGCCAAGCCGATCAATGTCGACCAGAAGCCGATCACCATCGCCATCGACGATAAGGGCCAGATCTTCCTGCAGGACCAGCCGACGCTGGAGCCCGACCTCGTGCAGAAGCTGCAGGCCATCGCGGCCCAGGGCTTCGACGAGCGCATCTATGTGCGCGGTCACAAGCAGGTCGACTATGGCCGCGTCGCCTCCGTGATGGCGACCATCACCAGCGCCGGGTTCAAGCGCGTGGCCCTGGTGACAGAGCCCAATTCGCGTTGAACGAGAGGATCGCGTCGCGGTGATGATCTCGCGTTCCGAACCGGGTCTGGCGATTTCCGCCCTCGGCCACGTGACCTTCCTGGTCGCGGGGCTGGTGGCGTTCTCGTCGACGACGCCCCTGCCGGAGCATATCGAGACCATCGCGGTCGAGGTGGTGGATCCCTCCGCGATTAACCAGGTGACGCGCGGCGAGCGCAAGGCCGAGAAGGTCCAGGAGCAGCCGGTGCCGCGCGCCGAGCGCCAGTCGGAAGTGGTCGAGCGCAAGGAGCCCGGCGAGGAGAAGCAGGACACGCCGGCCCCGCCGACGCGCCCGGCCGAGCTCAAGGTCGCCGAGGAGAACGCCGCCGCGCCGATGCCGCCGGCCCGGCCGACGCCGCGTCCGACCCCGCCGGCCGACACCGCCGCCCAGGCGAAGCGGGCCGAGGCGGCGGCGCAGAAGGCCGAACAGGAACGCCGCGAGGAGCTGGCGCGCCTGGCCGACGAGGCCGAGCGCGAGAGCAAGGCCAAGCAGGCCGAGGAAGAGGCCAAGGCCGCCGCCAAGGCGAAGGCGGAAGCCGAGGCGCGCGCCAAGGTGGAAGCCGCCAAGGCCGCCAAGGAGAAGGCGCAGGCGGAAGCCCGCGCCAAGGCCGAGGCCGAGCAGAAGGCCAAGATCGCCGCCGAGGCCAAGGCGAAGCGCGAGGCGGAAGCCAAGGCCAAGCGCGAGGCCGAACTCGCCAAGAACTTCAACGCCAACGATATCGAGAAGCTGCTGCAGTCCAAGGAGCAGGCGCGCTCCACCGGCTCCAGCGCGCCGCAGCCCAACCGCACCGCCTCGCTGGGTACGCGCACCGGCTCCTCGCAGAAGCTCTCGCCCTCGCTGCGCGCCCAGCTGATCGGCATCATCGAGGAACAGCTCCACAAGTGCTGGAGCGTGCCGATCGCCCTGCAGAACGCGCCGCGGCCGATCGTGCCGCAGGTCCGCATGCGCCTCGACACCGACGGCTCGCTCGTCGGCCAGGCCAGCGTCACCAACTCCTCGTCGGACCCGCTCTTCCGCGTCGCCGCCAACTCGGCGCTGACGGCAACCCGGCTCTGCTCGCCGCTGCGCATTCCCGCGCAGTTCGCCGCCTATTACGACGATTGGCGCGACGTCATCGTCAATTTCGATGCCAGGGACGTACTGTGACCGCCATGGACAGAATTCCCGCGATTTCCGCCCGCCGGCCGCTGCTTGCCACGCCGACCCGCCGCCATCTGCTCGCGCTCGGCGGCGCCGCGCTCGCCGCGCCGACGCTGATGGTGCCGGCCGCCCGCTCCGAGCTGGTGATCGACCTGCGCCGCGGCACCTTCCAGCCCATGCCGATCGCCATCGCCGATTTCGCCGGCGAGTCCGGCAGCGTCGTCTCGGGCATCATCGCCAACAATCTCAAGCGCTGCGGCTATTTCCTGCCGATCGAGAAGGCGCGCCATCCCGAGAAGAACCCGCCTTTCGACGCGGCTCCGCAATTCGACGCCTGGAGGGCGGCGGGCGTGCAGGCGCTGGTCACCGGCCGCGTCTCGCGCGATGGCGGCCGGCTGCGCGCCGAGTTCCGGCTCTGGGACGTGCTGGCCGGCCAGCAGATCGACGGGCAGCAATACTTCACCGATCCGAACAATTCGCGCCGCGTCGGCCACATCATCTCGGACGCGGTGTTCAGCAAGGTCACCGGCTTCGGCGGCTTCTTCGACACGCGCGTCGTCTTCGTCGACGAGTCGGGGCCGAAGGAGAACCGCCGCAAGCGCCTCGCCATCATGGACCAGGACGGCGCCAATGTGCGCTATCTGACCGCGGGCGAGGTCTCGGTGGTGACGCCGCGCTATTCGCCGGTGGCGCAGGAGGTCACCTACATGGCGCAGCGCACCGGCGAGCAGCCGCGCGTGCATGTGCTCAACATCGAGACCGGCCAGCGCCAGGTCGTCGGCAACTTCCCCGACATGACCTCGAGCCCGCGGTTTTCGCCGAACGGTGCGCGCATCGCGCTCAGCCTGCAGCAGGGCGGCAACGCCAATCTCTACCTGATCGACATCGGCTCGCGCACCACGACGCGGCTGACCTCGACGCCGGCGATCGACACCTCGCCCTCCTTCTCGCCCGACGGGACGCAAATCGTCTTCGAGAGCGATCGCGGCGGCTCGCAGCAGCTCTATCTGATGGGCGCCGGCGGCGGGGAGGGGCAGCGCATCTCCTTCGGCCAGGGTTCCTATTCGCAGCCGACCTGGTCGCCGCGCGGCGACCTGATCGCCTTCACCCGCCAGGGCGGCGGCGCCTTCTCGATCGGCGTGATGAAGCCGGACGGCTCGGGCGAGCGCATCCTGACCGAGGGCTTCCACAACGAGGCGCCGAACTGGGCCCCGAACGGCCAGTACATCATGTTCTTCCGCGATCCGGGCGGGCAGTCGGGCGGCAAGCTCTACATGGTCGACGTCACGGGGCGCGTCGAGGTGCCGGTGCCGACGCCGAACTTCGCCTCGGACCCGACCTGGTCGCCGCTGCTGACGGCGGCGCGCTGACCGTGTGGCTGTGGCATTCCCGCAACGCTCGCGGGAATGCGGGCCTCCGCCACAATTCGTTAACCATGCGCCGCAATGCCGCCATTTCGACTTGATTTGGCAAGGTCTCGTTTAGGTTGACACATCATTGATGCTCGAACGCGCGTCGCCGGTACAGGGCACGCCCCGCGTTCGACAGCCCGGAGATTTCACATGCTCGCGTCCTTCGCCGCCAGCGCTCGTCCAGCCCGCTTCGCCTTCGCCCTGGTCGGGGCGCTCGCGCTGGGCGCCTGCGCCAAGACCAACGACCAGAACGCCAGCGGCTTCGGCGCCGGCGGTGCCGCCACGCCCGGCACGGCCCAGGACTTCGTCGTGAACGTCGGCGATCGCGTCTTCTTCGAGACCGACTCGACCGACCTGACGCCGACCGCCGTCGCCACGCTCGACAAGCAGTCGCAGTGGCTGGGCCGCTATCCGCGCTACACCTTCACGATCGAGGGGCATGCGGACGAGCGCGGCACCCGCGAATACAACTTCTCGCTCGGCGCCCGCCGCGCCCAGACCGTCCGCGACTACCTCGCCTCGCGCGGCGTGCCGGCGAACCGCATGCGCACCATCTCCTATGGCAAGGAGCGCCCGGTCGCGGTCTGCAACGACATCTCGTGCTGGTCGCAGAACCGCCGCGCGGTCACCGTACTCGACGGCGCCGGCGGCGTCTGATCACGGCGACCCGCCCGCCCAAGACGGGCCGGTGCCGCTGCCGCGGCGCCGGCCCTTTCACATTTTGGCCGCGTCGGCGCGCCATGGTAGGCTCGATGACGAACAGGATGCGGTGTCTCGAACGATGACGGTGTTTGCGATGGGCGTTTCGCTGTTGAAACGGAAGGTGCTCGGGCTGGGGTTCGGCGTGGCGTTCGCCGCGCTGGCGCTGGGCGCGCCGCCGGTGGCCGCGCAGGACGCGGCCGACCTGCTGGTCAGGACCACGCGGCTGGAGAACCAGCTGCGCCAGCTCTCGGGCCAGATCGAGCAGCTGCAGTTCGAGAACCGCCGGCTGACCGACCAGCTGCGCAAGTTCCAGGAGAACGTCGAGTTCCGGCTGTCGGAGCAGGGCGGCAAGCCCGGCGCCGCGCCGGCCGCTCCGCCGCGCCAGCCGGCGCGCGATCGCCGCAGCGAACTCTCGGACCCGGCCATGCAGCCGGGTTCGCCCGGTGCGCCGCGCCAGATGGGGCAGATCGGCCAGATCATCGACGACGAGTTCTCCGGCAATCCGACACCTGGGCAGGGCCCGCTCGACATCTCCGGTGTCGGGCGCGCCGTGCCGCAGGGGGCGCTGCCGCCGGCTGCCCAGGCCGGGCCCAGCGTCGCCGCGACGGGGCAGGCCGCCTCTCCGCGCGCCATCTACGACGCCGCTTACGCCCATGTCGTACGCAAGGAATACGAGCAGGCCGAGATGGGCTTCCGCCAGTTCCTGCAGAGCTATCCGCGCGACCGGCTGGCGCCCGACGCCACCTTCTGGCTCGGCGAGAGCTATTTCCAGCGCCAGCTCTACCGCGAGGCGGCCGAGCAGTTCCTGCGGATCAGCCGTGACTATCCCAAGGCCGGCAAGGGCGCCGACAGCATGCTGAAGCTCGGCATGTCGCTGAACGGCCTCGGCGCGCGCGACCAAGCCTGCGCCACCTTCGCCAAGCTCGGCTCGGATTATCCCGCGGCCTCGAGCTCCGTGCGTCAGAGCCTCCTGCGCGAACAGCGCCGCGCCCGCTGCGCTTGAGCGCGCAGCTGCGTCCGGCTGCTTCGGCCGGCGCCCTCACGGCCGCCGAGGCTGAAATCCTGTTCGCATCGCTCGCGGCCGAGCCGAGCCTCCTCGTCGCGGTGTCGGGCGGCCCGGATTCCGTCGCGTTGCTCGCCCTTCTCGCCGAATGGGCGGTGGCAGGGCAGGGGCGCCCGCTGCTCCATGCCGCGACCGTCGATCATGGGCTGCGCCCGGAAGCCGCCGAGGAGGCGGTGGCCGTCGCCGCGCTCTGCGCCCGGCTCGGCTTGCCGCACCGCATCCTGCGCTGGCAGGCCGATGGCCCGGTCGATACGGCGCTGCAGGCGCGGGCGCGCCAGGCCCGCTACGCGCTGCTCGCCGAGACGGCGCGCGCCCTCGGCGGGGCGGCGCTGGTGACGGCGCATACGCTGGACGACCAGGCCGAGACGCTGCTCATGCGCATGGCTGCCGGGTCGGGGCCGGCGGGCCTCGCGGGCATGCGTGCATGCAGCCGGCGCGACGGTGTCACCATTCTGCGGCCGCTGCTCGGCATCGCCAAGGCGCGGCTGGTCGCGAGTTGCGCGGCGCGCGGGCTGCCCTCTGCGCGCGATCCATCGAATGACGATCCGCGCTTCGCCCGGGTGCGTTGGCGGGCCCTGACGCCGTTGCTGGCCCGCGAGGGTTTGACCGCGGGCCGGCTCGCGACGCTGGCCGGCCGGCTCGCGCGGGCCGATGCCGCGCTGGAGCAGCGGGTCGCCGTGCTGCTGCCGCGGCTGTGCGCGCCTCGTGGCGCGGAGCGTATCGTCGACATGGCCGCACTCGCCGCCGAGCCGGACGAGATCGTGATCCGCCTGCTCGGTCATGTTCTCGCTGACGGGGATGAGGAGACGGCGGCGCCGGCGCGGCTGGCGCGGCTGGAGGCCTGCGCGCTGGCGCTCGCCGAAGCGGCGCGGCAGGGGAGGTCCCTGCGGCGGACGCTGGGCGGCCTGATGCTCGGTCTCTCCCGGCAGGGGCGCCTCGTCGTCGGCGCCGAGCCGCAGCGACGCAGAGGCGTTCACCCTGACGGGAAGAAGCCGGGGCGGGACGCGAGGTCGCGCAAGGCTTCCCTTGGCAACGACCTGTCAGCCACCTAGATTAGACCCTGATTATCACAGGCTCGCCGCATCTCCGCTGGCGGGCGGATCGGAACCCTGATGAATCCGAATTTCCGCAATTTCGCCCTCTGGGTGGTGATCTTCCTGCTGGTGCTCGCACTGGTCACGCTGTTCCAGAGCCCGAGCCAGCGCGCCAGCACCAACGAGATCCCCTACAGCCAGCTGATCAACGAGTCCGATGCCGGCCGTATCACCAGCGTGGTGGTCGCCGGACAGGAGATCTCCGGCACCTTCACCGACGGGCGCAGCTTCGTGACCTATGCGCCATATGGCGACCCGGCGCTGCTGAAGACGCTGGCCCAGAAGGGCGTGCAGGTCTCGGCCCGCGCGCCGTCCGAAGGCACGCCGTGGTTCATGGCGCTGCTGGTCAATTCGCTGCCCTTCGTGATCTTCATCGGCCTGTGGATCTTCATGTCCCGCCAGATGCAGAACGGCGCCGGCCGGGCGATGGGCTTCGGCAAGTCCAAGGCGAAGCTTTTGACCGAGGCGCATGGCCGCGTCACCTTCGAGGACGTCGCCGGCATCGATGAGGCCAAGGAAGACCTGCAGGAGATCGTCGAGTTCCTGCGCGATCCGCAGAAGTTCCAGCGGCTGGGCGGGCGCATTCCGCGCGGCGTGCTGCTGGTCGGCCCGCCCGGCACCGGCAAGACCCTGACGGCGCGGGCCGTCGCGGGCGAGGCGAACGTGCCGTTCTTCACGATTTCGGGCTCCGACTTCGTCGAGATGTTCGTCGGAGTCGGCGCCAGCCGCGTGCGCGACATGTTCGAGCAGGCCAAGAAGAACGCGCCCTGCATCATCTTCATCGACGAGATCGACGCGGTCGGCCGTCATCGCGGCGCCGGCCTCGGCGGCGGCAATGACGAGCGCGAGCAGACGCTGAACCAGCTGCTCGTCGAGATGGACGGCTTCGAGGCCAACGAGGGCGTGATCATCATCGCCGCCACCAACCGCCCCGACGTGCTCGACCCCGCGCTGCTGCGCCCGGGCCGCTTCGACCGGCAGATCGTGGTGCCAAACCCCGACGTCGCCGGCCGCGAGAAGATCCTGCGCGTCCATGTCCGCAAGGTGCCGCTGGCGCCGGATGTCGATCTGCGCATTCTCGCCCGCGGCACGCCCGGCTTCTCCGGCGCGGACCTGATGAACCTCGTGAACGAGGCCGCGCTGCTCGCCGCCCGCCGCGGCAAGCGCATGGTGACGCATCTCGAATTCGAGGACGCCAAGGACAAGGTCATGATGGGCGCCGAGCGCAAGTCCATGGCCATGTCGGAGGAGGAGAAGAAGCTGACCGCCTATCACGAGGCCGGCCACGCCATCGTCGGCCTCTACGTCCCGGCCGGCGTGCCGGTGCACAAGGCGACGATCATCCCGCGCGGCCGCGCGCTCGGCATGGTCAAGTTCCTGCCCGAGGGCGACCGCTACTCGATGAAGTTCAAGGAGTTCACCTCCCAGCTCGCGGTCGCCATGGGCGGGCGCGTCGCCGAGGAGCTGACCTTCGGCAAGGAGAACATCACCTCCGGCGCCACGGGCGACATCCAGCAGGCGACCAAGATGGCCAAGGCCATGGTCACCCAGATGGGCTATTCCGAGGAGCTCGGCCTCGTCGCCTATGGCGATAATCAGGAGGAGGTCTTCCTCGGCATGTCGATGGGCCGCAGCCAGAGCCTCTCCGAGGCGACGGCGCAGAAGATCGACAGCGAGGTGCGCCGCCTGGTCAACCAAGGCTATCTCGACGCCAAGGAGATCATCACGAAGCACCATGACGAGTTCGTCATGGTCGCCGAGGCGCTGCTCGAATACGAGACGCTGACGGGTGACGAGATCCGCGACCTGATCGCCGGCAAGAAGCCGCAGCGCGACGCCGACGACACCCCGCACGCCCCGCGTGGTCCCGCCGTGCCGAGCGCCGGCAAGGGCCGCAAGCGCGACGAGCCCGATGCCGGGCTGGAGCCCCAGCCCCAGGCCTGAGCCGGGCGCGTATCGATCGGATCAGGGCGGCCTCGCGGCCGCCCTTTTTCGTGGGTGGTGGCGCAGTTGCACTGGGGAGCCCGCCGCTCGCCGCCGCTGGCGATGCGTCAGGCGGGCGATGCCGTCGAGGAGCGTCCGCGCCGTGCGGCTTCGGCGCAGCTGCCGTTCTGCCACCGCCGCGCGCGCAAACGGCTTGTCCACCCGCATGCGGATATGCTTCGACATAATTTGTGAGAAGCTCAGCCGGGCGCGACGCTGTAAGAGCGTCCGGCGGCAGCGAGCCGGGGCAGGGACGACGACCAGCGCATGACACGCAAGTATTTCGGCACCGATGGTATCCGCGGGCGCGCCAATGGCGTCATCACGCCCGATCTCGCCCTGCGCGTCGGTCAGGCGACCGGCATCGCCTTCCGGCGCGGCGACCACCGCCACCGGGTGGTGATCGGCAAGGATACCCGTCTGTCGGGCTACATGATCGAGAACGCGCTGGTGGCTGGCTTCACCTCGGTCGGCATGGACGTGCTGCTGCTCGGCCCGATGCCGACGCCGGCGGTGGCGATGCTGACGCGCTCGATGCGCGCCGATCTCGGCGTGATGATCTCGGCCTCGCACAACCCTTACGAGGACAACGGCATCAAGCTGTTCGGCCCGGACGGCTACAAGCTCAGCGACGAGGTCGAGACCGAGATCACGCGGCTGATCGATTCCGATCTCGGCAAGCAGCTTTCGGGCTCGGCGATGCTCGGCCGGGCCAAGCGCATCGAGAGCGCCGATGCGCGCTATATCGAGTTCGCCAAGCGCACCCTGCCGCGCAATCTCAGCCTCGAAGGCCTGCGCATCGTCGTCGATTGCGCCAATGGCGCCGCCTACAAGGTCGCGCCCGAGGCGCTGTGGGAACTCGGCGCCGAGGTGATCGCGATCGGCGTCGAGCCCGACGGCTTCAACATCAACCGCGACGTCGGCTCGACCCGGCCGGAGGCGCTGAGCCAGAAGGTGCGCGAGCTGCGCGCCGATATCGGCATCGCGCTCGATGGCGACGCCGACCGCGTTTTGATCGTCGACGAGAATGGGCAGGTGGTCGACGGCGACCAGCTCATGGCGGTGATCGCCCGCAGCTGGCACGAGGACGGGTTGCTCTCGGCGCCCGGCATCGTCGCGACCGTGATGTCCAATCTCGGCCTGGAGCGCTTCCTCGGCGGGCTCGGCCTGTCGCTGGCGCGCACCGCGGTCGGCGATCGCTATGTGCTCGAGCACATGCGCGCCAACGGCTTCAACCTCGGCGGCGAGCAGTCCGGCCACATCATCCTCTCCGACTACGCCACCACCGGCGACGGGCTGGTGGCGGCGCTGCAGCTGCTGGCGGTGGTCAAGCGCAAGGAGCGGCCGGTCTCCGAGGTCTGCCACTGCTTCGAGCCGCTGCCGCAGATCCTCAAGAACGTGCGCTACAAGGCCGGCCGTCCGCTCGAGGAGAAGCCGGTGATCAGCGCGATCGAGGCCGCCCGCCAGATGCTCGGCGATGGCGGGCGCCTGGTGATCCGGCCCTCCGGGACCGAGCCGGTCATCCGCGTCATGGCCGAGGGTGATGATCACGATATCGTCCTGCGTGCCGTGGACGAGGTCGTCGCGGCCGTCGCCAAGGCCGCCGCCTGACGCCGGAGGCGCGCCGGTACTGCGGCGCGCCTGTCCGCTCTCCGCCAACGTCGCCGCAGCCGAGGCCGGTCTGCGCGGCCTCCCGGCCCTCGGCTCTGCCCTAACGTCCGGCGGTCGTCGGATGGGCATCCCATCTTGCCGGCGGCGCGCCCGTTCAACAAAAAATAAGGTTAGCCGTTAGGGTTAAGTGTCGTTTAACCCCTGACTGGCAGAGTTCCTTCGACAGTAACTCGCGCGGGCTGCGTCTCGTTTCGCGCACTGAACGAAGGACACTGCCATGGGCAGCCTGAAAACCCTCGCGCTCGCCAGCGCCATGGCCGTGGGCGCTTTCACTGCCGCCAAGGCCGCGGATTTCCCCGTCGCACCGCCGCCGCCTCCGCCGCCCGAGCCGGTCGCCCTGCGCGGCGCCGTCGGGGGAGGCTGGTATCTGCGCGGCGATGTCGGCGTCGGTGCGCAGTCCTATGACAAGCTCGACGTGACCGTGAACGGGGTCAACCCGGCGGTGCTGGCCAGCGTCACCTCGTTCCGCACGGTCGCCCCGCAGCGCAGCGTCGCCACCTTCGCCGGCCTCGGCGTGGGCTACCAGTTCAACAGCTGGTTCCGCGTCGACGTCACCGGCGAGTATCGCGGGGCCGCGTTCAACGGCCGCGACCATGTCGAGTACCTCGGTGTCGGCGGCCTCCCGGTCCAGCAGATCAACAACTACCGCGCCGACATCGCGACCTTCGTCGGCCTGGTGAACGCCTATGTCGATCTCGGCACCTGGAACTGCCTGACGCCCTATCTCGGCGCGGGCATCGGCTTCGCCAATCACCGCATCAACGGATTCACCGATACGGGCCTGAACCGTCCGGCCGGCCAGCAGTTCGACAACATCTCCTATGCCTATGGCGACTCGGCCAGCAAGACCAACCTGGCCTGGGCGCTGATGGCGGGCGTCTCCTACGACGTGACCTCGAGCCTGAAGCTCGATGTCGGCTATCGCTATCTCAACATGGGCGACGGCCCGACGATCGGCCTCAACGGTGCCGCCGGCGCGCTGGTCAACCCGAGCTCGGCGGTGCGCTTCAAGCGCATCGACAGCCATGACTTCCGCATCGGCATGCGCTGGAACTTCAACGATCCGAACTGCTGCGGCGTGAAGGAGCAGCCGGTGGCCTACGAGCCGGCCCCGCACGTGATCCGCAAGTACTGAGCGCAGTCCTCTTCCAACATCGAAAGCCCGCGTCTGCTCCGGCAGGCGCGGGCTTTCGCGTTCTGGGCCCCGGCCGATCCGTAATTGACATACTCCCCTCTAGTACCCTAAGGGTGAGCCATGCCGCACACGCCCGACGAGAAGAAGCGTGCCATTTCGCGCCTGCGCCGGATCAGGGGGCAGGCGGAGGCGCTGGAGCGCGCAGTCGAGGCCGGCACCGATTGCGGCGCGCTGCTGCAGCAGATCGCGGCGCTGCGCGGGGCGACGAACGGGCTGATGGCCGAGGTGTTCGAAGGCCATCTGCGCGAGACCTTCGGGGCGGCCGGCGGGCCGGGGCCCCAGGACCGCGACCGCGGCGACGATCTCGACGAACTCATCCGCATGCTGCGCACCTATCTCAAATAGGCGCGCGGACCCGACATCGTTTTCAAGGAGGACAGACATGAAGACGCGCGCAGCCGTAGCCTGGGAGGCCGGCAAGCCGCTCACCATCGAGACGATCGAGATCGGCGGGCCGAAGGCCGGCGAGGTCCTGGTCGAGGTGATGGCGACCGGCATCTGCCACACCGACGCCTATACGCTGTCGGGGCTGGATTCCGAGGGCAAGTTCCCGGCCATCCTCGGCCATGAGGGCGCCGGCATCGTGCGCGAGGTCGGCGCCGGCGTCACCTCGCTGAAGCCGGGCGACCACGTCATCCCGCTCTACACGCCCGAATGCCGCAGCTGTAAATCCTGCCTGTCGCGCCGGACCAATCTGTGCACCTCGATCCGCGCCACGCAGGGCCAGGGCCTGATGCCGGACGGTACCTCGCGCTTCTCCTGCGACGGCGTCCAGGGCGACGGCACGATCTTCCACTACATGGGCTGCTCGACCTTCGCGAACTTCACGGTCCTGCCCGAGATCGCGCTGGCCAAGGTCCGCGAGGACGCGCCCTTCGACAAGATCTGCTATATCGGCTGCGGCGTGACCACCGGGATCGGCGCGGTGATCTACACCGCCAAGGTCTGGCCGGGCGCGAATGTCGTGGTCTTCGGGCTCGGCGGCATCGGCCTCAACGTGATCCAGGGTGCGCGCATGGTCGGCGCCGACAAGATCATCGGCGTCGATATCAACCCGGCTAAGCAGGAGATGGCGCGCAAGTTCGGCATGACCGACTTCGTCAATCCGAAGGAGATCGGCAACGACAAGGTCGTGCAGGCCATCGTCGACCTGACCGGCGGCGGCGCCGACTTCTCCTTCGACGCCACCGGCAATACCGACGTCATGCGCCAGGCGCTGGAATGCTGCCATCGCGGCTGGGGCGAGTCGATCGTCATCGGCGTCGCCGAGGCCGGCAAGGAGATCGCCACCCGCCCGTTCCAGCTCGTCACCGGCCGCGTCTGGAAGGGCACGGCCTTCGGCGGCGCGCGCGGGCGCACCGACGTGCCGAAGATCGTCGACTGGTACATGGAGGGGAAGATCAACATAGACGACCTGATCACCCACAAGCTTTCGCTCGACGAGATCAATCACGGCTTCGACCTGATGCACGAGGGCAAGTCGATCCGGTCGGTCGTGGTCTACTGACCGGCCTTCGGGGGCGCTCCGGCGCCCCCGTTCCAGCCGCCGGGCGGCTCAGTCCGCGCGCACCACCCGCGCCGCTGCGCGTTCGGGATCGTGCAGGGCGTAGCCGTCGCGGCCGCTGCGCTTGATCTGGTAGAGGGCGGCGTCGGCGTTCAGGGTCACCTCGTCGATGTCCTCCTGCGGGCCGGCCAGCGCCCCGCCGAGGCTCACGGTCATCGCCACCGCCCGCCCATCGCTGAGCGCGATCGGCGTGCCGCGGATCAGGCCGAGGATCCGGGCCGAGGCGGCTTCCAGCGCCGCCTGGTCGCAATCGGCGATCATCACGATGAATTCGTCGCCGCCCCAGCGGGCGCAGGCGTCGTGCCCGCGCAGCGAGGACTGCATCCGCCGGGCGCAGGCGATCAGTACCTCGTCGCCGGCGTGATGGCCGAACTCGTCGTTGATCGCCTTGAAGCGGTCGAGATCGACCAGGATGAGGCCGCAGCGGCGGCCCTCGCGCTGGGCGCGGTTGCGCTCGCGCAGATAGGCCTCCTCGAAGCCGCGCCGGTTGAGCACCGAGGTCAGCGGGTCGTATTGCGCCAGGCGCTCGAGCTTCTCGGTGCGCTCGCGGACCATGGTCTCCAGCCGCACCGTATTGTCGCCGACGGCGTCGGCCATGTCGCGGAAGGAGCGCGACAGCCGGGCGATCTCGTCATTGCCGACCTCGGCCTCGATCGCGCCGAACTCGCCGGCCCGCACCCGCTCGACGCCGCGCTCGACCCGCTTCAGCCGGTCGAGGACATGGCGCTTGAACAGGATGGTCATCAGGAGCGCCATGGCCAGCAGGATCGCCACCATCAGCCCGGCGATCGGCGCGAACAGTCGGCGGTCGATGATGGCGTCGATGTCCATCACCGTGACGTTGAACCAGCCGAGCCGGTCGAGGAAGCCGACGCCGATCAGCACCTCCTTGCCGTTCAGCGTCATGAAGCGCGAGAGCACCAGCGGCTCGCCGGTCGCGACCTTGCGCATCATCTCCGCCATGGCGGTGCGGTCGGCGTCCTTCTCCAGCAGGCGGAAGATGGTGCGCTTGCTGGAGATCTCCTTGGTGAGGCTGTGGAAGTCTACGACGCGCGGGTCGCGATGGGCCTGGATGGCGCCCTGCAGGTCGACGAACATGCTCTGCACGCCGGTCTGCGGGAACTCGACCACCTCGCGGATGAACTGGGTCAAGTCGACGCCGGTGCCGATCACGCCGAGCGTGACGCCGTCCTTGCTGATGATGCAGTTGATCCAGACCTTGGTGACGTTGAGCACCTCGTCGCGGTTGACGTTGAGATGGCAGCCGGAGCCGAGCGCGCGGGTCTTGTAGTACCAGGCGTCCTTGGGATCGTCGGGGGAGAGGGTGTAGCGCAGCCGCTCCTTCTCATAGGCGTTGCTGCGGTCGTTGAAATAATAGTTCGCGCTTTTGTCGAGCACGACGAAATAGCTGCGATCGGTGAAGGAGAGCCGATAGTGCTCGAGCTCGGCGAGGCCGCGGCGCGCCTTCTCCGGGTCCGTCTCGTCCTGCGCCCATTCGATGATGGCGGGCGCGCGTGCCACCGTCTCGGCCAGCGAGACCTCGCGCATCAGCGCCTCCAGCCCGCGGAAGCGGTCGAACAGGATCTGCTTTTCGGCGAAGAGCGTGCCGAGCTTCACCACCGTCCGGTCGACGATCCACATGAAGATGCCGGAGGCGGGGACGGCGATCGCCAGCATGGCGGCGGTGACGAACACGAGCACCCGCACCTTGAGGCCGGATTCCCGCCAGGCCGTCAGCAATCGCATCGTCCAGTCTCCGGCGGCGCCCTCTCCATCGGCGCGCGCAGCGAAACACCGTGGGATCAGACGGTTTACAGCAGGTTACGCGCGCCGCAATCCGCTTGATGCATGTTCAGAACAGCCCCTCGACATGGCCGGCCGCGTCGATGTGGATGCGCTCTGCCGCCGGATGCCGCGGCAGGCCCGGCATGGTCATGATGTCCCCGCAGATGGCGACGACGAAGCCCGCGCCGGCCGAGAGCCGCAATTCGCGCACCGGCACGACATGGCCGCTCGGGGCGCCGCGCAGGGCCGGGTCGGCCGAGAACGAGTACTGCGTCTTGGCGATGCAGACCGGCAGCGTGCCATGGCCGGCGGCTTCCAGCTCCGCGAGCCGCGACGCGATGCGCCCGTCGGCTGCGATGCCGGCGGCGCCGTAGATCTCGCGGGCGACGGTCTCGATCTTCTCGCGCAGCGGCATGGCGTCGGGATAGAGCGGGCGGAAATCGGCCTCGTCGCCATCGGCCAGCGCGGCGACCCGCTCGGCCAGTTCCTGCGTGCCGGCGCCGCCCTCGGCCCAGTGGCGGCAGATCACCGCCTCGACGCCGAGCTGGGTGCGGCAATGCTCGCGGATCAGCGCGTGCTCGGCCTCGGTGTCGCCGGCGAAATGGTTGATGGCGACGATGGGCGGCACGCCGAACTTGCGGATATTGGCGACATGGCGCGAGAGGTTGGCGAGGCCTTCGCGCAGGGCCGCCAGATTCTCGGTGCCGAGCGCGTCGCGGGCGACGCCGCCATGCATCTTCAGGGCGCGGACGGTGGCGACGACGACGGCGGCCGCCGGCTTCAGCCCGGCCTTGCGGCACTTGATGTCGAAGAACTTCTCGGCTCCGAGATCGGCGCCGAAGCCGGCTTCGGTGACGACGTAGTCGGCGAGCTTGAGCGCGGCGCGCGTCGCGATCACCGAATTGCAGCCATGGGCGATGTTGGCGAAGGGGCCGCCATGGACGAAGGCGGGCGTGCCTTCCAGCGTCTGGACCAGATTGGGCATCAGCGCGTCGCGCAGCAGCACGCTCATCGCGCCGTGCGCCTTGAGCTCGGCTGCGGTGACGGGGCGCTTGTCGCGCGTGCGGCCGACGACGATGCGGCCGAGGCGCTCCTCGAGGTCGCGCGCATCCGAGGCGAGGCAGAGGATGGCCATCACCTCGGAGGCGACGGTGATGTCGAAGCCGTCCTCGCGCGGGAAGCCGTTGCCGGGGCCGCCGAGAGAGGAGACGATGGCGCGCAGCGCCCGGTCGTTCATGTCGAGCACGCGGCGCCAGCTGACATGGCGCGTGTCGAGATCGAGCGCGTTGCCCCAGTAGATGTGGTTATCGACCATCGCCGCGAGCAGGTTGTGGGCGCTGGTGATGGCGTGGAAGTCGCCGGTGAAGTGCAGGTTGATCTGCTCCATCGGCACGACCTGGGCGTGGCCGCCGCCGGCGGCGCCGCCCTTCTGCCCGAAGCAGGGGCCGAGCGAGGGCTCGCGCAGCGCGATCATGGTGCGCCGCCCGCTGCGCCGCAGCCCGTCGCCGAGGCCGACGGTGGTGGTGGTCTTGCCTTCGCCGGCCGGCGTCGGGCTGATGGCGGTGACGAGGATCAGCTTGCCGTCGGGACGCTCGGCGAAACCGGGGATCGCGTCGGTCGCGACCTTGGCGACATGCTTGCCATAGGGTTGGAGGGCGTCCTCGGGAATGCCGGCCTCGACGGAGACGAGCGCAACAGGCTTCAGCGTCGCCGCGCGGGCGATCTCGATATCGGTCGGCATGCCGCCCCTCGCTTGTCTGTTCTGCGGGACGTCCTGCCGGTCGCACCCCTCGGCGACAGTTTGCAGAAAATCGCGCGGATCGCCAGCCGGGGGCGCGCCGCCATCCCCGGCGCCGATCGGCTCAACCGGGGCGGCTCGCTCTCTCGCGGGCCTTGCGGGCCAGCGCCTCGAATTCCTGGCGGATGCGCTCGAGATCCTCCTCGTCGAGCTCCTCAAGGTCGAGCAGTTCCTCGCGCGCGTGCTCGACCTTGTCGATCAGCTCGTCGAGCTTGATCTGCATGGCCGCCGTGTCGCGGTTCTGGCTGTTCTGGATGATGAAGACCATCAGGAAGGTGACGATGGTCGTCGAGGTGTTGATCACCAGCTGCCAGGTGTCGTTGAAGCCGAAGAACGGCCCCGACAAGGCCCAGAGCACGATGGCGCCGAGCGCGATGAAGAAGGTCTGCGGCTTGCCGGCCCAGCGCGCCGTCGCCTGCGACAGGCGGGTGAAGAGCGAGCGCTTGCCGGAGGACAGGATGCTTGCGGATGCCATGGTCGATCCCCGTGAGATGCGGGGATCAACCGGGCAGGGGCGAAGCCGTTCCGGCTCAGTCGAAGGAGAGCTGCACCTTCATGGCGCGCGACTTGTCGGCGGCGAGGTCGAAGGCCTCGACCGCCTGCTCGATCGGGAAGGTCGCGGTCAGCAGCGGCGAGAGATCGACGCGGCCGGAGCCGATCAGGCTGGCGGCCCAGGCGAACTCCTCGTGGAAGCGGAAGGAGCCGCGCAGGTCGAATTCCTTGGCGACGACCACGTTCATCGGGATGGTGAAGTTGCCGCCCATCCCGATCTGCACGATCACCGCGCCGGGGCGCAGCGCGTCGAAGGCGCCGGTCAGCGCGTGCTGGTTGCCGGAGCATTCGAACATTACGTCGAAGCTGCCCTTCTCGGCGCCGTACTCCGCCTTCAGCCGCTCGGGCTCGGCCATCACGTTGATCGCCGCGGTCGCGCCCATCGCCAGCGCGGTCGGCAGCGGGCCGTCAGCGACGTCGGTCACCACGATCTCGGCGGCGCCGGCGGCGCGCGCCGCCACCACGGTCAGCACGCCGATCGGGCCCGAGCCGGTGACCAGCACCCTGCGGCCGAGCAGCGCGCCGGCGCGCTTCACCGCGTGCAGGCAGACCGCGAAGGGCTCGCAGAAGGCGGCCTGCGCCGCGCCGACCGCGTTCGGCAGCTTCACCGCCTGGCGTTCCTCGATCACCAGCTGCTGGCGGAAGCCGCCCTGCACATGGGGGAAGCGCATGGCGCTGCCGTAGAACAGCATGTCGGTGCAGTGCTGCTGCTGCCCGCTCTGGCAGTAGCGGCACTGGCCGCAGGCGCGGCTGGGATTGACTGCGACGAGATCGCCCGGCGCGACGCGCGAGACCTCGGCGCCGACCGCCTCGACGATGCCGGCGATCTCGTGGCCGAGCACCATCGGCTCGCGCACCCGGATCGTGCCGAAGCCGCCATGCAGGTAGTAATGCAGGTCCGAGCCGCAGATGCCGCCGGCCTTCATGCGCACGCGCACGTCGAGCGGGCCGAGATCCGGCACGGCCATCTCCTCGACCCGCAGGTCCTTCTCGGCATGGATGACGACGGCGCGCATGCGTTGTTCTCCCGGAAGCCGCCCGGCGAGAAGCCGGCGCGGTGTCTCTTCATCGCAGTTGTCTAATCGTTTTAAAGGGCTTGCCCAAGCCCCCGAGACCTGCAAAGCCTCACGCGCGCCATGCCGGTGAAGCGGGGCGCTGGCGAGGCTCATCGCGACCGGGAGGATAGGATGTCGCTCAATCTGTTCAAGCTCGACGGCAGGATCGCGCTGGTGACCGGCTCCGGCCAGGGCATCGGGCTCGCCATCGCGGAAGGGCTGGCGGCCGCCGGTGCGCATCTCGTGCTCAATGGGCGCGATGCCGGCAAGCTGGACAAGGCCCGCGCGGCGCTGGCCGCCGAGGGCCTCAAGGCCTCGGTCGCCGCCTTCGACGTCACCGACCAGGCGGCCGTCGAGGCCGGGGTGGCGCGCATCGAGGCCGAGATCGGCCCGATCGACATCCTGATCAACAATGCCGGCACGCAGAAGCGCAACGCCTTCGTCGACTTCCCCGTCGAGGACTGGCACGCGCTGATGGCGACCAACCTGCACTCGGTCTTCTATGTGACGCAGGCCGTGGCGAAGCGCATGGTGCCGCGCGCCCGCGGCAAGATCGTCAATATCGGTTCGGTGCAGAGCAAGCTCGGCCGGCCGAGCATCGTGCCCTATGCCGCCTCGAAGGGGGCCGTCGCGCTGATGACGCAGGGCGTCGCCGCCGAGCTCGGCAAGCACAACATCCAGGTCAACGCCATCGGGCCGGGCTATTTCGCCACCGAGCTGAACAAGGCGCTGATCGCCGACGAGGCCTTCTCCAGCTGGGTGAAGAGCCGCGCGCCGGCCGGGCGCTGGGGCGAGACCAAGGAACTGGCGGGCGCGGCGATCTTCCTGTCCTCGGAGGCCTCGAACTACGTCAACGGCCATCTGCTGATGGTCGATGGCGGCATGACCGCCGTCGTCTGACGCGGCGCGCGAGGCGGGGCAGCCTGACCAAGGCTGCGCTCGCCTTGGCTGGGCCGGGCGTGATATCTGCTGCGGCAGTTCACGCCCGCCCGAGGACAGACCGATGCCGAGCCGCCCCGTCATGCTGATGATCCTCGATGGCTGGGGCTGGCGCGACGAGCGGACCAGCAACGCCGTCCGGCTGGCGAATACCCCGAATTTCGACCGGTTCTGGGCCTCGAGCCCGCATGCCTTCCTGCGCACCTCCGGGCTCGATGTCGGCCTGCCCGAGGGGCAGATGGGCAATTCCGAGGTCGGCCATCTCAATCTCGGCGCCGGCCGCGTGGTGATGCAGGACCTGCCGCGCATCAACCAGGCGATCATCGACGGCACGCTGCGCCAGGCGCTGGCAGGAAGCGGGCTGATCGACGCGTTGAGGGCGAGCGGCGGCACCTGCCATCTGCTCGGCCTGGTCTCGCCCGGCGGCGTCCACGCCCATCAGGACCATGCGGTCGCGCTGGCGCGGCTGGTGACGGAGGCCGGCATCCCGGTCGCCGTCCATGTCTTCACCGACGGGCGCGATACGCCGCCGCGCTCGGGCGCGGACTATGTCGCCGCGCTCGAGGCGGCACTGCCGCAGGGCGCGCGCATCGCGACCCTGAGCGGCCGCTACTACGCCATGGACCGCGACAACCGCTGGGAGCGGGTGGAACTGGCCTGGCGGGCGCTGGCGCTGGGCGAGGGGCCGGCGATGCCGAGCGCGGCCTCCGCGATCGAGGCGGCCTATGCGGCGGACATCGGCGACGAGTTCATCAAGCCGGCGGTGACCGGCGGCTATGCCGGCATGCGCGACGGCGACGGGCTCTTGAGCTTCAATTTTCGCGCCGACCGCATCCGCGAGATCCTGGCGCCGCTGCTGTTCGACGCCTTCAGCGGCTTCGCGCGCCCGCGGCGGCCTAAGCTCGTCGCGGCTGTGGGCATGACCTCCTACAGCTCCGAGCTCGATCGCGTGATGCCGGCGCTGTTCGCGCCGCAGAGCCTGGCCAACGGCCTCGGCGAGACGGTGTCCAAGGCCGGGCTGGCGCAGATCCGCTTCGCCGAGACCGAGAAGTACCCGCACGTCACCTATTTCTTCAATGGCGGGCGCGAGGAGCCCTTCGCCGGCGAGGAGCGCAGCATGACGCCTTCGCCCAAGGTCGCGACCTATGATCTCCAGCCTGAAATGTCCGCGCCGGAGCTGACCCGCAAGGTGGTCGAGGCGGTCGAGAGCGGGCGCTACGACCTGGTCGTGCTGAACTTCGCCAATCCCGACATGGTCGGCCATACCGGCGTGCTTGCGGCCGCGATCAAGGCGGTCGAGACCGTCGATGCCGGGCTCGGCGCCATCGCCGAGGCGATCCTGGCCAAGGGCGGCGCGCTGTTCGTCACCGCCGACCACGGCAATTGCGAGCTGATGACCGATCCGGTGACCGGCAATCCCCATACCGCCCACACCACCTTCCCGGTGCCGGCCATGGTGATCGGCAGCGGCGCGACGGCGCTGGCGGAGGGCCGCCTCGCCGATGTCGCGCCGACGCTGCTGGCGCTGCTCGGCATCGACCAGCCGGCGGAGATGACGGGAACCTCGCTGCTGCGCTGAAGGCGCCGCGCTCAGAAGCCGTAGGCCGCCTTCACCTTGACGAGGTGCTGGCTGAAATTGCTGACATCGATGCGGCCGGGCACGCCCCTGGCGTGGCCGGCGAGCTGCACATTGTAGGCGGCCGAGAGCGCGAGCGCCTGCGTCGCCTGCCAGAACACGCCCGGCCCGGCGAAGCTGGCATGGCCGACCTCCTTGTCGAATCCGAGCGTGGCGTAGCGGCGCTGATGGCGCGCCTCGGCGCTGAGATAGAGCCCGTCCGCGACCTGCCAGGCGAGCGAGCCGCCCAGCGTCAGCGTCGAGGAGCGCAGATAGGGCGAGGGGCCGGTCCAGCTCAGATCCTGCGAGAGGTTGAGCGCGGCGAAGAGCCGGCCGGGCAGCAGCGCCGCGTCGGCATAGAGGCGAAGCCCCGTATTGTAGCCGGTGAAGGGCACCGCGCCCGACGGGTCGGTGCGGGTGACGCTCGGATCGACCACGGCGGTGAGGCCGATGCCGTGGAGGTCGCGGCCGAGCAGCCGGTACTTCATCTCGATCCCGGCGCCGCCGCTGGTCGCGTCGATCCCGGCGCCGGCAATGCGCCCGCCGGCATGGCCGCCGAGCAGATAGGGGCCGATCTCGAGGCAGGGCGCCAGCCCATATGAGCCTTGCAACTGCAGCGCGTGGAGCGGCATGCGGCCGTCGCGGGCGCCGAAGCCGCCGCCATAGCTCAGGCTGGTGCCGAAGGAGCCCTTGACGGCGACGTCCGAGCCGCTGGTGAAGCCGAAGGCGTCGGTCGGGATGCCGGCGCTTTCGGTGCAGGCCGAGGCGGCCTGCGGCGCGGGGGAAGGAGAGGGCGGGTCGGCGGCGACAGCGGGCGAGAGCCAGGCCAGGGCGGCCAGGATCGGGACAACGTGGTTCGGCGCCATCGGCCACCTGCGCGGCATGCGGTTGCGAGCCGCGGCAGACTGCGCCGCTTCAGGCGATTTGGGCAGGGGGCGCGTGGCGCTCGCCGCGCATTGCGCCGCGGTGTTGCGGCGCCGCAATAGCGGTTCAGCCGGGCGGGGTGACGCCGGCCAGCCGGGCGAAGGCGACCGGCGCGATCTCGGCCAGCGCGGAGAGCTCTGTCCAGGCCGCGGCGTGAACCTCCTCCTCCTGCGCCACCAGCGGCAGGGCGGGGTCGGCGAGGAAGAGATATTGCAGGTCGTGATGGACATGCGCCGGCTCGCCGCGCGCCGGCTTGCCGGGCACGTCGTGGCTGTCGATGGCGAAGGGCAGGTCCTGCCCGGCATGCCAGGGATGCAGCCGAAGGCCCGCCACGCCGGTCTCCTCCACCGCCTCGCGCGCGGCCGAAAGGTGGAAGGCCTCGGCCGGTTCGTAATGGCCGCCGGGCTGCAGCCAGCGGCCGATCACGACATGGTCGATCAGCAGCACCTGCGCATGGTCGGGCGAGAGCACGAAGGCGCTGGTGGTGACGTGGCCGGGGAAGGTCTCGCGGCTGTCGAGCACATGGCCCTGCGCCATCTGCCAGCGCAGCAGCGAGAGATGCTCGCGGCGCGGCGTCGCGACCTCGGCGAGATAGCGCGAGACCGCGGTCTCGAGCCGGGCTGGGAAGGCGGTGCTCATCAGCGGGCGGCCGCCTCCGGCAGCGGGATGCGATAATGCTCGAACCCGCCATTGCGGGCGCCGTCATAGCCGACGATCACGTCGAGCCTGCTGCCGCGCTGGCCGAGAATGGTGACGGCCTCGGCCTTGTGGCCGGGGCGGGAGGGCAGGGTGCCAAGCAGGCGCGAGCCGGTCGGCCGGGCGGGATCGACCAGCAGCAGCGCGTAGGGCTGCGCCTGTTCCTGGCTCGGCCCGACCAGCGCCAGCAGCCGGCCGTCGCGCAGCGCTGCGAGATCGCGCACGCCGCGGTCCTTGCCGGCGGGAATGGCGAGCACCGTCGGCATCACCGTGGCGGCCGCCTTGCCGGGCGCGAACAGCGCCTCGACCGGGGCGCCGACGAGATAGGCCCGGTCGGTCAGGGAGGGCGCGCGCAGCCCGGCCCAGAGCGTGGCGCCGGTGACGGCGACCCCCTCGACATTGAGGCCGTTCTCGCCGTCGAGATCCTTGCCGAAATAGCCCGAGACCTCGTCGGCACGGCGCAGAACGTCGCTGAGCCGGTAGGTCAGCTCGACCTTGCCGGAGGGCGCGCCGGCCTCGTCGACCTTGAGCCTGGCGAGATGGAAGGCGGAGAGCCGGAACTCGCCCTTGCGGCGCGAGCAGCCGTGCGAGCCGGCGATGTAGAAGGCGCCCTCGGCATAGGTGACCGCCTCGCCGTCGAATTCGGCGAAGGGGCCGGGCGCGCGGCAGAGATCGCGCGGCGGGGTGCCGAGCGTCGCATCCGAGGCCTCGTCGCCGATCAGCGGCACCGTGGCGCCGGGCTTGACCCGGTTCTCGGCGATGCTGGCGAACTGGGCGAAGGAGCCCTCGTCGTTGATGACGAGGCAGCGCAGCGTACCGGTGGCCGCCGGCATGCAGGCCAGGCCGCTGAGATCGACCGCCGGCTTGCCGCCCGCCTTGCTGCCCGAGAAGTCGCCATCGGCGCGCAGGCGCTGATAGGGCGTCAGGGTCTCGGCCGCGGCCGGCAAAGCGGGCAGGACCGAGGCGAGCAGAAGGGCGATCAGGCGGGGCGACATGGCGATTCCGGGTGGGGGCTGCGCCGGATTAAGCGGCGCCGCCGGGCCGATGTCAAAGCGAAGCGGGCGCCGCCTTGAGGCGACGCCCGCTCGCATGCGTGACGGAGGGGCAGGTCAGGCCAGCTTGGCGTAGGCCGGGACCGTCAGGAACTCCTCGAAGCGCGGCGCCAGCGAGAGCGCCTCGAACAGCGCGATCGCCTCCGGGAAGCGGCCCTTGTCGTAGGCTTCTGCCCCAAGCTCGCCGCGCACGCGCTCCATCTCCTGCGGCAGGCAGCGCCGGAACAGCGCGGCATCGGCCGTGACGCCGCCCTCCAGCGTGACGCCGTACTGGACGAACTGCCAGATCTGGGCGCGGCTGATCTCGGCGGTCGCCGCGTCCTCCATCATGTTGTAGATCGGCACCGCGCCCCGGCCGCGCAGCCAGGCCTCGATATACTGGACGCCGACGCGGATGTTCTCGCGGAAGCCCTCCTCGGTGCGGGTGCCCTCGTGCACTTCGAGCAGGTTTTCGCGGCCCACCTGCACGTCCTCGCGCAGCTTGCCGAGCTGGTTCGGCTGCGGCATCAGCCGGTCGAACACCTCCATCGCGACCGGGACGAGGTCGGGATGGGCGACCCAGGTGCCGTCATGGCCGTCGCCGGCCTCGCGCTCCTTGTCCGCCTTGACCTTGGCGAAGGCGGCGGCGTTGGCCTCGGGATTGTTCTTTACCGGGATCTGCGCCGCCATGCCGCCCATGGCGAAGGCGCCGCGGCGATGGCAGGTCTTGATCAGCAGCAGCGAATAGGCACGCAGGAAGGCCTTGCTCATCACGACCTGCGAGCGGTCGGGCAGGACATAGGCCTTGTTGCGGGCCAGCTTCTTGATGAAGGAGAAGATGTAGTCCCAGCGGCCGCAATTCAGCCCGGCGATGTGCTCGCGCAGTTCGTAGAGGATCTCGTCCATCTCGAAGGCGGCCGGCAGGGTCTCGATCAGCACCGTGACCTTGATGGTGCCGCGCTTCAGGCCGAGCGCGTCCTGCGCCGCGACGAAGACGTCGTTCCACAGCCGCGCCTCGAGATGGCTCTCCAGCTTCGGCAGGTAGAAATAGGGGCCCGAGCCCTGCGCCAGCGCCGCCTTGGCGTTGTGGAAGAGGTAGAGGCCGAAATCGACCAGGGAGCCGGAGGCCTCCTCGCCGTCGATCAGGATGTGACGCTCCGGCAGGTGCCAACCGCGCGGACGGATGATCAGGACGGCGGGCTTGTCCTTGATCGCATAGGCCTTGCCGCTGACCGGGTCGGTGAAGTCGATCGTGCCGGCCCAGCGGTCCTTCAGGTTGAGCTGGCCGTCCATCATGTTGGACCAGACCGGCGAGGAGGCGTCCTCGAAATCGGCCATGAACACCTTGGCGCCCGAGTTCAGCGCGTTGATGATCATCTTGCGGTCGACGGGACCGGTGATCTCGACGCGGCGGTCCTGCAGGTCGGCCGGGATCGGCGCGACGGTCCAGTCGCCTTCGCGGATATGGCGGGTCTCGGCCAGGAAGTCGGGTGTCTCGCCGCCGTCGAAGCGCTTCTGCCGCTCGACACGCAGCGCCAGCAGGCGCTTGCGGGTCTCGTTGAAGCGGCGATGCAGCTCGGCGACGAAGGCCAGCGCCTCGGGCGTCAGGATCTCGTCATAGCGGGCGGCGAGCGCGCCCTTGACCACGACGCCGGCGGGCGGGGTGAGGCTGGACATGTCGGTTTCCTCCTGAACGCATCTGCGATGCCGGAGGTACTCTGCCCGCTCAGGATTTTATCCGGAAGACGAGTGGATGTCCGAGGACCTGTTCCAATCCGGAAACAATCATGCCACCGCCTCGCGGCGACGGCATGATCGGTTCGGCGACCCGCAAAGGGGCCGGATGCGCGAAACGCGCGATCAGAACTTGTAGGTGACGCCGGTCGCGAAGATCCAGGGATCGATGCGGACCTTGCCGGTCACGGCGCCATTGTTCACCTTCACCTTGGGCTCCAGGAAGATCTTCTTCACGTCGAAGTTGATGCCCCAATGGCGGTCCAGCATGATGTCGACGCCGGCCTGCAGGGCGAGGCCGAACGAGTCCTTCAGATCGAAGCTGGTGAAGCCGCCCTTGGCCTTCTCGTTGAAGAAGACGGTGTAGTTCACGCCGGCGCCGACATAGGGCTTGAACGCGCCGATCGGGTCGAAATGGTACTGCAGGGTCAGGGTCGGCGGCAGCAGCCAGGCCGAGCCGATCTTGGCGCCGGCGAGGGCGCCCGCGCCCTTCACATTGTGCGGGGTCACGCCGAGGATGAGCTCGGCGGCGAAGTTCTTGGTGAAGAAGTAGGTGATGTCGAGCTCGGGGACGACCGAGGTCGAGATGCTGACGTCGCCGCCGACGATCGGGGCGCCGCCGGCGCGCAGCTTGGCCTGCTCCTGCGGGACGACGACGAGCGCGCGGCCGCGGATCATCCAGGGGTTCCAGATGTCGACCACCGGCGCCAGCGGCGCACCCTTGCGGGAGGGGAGGTCGGCGGCGGCGGCACCGAGCACCGTCGTGCCCAGCAGCAGGGCGGCGAGCGGGGCGAGGGCAAGGTTGCGCGTCATCGAAGTGATTCCTGAGCGAGAGGCCGCAGCGGCGGTACGCGGCCTTTCCACCATGGCGCGCAGGGGCGCGACTTTGACCTGGATCAAACAAGCGGCCCGTCGCCGTAGCGCGGGCGCGACCGTGGCATTCCTGTGACAGTGGCGTGGCGAAAACCGGCCTGACCCGGACATGGCGTGGAAAGGCGCGTTCCGGCGCCGATCGAAGGACCATTCCATGACCGCCACCCGCCCGGCGCTCCTCGCCGCCCTTGTGCTGACGGGCCTCACCGCTTCGCCCGCGCTGGCCCAGAACCGCTGCGCCGTCACCGACCCGACCGGCACGCCGCTCAACATCCGCGAGACGCCGAACGGCGACATCATCGGCCGCGTCCGCAACGGCGCCGGCGTGCGCGTGGTCAACAGCGGCCATGACGAGCGCGGCCGGCCCTGGGTGCTGATCAGCCCGCGCGGCTCGGCCCATATCGTCGGCTGGGTCTATCGCGAATTCATCTCCTGCTACTGAGCCGCGGCCGCTGAGAGGCCGCGGGCGCCATGCCGGCCGGCGCCCGGTTTGGCAGGCTCAGGCGGCCGCGGAGAGCGCCTCGAAACGGGCGATGAAGGCGGCCTCGGCGGCCTGCGTCGGCAGCGGCTCGACCAGGGCCAGCACCGGACGCGGCAGTGGCTGCGGGCGTCCGAAGAAGCGCAGCGCCTCCTCGCGGGCGAAGCCGGCGAGCTCGGTCGCCTCGAGGAAGGCCGCGATCATGTCGGCTTGCTTGGTCTTGCGCTTCTGCAGCGCCGGCGGCGCGGGCGGCAGGCCGAAGCGCAGATGGATCGCCGCCAGCAGCCTGGTCTCGACGCCCTTGTAGGCGTCGCCCATCACCGCCTTGAACGGCGAGATCATGTCGCCGATCACATATTCCGGGGCGTCGTGCAGCAGCGCCATCAGCCGCCAGCCGGCCGGCCAGTCCGGGTTGAGATGAGCGGCGATCGCCTCGACCAGCAGCGAGTGCTGCGCCACCGAGAAGGAATGGGCGCCGCGGGTCTGGCCGTTCCAGCGCGCCACGCGGGCGAGCCCGTGCGCAATGTCCTCGATCTCGACGTCGAGCGGGGAAGGATCGAGCAGGTCGAGCCGGCGGCCGGACAGCATGCGCTGCCAGGCCCGGGGCGGGGCAGGCGGGCGGGCCATCAGCCGCCGGGCCGCGTATCGCGCGCCAGCACCCGGCATTCCTCGAAGCGGAAGCAGCCGGCGAGGTGGTCGTTGATCAGCCCGCAGGCCTGCATGAAGGCGTAGACGATCGTCGGCCCGCAGAAGGTGAAGCCGGCCGTCTTGAGGTCCTTGGAGATCGCCTTGGACAGCGCCGTCTCGGCCGGGACCTCCTCATGGGTGCGGAAGCCGTTCTGCAGCACGCGCCCGTCGAGCCGCCGCCAGAGGAAGTCGGCGAAGGGCTCCTTCTCGCTGATGCGCAGATAGGCCTGCGCATTGCGGATTGTGCCCTCGATCTTGCCGCGATGGCGCACGATGCCGGCATCGGCGAGCAGGCGGGCGACGTCCTCCTCGCCGAAGCGGGCGACGGCCTCCGGATCGAAGCCGGCGAAGCCGCTGCGGAAGGCGTCGCGCTTGCGCAGGATGGTGATCCAGGAGAGCCCGGCCTGGAAGCCGTCGAGGATCAGCTTCTCCCAGAGCGCGCGCGAATCATATTCGGGCACGCCCCATTCCTCGTCGTGATAGGCGAGGTAGAGCGGGTCGGTGCCCGGCCAGATGCAGCGATAGCGCCCGTCCGGGCCGGGAATGGCCTCGCGCCCGCTCATGTTGCGCCCGCTCATGCGCGCTCCCCGAAGCCGGCCTCGCCCGGATAGGGGAAGCGCAGGAAGCCGGGCTTCTCGGCCAGGGTGAAGGCGATGCCGCCGGCATCCAGCGTCTGCCCGGCCGCGATGGCGTCGGCGACGCGGTCGAGCCGCAGCATGGCGAGCGCCCGGCCGCCGGCGCAGCCGCCGACGCGACCGAGCGTCTTGCCGCCGGCGCTGGCCTCGATCCCGTCTTCCGGGTGGAGCCCCTCGGGGAAGACGATCGGCACGATGCGGGTGCGGGCCGTGCCGCGGTGCTGCATGCGCGAGACGACCTCCTGGCCGATATAGCAGCCCTTCTTGAACGAGACGCCGCCGAGCTGGTCGAACAGCGCCTCGTGCGGGAAGGTGTCGTCATAGAGGAAATCGCGTCCGCCATCCGGGATGCCGAGGGCGATGCGCCGGGCGTGATAGGCGTCGGCGCTGCCGGTGGCAATCTCCTCGACGCCGTCGCGATCGCAGATGGCACGCTCGCCCAGCGCCGGCAGGCGCGGATCGGCATAGACCACGCCGGCATCGGCCGGCAGCGGGGCGCCGTCGTCGCTGGCGAGCACGGCGGTCGCCTCGATCAGATCGTCGAGCGTCAGCTTGGCGCGCAGCTTGTAGAGCTTCAGGCGTTTCATCAGGTCGGGCACACGCAGCAGCTGGCAGTCGAGCAAGAAGCCGCCGCCCTCCTCATCGGGCACGGCGACCACCAGAAAATCGCCGATGATCTTGCCCTGCGGTGTCAGGAGCCCGCCATAGCCTGCGCGAGTGGCCGTGACCTCGGACATCTCGTTGGTGACGAGGTTCTGCAGGAAGTCGCGGGCATCCGCGCCGCCGACCCGAATCACGCCACGGTCGACCAGTCTCGCTGCCGGCATGGGGGCCTCTTCCGTTGTCGGCCGGCGGAGCTGCTGGCCGCCGCCGGAGGGGATGGTCCGCGCATCGACGGGGGCCGGCAAGCCCGGCCCGTATCGCGGCCCGACGCTATAGGAGGCTTCGCGCGCCGGCTCAACCGCTCGCCCGGAAAACGGGTGCCGGCCGGGGTGGCAGCTTCGGGGAACTCGGCCGCGAGGCGGCCCGTCAGGCGGTGCGCCTCAGTGGCGGGTACCGGTGGAGAAGGTGCCGGTGCGGATCTTCTCGGCCAGGCCCTCGGCGAAGACGGCAGTCGCGTCCTCGCCATAGGTCTCCACCAGCGTCCGCATCGCCGCGAACAGGGCGGCATGGGCGAGCGCGTCGGAATCGAGCCCGTCCTGCTGCGCCTCGGTGAAGGCGTCCTCGATATAGCAATAGGCCACGCGACGCGCGTCACGGACATCTTCGGCGAGCGTCGGATCGAGCGGCAGATCGTCGGAGAGAACGGACATGAAAACGGACAACTCGGGCGCTGGCGGACAGGGCGGGATCGACGTGAAACACGACCATCCCGGTGATCTGTCGGAAACCATAAGGCGGCAGTTCCGGGCGCGCCATCATGGTCTTTAAGAAAGGTTAACGGCCGGGGGATAATTCGGCGCAACCGGCCGGATCAGCCGCCGAAGCGCCCCGCCAGCGCCCGCGCCAGCACCTCGCCCTCGCGCGCCAGCCGTGCCGCAGCCTCGCGGCTGCCCTCGCCGCAGACGCGGTGCGTCGCGGCATAGGCGCGAAAGCCCCGGTTGTAGGCGCCGCTCAGCCGGGCCTTGCGAGTGGGGCTGCGCCCCTCCGCCTCCAGCAGCGCCGCCATCCGCTCGCGCCAGTCCTCGGCCTCACGCGCCCCGCACAGCGTGCGCAGATAGGACAGCGAGCCCATCAGCTCGGCCAGCGACAGCAATTGCGGCTCGTAGGGCGGGGCGGGCGCCTCCGGCTCGGCCGTCGCCTCGGCGGGCTTCTGCGCGGGCGGGCTCGCCGGCCGCTGCTGGGCGAGGGCGGGCGTGCCCCCGACCAGCGTCGCCAGGACGAACAGGGCGATGGCGCGCCTCATGGCAGGGCCGCCGCTTCGGCCGCGATCGCCGCGGCGCGGCGCAGCACGTCGCCGAGCTCGCGCGTCGTTGGCAGGCCGCCGAGCCTGAGCGGGTCCGCCCACATCACCTCGCCCGCCTCCGGGCCGGGACGTGGCTCGCCCGAGAGCCATTGCCCGACGAAGGAGGCGACGACGAAATGATGCGTGACCGTGCCGCCGGCATCGCGGCCGACGATCTCGACATGGCGGTTGAAGCCGACGATGCGGGCGCTGACGCCGACCTCCTCCGCCAGTTCACGCAGGGCCGCGTCCTCCAGGCTCTCGCCGGCCTCGACCTTGCCGCCCGGCAGCGACCAGAGCCGGTCGGCCGGGGGGCTGGTGCGGGTCGCGAGCAGCACCTTGCCGTCACGGAAGACGGCGAGCGAGGCGGCCAGCACCGGCCGCGCCAGCTTCCGCGCCGGGTGGGGGAAGCGGATGACCCGGCCGCCCTCGCCGCTCACACGTGTTGCCCGCCATTGATGTGGAGCTCGGCGCCGGTGACGTAGCTCGAAGCGTCGGTGCAGAGGAAATAGATCGCCTTGGCGACCTCCTCGGTGCGGCCGAGCCGCTGCAGCGGCAGCTTCTCGACGATCTTGTCGGTGCCGGGGGAGAGGATGGCGGTGTCGATCTCGCCGGGCGAGATCGCGTTGACGCGCACGCCGAGAGGGCCGAAATCCGCCGCCATCTCGCGGGTCAGGCTGGCGAGCGCCGCCTTGGAGGTGGCGTAGGCCGCGCCCGCGAACGGGTGCACGCGCGAGCCGGCGATCGAGGTGACGTTGACGATGGTGCCCTTCGCCGCGGTCAATTCGTCGAGCAGGCCGCGCGCCAGCATGATCGGCGCGAAGAAGTTGACCTGGAAGACCTTGTGCCAGTCGTTGAACGAGGTCGTGGCGGCGCCGAGACGGGCGCCCTCCCTGCCCTTGGGCGAGATGCCGGCATTGTTGACCAGCGCGTGCAGCTTGCCGCCCTCGGCCGCCAGCCTTTTCTTGATCTCGGCGATGCCGCGCATCGTGTCCTCGGGGTCGCCGAGATCGATCTGGACGTGATCGTCGGCGCCCGAGGGCCAGGGGCACTTGTCGGAGAAGGCCTGCCGCGAGCAGGACAGGATGCGCCAGCCCGCCATGGCGAACTGCATCACCGTGGCGTGCCCGATGCCGCGGCTGGCGCCGGTCAGCAGCATGACGGGCCGTTTGCCGGGCTCCGTCGCGGGGAAATCGAATGTCGGCATGGCCATGGCGGCGTTGTGTCCTCGAAGGGGCGTCAGGGATAGAGCCGCGTCCGGGTCCAGTCGCCCTCGGGGGAGGGGCGCCGGAAGACGATGCGGTCGTGCAGGCGGAAGGCGCCGTCGCGCCAGAACTCGATATAGACCGGCGCGATGCGGAAGCCGGTCCAATGGGGCGGGCGCGGCACCTCGCCGACGCCGAACTTCAGCGCATAGCTCGCCACCGCCTTCTCCAGCGCGTATTTGCTCTCCAAAGGGCGCGACTGCTGCGAGGCCCAGGCGCCGATGCGGCTGTCGCGCGGGCGGGAGCGGAAATAGGCGTCCGCCTCGGCGTCGCTGACCAGCGAGACCGGGCCGCGCACCCGCACCTGCCGGCGCAGGCTCTTCCAGTGGAACAGCGCCGCGGCCTTGCCCTGGCCGAGCAGCTCCTGGCCCTTCTGGCTCTGGGTGTTGGTGTAGAACACGAAGCCGTCCGCATCGAAATCCTTGAGCAGGACCATGCGGGAATTCGGCATGCCGTCGGCGTCCACGGTCGAGAGCGCCATGCCGTTCGGGTCGTTCGGCTCCGACGCCTTCGCCTCTTCCAGCCAGGTTCCGAACAGCGCGAAGGGCTCCTCGGCCTCGGTGAAGTCACCGCTCGTTAACGGGTTCACGTGCTTAGTCCTTTGAAGTTTCAGGAAGCGTCGGGCGAGCGCGATCCGTCATGTGGTTGGAGTCGGCAGTCATATATAGAGCCTGCGAGCCAGCGAGCCAGAGCCTCGAAGCCGCGGGCACCGCCGCGCGCCGCACATCGCTCGCAGCGGTGGTGCTGTGCGGGCTGGCCGCGGGCGGATGCTCCATGTCCTTCCCGATCATGGGCCTGTCCAGCAAGGCCGAGGACGAGGTCGCGATGACCACCGCCTCGGTGCTGCCGGCGCGCAGCGGGCTTGGCGCGGGCGGTCTTGGTGAGGGCGGGCTCGGCGGGCTGGCGCCGGATCTCGGCCCGGAGGATGTCCGCAGGGCTTCCGGCGCGCTGGCACTGGCGCTCGATCCGCAGGGCAATGGCGCGCCGGTCTCCTGGGACAATGCCCAGAGCGGCATGAAGGGTCGCTTCACCCCGGTCGGCGGGCCCTTCCTCAAGGAAGACGAGATCTGCCGGGCCTTCCTGGCCTCGATGGCGCTGCAGAGCGGCCCGGTCAGGCTCCAGGGCACGGCCTGCCGGCCTTCCGGCGGCGAGTGGTCGATCCGCGACGCAAAGCCCTGGAAAGGCGAAAGCTGAGCCCGATCGCCTGTTGCGAACAGGCCACAGTCATCCCATCTAGGAGGCGGCTCCGGGCAGACGGGGCCGGGAATGCTTCCGGGGTTTTCGAATGCGTGATCCGTATCAGGTTCTGGGTGTGGCGAAATCGGCCAGCGAGGCCGAGATCAAGAAGGCCTATCGCCGCTGCGCCAAGGACTTGCACCCCGACCGCAACCAGGGCGATCCCAAGGCCCAGGACAGGTTCGCCGAGCTGAATACCGCCTATGAGGTGCTCGGCGACGAGCAGAAGCGCAAGCAGTTCGACCGCGGCGAGATCGACGCCGAGGGCAAGCCGCGCTTCTCGGGCTTCGAGGGCATGGGCGCCGGGCGCGGCGGGGCGCGACAGGGCAGCCACGAATACCATTTCGACATGGGCGGCTCGCCCTTCGGCCGCGGCGGCGGGCCGGAGGCGGGTTTCGATCCGGCCGACATCTTCGGCTCGCTGTTCGGCGATGCGGCGCGGCGCGGCGGGCGCCAGCGCCCCAACCAGTCGGCCAAGCCGCCCGAGCAGCAGTTCACGCTCGAGGTCACGCTTGCCGAGGCGGCCAATGGCGGTACGCGCCGGGTCAAGCTGCCGGGCGGACGCGAGATCGAGGTGACGATCCCCGAGGGCGTCGCCGACGGCAAGGTGATGCGCCTGCGCGGCCTCGGCCAGCTGCATCCGCTGACCGGCGAGGCCGGCGACGTGCTGATGACGATCAAGGTCAGGCCCGATCCGCGCTTCACCGTCGACGGCAGCGATCTGCGTGCAAGGGTGGCGGTGCCGCTGGCCACCGCCGTGCTTGGCGGGGCGATCCATGTGCCGACGCTGTCGGGCGCGGTGGAGATGAAGGTGCCGCCGCTGACGGGCACGACGCGGCAGTTCCGGCTGCGCGGCAAGGGCCTGCCGACCGGCAAGAAGGACGGCCATGGCGACCTCTTCGTCGCGCTCGACATCGAGATGCCCGCCGAGGACGCCGAACTGACCGCGCTGATGAAGGCGCGGGCGGGCTGAACAGGAATCCGGCGGGCGGGCTTCCACAGCTTCGCAGCCTCGGCTAAGAGACCCTCCGGCCCCTCCCGCCGGTTCGTCCAGTTCGAAGGTCTCCGATGCCTGATTCCAGCAGCGCCGCCCACACCGCCAATCTCCTCAAGGGCAAGCGCGGCCTCGTCATGGGCGTCGCCAACAACCGCTCGATCGCCTGGGGCATCGCCAAGGCCGCCGCGGATGCCGGCGCCGAACTGGCGTTCACCTATCAGGGCGACGCGCTGCGCAAGCGCGTCGAGCCGCTCGCCAAGCAGCTCGGCGGGCATCTGGTCGGCCATTGCGACGTCACCGACCCGGCCTCGATCGACGCGGTCTTCGCCGAGATCGAGAAGCTCTGGGGCAAGCTCGACTTCGTCGTCCACTGCATCGCCTTCTCCGACAAGGACGAGTTGACCGGCCGCTATGTCGAGACGACCGAGGGCAACTTCACCAAGTCGCTGCTGATCTCCTGCTATTCCTTCACGGCGATCACCCAGCGCGCCGAGAAGCTGATGCCGGATGGCGGCTCGCTGCTGACGCTGACCTATTACGGCGCCGAGAAGTGGATGCCGCACTACAACGTCATGGGCGTGGCCAAGGCGGCGCTGGAGTCGAGCGTGCAATATCTCGCCGCCGATCTCGGCCCCTCGAAGATCCGCGTCAACGCGATCTCGGCCGGCCCGATCAAGACGCTCGCCGCCTCGGGCATCGGCGATTTCCGCTACATCCTGCGCTGGAACGAGTACAACTCGCCGCTGCGCCGCACCGTCACCATCGAGGAGGTCGGCGAGACCGCGGTCTTCCTCGTCTCCGACATGTCGCGCGGCATCACCGGCGAGATCATGCATGTCGATGCCGGCTACCATGTCGTCGGCATGAAGGTGCCGACCGCCCCGGACATCACCCTCGACAAGGGCGAGTGAGCCGCGACGCGGCCCGGCCGGCGGCGATCATCGACGGTCTCTGACAGATCGCGAGGCCGGGGGCGGGAGACCGTCTCCGGCCTTCGCCGTTCAGGCGCCGGCGAGCAGCGTCGCGAGGCGCGCGGTCTCGTCTGCGTCGCGGCGGACCTCGGCATCCGCCAGCGTAGCCAGCAGATCGGCGACCGCGCGGCCGCCGATCGCGGTTCGGGGCGCGATCTCGGCCAGCGGCGCCAGCACGAAGGCGCGCTCGGCGATGCGCGGATGTGGGATCTGCAGGCCCGGCCGGTCAATGGCGGCGTCGCCAAAGGTGAGGATGTCGATGTCGAGGGTGCGCGGGCCCCAGCGCTCCCGGCGCTCGCGGCCGCCTTCACGCTCGATCGCCAGGCACAGCGCCAGCAGTTCCTCGGCCGGCAGCGTGGTCTCGACCAGAACCGCCATGTTGCGGAACTCAGGCTGGTCCTCGACGCCCCAGGGGGCGGTGCGCCAGACCGAGGAGCGCGCGCGCAAGGCGACGCCCGGCGTCGCGCCGAGGCGCCGCAGCGCCGTGGCGAAGGCTGCGACCGGGTCCCCGAGATTGCCGCCGAGGCCGAGCGCCGCCTCAGCGCTCACGGGTGAAGTCCAGCCGGATGCCGACCGATTCCATCCGTCCCGGAATGGGCGGGGCCGGCTTGCGCAGGGTGACGCCGACGCGCGTCACCTTGGGATAGGCCTCGAGGATGGCGTCGGCGAGGGCGCGCGCCGCCGCCTCGAGCAGGCGGAAGCGCCTGGCTGAGAACACCTTGCTGACCAGGGCGACCACCGCGCCATAGTCGACCGTATCCTCGAGATCGTCGCTGACCGACGAGGCGCGCAGGTCGCAATCGAGCACCAGATCCATCGAGAAACGCTGGCCGAGCCGGCCCTCCTCGGCGAAATGGCCGTGATAGGCGTAGAGGTCGAGCGCCTCGATGAAGATCTGTCCGGTGGCGCTCATGGCCTTGCTCCGATGGCGGCCCAGACCTTCAACGCGTCGAGATGGGCGTCGACATCATGGGCGCGGATGATGGCGGCACCGCGCATCACCCCGTAGAGATGCGCCGACAGGCTGGCGGCCAGCCGCTCGGCGGGGACGGTCTTGCCGGTGATCAGGCCCAGCGTCGACTTGCGCGAGGCGCCGAGCAGCACCGGGCAGCCGAGCGCGTCGCGCAGCCGGTCGAGCCGGTCGATCAGCAGCAGGTTCTGCTCCGGCGTCTTGCCGAAGCCGATGCCGGGATCGACGACGATCTGCGCACGCGGCACGCCGGCCGAGGTCGCGATGGCGAGCGAGCGCTCGAGGAAGCGCAGCACCTCGGCAAGGATGTCGAGCCCGGCATCCGCCGTCTCGCGGTTGTGCATCAGGATCATCGGCGCGCCATGCTCGGCCGCGACGGCGGCGATCGCCGGGTCGCGCTGGCAGCCCCAGACATCGTTGACGATGGCGGCACCGGCGGCGAGGGCGGCGCGCGCGACCTCAGACTTGTAGCTGTCGATCGAGACCGGGACGGTGCTGCCGGAGAGCGTGCCGCGGATCACCGGCAGAACGCGCGCGGCTTCCGCCTCCGCGTCGAGCGGGGCATGGCCGGGCCTGGTCGATTCTCCGCCGATATCGACGATGTCGGCGCCTTCGCCGGCCAGGGCCAGCGCATGCGCCACGGCCTTGCCCGCCTCGGCGAACAGCCCGCCATCCGAGAAGGAATCCGGCGTGACGTTGACCACGCCCATCAGGAGCGGTCGCGGCCCGAGCGGCAGTGTGCGGCCGTCGGGCAGGGTGAGGGTGGCGTGCATGGCGAACTCGTTTCGACAGCGCGTCTTACACAGGCCGTGGCGGCGCGGCCACAGGGAAAGCCGGGTTGCCGCGGCGAGCCCTCCGTAGCGGCTTGCGGCTTTGACGCTCCGGCGGCCAGCGTGCATGAGCTTGGAGCCATGACGACGTTCACGATTCCCGCGCGCCTCTTCCTCGTCCGCCATGGCGAAACCGACTGGAACCGCGAGGGGCGGCTCCAGGGCGGCAAGGACATTCCACTGAACGCGCTCGGCCGCATGCAGGCGGAGGAGGCCGGACGGCGGCTGCGCGAGATCGCGCCCGGCTTCGCCACGCTGGACTATGTCTGCTCGCCGATGCAGCGCGCCCAGGAGACGATGACGATCCTGCGCCGCGAGCTCGCCCTGCCGGTCGCGGACTACGCCACCGATCACCGCCTGCGCGAGCTGACCTTCGGCGAGTGGGAAGGCTTCACCTGGCGCGAGATCCGCAAGAGCGAGCGCGAGCTGGCGCAGGCCCGTGAGAAGGACAAATGGGGCTTCGTCCCGCCCGGCGGCGAGAGCTACCGCATGCTGGCCGACCGCATCGGCCCGGCGCTCGCGGCGATGGCGCCCGACACGGTGATGGTGAGCCATGGCGGCGTCGCGCGCGCCGTGCTGGCGCTGATCGGCGCGGTTTCCCCGGCCGAGGCCGCCAAGGTCGAGATCTGGCAGGGCAAGATTCTCGTGGTCGAGGGCTCCAAGGCGAGCTGGATGTGACTGCGGCGGCTTGAAGCGGTCCCCGCAAACGGCTCGGCACTTGCCGTTCAGCGCCGGTTCAGTCACATCTTGACAATATAGCCGTCCTATAAGTTTCCCGCGCGGCTGCGGGTACGTGGACGCGAGTCGAGCGGGCGCGACGTCGCGGGGAGGCGGTGGCCCGGCATGGAATGTGGCTTCCGAGCCAGGACGTCGCCATCGCCCAAGAATGCGACGGCGTCCCGGGTTCCGGGCCACGGCAGGGCAAGATGAACGAATTGAGCACAGTGACTGCGGGTGTGCCCGCTGCCGGCGCACCGTCTTCCGTCATGCTGGCGGGAGAGAAGCGTCCCGAACTGCTTCGCGACGAGGTCCTGGCCGAGCTGTTCGCCGCCACCGTCGCGCTCCGGCCCGACCATCCGGCGATGATCTCCGGTGCGCAGCGGCCGAGCTATGCCGAGGTCTGGGCGCAGGCGCAGGCGCAGGCGCGCGGGCTGGTCAAGGCCGGCGTCGGGCCGGGCGACATGGTCGGGCTCTGGATGCCGCGCGGCATCGAGCTCCTGGTCGCGCAGATCGCGATCACGCTCTCGGGCGCGGCCTGGCTGCCCTTCGACGCCGAGGCGCCGGTCGAGCGCGTCGCGACCTGCCTCGACGACGCTTCCGCCAAGGGGCTGGTGACGCGCGAGGACTGGAAGCCGAAGGCAAGCGCCACCGGCCGCACGCTGTGGGCATCTGCCGAGCTGCAGGCCGCCGGCGCGGGCGGCGAGGCGCTGCCGGCGCGGGCTCCTGGGCTGACGCAGGACCATCCCGCCTATCTGATCTACACCTCCGGCTCGACGGGCGTGCCGAAGGCCATCGTCATCAGCCATCGCAACATCTGCCATTTCCTGCGCGCCGGGAACGCGCTCTACGGCATGGCGCCGGAGGACGTGGTCTTCCAGGGCGCCTCCGTCGCCTTCGACCTGTCGATGGAGGAGATCTGGACGCCTTATCTCGTCGGCGCGACGCTGTTCGTCGCCACGCCCGAGATGATGGGCGACGCGGAAAAGCTCCCCGCGATCCTGGCCGAGGCCGGCGTCACCGTGATCGACACGGTGCCGACGCTGCTCGGCATCCTGCCGGCCGACGTGCCCTCGCTCCGGCTGATCCTGCTCGGCGGCGAGGCGCTGCCGCCGGCCACCGTGCAGAAATGGTCGCGGCCGGGCCGGCGCATCCTCAACACCTACGGCCCGACCGAGGCGACGGTGGTCGCCACCGCGGCCGAGGTCGAGCCGGGCCGGACCGTGACGATCGGCCGGCCGATCCCGAACTACACCGCCTATGTCGTCGACGAGGCGCTACAGCCGGTGGCGCCCGGCCAGCAGGGCGAGCTGCTGATCGGCGGCCCCGGCGTGGCCAAGGGCTACCACCTGCGCCCGGAGCTGACGGCCGAGAAGTTCATCGCCAACCCGTTCGGCGGCGCCGGCGACGACCCGGTGCTCTACCGCTCGGGCGACGCGGTCAGCATCGATGGCGACGGCAACATCGTCTTCCACGGCCGCATCGACGACCAGGTGAAGATCCGCGGCTTCCGCGTCGAGCTCGGCGAGATCGAGACCGCGCTCTCCGACGAGGCCGGCATCGGCCAAGCGGCCGTGGTGCTGCGCAGCGACGACGGCATCGAGCGGCTGGTGGCCTTCTTCGTCGGCGAGCCCGGCGTGGCGGTCGAGGGCAGCGTGCTGCGCGCCTCGCTGCGCGAGAAGCTGCCGCCCTACATGATCCCGGCGCATTTCGAGCCGATCGGCGCGTTGCCGCGCATGGTGTCCGGCAAGGTCGACCGCAAGATGCTCAAGGCGGCGCCGCTGACCGCGCCGGCGGCGAGCGGGGAGCAGGAGCCGCCGCGCAACGACACAGAGGCCGCGCTGCTCGCCGCGGCCAAGCGCGTGCTCGGCGCCCAGGCGCTGCCCTTCGAGGCGGATTTCTTCGTCGATCTCGGCGGGCATTCGCTGCTGGCGGCACGCTTCATCTCGATCGTGCGCGAGACCCCGGCCTATGCCGGCATCACGCTGCAGGACGTTTATGGCGCGCGCACGCTGCGCGGCATGGCAGCGCTGCTGGATTCGCGCGGCGTGCGCGAGGCGGAGGATTTGTCCTTCACGCCGCCGCCGCTGCTACGCCGCTTCCTCTGCGGGCTGGCGCAGGCCGCCGTCCTGCCGATCATCATCGGCCTGTCGACGGCGCAGTGGCTCGGCATCTTCGTCAGCTACATGCTGCTCTCGGGCGAGGATCTCTCGACCATGGGGCAGGTCTTCGCCCTGCTCGGCATCTATGTCGCGATCACCATCAGCACCGGCTTCATCTCGATCGGCCTGAAATGGCTGGTCCTGGGCCGGACCAAGCCCGGCGTCTACCCGCTCTGGGGCGTCTATTATTTCCGCTGGTGGTTCGCCTCGCGCGTCGCGGGCCTCGTCCACATCAAATGGCTGCAGGGCTCGCCGGTGATGCGGGTCTACTGGCGCCTGCTCGGCGCCAAGGTCGGCCGCGACGTCATCATCTCCGACTACGAGGCCGGCGCTGTCGACCTGATCGAGATCGGCGACGGCACGACGCTGGGCTCCAAGACCACCTTCGCCAATGCCGAGGCGATCGGCGCCAATCTGGTGATCGGCCGGATCAGCATCGGCAAGGACGTCTATGCCGGCTCCTCGGTGGTGTTCGGCCATGGCTGCACCGTCGCCGACCATGCCGAGATCGGCGACCTGACCGCGATCCCGGCCGGGCAGACGATCGGCGAGGCCGAGATCTGGGACGGCTCGCCGGCCCGCAAGATCGGCATGGTCGACCTGGAGACGCTGCCGCCGCAGGCGCAGGCGGGCGGCGCGCGCCGCAGCGCGATGACCGCCTTCTACGTGCTGATGCTGATCCTGCTGCCGCCGATCAGCCTGCTGCCGATCTTCCCGGCCTTCTGGCTGTTCGACAATATCGACAACTGGATCGCCGGCTGGTCGGAGATCAGCTACCACTGGTACCTGCCGCTGCTGACCTGGCCGACGGCGATCGGGCTGATCTCGCTGACGGTGTTCCTGATCGCGGCCCTGCGCTGGATCATCCTGCCGCGGGTCAATTCGGGCTCCTACTCGATCCATTCCGGCTTCTACGCTCGCAAATGGACGGTGGCGCTGGCGACCGAGGTGACGCTAGAGACGCTCTCCTCGCTGTTCGCCACGATCTATATGCGCTTCTGGTACCGGATGATGGGCGCTGGTATCGGCAAGGGCTCGGAGATCTCGACCAACCTGTCCGGCCGCTACGACGTCACGGGCATCGGCGCCGGCAACTTCATCGCCGACGAGGTGATCTTCGGCGACGAGGACATGCGCCGCGGCTATATGCGCCTCGACATGACCCGCACGGGCGACCAGGTCTTCGTCGGCAACGACGCCGTGGTGCCACCGGGCACGGTCATTCCCGACCGCGTGCTGATCGGCATCAAGTCGAAGCCGCCGGCGAGCGCCGAGATGCAGCCGGGCGACACCTGGTTCGGCTCGCCGCCGATCCGGCTGCCGACGCGCCAGAAGGTCGATCTCGGGGCAGACTGGACCTACAAGCCCTCCTTCGGCAAGCAGTTCGGGCGCGGCGTCTTCGAGGCGCTGCACACCTCCTTCCCGGCGATGCTGTTCATTACCTTCGGCACGCTCGCCGTCGACCTGGTGCTGCAGCAGAAGATCTTCGATCGCGACTGGAGTGGGCTGCTGCTCGCCTTCATGGCCTGCGCGGTGGTCATCGCGGTGCTGCAGGCGCTGATCTGCGCGCTGATGAAGTGGATGCTGATGGGCGTCTACAAGCCGGTGATGAAGCCGATGTGGTCGTGGTGGGCGATGCGGACCGAGGCGGTCGCGGTGCTCTACTGGGGTCTCGGCGGCAAGGTGCTGCTCGACTACCTGCGCGGCACGCCCTTCCTGCCCTGGTTCCTGCGCCTGTTCGGGGCGAAGTTCGGCGAGGGGGTCTGGATGGACTCCACCGACATCACCGAGTTCGACTGCGTGAAGGTCGGCGATTTCTGCCAGATCAACGCCCATTCGGCGCTGCAGACCCATCTCTACGAGGACCGGGTGATGAAGGTCGGGCGGGTCAATCTCGGCCGCGGCGTCTGCGTCGGGGCGGGGGCGACCGTGCTCTACGACACCCATGTTGGCGACCATGCGCAGATTGGCCTGCTCACCGTCATCATGAAGGGCGAGAACCTGCCGGCCAATACGCGCTGGGAAGGCGCGCCGGCCGTGCCCGCCGCCGCCGGCCACTGACACCGGCCCTTTCGTCGTCGCGGGCCCGCGCCCGTGACGACGGCCGCCTGCGGGGCGCGGCTTTTACGCCGCCGGATGAACCCGCTTCGCGCCTCCCGTGGCCCGTGGGGTGGGCCGCTGGCGCTGGACCGGGCCGCAGCGCGCGTTGGCGAGCGGCAGCGCCACCTCCTGCGGCGTGAGCGGGCGCACCGCGCCCTTCGGCAGGTCGCCGAGGGCGAGGCCGCCGATGCCGACCCGCACGAGCCGCAGCACGCCGGCGCCGGCCGCCTCGACGATGCGGCGGATCTGGCGGTTGCGGCCCTCGTCGATCACCATCTCGATCCAGGCGTTGCGCTCGCCCGCGCGCAGAAGCGTCGCGGCGCGCGTGGTCAGCGTCTCGTCGCCATCGACCGCGCCCGCCCGCAGCCGCGCCAGGAAGGCCTCGTCCGGCAGCCGGTCGATCTGGACGTGATACGTCTTCTCGATGCCGGAGGCTGGGTCGAGGATGTGCTGCGCCCAGCGGCTGTCATTGCTCATCAGCAACAGGCCCTCGCTCGCCTTGTCGAGCCGGCCGACCGGCGCGACGAAGGGCAGCTCCAGCCCCGCCAGGCAGGCATAGACCGTCTCGCGTCCCTCGGGATCGTCGCGGGTGGTGACGAGGCCGCGCGGTTTGTTCAGCATGAGATAGAGGCGCTGCCCGGCGCCGACCGGCTCGCCGTCGACCGCGATGCGGGCGCGCTCCATCGCGATGCGGTGGGTGGGATTGCGGACGATGCGGCCGTCGAGCGCGACGCGGCCGGCGAGCACCAGCGCTTCCGCCTGGGTGCGCGAGCAGTAGCCGAGCTTCGAAAGGGCACGCGCGAGGCTGACGGGCGCCGGGGCGGGCGCACGGGATCGGGTCATGGCAGGGACGTCCGGGCCGGCGCGCGACGATGGTCGCAAAGCAGCGGGCCTGTGGTCGGTTACGGACCGCGACGGGGCTCGGGGCGAGCCCGGCATCGTGCAGCCGGCGGGGTGAACCTTCGGGCGCCGGTGGCACCGCGGCCGGTCCGGGCCGTCCCCGAACGCGCCGCGCGGGCGGGTTCGGGGCTAGCCGCCCGCGATGATGACGCTCCCGGGGCGCCAGGTGCGCGCCGCCGCGGCGATGCCGCAGCTCATGCTGCAGATGTTGCTGCCCGTCATGGCGCCCAGAAGCGCGCGGCACGCGCTCCTGTCAATCGCCTGTGCGGCACGCCAGGGTTTCGCGCCGGGCGGATCCGGCTTATGAGCCGTGGGAGCAACGACCGGGCGACCATGTCTCACAACACCTTCGGCCATCTCTTCCGCGTGACCACCTTCGGCGAGAGCCACGGACCGGCGATCGGCTGCGTCATCGACGGCTGCCCCTCGCTGATCCCGCTGACCGAGGCGGAGATCCAGCGCGAGCTCGACCGGCGCCGGCCGGGCCAGTCGCGCTACACCACGCAGCGGCAGGAGCCCGACAGCGTCCGCATCGTCTCCGGCGTGTTCGCCGACGAGCGCAGCGGCGGGCAGGTCACCACCGGCACGCCGATCGGCCTGCTGATCGACAATGTCGACCAGCGCTCGAAGGACTATTCCGAGATCCGCGACAAGTACCGGCCCGGCCATGCCGACTTCGCCTATGAGGCGAAATACGGCATCCGCGACTATCGCGGCGGCGGGCGGTCCTCGGCGCGCGAGACGGCGATGCGCGTCGCGGCCGGCGCCATCGCCCGCAAGGTCGTGCCGGGCATGGTGGTGCGCGGCGCGCTGGTCCAGATGGGGCCGCACCGCATCGACCGCGCCAACTGGGACTGGGACGAGGTCGCGCGCAATCCCTTCTTCTGCCCGGACGCCAAGGCGGCCGAGCGCTTCGCCGACTATCTCGACGGCATCCGCAAGTCAGGCTCCTCGATCGGCGCGGTGCTGGAGATCGTGGCCGAGGGCGTGCCGGCGGGGCTTGGCGCCCCGATCTACGGCAAGCTCGACACCGAGATCGCCGCGGCGCTGATGAGCATCAACGCGGTCAAGGGCGTCGAGATCGGCGACGGCTTCGGCGCGGCCGAACTGACGGGCGAGGCCAATGCCGACGAGATGCGCACCGGCAATGACGGCCGCCCGCTCTTCCTCTCCAACCATGCCGGCGGCGTGCTCGGCGGCATCTCGACCGGCCAGCCGATCGTCGCGCGCTTCGCGGTGAAGCCGACCTCCTCGATCCTGACGCCGCGCGCCACCGTGACCCGCACCGGCGGCGAGGCGGAGATGTTCACCAAGGGCCGCCACGACCCCTGCGTCGGCATCCGCGCAGTGCCGGTCGGCGAGGCGATGGTCGCCTGCGTGCTGGCCGACCAGTATCTGCGCCATCGCGGCCAGCAGGGCTGCGGCGAGCCGCGCTGGCCCTTCTCGGGCTGAGGCGGCGCCGGCGCGGCGCGCGCCGGCCGTGGTGTTGCGAAGAATGAATTTCAGTATTGCTGAAATCGCGCGCCTTCTTCGTTGCGGATGAAGCTCCGGCGTATTAGCTTTACGGCCATGAAGCTCGACGCCTGGCTCAAGCAGACCAACACCGCCCGCAGCGCTTTTGCGCGCAGCGTCGGCCTGTCGCCGGCCAGCGTCACGGCGCTCTGCAACGATCCCGAGGTCTGGATCTCGCGCGAGAGCGCCGAGCGCATCGCCGCCGCCACGGGCGGAGCCGTCACTCCCAACGATTTTTTGGGCCTGCAGGGCCCGCGCGAGGCCGCCATGAGCATGAGCAACGTCGCCGAGACCATTGATGCCTTCGCGCGTGGCGAGATCGTCATCGTCACCGATGATGACGACCGCGAGAACGAGGGCGATCTCATCATCGCCGCCTCGCTCTGCACACCGGAGAAGATGGCCTTCATCATCCGCAACACCTGCGGCATCGTCTGCGCGCCGCTGACCGGCGACGAGGCCCGCCGCCTGCGGCTCGACCCGATGGTGCCTTCCAACGACGCGCCGCTCGGCACGGCCTTCACCGTCACCGTCGACGTCAAGCACGGGCTGACCACCGGCATCTCGGCCGAGCAGCGCTGCAACACCGTGCGCGCGCTCGCCAACGGCAATATGGGCGCCGGCGATTTCGTCCGTCCCGGCCACGTCTTCCCGCTGATCGCCAAGGATGGCGGCGTGCTGATGCGCTCGGGCCATACCGAGGCGGCGGTCGATCTCTGCAAGCTCGCCGCCCTGCCGCCGGTCGGCGTGATCTGCGAACTCGCCAATGACGACGGCACGGTGATGAAGGGCGCGCAGATCGCCGCCTTCGCGCAGAAGCACGGCCTCAAGCAGATCACGGTCGCTGACCTGATCGCCTATCGCCAGGCCCGCGAGAAGCTGGTCGAGCGCGTGCACTCCTTCCCGATCGCCACCGAGTTCGGCGAGATGACCGGGCATGTCTACGTCACGCCCTTCGACGACACGCAGCACTTCGCCTTTGTGATGGGCCGGGTCGGCGACGGCGAGAAGGTGCCGGCGCGGCTGCATCGGGCCAATGTCGTGGCCGACGTGCTCGGCGGTGCCGGCTCGATCCAGTGCGCGCTGCGCCGCTTCCAGCAGGAGGGCCGCGGCGTGCTGGTCTATCTGCGCGACGGCTCGGCCGGCGTGCCGATCAAGAGCGTCGAGGACGGCTCGGATTCGCTGCGCAGCCAGCAATGGCGCGAGGTCGGCCTCGGCGCGCAGATCCTGCGCGATCTCGGGATCTCTTCGATCGTCAACCTCGCCTCCTCGACGCGGGCCTATGTCGGCCTGTCGGGCTTCGGCATCGAGATCGCCGGGACCGAGCCGCTGGAGTGAGCGCGGCCGACGCGCCCCTGCGCAGAGGCGCGTCCAGCACGTCGCAGCGATGCGGCGGCGCGATCGGGGCTCAGCCCCGCATCAGCGCCCCGACATGGGCGGCGGTCGACTTGGCCAAGCCCTCGAGGTCGTAGCCGCCTTCGAGAATGGAGACGAGGCGGCCGCCGGCATGGCGGTCGGCCAGTTCCATCAGCGCCCGCGTCGCCCAGGCGAAATCCGATTCGCGCAGTTTGAGATTGGCGAGCGGGTCGCGCCAATGCGCGTCGAACCCGGCCGAGATCACGATCAGCTCCGGTGCGAAGCTGGCGATGCGCGGCAGCACCGCGATGTCGAAGGCCTCGCGGAACGCCTCGGAGCCGTCGCCGGCGCGCAGCGCGACATTGACGATGGTGTCGTGCTCGCCGCGCTCGGACGGCGCGCCCGTACCGGGATAGAGCGGCATCTCGTGCAACGAGGCGTAGAGCACGCTCGGGTCGTTCCAGAAGATGTCCTGGGTGCCGTTGCCGTGATGCACGTCCCAGTCGATGACCGCGACGCGGCCGGCGCCGTGGGCGCGCTGGGCGTGGCGGGCCGCGATCGCCGCATTGTTGAAGAAGCAGAAGCCCATGGCGCGCTCGCGCTCGGCATGGTGCCCGGGCGGGCGCAGGGCGCAGAAGGCGTTGGCGGCGCGCCCTGCCATCACCTCGTCGACGGCATGGATCGCCCCGCCGACCCCGTGCAGCGCAGCCGAGAGCGTGCCTGGCGACATGGTGGTGTCGGCGTCGATGCCGACCAGCCCCTCTGCGGGGGAGGCGGCTGCGATCGCGGCGACGTAGTGGGCCGGATGACAGAGCTCGGCCTGGGCGAGGGTGGCCTCCGGCGCCTCGACCCGCTGGAGCAGGGCGAAGCGCTCGTCCTCCAGCGCGGCCTCGACGGCGCGGATCCGGTCGGGCCGTTCCGGATGGCCTTCCGGCGTCTGGTGCTCGAGGCTGCTCGGGTGGCTGATCAGCAGGGTGGTCAAGGCGCAGTCCTCGCAATGGGCGTCATTCGAATGCCGCTCCGTCAAGCGTGACCATATTGTCACTGCGCTGCAACAAGAAGCGTTTTCGCCGCGAAATCCCGGAACTTCGTTGCCTGTGTCCGGGTTGAGCCGTACATCTTCGGGCAGATTCCGATCCGGCGGGCGAACGGCGGGTCACCGAATCTTAACGTTGCATTCATCATAACGGACGCCAATCCCCCGGGCGTTTACGGTGCAAGTCATGATACGGTCCCTGCTTGTCGTCGTCGGCCTTGCGGCCGTGCTCGGTGGTTGCCAGTACAAGTCGCTGGCGGCGCCCAACGTCTCGGCGCGCGACGCCGAATACATGGCACTGGTCCCGAAATTCGAGACCCATCTCACGCATCTTCCCTATGAGATTACCGATCCGACCGGCGAGGCGCCGGGCACGATCGTCGTCGATACCAAGGAGAAGTTCCTCTACTTCGTCCTGCCGAACAAGAAGGCCATCCGCTACGGCGTCGCCACCGGTGAGGAAGCCTATGGCTGGACCGGCGAGGCGGTGATGCAGCGCAAGGCCGAGTGGCCGCGCTGGACGCCGCCGGCCGAGATGGTGGCGCGCTGGCCGCATCTGAAGCCGGTCGCCGGCGGCATGGAAGGCGGGCCGAACAACCCGCTCGGCGCCCGCGCGCTCTATCTCTACCAGAACGGCCGAGACACGCTCTATCGCATCCACGGCACCAACGAGCCGGAGACCATCGGCCGCTCGGCCTCGTCGGGCTGCATCCGGATGCGCAATATCGACGTGATCGACCTCTACAATCGCGCTCCCACCGGCGGCCGCGTCATCGTCCGCTGAGGATTACGCGCGCCTGACGCGTCGTAGCGCCCCGCACGACGCCCGCTTCCCCGGCGGCCGTCGCCGGGGCGCTGTCAGCCCAGCTCGACCAGCACGATCTCCGGCGGCGCGCCGAGTCTGATCGGCAGCTTGCTCGTGCCGATCCCGGCCGAAACGATCAGGTCGCGCCCGTCTTCCCGGACATGGCCGTAGGCGTAGCGGTTGCCGAAATGCGACGGCACCAGCGGCGACCATCCGAACAGCCTGACCTGCCCGGCATGGGTGTGGCCCGAGAGCGTCAGCGAGACGCGCGAGGGCACGCGTGCGAACACATCCGGCTCATGCGCCATCAGGATCAGCGGGGCGCCGTCATCCGCGACCTGGGCGAGCGTGCCGGCGAGATCGTCGATGCCGCGCCGCGTGCCGCGGGGCGGGTGCAGGACGGCGAGCTGGTCGCCGAGACCGGCGAGCCAGAGCGGCCCGGCCGCGGTCTCGAGCCGGCGCACCTGGTTCTCCAGCACGGGAATGCCGGCAGCCTCGAGCACCAGCGCGACCTCGGTCGGCCCGCGGCGCTCGCGCTGGGCGCGCTCGTCATGCCACCAGTCGTGATTGCCGAGCACAGCATAGACGCCGTCGCGGGCCGTCAGCCGCGCCAGTTCGGCCGCCCAGTCCTGCGGGCGCGGATCGTCGGGATGCTTGTCGCGGCTGGCGATGAAGTCGCCGAGCAGCAGCACGAGGTCGGGTGCGAGGCTGTTGGTCTGGGCGACGATCTCGGTGACGCGTGAAAGTGGGACATGCGGCCCGCCGATATGCAGGTCGGAGATCACCGCTAGCCGCAGCGACCGGCCGGCAGGCCAGTTCGCCGGCCGCAGCCGGTAGCGCGTCACCTCCTGACGCGTCGCCTCGATGGCGTAGCCATAACCGCCCGCGCTGAAGGCGGACAGAAAAAGACCGGCGAGAGCCGTTAGGACTCTTCGCCGGTCAAGCATGGAGGGTCTCGATAGGAGGTCCGGGTCTCGTCAATCTTCCGAACCATGGCGCAGGATCGCCGGAACGTCCCTGTGCTGCTTGACCAACGCCTGAGCGCTGAAACGGGTTCCCGCGGCGACCGCGGGAATCGCGATCGGGCGAAAACGGGCTGCATAGGCCTCGCGTGCGCTGGCGTCGTGGAAGCTGGCGTGGCGATGCGGGGTCTGACGCTGCTGGCTGGGGAACATGATACTCGGTTCCGGTTCGGGGGCGCCGGCAGTTCCTGGCTGCCGGCGAGGAGCAATGTCGCAGCCGATCGGGTCCTGCCGGCGGCGGCATCAAGGAATTCTCATGACGATTTCGTCGCCATGACGGGGCCTTGGCAAGCTCTGTGGCGATTTCGCGAGGGCTCCCCGCAAAACCGCCACCGAACCGTTCCCCTCTGCCGGCCGGGCTCAGATCAGCCCCTCGGCCTTGACCCAGTCCAGGGTCTTGGCGAGCGCGCGCTCATAGCGGTCGAACATCTCGTCGATCTCCGCCTCGGAGATGATCAGCGGCGGGCAGAAGGCGACGCGGTCGCCGCCCATGGCGCGCAGGATGACGCCTTCCTCCTGAGCGAAGTGCACCGACTTGGCCGCCACCGCCTTCTTGGCGTCGAAGGCCTGCTTGGTCGCCTTGTCGGCCACCAGCTCGAGGCCGCCGATCAGGCCGACGCCGCGCGCCTCGCCGACGAGCGGGTGCTCCATCAGCTTGGTCAGGCGGGCGAGGAAGCGCGGCGAGACCTGGCGGACGCGCTCGACGATGCGGTCGCGCTGGTAGATCTCCAGCGTCTTAACCGCGATGGCGCAGCCGACCGGATGCCCGGCATAGGTGTTGCCGTGGCCGAAGGTACCGATCTTGCGGCTCTGGTCGACCAGCACCTCGTAGACCGGCTCGTTCACCAGCACCGCCGAGAGCGGGAAATAGGCCGAGGTCAGCGCCTTGGCGCAGGAGAGCGTGTCGGCGTTCAGCCCGTAGGTGGTGGTGCCGAACATCTCGCCGGTGCGCCCGAAGCCGGTAATGACCTCGTCGGCGATGAACAGGATGTCGTATTTGGCGAGGACGGCGTTGATCGCCTCGAAATAGCCTTCCGGCGGGGTGATCGCGCCGCCGGCGCCCATCACCGGCTCTGCGATGAAGGCGGCGACCGTGTCCGGCCCCTCGCGCTGGATCAGCGCGTCGAGCTCGGCGGCGAGGCGGGCCGAGAAGGCGAGCTCGGTCTCGCCGGCCTCGGCGAAACGGTAGTGATAGGGGCAGGCGGTGTGGAGGATGCCGGCGATCGGCAGGTCGAAATCGGTGTGGTTCGCCGGCAGGCCGGTCAGCGAGGCCGAGGCGACGGTGACGCCGTGATAGCCCTTGATCCGCGAGATGATCTTCTTCTTCTGCGGCCGGCCGAGCGCGTTGTTCATGTACCAGACCAGCTTGACCTGGGTGTCGTTCGCGTCGGAGCCGGCGGAGCCGTAGAACACCTTCGAGATCGGGATCGGCGCGATCTCCTTCAGCTTCTCGGCCAGCTCGATCGCCGGATCATGGCTGCGGCCGGAGAAGATATGGGTGAAGGGCAGCTTCTTCATCTGCTCGTAGGCGACGTCGCAGAGCTCGTCGTTGGAATAGCCGAGCGAGGTGCACCACAGGCCGGCCATGCCCTCGATATAGTCCTTGCCGGCGACGTCGTAGACGAACACGCCCTTGCCGCGCTCGAGCACCAGCGGGCCGACCTCGCGATGGGTGGCGAGGTTGGTATAGGGGTGGATCAGGGTCTCGATGTCGCGAACGGCGAGATTGGTGAGCATTGGGGGCTCCGCTTGAGAGGCTTGGTCGCCCGACCATAGCCTGCGCCGGCCCCGCCTGCTGAGCGACTTTAGCGCGCAGGCGCCCTGAGCGCGGCGCGGGACGGGCGCAGTCTTGAACTCGTCGAAACGGCTGGGCATCGTGGAGCGTCGGGCGCGGTGCGCCGTGCCGTCGGGAAACGCATGATGATCGATCCCGCCTCCATGGTGAACCGGCCGGCGCCGGGGCGCGACTGCGGCAGCTGCACGCTGTGCTGCAAGGTCTACGACGTGCCGGCGGTGGAGAGCGTCGCCGGCAGCTGGTGCCGGCACTGCCTGCCGGGACGCGGCTGCGCCATCCACGAGACACGGCCCGCGCATTGCCGCGCCTTCTTCTGCCTCTGGATGACGCAGGGCTTCCTCGGCCCGGAGTGGAAGCCGGACAAGGCGCGCTTCGTGCTGACCATGGACCCCGGCACTGGCTGGATCTTCCTCCAGGCCGATCCGGGCGCGGCGCAGGCCTGGCGCAAGGAGCCCTACCAGTCGCAATTGCGGCGCTGGGCCCAGGCCGGCAACCGGCCGGTGATCGTCTTCGTCAACCGGCTCGCGACCGCGCTGCTGCCGGACCACGAGGTCCAGCTCGGCATGATCGGCCCGGCTGACCGTCTGGCGCTGCGCGAGGAGCCGGCCGGCGGCCGCCTGCGCATGACGGTGGTCAAGCTCGCGGCGTGACCCTCACCCCGTCACCGCAGGCGGCACGCGATAGCCGCCGCCCAGGCGCTCCAGCATGGCGGCGACAGCGATCGCGGTGCGGTCCTCGCTGAGTGGGGCGATGATCTGCACGCCGAGCGGCAGGCCGGCTTCCGACAACCCGACCGGCGCGACCGCCGCCGGCAGGTCGGTGCCGGTCGCCAGGCTCGCCCAGCGCAGGAAGTCGAGATAGGGGCGCGGCGTGCCGTCGATGTTGAGGCGGCGCGCGTGGAAGTCCGGCAGATGGTCGTGCTTCAGCGCGCCGACCGGTGCCGGCGGGCAGAGCAGCACGTCATGGGAGGTGAAGAAGCGCTGCCATTGCCGCTTCAGCGCCAGCCGGCGCTGCTGCAGCGACTGGTAGAGGCCGGGCGTCATCCGCGCGCCGCGCGCCTGCAGGGCCTGGTGCGACAGGTCGCCGGGGGCGAAGTTGGCGGCCTGGGCCTGGATGCGAGCGCGGACCTTCGGCGGCAGGCCGTAGGCGACGACGGCATGGTTCAGCAGGGCGAAGACCTCGAAGGCCTCATCGAAGCGGAAGCCCGGCCGGGCGCGCTCGTCGACCGTGGCCCCTGCCTCGGCCAGCAGGCGGGCCGCGTCGCGCACCGCCTTCGAGACCTCCGCGGTGACGGGCGCGCGCGGCTCGTCGAGCCAGACCGCGACGCGCAGGCCCTCCGGCGTGGTGCGGCGCGGGGCGGCGAGTGCCGGGCCGGGCTGGCTCGCGCTGCGCGGGCCGGCGAGGATCGGCAGGAGCAGGTCGAGATCGGCGGCGGAGCGGGCGATCGGCCCGGCCACCATCAGGTCGGCATTGCGCGGGGTGCGGCGCTCCGGCGGCGGCGGCACCGAGCCCCAGGTCGAGACCAGGCCCCAGCTGGTCTTGAGCCCGAAGACGCCGCAGGCCTGGGCCGGCCAGCGGATCGAGGAGCCGAGATCGGAGCCGAGTTCGAAAGCGCTCATCCCCGTGGCGACGGCGCAGGCGGCGCCGCCGGAGGAGCCGCCCGGCGAATAGGCCGGGTTCCAGGGATTGTTGGCGACGCCATGCGCCGGGTTGTAGCTCTGGAAGTCGCCGGAAAAGACCGGGACCATGGTCTTGCCGAAGATCACCGCGCCGGCAGCGCGCAACCTGGCGACGGGGGCGGCGTCCTCCCCCGGTACGCGTTCGCGATAGGCCGGGAGCCCGCCCGAGGAGGGCAGGCCGGCGACGTCGAAGGCGTCCTTGACGGTGACGGGCAGACCTTCGAGCGGGCGGGCGCTGCCGGCGGCGATGCGGCGGTCGGCCTCGTCGGCGGCGGCGCGCGCCGCGCTGCGGTCCTCGGCGACGATGGCGTTCAGCGCCGGATTGAGCGCATCGACGCGGGCGAGGCTCGCTTCCAGCAGGTCGCGGGCGCTGAAGCGGCGGGCCGCGAGGCCATCACGCAGGCTGGTGGCGGAGGCGGTCAGGTCGATCGGGGCCATGCGGTCGTCCATAGGCTGGGCGGGCGGAACCTGACGAGCATGCCCATCCGGCTCCGAAACGCCAGCCCCGCCGGCTCCCGATCAGTCCTGGTCCTCGCGCGGCGCCCCGGCCTCGACGAGGATTTCGCGTTTGCCGGCGTGGTTGGCGGGTCCGACGATGCCCTCGGTCTCCATGCGCTCCATGATCGAGGCGGCGCGGTTGTAGCCGATCTGGAGGCGGCGCTGGATGTAGGAGGTCGAGGCCTTGCGGTCGCGCAGGACCACCGCGACGGCCTGCTCGTAGGGATCGTCGCTGTCGGCCTGGCCCATGGCGCTCTTGTCGAACACCGCGCCGTCCTCCGCCTCGCCGCCCTCATCCTCCTCGGCGGTGACCGCCTCGAGATAGTCCGGCCGGCCTTGCGTCTTGAGATGGGCCACCACCTTCTCGACCTCGGCGTCGGAGACGAACGGCCCGTGCACGCGGGTGATGCGCCCGCCGCCGGCCATGTAGAGCATGTCGCCCTGGCCGAGCAGCTGCTCGGCGCCCATCTCGCCCAGGATGGTGCGGCTGTCGATCTTG
>NZ_JBDJKW010000005.1:0-269393 GCF_039673065.1 Allobosea sp. TWI1241 | reverse complement strand
ATGCCGCCCCGCGCGAGGCGGCGCCGCGCCCGGCCGCCGCGATCCCGGCGCGTCAGGTCCAGCCGGCGGCTGCGCCGTCGCGGCCGGCGCCAGCCCGCGATCCGATCGCCGATCTGATCAACGGCACCGACTTCCGCCCGCCGGCCGAGATCCGCGGCCGCGCTCCGGGCCGCTGAGCCCGATCTTGGCCCGCCTGACCAGCGATTTCTGGGTGTCGGCCTGGCTGCGCCAGGCGGCGCATGACGGCCTCGTCGCGGTGCTGCGCCGCCGCGGCGCGCAGGAGGCCGGCGCGATCTTCGTCAAGCTCGACAGGCTGGACGGCACGGCGCGGCTCTACGGCCCCGCGCCGCAGGCGCTGGCCGAGGACGATGGCGAGCGGCGCTTCCAGATGCTTCTCGAGGCCGATCCGCTGACGGTCGAGGATCGCGTCGCGACGGAAGTGCGCTTCGACGGCGATCTCTGGCTGGTCGAGATCGAGAACCGCGCCGGCGATCCGCGCATCCCGCTCGCCGCGGATTGAGCGGGCGCAGTCGCGGCGCCTAGCCTCGAAAATCCGCTCTCAGCCGCGCCCGCCGAGCCGGCGCGAGATCTCCGGGCCGGCGCTGCGCGCAGCAGCGCGCTCGCCGCTGGCGCGCGCCGGGGTGCCGCTCGGGTCCATTGCCGGCTGGAGGGCAGGGCGCTGGGTCTCCTCCTCGCTCAGCCCGCCGATCTGGAGCGCCAGACGCCGCGCCACGCCCGGCGTCAGCATGCGCATCAGCTCCACCAGCCCGTAGATGCGGTTGACCGAGCGCGCGGTGTCGTCGCCAAGGCCGATCAGGAAGCGCGTCGCGGCCTCGGGGCTGGCGCCGCAGGCGATCAGCGTCAGGGCCGAAAGCTGGCGGGTCTGGTCCTGCGCCAGCCTTTCGGCGAAGGCGGGGCCGGCGCCGAACAGGGCGGCCAGCCGGGCGAAGCCCTCGGCCTGATCGGTCATCGCCGCCGCCGCAAGTTCGGTCAGCTCCTCGGCCGAGGCGGCCGAGGCGGCCGGGCGGCGGGGCGCCGGGCTGACGCCCTCGATCGCGGCCGTGGCATCGACCATCGCCAGCCGGCGTGCCAGGCTCGCCTGGAGGAAGAGCGGCGTGAGCGCGTTGGCCGGCAGGTCGACCCGGCCCAGGATCGCGGCGCCGAGCGCGGGGCGTCCTGTGGCGCGCGGCACCAGCAGGTCGAGCGCCGCCCGCGGCAGCTCGACGGCCGTGTTCGCCACCAGCGTCTGGTCGATCAAATCGTCATCGGCCCCGGCGAGCAGGGCGCAGGCGGCCGCGGTCAGGTCGGGCCGTGCGGCGAGCGCGCGCCTGGCGTCGAGATTGCCGTCGGCCGCGATCTCCTCGATCTCGGCCGGGGCCAGCGGCATACCGTGGCGGATCAGCATGGCGAAGACCGCGCCGCCATGGGCGCGCAGCGCGCACAGCACCTCGGGCGGCACGGCCGGCCAGCCCGCCAGCCTGCGGGCGAGCACCAGCGCGCTCGCCTCGTCGAGGCCGGGAATCAGCGCCGCCGCCATGTCGCGGAACACGGCGATGTCGGCCGGCGGCGGATTGGCGGTCGACATCAGCAGGTCGGCCTTCACCCGCAGCGCGACATGGCGCAGATCCGGGCCGCCATCGCTGGCGAGCCGGGCGAGCTGCGCGAGATCGGCTGCAATTTTCGACGGCATGGCGAGCCCCGGGGCGGGAAACGAGCGAACTTTCTGCTGATTAGACCGGATCCGTTAGCACTGCGTTAACCATCGACCCCTCCAGATGGTTTTGCGGATGGCGATGCGGGTTGGCGCAGACGAGCCCGGCCCCGACGCTTTCGCGATATCGACGCAGGCGCCAACAGGGGAGGCGCATCATGGCAGACGTGATTCCTTTCGCGCAGCGCAGGCGCTTTTCCCGGTCCGTGAGGCCCGGCGACGGGGTGACCGGCCAGATTCTCTTCTTCACCGGCGTGCGCTACGAGCGGCAGGCCGAGGCGCCCGCGCAGAAGCCCGGCCGGCGGCCGCGGCCGGCGGGCGGCCGGAGCGAGACGCGCAGCAGGCGGCCGGGGTGAGACGCGCCGGCCTACCGGCGGTCCTGACCGGATTCCTTCTCGCCGGCTGCAGCACGGCCGGCGATTTCGGCCGGCCGGCGCCCAGCGTCTTCGACGACCTGCTGTCGAGCGCGGGAACGGTCTCGGCCGCCGCGCGTGGCGAGGCCGCCTCCTGGTTCCACCTCACCGACGACGAGCAGCGCCTGCGGGACCGGGCCTGGCGGCTGGTCATGCCCTCGCACGAGCGCAACCATGTCGAGCGGCTGATCTCCGATTTCGCCCATCGGCGCATTCTGCCGGCCGAGGCCCAGTCCGGCGCCGTCGCCGATTATCATCGGGCGCTGGTCGGCGGCTCCTTCGCCTCGCAGGCTTCGCGCTACAACCGCCTCGCCGACGACGCGCTCTCCGACCGCGAGCTGATCGGCGAGTTCCATGCAACCGCGCTGCGCGTCATCGCCGCCGACCGGGCAAGGCTGCGCACCATGGAAGCCTCGCCCCGCATCGCGCCCGAGCGGCGCGACCCGGCTTATGACCGCGTCGTCGAGAACGAGGGCATAATGCTCTGGGTCTGCGAGCGCATGGGCTTCCGGCTGGCGAGCTATCGCTATGCGCTCGACAATCTCGTGGTCGAGATGCCGTCGCGCGATGCGGTTCGCGCTGAGCGGGCTATCATGGCGCTGGAGGCGGCGATCGGCCCGGCCTGCCGGCTGCCGCTGATCGGCGTGTTCCGCGACGGTGGCGCCGGGCGCTCGGAGCGCCCGGTCAGCTACAAGGGCTGAAGCCTGCTCAGTCGGCGAGGCCGCAGGCCACCGCCGTCGCCAGCGCTTCCGCCTCGCCGCGATCATAGGGATGGCGGGCCATCACGCGGGCCACGACCAGCCCCTGCGTCGCGTCGGAGACGATGCGCAGTTCGCGTGCGGTCTCGCCGTCCTCGTCGCGGGCGAGGCGCTCGTCATATTGCTCCTGCGTCATCACCACGAATTCGAGCACGCCGCGAATGGCGGCCCGGTCGGTCACGGCGTAGATCACGCCGCCGCCGTCGCGGTGGAGCGTCAGCCCGAGCGGCAGCGTGCCGGCGCGGGCGGCCACCCGCAGCGGCCCGTGCGACAGGTCGAAGGCGCAGACCGCGGTGGCGCTGTTGGGGTCGGCGTCGCGCATCGCCGGCAGGCCTTCGGGAGGCGGGGTCACCAGCGTCGCGTGCCCGTCCTGGCCGAGCCCGGCATAGCGCGTCGCCGCGTCGTGCACGGCGAGGCGCGGGATCAGCAGGACGGTGACGATGTGCACGATGCCGGCCAGCACCAGCCCCATCAGCGTCAGCAGCACGAGGCGCTTCACGCCGAGGCCGAGCCAGGCCAGCCAGCCGGGGCGCGGCAGCCGCCAGGGCTGGCGCGCCTGCGCCGGGGCGCGGCCGGGCGTGGCGGGCGCGGCGCTCATCGGCAGTCGATCCGGGCGATGCGTGGCAGCGCCTCGCGCCGCAATTCGGCGGCGTGGCTCGAAATCGGCGTGTCGTAGAGGCGCAGCCGCAGCCGGAAGCCGCCGGAGGCGGGCAGGGGCAGCCAGTTGCCCGGCTCGGCACCCGTCGCCGCGACGATCGACAGCGCGCCGTCCTCGCCCCGGACGATCTCGGCATCGGTGAAGCCGCCGCGCGGCACCGCGGTGGCGAGCGTCTGCCCGGCTGCGTCGGTCGCGATCAGCGACCAGCCGCGGGCCGGCGGCGTCGTGCCGGTGATCGCATAGCGGCAGCGCGCGTCGAGCGCGCGCCCGTCATCGTCACGCTCGGCCAGCAGGTCGAGCCCCTCGCCGGCGCCGAGCGGCAGATGCGGCCCGCGGGCGAGATAGGCGCGCATATAGGGATCGCTGTCGCGGGCGCCGCTCTTGGGCCACACCGACCAGGCGCCGATCTCGGCCCGGCCGATCCACGGCCGCCCGGCTACGGCGTAATGCGCCGAGGCGAAGCCGAGCCCGGCGCCGAGCGCGATCACATAGGCCAGTTCGAGAACGCGCATGGCGGCTGGTTCGGTCGCTTCCTGATGCTTCGCGGCTATCTTAGGCCGAGACGGGCGCTGGCGGAACCGTCGCCCTCAGCGGATGCGGGCGCTGGGCGGCGGCATCTCGGTGATTCCGGCCTGGCGCGGCGCGCGCGGTGCCTCGCCGGCCTCGACCGCCTTGAACATCGAGCCGACCGCCGAAAGCACCTCGAAGGACTGGCGCGGCATGTGCGCGGAGGCGCCGGCCGGCCGCGCCGGCCCGGCCGCCCTGGCGATGGTCGCCTTCGGATCGCTGGCTGGCGTCAGCCCCGGCAGCGGCCGGATCTCCAGCCCCTGATGCGCCACGCTCATGATCTCCTTCCAGACCATGGCGGGCAGGGCGCCGCCGGTGAGGTTGGCCGTCTCGGAGGAGTCGTCGTTGCCGAACCAGACCGCGCCGACGAGGTTGCCGGTGTAGCCGACATACCAGGCGTCCTTGTAGCCGTTGGTGGTGCCTGTCTTGCCGGCGCTGACGATGCCGTCCAGCGCCGCGCGCCGGCCGGTGCCGGAGGTCGGCACGGTGGAGAGCATCTGGTTCATCTCCATCGCGACCTGGGCGCTCAGCACCTGCGCCGGCGGCGGCTCGTCGCGGTCGTGGCGATATATCACCTCGCCCTGCGAGTTGCGGATCTCGATCGCCGCATAGGGCGCCGCCCGCCGCCCGCCATTGGCGAACACCGAATAGGCCGCCGCCTGGTCGATCACCGTGACCTCGGCCGCGCCGATTGGCAGCGAGACCGTGTCGTTGAGCGGCGTGGTCAGGCCCATGGCGCGCGCGGTCTCGACGATCTTCATGCGGCCGATGCGGGCGGCCCGCGCCTGGTGCGTCTCGCCGGTGGCGCGCCCGATCGCGATCGACATCTGCACCGGGATCGTATTGATAGACTTCGCCAGCGCCACAGTCAGCGGCATCGAGCCGGAGAAGGAGCGCCCGTAATTGTTCGGGCACCAGTTGCCGATGCAGACCGGGCGGTCGGTGACGATGGTCGAAGGCTTGTAGAGCCCGGCGCTCATCGCCGCCGCGTAGACATAGGGCTTGAAGGACGAGCCCGGCTGGCGAAGGCTCGCGGTGGCGCGGTTGAACTGGCTCGTGCCGTAGTCGCGCCCGCCGACGATGGCGCGCACCGCCCCGTCGGGGTCCATGACCACGGTCGCCGCCTGCCGGACGCGATAGGCCTGACCATGCTGGCGCAGCAGGGATTCGATCGTCTCGTCGGCCTGTTTCTGGATCACCGGATCGTGCGGCGTCTTCACGGTGAGGACGCGCTCGGGGCCGATGCGGCCCTCGTCGGCCAGCTTGCGGATCTCGTCGAAGGCCCAGTCGAGATAATAGTCCGGGCTGCTCTCGCGCCGCCGGTCGACCGGCTTTGCCGGGTTGCGCCGGGCGGAATCGATCTGGCCCGCGGTCATGAAGCCGGCATCGACCATGGCGCCGAGCACGTCGTTGGCGCGGGCGCGCGCCGCCGGCAGGTTGACGTGCGGGGCGAACCGCGTCGGCGCCTTGAACAGCCCGGCCAGCATCGCCGCCTCAGCCAGGGTGATGTCCTTGGCCGACTTGCCGAAATAATACTCCGCCGCCGCCGCCACGCCGAAGGTGCCGCCGCCCATATAGGCGCGGTCGAGATAGAGCTTGAGGATCTCGTTCTTGGTCAGCCGGTATTCCAGCCAGAGCGCCAGGAAGGCTTCCTTGATCTTGCGGTCGAGCGAGCGCTCGTTGCTGAGGAAGAGGTTCTTGGCGAGCTGCTGGGTCAGTGAGGAGCCGCCCTGGACGACGCCGGAGGCGCGCGCATTCACCGTCACCGCCCGGAAGGTGCCGATCACGTCGATGCCGAAATGCTCGTAGAAGCGCCGATCCTCGGTGGCGAGCACCGCCTTGATCAGATGGTCCGGCAATTCCTCCAGCTTCAGCGAGTCGTCATGGCGCGCGCCGCGATGGCCGAGCTCGGAGCCGTAGCGGTCGAGGAAGGTGACCGCGAAGACCTGGTTGCGCAGCAGCTCCTCGCGCCCTTCGCGGAAGGCGGGGATGGCGAGCAGCAGCAGCAGGATCGCGCCGGCGATGCCGACGTTCAGCCCCTCGCTGGCAAATTCGGTGGCGAGCCGGCGCGGACCCGAGACGGTCAGCCGGTCGGTGATGCTGCGCAGGCGCTCATAGGCGTCGGAGAGGCGCCGCCCGGCGGCGTAGAGCGTGTCGTCCAGCCAGGAATCCGCCGCCAGCGCGGCGCGCTTCAGCCTGACGGTCCAGCGAGGCTTTCCGAACTCGATCACCGACGCAGACACCCCGCCCATGCCGGACCGGCGGTCACGGCGTCGGGCTGGCCCGATCACGGCCGCCCGCTGTTCCAGATAAGCCCCGCTTCATCCTAACGAAAGATGAGGCGGGGGGACAGCGGGCGTCCGAGCAGCATTTCGGGCCAGCGGCACCTGTGCCGTTCCGGGACGGCAAGGGTGCACGGCCGGCCGGTTCAGCCCTTGGTCGCCAGCAGCGCGAAGCGGGTCGCGGCCCCGATCCTGAGCGCGTCGGCCAGCGGCGCGTTGCGCTGCATCGCGCGCAGCACCGGCGTGTAGTTCGCCGTCTCGATCCGCGCGAAGCCGGCCTCACGCAGCATGGCGGCGAGGCGTTCGAAGGTCAGCCCGTCGCGGAAGTGGAAGCGTCGCGCGATCGAGTCGAAGCTCTCGCGGTCGCGGACATGCTCGTCCCCCTTCGGCGCCAGCAGGCTGCCGGCCTTGTGCATCAGCCGCTGCAGCCAGGTCCGTGTCATCCAGTTGCCGTCGACGATCAGCAGCCGGCCGCCGGGCTTCAGCACCCGGAACCATTCGGCGAAGGCGGCCTGCGGGTCGGTCAGCGTCCAGACGAGATGGCGGGTGACCAGCGCGTCATAGCTCGCATCGTCCTCGAGCAGGCGCTCGGCGTCGCAGGCGACGAAACGCGCCTGCCGGCCGAGCTTGGCGCGGGCCAGCGCCAGCATGTCGTCGGAGAAGTCGATGCCGGTGACGCGGTGGCCCAGCCCGAGCAGGGCGCGCGAGATCTCGCCGGTGCCGCAGGCGAGGTCGAGGACGGTCAGAGGCTCAGCGCCGAGCGAGCGGCGCAGGAAGGCCTGCATCGCGGTGAGCTCGGCCGGCGAGCGGAAGGCGTGGCCGACCTGGCTGTCGAAGTTCGCCGCCCGCTTCGACCAGTAGGCGCGGATCTCGTCCTTCAGGGTGTAGTTCGCGCCATGGGCGCGCGTCGCGTCGTCATTCATGCCGTGCCGCCCGTGACATCCCGCCGTCCTGCGAGCGGCTCCAGAACCACGCCGCTCAGCCGGCCGCAAGCGCCGGGGCGAGGGCGGCGTCGCTCCGCGGCCGCCGCGCCGAGCCCTGCACCACCACGAAGGGCGCCTCGGCGTCGCTGACGTCGACGCGGGCGACGACGCCGTAGACTTCCTCCAGCAGCGCCGGGGTGATGATCTCGCGCGGTTCGCCGAAGGCGACGAGACGCCCGCCGGCCAGCACCAGCACCTTGTCGGCGATACGCAGCGCCTGGTTCAGGTCGTGGATGGCGATCAGCACGCAGATCGACTGCTCGCGGGCGAGTCGCGTCACCAGGCTCAGCACCTCGAACTGGCGGTGCAGGTCGAGCGCGCTGGTCGGCTCGTCGAGCAGCATGATCTCGGGCCGGCGCACCAGCGTCTGGGCGATCGAGACCAGCTGGCGCTGGCCGCCGCTGAGCTCGCCGAGGCCGCGGAAGGCCAGCTCTGCGATATCGAGATCTGCCAGCGCCTTGTCGATCGCCTCCAGCTCCTCGTCGCCGACGCCCCAGGCGCCGCCCTGCTTGCGGGCGAGTAGGATCGACTCGTAGACGGTCAGCACCGCGTTCACCGCGCTGTCCTGCGGCAGGTAGCACGGCGCCTTGCCGGTCTCGCTGGCGACATGGACCGTACCGGTGCCGGCGATCAGCCCGGCGATGCGACGGAACAGGCTCGACTTGCCGGCGGCGTTCGGCCCGATCACGGCGATGACCTCGCCGCCCTTCATCTCCGGCGTGGTGATGCCGGCGAGGATGGCGCGCTTGCCATAGGCGATGCCGACATCCTCGAGCGCGAGGCGCTTCACCATGACCGTCTCCTGTTGGTGAGGATCAGGCTGAAGAAGAACGGCACCCCGACCAGCGCCGTCACGATGCTGATCGGGAAGATCAGCCCCGGGATCAGTGTCTTGCTGACCACGGAGGAGGCCGAGAGCAGGGCAGCGCCCGCCAGCGCCGAGGCCGGCATGAAGAAGCGCTGGTCCTCGCCGATCACCATGCGGGCGATATGCGGGCCGACCAGGCCGATGAAGCCGATCGTGCCGACGAAGGCGACCGGCACGGAGGCGAGCAGCGCCACCAGCAGCATGGTCTCGAGGCGCAGCCGCTTCACGTCGATGCCGAAGCTCGCCGCCTTCTCGTCGCCGAGGCGCAGCGTTGTCAGCGCCCAGGCGCGCCGCATGAACAGCGGCAGGCAGACCGCCAGCACCACGGTGGTGATCGCGAGCTTGTGCCAGTTCGCCTTGGTCAGCGAACCCATGGTCCAGAACACCACCGCGCCCAGCGCCTGCTCGGAGGCGAAGAACTGCAACAGCGAGAGCAGCGCGTTGAAGGTGAAGACCAGGGCGATGCCGAGCAGCACCACCGTCTCGGTGGTGACGCCGCGGCGCTGGCTGAGCAGGTGGATCAGCAGCGAGGCGCCCATCGCCATGACGAAGGCGTTGAGCGGCACGACATAGTCGATCGCCAGCGGCACGATCGCCACGCCGAAGACCAGCGCCAGAGCGGCGCCGAAGCTGGCGGCCGCCGAGATGCCGAGCGTGAACGGGCTCGCCAGCGGGTTGTTGAGCACGGTCTGCATCTGCGCCCCGGCGATGGCCAGCGATGCGCCCGTCACCGCCGCCATCAGCGCGACCGGCAGGCGGATGTCCCAGATCACCACGCGCAGCGCCGCCGGCACCGTCGACGGCGAGAGCAGCGCCGAGAGGACCTCGCCCGCGCTGTAGCGCGCCGGGCCGAGCATCAGGTCGACCACGAGGCAGACCACCAGCGCGACGGCGAGGCCGGCGAGGATCAGCTTGCGGCGGAAGGCGAGCGCGCGGTAGGCGCTCGCGCCGCGCTCCTGCGTCGCCGCGGCGGGCGCGGCCGAGACCAGCGTCATTTTCCGGCCCCGAGCGAGACCCACAGGCCGGGGCGATAGGGCAGCGGCAGGAAGCGCTCGTGCAGCGTCTTCATCGTCGCGTCGGGGTCGAGATCCTTGAACAGCTCCGGATGCAGCCAGGTCGCGATGCGCTGGATCGCCACGAACTGGTAGGGGCTGTTGTAGAACTGGTGCCAGATCGCGTGGACGCGGCCGTCTTTCACCGCCTGGGTCTGGGCGAAGGCCGGGCGCTTCGTCAGGTTGACCAGCTTGCGACGCGCCTCCGTCATGTCGGCGCCCTCGCCGAGCCCGACCCAGTTGCCGCCCGGCACATAGGCGTCCCAGTTGCCGCCGGTGACGATGACGACGTCGGGATTGGCGGCAACGATCTGCTCGGGATTGACCGTGCCGAAGGTGCCCGGGATCAGCGGCGTCGCCAGGTTGCGGCCGCCGGCGATCGCCGTCATCCGGCCGAAGTTCTCGTCGCCAAAGGACATGCAGCAATCGTCGGAATAGCCGCCGGCACGCTCGACCATCACCAGCGGGCGCTTCACATCGCCGGCCTTGGCGAGCACGTCGGTGACGCGGGCGATCTGCTCGGCGCGGAAGCGGATGAAGTCCTCGGCGATCTGCTCCTTGCCGAACAGCTTGCCGATCAGCCGCATCGACGGCTCGGTGTGCTCGAAGGGCTTCTCGCGGAAGTCGACATAGACCACCGGGATGCCGACCGAGGCGAGCTTCTCGACCAGCTTGGCCTCGTCGGAGGCGACCTTGGCCTCGATGTTGAGGAATAGCACGTCGGGCTTGAGCGAGATCGCCTGCTCGACGTCGAAGGCGCCTTCCTTCATGCCGCCGAAGGTCGGCAGCTTGGCGATTTCGGGATAGCGGGCGAGATAGGCCTTGTAGCTGTCCGGGTCGGCCTTGCCGAGATCGTCGCGCCAGCCGACGACGCGCTTGAACGGCGCATCGCGATCGAGCGCCGCGACGAAGTAGATCTGCCGGCCTTCGCCCAGGATGATTCGCTTCACCGGCGCCTCGACCTTGACCGTGCGGCCGATGATGTCGGTCACCGTGATCGTCTCGGCGGCGGCGGGAAGGGCGAGGCCGACGAGCCCGGCAAGGGCCGCGACGGCGCGCAGGAAGAGGCGACGTGTGTGCATCGGGAGTACTCGTCGATGATGAGGTCGCTTTCCGGATAGTAGGATATAAGTAGAGGGTCAATTTATACAGATTTGAATAAGTCTAATGAGAGAACAGATGTGTCCCTGCGTCAGTTGCGGGTGTCGGGCCGGCTCCGCGCGGGCCTTTGCCTAAGGCGTCGCCGCCGGGCATAAGCGGCCATGGCCACCGACACTCCCGACGCGATGCCGTTCTGGCGCGCCAAGACGCTCGAGCAGATGAACGCTGCCGAATGGGAGTCGCTCTGCGACGGCTGCGGGCGCTGCTGCCTCGTCAAGCTCGAGGACGAGGATAGCGGGCGCATCTTCGCGACCGATGTCGGCTGCCGCCTGTTCGACGCCGGCACCTGCCGCTGCCGCGACTATCCCAACCGCTCGACCATCGTGCCCGACTGCGTGACGCTGACGCCGCAGGAGGTGCGCAGCCTGCCCTGGCTGCCGCCGACCTGTGGCTATCGGCTCGTCGCCGAGGGCCGGGACCTGCCCTGGTGGCATCCGCTGGTCTCCGGCGATCCCGAGACGGTGGTCGCGGCCGGGATCTCGGTGCGCGGCCGCGTCCATGCCGCCGAGGACGAGATCGACGAGGAGGATCTGGTCGAGCGCGTGGTCAACTGGCCGCTGCGCTGGCCGAAGGCGGCGCGTACACCGCGCGGATGAGCGGGCGGCAATCGCTGCGTGCTCATTGATTGTTCATCCGCTTTTCGGCATGACCTCCCGGCACTGGTGCGGCGCAGCAGATGGCGCCCGCAGGTGCGAACCATTCCGGCGCGAGGGCGTTTCCGCCGTCGACGACATGGGAAGAGGCTGGGCCATGGCAGGCGAGAAGTGGGTCTACACCTTCGGTGACGGCAAGGCCGAGGGCGAGGCGGGGATGAAGAACCTCCTCGGCGGCAAGGGGGCGAACCTCGCCGAGATGAGCAATCTGGGCCTGCCCGTGCCGCCCGGCTTCACGATCACCACCGAGGTCTGCACCTGGTATTACGACAACGGCAAGAGCTTCCCGCCGGCGCTGGAGGCGCAGGTCAAGGCCGCGCTCGCCGAGATGGGGCGCCTCACCGGCAAGACCTTCGGCGACGCCGCCAACCCGCTGCTGGTCTCGGTGCGCTCGGGCGCCCGCGCCTCGATGCCGGGCATGATGGACACCGTCCTCAATCTCGGCCTGAACGACGAGACGGTCGCGGCGGTGGCGGCGGCCTCCGGTGACGCCCGCTTCGCCTGGGACAGCTATCGTCGCTTCATCACCATGTACGCGAACGTCGTGCTCGACATCGATCACGGACTCTTCGAGGAGGCGCTCGAGGACTACAAGGAGCGCAAGGGCCACCATCTCGACACCGATCTCTCGGCCGACGACTGGAAGGTGCTGGTCGGGCGCTACAAGGAGATCGTCGGCAAGCAGCTCGGCAGGGACTTCCCGCAGGATCCGCAGGAGCAGCTCTGGGGTGCGGTCGGGGCGGTGTTCTCCTCCTGGATGAACGCCCGCGCCATCAAGTATCGCGAGCTGAACGCCATTCCCGCCTCCTGGGGCACGGCGGTCAACGTCCAGTCGATGGTCTTCGGCAACATGGGCGAGACCTCGGCGACCGGCGTCGCCTTCACCCGCAATCCCTCGACCGGCGAGAACGCGCTCTATGGCGAGTTCCTGATCAACGCACAGGGCGAGGACGTCGTCGCCGGCATCCGCACCCCGCAGGATATCACCGAGGTGGCCCGCATCGCCGCCGGCTCCGACAAGCCTTCGATGGAGAAGGCGATGCCGGAGGCCTATGCCGAGCTGGTCCGGATCTACGGCATCCTGGAGAAGCACTATCGCGACATGCAGGACATGGAGTTCACCATCCAGGAGGGCAAGCTCTGGATGCTGCAGACCCGGTCCGGCAAGCGCACCGCCAAGGCGGCGCTGCGCATCGCGGTCGATCTCGCCCGCGAAGGCCTGATCAGCGAGAAGGAAGCCGTCGGCCGTGTCGAGCCCGGCGCGCTCGACCAGCTGCTGCATCCGACCATCGACACCAAGGCCGAGCGCAAGGTGCTGACCACCGGCCTGCCGGCCTCGCCCGGCGCCGCCGCCGGCGAGATCGTCTTCACCTCCGAGGCCGCCGAGGCGGCGAAGAAGGCCGGCCGGAAGGTCATCCTCGTCCGGGTCGAGACCAGCCCCGAGGACATTCACGGCATGCACGCCGCCGAGGGCATCCTCACCACCCGCGGCGGCATGACCTCGCATGCGGCGGTGGTGGCGCGCGGCATGGGCAAGCCCTGCGTCTCCGGCGCCGGCCAGATCCGGGTCGACTACGCCAACGGCACGATGAGCGTCGGCCAGACCGTGCTCAAGGGCGGCGACGTCATCACCATCGACGGCGGCAACGGCCAGGTGCTGCTCGGCGAGGTCAAGATGCAGCAGCCGGAATTCTCCGACGAGTTCCGCACGCTGATGGGCTGGGCCGACGGCCTGCGCCGCCTCAAGGTCCGCGCCAATGCCGAGACCCCGCGCGACGCCAAGGTGGCGCGCGAATTCGGCGCCGAGGGCATCGGCCTGTGCCGGACCGAGCACATGTTCTTCGACGCCGGCCGTATCCTGGCGGTGCGCGAGATGATCCTCTCCGAGGACGAGGCCGGCCGCCGCGCTGCGCTGGCCAAGCTGCTGCCGATGCAGCGGCAGGATTTCGTCGAGCTCTTCACCATCATGCACGGCCTGCCGGTGACGATCCGCCTGCTCGATCCGCCGCTGCACGAGTTCCTGCCGCAGAGCGAGGAGGAGATCGCGGAGGTCGCGGCCGCGATGGGCACCAGCCCGGAGAAGCTGCGCCGCCGGGCGGCCGAGCTGCACGAGTTCAACCCGATGCTCGGCTTCCGCGGCGTGCGCCTCGCCGTCGCCTATCCCGAGATCGCCGAGATGCAGGCCCGCGCTATCTTCGAGGCGGCGATCGCCGCCGCCAAGGAGACCGGCAAGCCGGTCATCCCGGAGGTGATGGTACCGCTCGTGATGGGCTCGCCCGAGCTCGACCTCGTCAAGGCGCGCATCGACGCCATGGCCGAGGCGGTGCGCCAGGAGACCGGCGCCGCGCTGACCTACCAGGTCGGCACCATGATCGAGCTGCCGCGCGCCGCGCTGCGGGCGGCCGAGATCGCGGCCAGCGCCGAATTCTTCTCCTTCGGCACCAACGACCTGACCCAGACCACGCTGGGCATCAGCCGCGACGACGCCGGCTCCTTCCTGGGCTCCTACACGGCGCGCGGCCTGCTCGAGGCCGATCCCTTCGTGACGATCGACCAGGAAGGCGTCGGCGAGCTGGTGCGGCTGGCGGCGGAGCGCGGCCGCAAGGCCCGGCCCGGCATCAAGCTCGGCATTTGCGGCGAGCATGGTGGCGACCCGGCCTCGATCGGCTTCTGCGAGAGCGTCGGGCTCGACTACGTCTCGTGCTCGCCCTTCCGCGTGCCGATCGCCCGCCTCGCCGCCGCCCAGGCGGCGCTCGGCGCGATCAAGGCCAAGGACGCCTGACGGCGTCCGGCGCTTTCCTCACTTGGCGATGTGAAGGGGCGGGCGCGGCAGCGCCTGACCCGTCCCGGCCGCGAGAAGCTGCGGCACCTGCGACGCCGGCTGCGGCTCGCTGAACAGGAAGCCCTGCATCTCGGTGCAGCGCTCCGCCGTCAGGAAGTCGCGCTGCGCCGCGGTCTCGACCCCCTCGGCGGTCGTCGCGATGCCGAGGCTGTCGCACAGCCCGGTTACCGCGCGGATGATGGCGCGGCTTTCCTCCTCCTCGCCGAGGCTGCGCACGAAGGAGGCGTCGATCTTGATCTTGTCGAACGGGAAGCTGCGCAGGTAGCCGATCGACGAATAGCCCGTGCCGAAATCGTCCATGGTGACGCGCACGCCCATGGATTTCAGCCGGAACAGGGTCGCGGACACCGCTTCGAGATCGGCGGTGAGCGCGTTCTCGGTGATCTCGATCTCCAGCCGCGACGGCTCGAGGCCCGAGGCCTTGAGCGCGCGGGCGGCGGCGTCCGGCAGGCCGCGCTGCGTCAGCTGGGACGGCGCGACATTGACCGCGACCTTGATGCGGTCCGGCCATTTCGCGGCGTCGGCGCAGGCGCGCGCCAGCACCCATTCGCCGATCGGCAGGATCAGCCCGATCTCCTCGGCCAGCGGGATGAACTCCGCCGGGGCGAGCAGGCCGCGCTCCGGATGGCGCCAGCGCAGCAGCGCCTCGAAACCGGTGATCTCGCGGGTCTGCGTCCGCACCTGCGGTTGGTAGAGCAGATCGAACTGCTCCTCTGCGAGCCCGCGCCGCAGCGCCAGCTCCATGGCGCGACGCGCCTGCATGCGCGCATCCATCGCCGGCTCGAAGAAGAAGAAGCGGCCGCGGCCCTCCTCCTTGGCGCGGTAGAGCGCGATGTCGGCGTTCTTCAGCCCGGTGTCCGGCTGGTCGCCCGGGCCGATCAGCGCGATGCCGATGCTCGCTCCGATCACCACCTGGTGCCCGTCGAGGTCGAAGGGCTGCGCCAGCACCTCGACCAGCCGGGCAGCCAGTGCCGCGGCGCCGTCCGGCTGCGGCACGGCACCCTGCGCGATCGCGAACTCGTCGCCGCCGAGCCGGGCGACCACGTCGCCGTCGCGGACCTGGCCGCACAACCGCTCGGTGACGGCGCGCAAGAGCGCGTCGCCGGCCGGGTGGCCGAGCGTGTCGTTGACCTCCTTGAAGCGGTCGAGGTCGATGCAGAGCACCGCCTCCGCCGGGCCGCGCCCGGTGCCGGCCGCGGCGAGCTCCAGCCGCTCGCGGAAGCTCAGCCTGTTGGGCAGACCGGTGAGGCCGTCGTGATGCGCCATATGGGCGATGCGGGCCTGCGCTTGCCGTCGCGCGTCGATATCCTCGAAGACGCCGACCCATTCGGTGATGGTGCCGCCATCGACCATCGGCGTGCCGCGGGCCCGCACCCAGCGCCACTGCCCGTCGCCGCCGGCGATCCGGAACTCGATGTCGAGCGGCAGCTGGTGCGAGCGGGCTTCCGCGAGCACAGCCGTCACCATCGGCCGGTCGGCCGGGTGAACGCTCGCTGTCCAGCCCGAGCCGAGTGCCGCCGCCTCGGGCTTGCCGGTCAGCTCGGACCAGCCGCCGGCCTCGGTCACGGCGCCGTCGCCGGTGCTGCGCCAGAACACCAGCGCGCCGAGTTTGGCGAGCGCGCGGTAGCGTCGCTCGCTCGCCGCCAGCGTCTCGGCGGCGCGCCTTTCGACCTCGGCGCTGCCGACCAGCGCGCTCTCCGCGGCGTCGAGGCTGTGCCGCAGCGCCTCGAACTCGGCGATGGGGGAGGGCGGGATCGCGCTGGCGGGGCCGGATGCGCGGCCGGCGGCGACCGCGGCGGCATGGGCCGCGAGCGCGCGGACCGGCGCCAGGATCAGCCGGGCGATCCGGCCGGCGACGAGCAGTGCGAGCAGGATGGCGAGCCCGGCGCCGACCGCCAGGCCCAGAAGCGGCTTCTGCCAGCGTGCGTCGAAGGCGGCGGAGTGTTCGCCGGCGACGACGACCCAGCCCGGCGTGCCGCGCACCTCCTGGAAGGCGAAGACGATCGGCTCGCCCTCCTTGGTCAGCGCCCGGAAGGTGCCGGAGGAGGTGCCGAGCGCCTTGAGCTTCGCCCATTCGGGCACGGGCTGGCCGATATGGCGCTCGGGATCGACGGAGCGGGCGATGACCTGGCCGGCCCCGTCGGTCACCGCGAAGAGCAGGCCGGGCGAGGCCTGCGTCCGGCTCTGCAGCGAGGTGATCAGACTGGCGGGCTCGATCGTCAGCATGGCGACGCGGGCGCGGTCGCGCTCCTGCGGGTGGGGCACCGCGATCGCGACCCGGACGCGCCCGCCGGGTTGGTGGCTGAACAGGTTGGAGACGAGCGGACGGTCCGCCCGCGCCGCCGCCCCGGCGAGATCGCCCTCCGCCGGCTCGGCGACGGCGCCGCTGCGCGGCCGGTCCTCGATCGAGATCTGCCCGTCGATCGGCAAAGGCGGCGTGGCGTTGCCGGCGGGCGCGCTGCGCGCCGTGACCCGCAGCAGCGTGACCATGCGGTTGACCTCGCCCTCGACCGCGCGCGACAGCGCCTGGGCGGTGTCGAGCAACTGGTCGGCCGAGGCGTCGCGGAAGGCGGAGCCGGCGCGCCAGACCGCTACGCAGGCCGAGACGATCACCGGCAGCAGCGCCACCAGCACGAGCGCTGTCAGGTAACGGCGCAGGGGCCGCCGGGCCGTCCGGGCCGCGGGGGCGGGCTGCTGCATGCTCATGCGTCTTCTGCTTCTCGGCTGTGTCGGGCGGCCGCAGCATCCCGACGAAAGATGTAGATTCGCCCAAGTCGGATGCTGCAATCCAGCCCGTCCGGCCGAACTGGACCCGGCTCTGGATTTCTGTTATCAAGAGGCCTGTAAGACGAGATGCGGCCGGGTTCTGGCCAATCCTCCGCGCGGTGAAACCGGTCGGCGGGCCAATTCAGATCCACCACACATCGCTACAAGATCATGGCAGGGCGTCCGCGCGCCGTGGCGTGAGTCTCACCGATACGCGGATCTGTACAAGCAGGATCGACCTTCCATGAACAAGGGCATCGTCAAGTGGTTCAACACCACCAAGGGCTACGGCTTCATCACGCCGGACGCCGGTGGCCAGGACGTGTTCGTCCACATCAGCGCTGTCGAGCGCGCCGGCCTGCGTGAGCTGCGCGAAGGCCAGAGCGTCGGCTACGAGCTGATCGCGGACCGCAAGACCGGCAAGTCTTCCGCCGGCAACCTCGTCGTCAGCTGAGGCGGACGACCTTCGGGCGGACCGCTACGGCCCGCCCGCTCACTCCGGCGGACCATGCGTCCGCCCCGTCCTCCGGTGCAGTGGCTAGCGGTTCACCGGAACGACAGATTCAGATCGACCCGATCCGGCAGGGTGCGGCGCTTCCGTTCTCCACGTGCGCCCCCTGCGGTCCGGTCCAGGAAAACCAGATTTTGACCACATTCAACGACCTCGGCCTGGCCGAGCCCCTTCTCAAGGCGCTCGCTGCCGAAGGTTACGAGACGCCCACGCCGATCCAGGCCCGGGCGATTCCCTCGATTCGCGACGGGCGTGACCTGCTCGGCGCCGCCCAGACCGGTACCGGCAAGACCGCGGCCTTCGCGCTGCCGATGCTGAACCGCCTGCTGTCCCAGCCGCGGCGGACCGCGACGCGCAGCGTGCGCGCCCTGATCCTGTCGCCGACCCGCGAGCTCGCGGCCCAGATCGAGGCGAGCATCCGCAGCTACGCCCAGTTCACCACGGTGAAGTCGCTGGTGATCTTCGGCGGCGTGCCTGTCGGCAAGCAGGTGCGCGCGCTCGGCCAGCCGGTCGACATCCTCGTCGCCACGCCCGGCCGCCTGCTCGACCTCGTCGACCAGCGCGCCGTCTCGCTGCGCGAGATTGAGTTCCTCGTTCTCGACGAGGCGGACCAGATGCTCGACCTCGGCTTCATCCACGCGCTGCGCCGCATCGCCAAGCTGATCCCCGAGAAGCGGCAGACCCTGCTGTTCTCTGCGACCATGCCGAAGCAGATCCGCGAGATCGCCGACGCCTACCTGACCGACCCGGTCGAGGTGGCGGTGACTCCGGTCGCCAGCACGGCCGAGAAGATCGAGCAGCGCGTCGTCTTCACCGAGCAGGGCCTGAAGCCGGCGCTGCTGGCCAAGACGCTCTCGGTGCCCGAGCTCGAGCGCGCCATCGTCTTCACCCGCACCAAGCACGGGGCCGACCGCGTCGTGCGCCAGCTCGGCCAGTCGGGCATTGAGGCGGCGGCGATCCACGGCAACAAGAGCCAGGGCCAGCGCGAGCGCGCACTCGGCGCCTTCCGCGACGGCTCGCTGCGCATCCTGGTGGCGACCGACATCGCCGCGCGCGGCATCGATGTCGACGGCGTCAGCCATGTCGTCAATTTCGACCTGCCGAACGTGCCCGAGACCTATGTCCACCGCATCGGCCGCACCGCGCGCGCCGGCGCATCGGGCCTGGCGATCGCCTTCTGCACGCCGGAGGAGCGGGGTGACCTCGCCGCGATCGAGAAGCTGACCAAGGTCGCGCTGACCCCGGTGGGCGACGTGCCCTATTGGGACGGCCGCACCCCGAAGAAGCAGCCCAATGGCGGCAACCGCGGCGGCCAGCAGCCCTCCGGGCAGAAGCCGCGCCGCGACGGCCGGCCGGCCGCACAGAACCGCGACCCGCGCCGCGAGCGCCCGCAGCAGGAGCGTCCGCGCGATGGTCAGGCCCAGCAGGGCCAGCCCCGCCAGACGGCCGCAACCGCGCGAAAAGACTCGCCTTCCGGCAAGGAAGGACTTGGCGGCGTCGCCTTCTTGCAGCAAAGAACGGGTCAACGACGCAGCGACAGTCACAAGCGCCGCGCGAACTGACGCGTGACGCCCGCGGGACCGGGACATCGGCGGGGGCCGAGCGGCCCGGTCCAGCAGCCGCATAGAGAATGAAGGATCGGCGAATGGCGAAGGAAGAACTGCTCGAGTTCGACGGGACGGTGATCGAAGTCCTGCCCGACGGCAACTATCGCGTGAAGCTCGACAATGATCATCTCATCCTGGCCTACGCGGCCGGTAAGATGAAGAAGAACCGCATCCGCACCATCGCGGGCGACCGCGTGGTGGTCGAGATGTCTCCCTACGATCTCGATCGCGGCCGCATCAACTTCCGCCAGAAGACCGCGGGGCCGGGCCCGATGCCGCCGCGGCCGCAGAACTTCCGCAGGCGCTGAGCGGCGATGCGCTTCAGCCGCGCCGAGCAGGTCTTCGTGGCGGCCGGCATCGGGCTGGGCGCGCTCGCCTCGCTCGCGACCAATGCGGGCTGGATCGCGCGGGGCGGGAATTTCCCGCCCTTCATCTTCGTGCTGCTGGCGCTGGCCGTCGTCGAGATCGTGGCCAGCCTGGTCGCCCGCCAGCCGCCCGGCGCGCTGTTCTCGATGCCGGCGCGCATCCTCGCCTTCGTGCTCGGCGTCGGCGTGCTGGCGCTCCTGACCGGCGGCTTGGCCTGAGCGCCGCGCGCCCGCTGTCCCAGCGCCCCTATCCCACATAAAAAAGTCCCGGCCGAAGCCGGGGCGCAGGTGGCTGTCCGTGACGACAGGAACGTTCGGAAGGGGCGTGCCTCAGTAGCCCGCCCAGTACTGCTTGCCGGGGCTGACCATCACCTGGCGATGGCGCGTGGCGTATTGCGCCGGCACGGTCTCGTGCACGACCTGCGTGGCGCGGACCATGACGCGGCGGCTGCGCTCGCCATAGACGGCGGGCACCACGTCATAGGCGACGCCGCCGGGCGAGACCTCGACGGTGCGCTGCTGCCAGCCATAGCGCGCCGGCACTTCGACCCAGCAGCCGCTCACATTGCCATAGGCGTCGCGGCTGACCTCCCAGCGCTTGCTCGCCGGCGAAATCAGAACCTTCTCCGACACGGTCTTGTAGCGCGCCGGGATATGGCGGGCGATGCGGCGCTCCGGGCGCAGCATCACGCGCTCGGACACGGTCTCGTATTCCGCCGGGACGACCCGCGAGAAGGTGCGCTCCGGGCGCACGACATAGCTCTCGGCGACGGTCTCGTAGACCGGCGGCTTCTCGACCAGCCGGTAGCAGGCGGAGCCGTTGCAGTTGCGCCCGCCGGCCTGGGCGAGGCCGGCCGTGGCGACGACGGAGGCGGCGGCGAGCGCCGCGACGGTGAGGACCCTGGATGTCATGTCTGGCGCAAACCCTGTTGCCGCGGCTCTACGGCCGCATCCATGGCGAAAGGAAGCACCAAACCCATTCGTGAACGCAAGGTTAACAACAAAACAAGGTAAAATTAACTATGCCGGGGAAGCTGCGAGACCTTGGGTGATCGCCTAGTGATCGCGCTCCTGGATGGCCGGTGTCGGCCAGTTGTTGATGTTGGGCAGGGCTTTGACGAGGTCGTCGGGATCACTGAAGTAATACAGGATATGCGACGGGCGATAATCTCCCGTGAGAAGTGCCGCCCGTCGGGAACCTCAGCGAGGAGCAGCCAGGCCGGGGCGCACATATCCCTCCGGGCCATACATGTCAGCGAGCTTGGCGCATGCACCCTTCCGCCTTTCGGCATGCGGCACACCCGCTTGAGCCGCGACGCCATCCATCACCTTCATGGTCTTCATCTGATCGATGACGCGCGCCTTGAATGCGGTGTCGGCCTTCATGTCGGCTTCCCGCAAGCCTTCAGCCTTCATCGCCCGCAGAAACGCAGCGTTCGGCATCGGCGCTATCCCGCAGCGCTCGACCAGTCCGATTACCGATCCGATTTGTCCTGCGAGTTTGAGCTGGGTTTCGGTGTAGCGCGATTGGGACTGCGCATGTGTGGCGGCGGCCAAACAGCAGAACAGCGCAAGCCCGACGACGATCGGCTTGCTCGAGCGATCTACAGACCTCACGCCCAGCATCATATCGTCCCCCGCTGAAAAATTTCCGTCTGCAGTCGGCTAGTTTCAGCCATTCTTCCGTCAGACAGCCAAATACATCCGCTCATTCTCACCGATCAGCACTATAAGCCTTCTCATCCTCTACCAGATCCTCTGGGTACGGAACCGCGGTGAGTGGCCCTGCCTGTATCAGGCAGTCCGAAGCGCGATACTGTGCGTGTGGGCCTCTGCCGGAGTCTGGGGAGCATGCGTCGGTGGCGGCATCCGTCGTTGAGACCGGCGGCAGCGCTCTTCGGGCGTGCCCACTTCGCCGAGTGCAGCGCCGCTTTACAGGCCCTTCAAGGCCGCTTCATCCTGTATTTGAACAACGAGCCCGCGGTGCGCGCGCTGTTCGCATGGGCCTCGATCAAGACAGTCGAGCTTAGTTGCGAGGCGGTAGAGCTAGAAAGATAGTGCGGGTTCAGGAAGTCAGGTCCGACGAAAGGACATAACGTGGACGGCAGCTCACTGTTTGGCCCAGCCATCGGTGCCCTGATCGCGATCGGCGGCATCCTGGTCAACAATCATCTGTCTCATAGGCGAGAGCGTGCAGTGCGCCTCTGGGACGTTCGCCGCGTCGCCTATTCAACCATCTTGCACAACCTCAAGCAGTTGCGGCACGTGTACGCCAAGCATGCTGGATTATGCGATCGAAGATGAACAGCGGTGCACCTACGGATCTGCGTATACGGACTTAGAGAAGAAGGCGTTGGAATTACGAGCTTCCCTTTCGCAAACATATGGAGAAAGCGTCCTGATTATCTCCCGTGAATTCAGTTCCGCCTTCGAGCGGTTCGACAACAACGCGGCGCGCGGTGACGACCGGACGCTGAACGACCGATTACTGCACCTTGTCGAAGCATGCGATCGGGGCGCTGCTGAACTCCGGGCTGCCGCCTTATCCGACCTTGAGGTTTAACCTTTCCGCGTGGGCTTGCAGCCTCCGCACCTGCTGCCATTTGATCTTTCGCGCTACACCCCTCACGTCTGCCCGGGGCGGAGCTTGTAGAAGACGTGGCGGCCGATCGTGTCCATTTTCTTCAGCTTGCGGGACCACTGAGGCCGCACATAGTCGGCGTGGTAATGGGTCGAGGCTCCGACATCGGCGAGGTAGGTCGTGCCCTCGTAGACCTCGCGGGCGATGCGCACCGCGTCGCGCCAGGGGCCAGGCTCGGTGATGCGCAGCGCCTTGCCTTCGCAGGCGAATGTGAACTGGCAGGCGAGATGGCGGTTGCGGTTCTGGTAGACCGTGCCGCAGACGGTGTTGGGATAGAGCCCGCTCTTCACCCGGTTGAGCACGACCTGCGCCACGGCGGCGCGGCCCTTGTCGGATTCCGAGCGCGCCTCGAAATAGACCGCCTCGGCGAGGCAGCGCTGCTCCTTGGCCATCGCGGCCGGCGCGATCAGCCCGGCATAGCTCTGGCGCTCGCCCGGCGCGGCGAGGCGCAGATCGGTCGGGCGCGGCGCCGGCACCTTGGCGACGAGGCTGCCGTTCGGCGCCGGCGGCTCGGCTCCGAAGGGCGAGGGCGTCAGCGAGGCGAGGGTGGCGTTCGCCCCGCCGCTCGCAGGCGTCGTCGAGGACTGCGCGCTGCGGTCGGAGACGAAGGGCGTCGAGCCGTCCATGCTCTCCAGAGTGAGCTCGGCCTGTCGTGCGGTGCTGAAGACGTGGGGCACGGCGGCCGGTGAAGCGTCGGACAGCGCCGGATCGGTCAGCCCCTGGTCGGGCACGATCGGCTCGAAGCCGACCTGCGGGCCGTCATAGCCCTCGGCCGCCTCCATCGAGAAACCGCCGGAGATCAGCCCGTCCTGCGGCGCGCCGAAGACGACGCTCGCCAGCTCGGTCGGCGGCGTGGCGCGGCTTAACGAAGGGCGCAGCGCCGGGAGCTGGTCGCCCTTGCCGGCGCGCTCGACGCGCGGGAAGCCGGCGGCGGTGCGCTTCATGTCCTCGCGGGGCGGGAAGGGGTTGGCCAGTGCGGCATCGCTGCGCGGCGGCTGCGAGGCGCGGCGGAACACCTCCTGCGGCAGATGGAAGGCGCTCGCGGCGACCAGGACGGACGGTCCTTCGGCGAGGGCGGAGAGCGGGCCGGGCGCCAGGCGCGCGATCGGCGAGGCAGGCACGCCGGGGTCGTCGTGGTTCTGGCCGGCGGAGGCGGTGAACGAGATCAGCATGCCGGCCGAGAGCGCCCAGGGGGCGACGGTCGACAGCGCCCAGCGCAGGCCGGGGCCACGGTTTCGCTTCGATCGCCGACGCAACTGACTCAAGGCACTCGTACCCGCAACAACCGGAGCCCTGCGCGAACCGCCTGATGCAAATTCGCGACAATCGAATCATCTCTCGTCAGGGTTGAGCGGCGGTTAACGGCGACGCTTTCGGGGCGCGGCCAGGCGCGCCCATGCATCCGCGTGATGCGCCGCTTCACCCGAACGCGATGGCGCGCGGCGTGGCGCGCGCTATAGTGCAGACACACGATTTTCTCCGGAGACCGTCGTCATGTCCGCACCCGCGAGGCGCAGCTACGCGCCGGAGATCATCGTCGCCGCCGGCTGTCTGATCGCGCTGATCAGCTTCGGCCCGCGCGCCAGTGCCGGGCTGTTCCAGATCCCGATGACGATGCAGTTCGGCTGGGGGCGCGATACCTTCGGCCTGGCGCTGGCCATTCAGAACCTGCTCTGGGGGCTGGGCGCGCCTTTCGCGGGCGCGATCGCCGACCGGTTCGGGCTGGTGCGCGTGCTCTGCGTCGGCGCGCTGCTCTACGCGGCGGGGCTGGTGACCATGGCCTATGCCTCGACGCCGATGCAACTGCATCTCGGCGCCGGCGTGCTGATCGGCTTCGGCCTCTCCGCCTGCTCGTTCAACCTGATCCTCGCCGCCTTCGGCAAGCTGCTGCCCGAGAGCTGGCGCCCGCTCGCCTTCGGCGCCGGCACGGCGGCCGGCTCCTTCGGCCAGTTCCTCTTCCCGCCGATCGGCAACATCCTGATCGAGACGCTGGGCTGGCAGCAGGCGCTGACGGTGTTCGCGCTGACGCTGCTGCCCGTGCTGCCGCTCTCGGTGATGCTGGCGACGCGCGGCACCGCGTCGCCGGCCACGACCACCAGCGCCGCCGCGCCGGTGCCGGGGCAGACGATCATGCAGGCGCTGCGCGAGGCGCTCGGCCATCGCAGCTATGTGCTGCTGGTGCTCGGTTTCTTCACCTGCGGCTTCCAGCTCGCCTTCATCACCGTGCACATGCCGGCCTATCTCAAGGATGCCGGCATGCCGGCCTGGGTCGGCGGCTGGACGCTGGCCGCGATCGGGCTCGCCAACGCGGTCGGCTCGCTCGGTTCCGGCTGGCTCTCGGCGCGCATGCCGAAGCGACATCTGCTCGCCTGGATCTATCTCGGCCGTGCGGTCGCGATTGCGGTCTTCATCATGCTGCCGCCGAGCCCTGCCTCGGCCATCGTCTTCGGCGTCGTCATCGGCATGTTCTGGCTCTCGACAGTGCCGCCGACCTCCGGGCTGGTGATGCTGATGTTCGGCACGAAGTACATGGCGATGCTCTATGGTTTCGCCTTCTTCTCGCACCAGGTCGGCGGCTTCCTCGGCGTGCTGCTCGGCGGCGTGCTCTATGAGCGCTTCGGCTCCTATGACGTGGTCTGGTGGCTCTCGGTGCTGCTCGGCGTCGCGTCGGCGGTGATCAACCTGCCGATCGTCGAGAAGCCGGTGGCCCGCCCGGTGGCGCAGCCCGCCTGAGGCGGACGAGGCCCCCCGCTCTTGCGATCGCGGCCGGGGCGAGGTCATCTGCCCTTCGGGCGCCATCGCACGGCGCCGGACCGATCCAAGGCTCAGGGAGAGACGCATGTCGAGCTTCAAGGCGCTGATCGCCACCAAGGGCGAGACGGGCACGCAGACCGCGCTCGGCAGCTTCGACGAGGCCGATCTGATGGAGGGCGACGTCACCGTCCGGGTGACCCACTCCACCGTGAACTACAAGGACGGGCTCGCGGTGACAGGCCGTGCCCCGGTGGTGCGGCGCTGGCCGATGATCCCCGGCATCGACTTCGCCGGGCGGGTCGAGACCTCCTCCCACCCCGATTTCAAGCCGGGCGACCTCGTCATCCTCAACGGCTGGGGGACTGGCGAGACCCATCTCGGTGCCTATGCCCAGAAGAGCCGCGTGAAGGGCGACTGGCTGGTGCCGCTGCCCGAGGGCATGACGCCGGCCGAGGCGATGGCGATCGGCACCGCCGGCTACACCGCCATGCTCTCGGTGATGGCGCTGGAGCGGCACGGGCTGAAGCCCTCCGACGGCCCGGCCGTGGTGACGGCGCCGCCGGCGGGGTCGGCTCGGTCGCGATCGCGCTCCTCGCCCGCGCCGGCTGGCACGTCGTCGCCTCGACCGGCCGCGCCGAGGAGGCGGAATATCTGACGAGCCTCGGTGCTGCCGAGATCATCGACCGCGCCGAGCTCTCGGCCCCGGGACGCCCGCTCGGCAAGGAGCGCTGGGCCGCCGGCGTCGACGCGGTCGGCTCGCACACGCTCGCCAATCTGCTGTCGATGACGCGCTATGGCGGTGCCGTCGCCGCCTGCGGGCTGGCTCAGGGCATGGACCTGCCGGCCTCGGTCGCGCCCTTCATCCTGCGCGGCGTCGCGCTGCTCGGCATCGATTCGGTGATGTGCCCCAAGCCGCGCCGGCTCGAGGCGTGGTCGCGGCTGGCGCGCGACCTCGATCGCGACAGGCTGGCGGCGATGACCACGACGATCCCGCTGGAGGACGTGGTCGAGACCGGCCGCGCCATCCTTGACGGCAAGGTGCGCGGCCGCGTCGTGGTCGAGATCGGCTGAGGTCTCAGCGCATGGGCGGCGCGTAGAGCACGCCGCCCATGTTCCAGAGCTGGTTCAGCCCGCGCGGGATTGAAAGCCGCGAGCCCGTGCCGAGATTGCGCTCGTAGATCTCGGCATAGTTGCCGGTCGCCTTGACCGCGCGCAGCGCCCAGTCCGGCGCCAGGCCGAGCGACTTGCCGAAATCGCCCTCGGCCCCGGTGAAGCGGCGCACGTCCGGCTTCTGCGAGGCCTGGGCCTCCTCCACCGTTTCCCTGGATATTCCGAGCTCCTCGGCGTTGATCAGCGCGAAGTTCACCCATTTCACGATGGTGAACCAGCGGAAGTCGTCGGCCCGCACCACCGGGCCGAGCGGCTCCTTCGAGATCACGTCCGGCAGCACCACGGCCTCGCCCGGCCGCGTCAGGCGCAGCCGCTCGCCATGCAGGGCCGACTGGTCGCGGGTCAGCACGTCGCACTGGCCCGACTGGAAGGCGGAAAACGCTTCGGCGGCCGTCTTGAATGGTTTCTCTTCGTAGCTCATCGCATTGGCCTTGAAGAAGTCCGCGAGGTTGAGCTGCGTCGTCGTGCCGGTCTCGACGCAGATCTTCGCCTTGTCGAGTTCGAGCGCGCCATCGACGCCCAGTGTGCGCTTGGCGAGGAAGCCCTGGCCGTCATGATAGGTGATGCCGGCGAAGGCGAGGCCGAGCCCGGCCTCGCGCGACAGTGTCCAGGTCGAGTTGCGGGCGAGCAGGTCGACCTTGCCGGAGGTCAGCGCCTCGAAGCGCTGGCCGGCCGCCAGCGGCGTGAAGGCGACCTTCTCCGGATCGCCGAGCACGGCGGCGGCGACCGCGCGGCAGAAATCGACGTCGAAGCCGAACCATCGCCCTTGGGCATCCTGGTCGGAGAAGCCGCTCAGCCCTTCGCTGACGCCGCAGTTCAGCGTACCGCGCTCGCTGACGCTCTCCAGCGTGCCGGCCTGCGCCGGGGCGAGTGCGACCAACGCGAGCAGGCCGGCCGCGGCGAGGCGCAGGGACCGGCGGGCGAAAACGGTCATGGAATCCACTCCTGTCGCGCTCACAGCGCGGTCTTGTGCCGGATGATCACCTTGGTGCCGACCGGGATGCGATCGTACAAATCGATCACGTCGCCATTGGCGAGGCGGAAGCAGCCCGACGAGATCGCCTGGCCGATGGTCTCGGGCTGGTTGGTGCCGTGGATGCGGAACACGGTCGAGCCGAGATAGAGCGCGCGGGCGCCCATCGGATTGCCCGGTCCGCCGGCCATGAAGCGCGGCAGATAGGGCTGGCGCTGCAGCATGTCCGGGGGCGGGCGCCAGTCCGGCCACTCCGCCTTGCGGCTGACCTTGACCTGGCCCGACCAGGTGAAGCCGTCGCGCCCGACGCCGATGCCGTAGCGCAGCGCCCGGCCATTGCCCTGAACCACATAGAGGAAGCGCTCGGCGCTGTGGATCACCACGGTGCCCGGCGGCTCGCTGGAGCGGAACAGCACCATCTGCCGAGCATAGGGGCCGTCAGTGATGCGCACCTCTTCCGTCGAGATGCGGCCGGGCTCGTCGCCGGGATCGGTATCGCCGCCCGCGCCGATCGCGGCGGGCGGGCGCGGCTGGGCCGGCGCCGGCCCTGCCAGGGCCAGGAAAGCGGCGGCGAGGCCGGCGAGCGCGGCCGTTGCGGGGCGTGGGCGCATATCCGTCCTCCCCCGCATCAGCCGCAGCGCGCGAAGATGAAGGTGCCGTAGCGCCGGTGCGCGTCGGGATCGACGAAGCGCGTCACCAGCATGGTCTTCGAGACCGAGAGCAGCTCGCGATCCTGCGGATCGCCCGCCGGCGCCTCGAAACCGAGATAGGTCTTGCCGCCGGAGCCCGCCTTGAGCCGCAGCTCGTAGCGCTTCGGGTCGTCAGCGACATGCATCATCACGCCCTCGTTCGGGCCGGCGGTGATGGCGTAGGGCTGGCCGCATTGCGCCTTGGCCTGCGCCTCGGTGCGCTTGCGGTCCTTCTCGGTGTGGAAGGAGGCGATGCCCCAGCGGCCGATCAGCGCTTCGCGGCTGACATCTGCCGGGGCGGGCGCCCGCGCCGTGGCGCCGGGCGCGCCCGACGAACCACCGCCGGCGCAGCCGGCGAGCAGCAGGGCGGCCGCGGCGGCTGCGAGCAGGGGCAGACGGTGCACGGGCCGGGCGCAGGCGGCAGCGCGATAGAGCATCAATTCAGTCATCCGTCCTCCCGCCGACCGGCCGTTCCGCGTCTCGTGGCGCGAAGCTATAGCATCGGATGAATCGGGCGCCAGCGCCAAGCCCGCCGCGCCCGCGAGCGATCTGCCGGGCGCCGGGCCAGCATAGCGACGCGTACAACACCGGGCGCTGGCCACGATGATCCTGCCTCGTCATGGCGCGGGCGCCATGGTCGCGGCTGCAAAGCCGGTCGTCTTGGTCCACGACCTGGCGAAATCTCGTCGCGCCGCTCAGCTGCGGCTCTCGCCGGCCGCGTTCCAGCCGAGGCGGCAGCGCAGCCCGCTGCGGTCGCTCCGGTTCTCGAGCGACAGCACCGCGCCGATCCGCCCCGCCGCCATCTCGGCGATGGTGAGCCCGAGCCCGGTCCCGCTGGTGCCGCGCGTGCTGCCGCGGAAGAAGCGCTGCGTCACCTGCGGCAGTTCCGGGGCGGGAATGCCCGGCCCTTCATCCTCCAGCAGCAGGCCCGCGCCATCGGGTGCGAGCCGCCAGCAGATCCGGCCCGGCCCCGTCATATGGCCGAGCGCATTCTCATGCAGGTTGCGCAGGATCAGGCTCAGGCTGAGCGGCTCGGTCGTCAGCATGCACCCGTCCAGCGCCGGGTCGATCGCGACGACGACACCGTCGCGCTTCGGAGCCGCCTCGTCGACCTCGCGCAGCGCCGCGCCGAGATCGACCGGCTCGCGCGCCGCCGCGTCCGGCATCGCCTCCAGCCGCGCCAGCGCCAGCAATTGCCGGGCGAGGCGGTTGGTGCGGTCGACAGAGACCAGCGTCTGGCGCAGCGCCTTGTCGCGCACGGCCGGGTCGCTGGCGGCGAGCGCGACCTGCACCTGCGTCTTCAGCCCGGCGAGCGGCGTGCGCAGCTCGTGCGCGGCGAAGGCGGTGATCTCGCGCTCATGGCGGCGCGCCGCCTCGACCTTGCCGAACAGCCCGTTCAGCGCCGCGATCAGCGGGCGGACCTCGGAGGGGGCCTCGCCATCGGCTATGGCGCTCATGTCGTCGCCCCGGCGCAGGGCGATCTCGCCGGCTATGGCATTGAGCGGCTTGAGGCCCCGTCCGAGGCTCAGCCAGATCATCAGCCCGAGCAGCGGCACGATCAGCAGCGCCGGCGCGACCAGCCCGGCGACGAGGTCGCGCACCAGCTGGTTGCGCAGGCCGACCCGGTCGCCGACCGAGACGCGCACGTCCTTGGCCTTGTCGACGATGGTGTAGACCCGCCAGATCTCGCCGGCGACCATGTGCTCGACGAAGCCCTCGCCGTCGCGCGCGAGGTTCTGCATCGGCGCGCCGCTGGAGCGCGCGAGCAGGCGCCCGCCCAGCGACCAGATCTGGCAGGAGAGCTGGCGCGAATAGCTCGTTTCCTCGAAGGCCGGTGCGTCTGCCGCCGTCGCCATGTTGCCGGCCGCGACCAGCGAATGGACCATGCGCGCCGCCTCCTGCAGGCGGGTGTCGAGCACGCGCTCCAGCTCGGCGCGGCTGCAGATGAAGGTCCAGGCGACGGCGCAGAGCCAGATCGCGCCGGTGGCGGCGGCGAGCAGCAGGAAGAGGCGGCGGCGCAGCGAGCTCATGACGGCCGCCGCATGCGGTAGCCGACGCCGCGCACCGTCTCGATCGCTGCGCGGCCGATCTTGGCGCGCAGATTGTGGATGTGCACCTCCACCGCGTTGCTTTCGACCTCTTCCTGCCAGCCATAGAGCCGGTCCTCCAGCTCGGCGCGCGAGCGGATCACGTCCGGCCGCTCCATCAGCGCCGAGAGCAGCGCGAATTCGCGGCGCGACAGCGAGACCGGCCGCCCGTCGAGCGAAGCGCCGAGCGTCGCCGGGTGCAGCACCAGCCCGCCGAGGCTGAGACTGGCCTCCGAGCGGCCGGCGCCGCGCCGCGACAGGGCGCGCAGCCGGGCCGCCAACTCGTCGAGGTCGAACGGCTTGCCGAGATAGTCGTCGGCACCGGCGTCGAGCCCGCGGATGCGGTCCGGCGTCTCGTCGAGCGCGGTGAGCAGCAGCACCGGCGTCGCGTCCCTGGCACGGCGCATCTCGGCCAGCAGGTCGAGGCCGGAGCCGTCCGGCAGCATCAGGTCGAGCACCAGCGCGTCGAAGCCGCCCACGGCGATGGCGGCGCGGGCCTGCTCGCAATCGCCGACCTGGTCGACGGTCCAGCCGGCGAGGCCGAGACCGGTCTTCAAGCCTTCGGCCAGTATGGGGTCGTCCTCGACCACCAGTATGCGCATCGTCGCGTCCGTTCCCGGTTCGGTTCGCGCCTGATCCTGCGGCCCGAGCTTAAGGCTGGCTTAAGCTGGGCGGCGAGGCTGGCGCTCATGGCTTACCACCGAACCGCGCCGCCCCGCAGGGCCGGCCACCGTGCTCGACAAGGACGAACCCGATGAATCGCAGGAGCTTTCTCGCCGCGGCCGCGGCCGCGGCCGCGCCGCTCTCCGTCATGGCGGCGCGCAGTGCGCAGGCGCAGGGCGTCGACGTGCAGGGCATCCTCAACGATCCCGAGGCGCCGACCGGCGGCAACCCGAAGGGCGACGTCACGGTCGTCGCCTTCTTCGATTACAACTGCCCTTACTGCAAGGTCGCCGCGCCCGTGCTCGCCCGCGTGGTGAAGGAGGATGGCAGGGTCCGGCTCGTCTACAAGGACTGGCCGATCCTCTCGGAGGCGTCGGTCTATGGCGCGCAGCTCGCGCTCGCCGCGAAGCGCCAGCGCCAGTACGAGCGCGCCCACCACGCGTTGATGGGCATCACCGGCCGCCGCGCCACCAAGGAGGCGATGCTGGCCGCGGTGCAGGCCTCCGGCATCGACATGGCCAGGCTCCAGAGCGACCTCACCGCCGGGGCCGACGCCACCCTGACGCTGCTGCGCCGCAACCATGCCCAGGCGGATTCGCTCGGCCTGCAGGGCACGCCGACCTATCTCGTCGGGCCGTTCCGCACCTCGACGCTGGACGAGGCCGGCTTCCGGCAGGCCATCGCCGATGCGCGCGAGAAGCAGGCGGCCGGCCAGTGACGGAACGCCTCCTGCCGCGACGCGCCGTCCTCGGGCTCGCGCTGTCCACCTCCCTGCTCGCCGCCTGCGCCACCATGCCGGTCCAGCCTCCGCCACCGCCCGCGCCGCCGCCGGATCCGCGCTACGGCGCCATCGAGGGCGAGCCCTTCAATATGCCGGCGGTCTCGCTCGACGATCTGCAGCCGCGCTTCCGGCGCCAGCTCGTCGCCGATCCGACGGGTGAAAAGCCCGGCACCATCGTCGTCGATCCGGCCAACCACTTCCTCTATCTCGTGCAGGAGAACGGCATGGCGCTGCGCTATGGCGTCGGCGTCGGCCGCGAGGGGCTGGCCTGGTCCGGCACCGCCAATGTCGCCTACAAGCGCGCATGGCCGCGCTGGACGCCGACGCGCGACATGATCCGGCGCGAACCCGAGAAATATGCGCGCTGGGCCGGTGGCATGGACGGCGGCGAGAGCAATCCGCTAGGTGCCCGCGCGCTCTATCTGTTCCAGGGCGGCAGGGACACGCTCTACCGCATCCACGGCACCAACGAGCCCGAGACGATCGGCGAATCGGTCTCGTCCGGCTGCATCCGCATGACCAATCAGGACGTGATCGACCTGCATCGGCGCGTCGCCGCCGGGGCCAGGGTCGTGGTCCTCCCGGCCGGGCCGGACAGCGCCGGCGGGTGAGGGGAGGCAGGCTCCGCCCGCCCCGCGCTGCGGCGACCTGCCGCGCGGGGGCGGGGCTGGTCGTCCATCAATATACAATATAATAAAACGTATATTGATCGAGCGCGAGAGGAGCCTCCGATGACCAGCGTCAAGATCAGCGATCGCCTGACGGTCGCCAGCCAGCCGACCCTGGATGCCATCCCGGCCCTGGCGGATAACGGCTTCGCCGCCGTGCTGAACAACCGGCCGGGCGGCGAGGAGCGCGACCAGCCCGACAGCGCCGGCGAGAAGGCTGCCGTCGAGCGCGCCGGCCTGGTCTATGGCTTCGTCCCCGTCACCGGCGCGACCATCACCGAAGCCGATGTGCGCGCCTTCCAGCGCTTCGTCGCCGCCGCGCCCGGGCCGGTCTACGCCCATTGCCGCAGCGGCACCCGCTCGACCACGCTCCATGTGATCGGCGAGGTGCTCGACGGCCGGATGAAAGCCGACGAGGTCGAGGCCTTCGGGAGGGCACGCGGCTTCGACCTCTCCGGCGCGGTGCGCTGGCTGGCGCGTCACGCCGCGCAGTCGCCGCGCGTCACGGGCTTCCACGATCCGCGCACCGGCAGCATGCAGTACGTCGTCGCCGATCCCGCGACGAAGCAGTGCGCTATCATCGATCCCGTCTACGATTTCGACGAGAAATCGGGCGCGACCGGCACGGCGCATGCCGACGAACTGCTGGCCTATGTGGCGCGCGAAGGGCTGAGCGTCGCCTGGATCCTCGACACCCATCCCCATGCCGACCATTTCTCGGCCGCGCATTATCTCAAGCAGAAGACCGGCGCCCCAACCGCGATCGGCGCCCATGTCGTAGACGTCCAGAGGCTCTGGCAGGGCTTCTACAACTGGCCCGAGCTCAAGACGGACGGCTCGCAATGGGACCGGCTCTTCGCGGACGGGGACAGCTTCGCGATCGGCGGATTGACCGGGCGGGTGATGTTCTCGCCCGGCCATACCCTGGCCTCGGTCACCTATCTGATCGGCGACGCCGCCTTCGTCCACGACACCATCTTCATGCCGGATTCCGGCACGGCCCGCGCCGATTTCCCCGGCGGCAGCGCCGACGCGCTCTGGTCCTCGATTTCGGCCATCCTCGCTCTGCCCGACGAGACGCGGCTCTTCACCGGCCATGACTACGAGCCGGGCGGCCGCGCGGCGAAATGGGAGAGCACGGTCGGCGAGCAGAAGCGCGCCAACCCGCACCTCGCCGGCATGACGCGCGAGCGCTTCATCGCCCTGCGCGAGGCGCGCGACCGCACCCTGCCGATGCCGAAGCTGATCCTGCACGCGCTACAGGTGAACATTCGCGGCGGGCGCCTGCCGGAGCCCGAGGCCAACGGCAAGCGCTACCTCAAATTCCCGCTCGACGTGCTGGAGGGCGCGACATGGTGAGCGTCGCCGAGGCGGCGCGCGCTCTGCCGCCGGCCGAGATGGAGGCGCGGGCCGGCGAGGTCGCCGGCCTGCTCAAGACGCTGGCGCATCCGGCGCGGCTGATGCTCGCCTGCACGCTGGCGGAGGGCGAATATGCGGTCGGCGAGCTGGAGGAGCGGCTGGGCATCCACCAGCCGACCCTGTCGCAGCAGCTCGGCGTGCTGCGCGAGGCCGGCATCGTCCAGACGCGCCGAGAGGCCAAGCAGATCTTCTATCGCCTGAGCGAGGAGAAGGCCGCGCGGCTGATCGAGGCGCTCTACATCATCTTCTGCGCCCCGGAGGCGTCGTCATGAACTCCTACTGGCCATCCCTCGCAGGCGGCATGCTGCTCGGCCTCTCCGCCGGCCTGCTGCTTCTGCTCAACGGCCGCATCGCCGGTATCAGCGGCATCGTCGGGCGCCTGCTCGGCGGCGACCGGCTCGCCCTGAACGGCGCCTTCGTCCTCGGGCTCCTCTGTGGGCCGCTGCTCTATCGTCTCGCCTTCGGCGGGCCGCCCGCGGTGACGATATCGACCTCCTGGCCGGTGATCGCGCTGGCCGGCCTGCTCGTCGGCATCGGCACGCGCATGGGCTCGGGCTGCACCTCGGGTCACGGCATCCTCGGCTTGGCCCGCTTTTCGAAACGCTCCTTCGCCGCGACGGCGAGCTTCCTGCTCGCCGGCATGGCGACGGCCACGCTGGCGGGGCTGCTCTGATGAATACGCGCGCCATGATGCGGATCGTCGTCGCGCTGGGCTGTGGCGCGCTATTCGGCTTTGGCCTCGCGCTTTCGGGCATGGCCGATCCCGCCCGCGTGCTCGGCTTCCTCAACCTCGCCGGCGACTGGGACCCGAGCTTGATCTTCGTGCTTGGCGGGGCGGTGGGCGTCGCCTTGCCCTGCGTGCTGCTGCAGCGCCGGCTGCGCCGCCCGCTGCTCGATGCCGGCTTCCATCTGCCGGAGAAGACCGGGATCGACCGCCGCCTCGTCGCCGGTTCGGCACTGTTCGGCGTCGGCTGGGGCCTAGCGGGCTTCTGCCCCGGTCCCGCGATCGCGACGCTCTCGCTCGGCCTCGCCCCGGTCGTCCTGTTCGTCGCCACCATGGCGGCCGGCATGGTCCTGTTCGACCGGGTGATCGCGCCGAGGCTGCCGTGCTGAGCGCCACGCTGCTGCCGGCACTCGGCTCGGGCGGGCTGGTCGGCTTCAGCCTCGGCCTCGTCGGCGGCGGCGGCTCGATCCTGGCGACGCCGCTCCTGCTCTATGTCGTCGGCGTCGCCGATCCGCATGTCGCGATCGGCACCAGCGCGCTTGCGGTCTCGGTCAATGCCTATGCCAACCTGATCGCCCATGCCCGCAAGGGCCATGTGCGGTGGCGCTGCGCCGCGGTCTTCGCCCTGGCCGGCACGCTCGGCGCGCTGCTCGGCTCCAGCCTCGGCCTCGCGGTGGACGGGCGGCGCCTGCTGCTGCTCTTCGGCGGGCTGATGGTCGTGGTCGGCCTGCTGATGCTGAAGCCGCGCGCCGCCGGCGCCGTGGCCGAACGGCCGGCCGATGCGCGCACCTGCGCCGTCACCGGCGGCGCGGCGCTGCTCACCGGTATGGCCTCGGGCTTCTTCGGCATCGGCGGCGGCTTCCTGATCGTCCCGGCGCTGGTCCTCGCCACCGGCATGCCGATGATCAACGCGATCGGCTCGTCGCTGCTGGCGGTCGGCACCTTCGGCTTGGCGACGGCGCTGAACTATGCCCGCAGCGGCCTGGTCGACTGGGGCATTGCGGCGCAGTTCATCGCCGGCGGCGTGGCCGGGGGCATTCTCGGCATGATGCTGGCGACGAGGCTCTCGACCGGCAAGGCGACGCTCAACCGGATCTTCTCGGCCCCGATCCTGACGGTGGCCGCCTATGTCATCGTCCGCAACCTGCCCGCCGCGCTGGGCTGAGGGCAGGGGCGGGGAGGGCGGTGTGGTGAGGGCTCAGGGCGTCGCGGCCGGCAGGCGCCCGGCCACCAGCTCGCGCGAGAGTTCGCGCGCGCCGATGAAGAAGCCGCGCACCGCGTCGCCGACCACGTCGTCGAGTTCGGCCGGCGTCGCCGTCTGGTACACGAAGCGCCGGATCGCGATGTAGAAGATGCGCCCGTGCAGGCCCCAGAACATCTCGGTCTCGCGCTCGGTCAGCGGCAGGATCGCGATGTCCGGCAGGCCGAGCTCCTGGCGCAGCTCCGCGCAGGCCGGCTCGATCACCTCGCGCCGCACGATGTCGAGATAGCGCCCGGTGATGTCGAAGGAGCGCAGCCCCGAGAACACGAAGATGCGCACCCAGTCATGGTCGAAGACCTGGGCGGCGTACTCCCGGTAGAACTGGCCTAGCCTGGCTTCCAGCGGGCGCGAGCGATCCTGAATCAGCGGCCCCCAGCCCGGCTGCCAGCGGCTGAGATAGACCTGCTCGTAGACGCGCTCGATCAGCGCCTCCTTGCTGGGGAAATGCCGGTAGATCGCCGAATGGGTGATGCCGAGGCGCTTGGCGAGCTCGCGCGTCTGCCCCTCGAAGCCGTGCTCGGCGAAGAAGCGGATCGCCTCGGCGAGGATGGACTGCTCGCGATCCGTCGCCCGCATGTTGCGCCGGCGCGGCCGCGTCTCGCCATCGTCGGATGTGGGCATGCCTCGTCCTGTCCCCCAGGTCGCGTCGCACCGTCGCGAGTCGCGCCCGAATTTGCGACCGATCGGTCATTTTGGCTAGACCGCCTGCACCTCTCCCGGCACGCCATGCCATCGTCTAGGCCGCTTCTTGGCGAAACGCCGGGTCCTTCGTTATTCCCATTTGGATATAACCTTCTGATGGTTCAGCGCAATTTTGTGACCAGTTGGTCATTTTATCTTGACGCCCGAGCGAGTGCGTGCACTTAGTTTGAGACCAGATGGTCACAAAATCTGGTCGGGAAACGCACACGGAGTTCGGCGCCTTGAAAGCCCGGGCCTTCAGCTATCTCCGCCCCGCCTCCGTGGCGGAGGCGCTCGCCGCCTTCGCGGCGGCGGATGGCGACGCCAGCTACATCGCCGGCGGGCAGAGCCTCGTGCCGGCGCTGGCGCTGCGCCTGCAGGCGCCCGAGCGGCTGATCGACATCGCCCATATTCCCGAGCTGCGCGGCATCGCGCTGGCGGACGGAGTGCTGCGCCTCGGCGCGCTGACAAGGCATGTCGAGGCCCATGACAACCCGCTGATCGCGGCGCATGCGCCGCTGCTCGCGCTGGCCGCGCCTTTCGTCGCCCATCCGGCGATCCGCAATCGCGGCACGCTGGGCGGCAGCGTCGCGCTGGCCGACCCGGCCTCCGAGTTTCCGGCGATGATGCTCGCGCTCGAGGCCGAAATGGAGATCGCCGGCCCGGACGGAACGCGCCGGGTGCCCGCCGCCGCCTTCTTCCAGGACCTCTACCAGACGGCGATCGAGCCCGGCGAATTGCTGGTCGCCTTCCATATCCCCGTCGCCGGCCCGCATCATCGCTGCGCCTTCGACGAGCTGGCCCGCCGCCGCGGCGACTATGCGCTGGTCGGCTGCGGCGTGATGCTCGGCTTCGACGATGCCATCGTCGCGGAGGCGCGCATCGCCTTCCTCTCCGTCGGCCCGGTGCCGCAGCGCGCGGCCGCCGCCGAGGCGGCGCTCACCGGCCGCGCCCTCGATGCCGAGGCCATCCGCGCGGCGCAGGCGGCGCTCGCCGACGATCTCGATCCGCAGGACGACGAGCAGGTTCCGGCGGCGATGCGGCTGCATCTGGCGCGCGTCCTGCTCGGCCGCCTGCTCGGCCGCATCGCGGGAGACGCCGCATGACGACCGTGCCCGTGACCCTGACCGTCAATGGTGAGACGCTGACGCGGGCTGTCGAGCCGCGCGAGACGCTCGCCGATTTCCTGCGCCGCGATCTCGGCCTCACCGGCACCCATACCGGCTGCGAGATGGGCGTCTGCGGCGCGTGCCTCGTCATGCTCGACGGCGTGCCGGTCCATGCCTGCCTGACCTTCGCGGTGCAGGCCGGCGGCGCCAGGGTCGAGACCGTCGAGGGGCTGAGCGAGAGCGCAGCCATCGCCGAACTGCAGCGCGCCTTCCACGAGCGCAACGCGCTGCAATGCGGCTTCTGTACCCCGGGCATGCTGGTCACCGCGCACGGGCTGTTGCAGCGCGCGTCGCTGCCGAGCCGCGAGGAGATCCGCGACGCGCTCTCCGGCAACTACTGCCGCTGCACCGGCTACGAGGCGATCGTCGACGCCATCGAGCAGGTCGCCCGCAGCCGTGCCGTCGCCGAGGAGGAGCCGGCATGAACGCGCCGCTGGGCAGCCTCGATCGCCCGAACTCCTATATCGGCCGCTCGGTCCCGCGCCCGAACGCCAAGCGCCTGCTCGCCGGGCGCGGACGCTACGTCACCGATCTGGTGCTGCCGCGGATGCTGCACGCCGCCTTCCTGCGTAGCCCGCACGCCCATGCCCGCATCGTGTCGATCGATGCCACCGAGGCGCTGGCCATGCCGGGCGTGCGCCTGGTCGCGACCGGCGCTGACCTCGCCCGGATCTGCACGCCCTGGACCGGCACGCTCGAGCATTTCCGCGGCATGAAATCGGCCCCGCAGCTGCCGCTGCCGGTCGACGAGGTGCTGTGGGCGGGGCAGGCGGTCGTCGCGATCGTCGCCGAGACCCGCGCCCAGGCCGAGGACGCGGCGGAAGCGATCCTCGTCACCTTCGAGGACCTGCCCGGCGTCGTCGACATCGACGCGGCGCGCGCGCCGGGCGCGGTACCGGCCGCAGGCGAGGCGGGCGACAATCTCTGCTTCTCGGCGAAGCTCGACACCGGCGGCATCGACGCGATCTTCGCCGGCGCCGCCCATGTCGTGGAGGAGGAGTTCGTCTTCGGCCGGCACACCGCCGTGACGCTGGAGCCGCGCGCCATCGTCGCCGACTGGGACGAGAGCGAGGGCAAGCTCACCGTCCATCACGCCACGCAGACGCCCTACCAGTTCCAGGACCTGTATTCGCGCCATTACGGCATTCCGGAAGCCAGCGTGCGCGTGATCGCCCCGGATATCGGCGGCTCCTTCGGCATGAAGCTGCACGTCTATCACGAGGACATGGCGGTCGTCGGCCTCAGCCTGCTCTGCGGCCGCCCGGTCAAGTTCGTGGCGGACAGGATCGAGGCCTTCGTCTCCGATATCCATGCCCGCGACCACCGGGTGCGGGCGCGCATGGCGGTCGACGCGGCCGGGACCATCCTCGCCATGGACGTCGACGACGTCACCGCGATCGGGGCGTTCTCGAGCTATCCGCGCACCAGCGCCGTCGAGGGCAACCAGGTCATCCGGCTGATGGGCGCGCCCTATCGCTTCCGCGACTATCGCGCGGGGCTCTCGGTCGTCTTCCAGAACAAGGTGCAGACCAGCCAGTATCGCGCGGTCGGCCATCCGATCGCCTGCGCGGTCACCGAGCGGCTGGTCGACATGGCGGCGGACAAGCTGGGCCTCGATCCGGTCCGCATGCGCGAGAAGAACCTCATCCCCGACGACGCCTATCCGTGCGAATCGCCGACCGGCTACAAGTTCGAGGCGCTGTCGCATTGCGAGAGCCTGGCCCGGCTCAAGGCGCTGATGGACTATGACGGGCTGCGGGCCGAGCAGGCGCGGCTGCGGGCGCAGGGCATCCATCGCGGCATCGGCATCGCCAGCTTCGTCGAGATCTCCAATCCGAGCCCGGCCTTCTACGGCATCGGCGGCGCGCGCATCTCGGCGCAGGACGGCGCGGTGCTGGCGGTGACGCCGTCGGGCGAGATCCGCTGCCAGATCTCGGTCACCGAGCAGGGGCAGGGCACCGAGACGATCATCGGGCAGGTCGTCGCCGACCAGCTCGGCATCGCCCGCGAGCGTGTCCGCGTCATCACCGGCGACACCGAGACGACGCCGCATGGCGGCGCGACCTGGGCCTGCCGCGGCGCCGGCATCGGCGGCGAGACGGCGCTGCAGGCGGCGCGCAAGCTGCGCGGCAACATCCTCTCGCTGGCGGCACAGGTGCTGCAGGCGCGTGCCGAGGACCTCGCCATGCGCGACGGCGTGGTCGTCGACGCCGCGGGCGCCGAGCGCATCAGCCTGGCCGAGATCGCCCGTATCGCCTATTTCCGCTCCGACACCCTGCCGAAGGAGGCGAGCGCGCAGCTCACCGTGGCGCATCATCATGCGCCGCAGGGCTATCCCTTCGCCTTCACCAACGGCGTGCAGGGCTGCCTCGTCGAGCTCGACGTCGAGACCGGCTTCGTCAAGATCCTGAAGCACTGGGTCGTCGAGGATTGCGGCCGCATCATCAACCCGCTGCTGGTGGACGAGCAGGTCCGCGGCGGCGTGGTGCAGGGCCTGGGCGCCGCCTTCTTCGAGGAATGCCTCTACGACGACAACGGCCAGCTGACCAACGGCTCGCTCGCCGACTATCTCGTGCCGATGGCCGGCGAGATGCCGGACATCGTCGTCGCCCATGTCGAGACGCCGACCGCCGACACCGTGCTCGGCGCCAAGGGCTGCGGCGAGGCCGGGACGGCGGCGGCATCGGCTGCGGCCCTCAACGCCGTCAACGACGCCATGGCGCCCTTCGGCGCCACGATCGCCCAAATCCCCATGACGCCCACGCGCCTGCTCAGGGCGCTGGGAACGATATGAACAACGACAACAACAAAGACCACGCGGAGGAGACGACCATGACAGACGAGAGCAAGGGCCTGCCTTTCCTCACCCGCCGCGCCGCGCTGGCCGGCATCGCCGCCGGCGGCGCCACGCTGGCGATGCCCGGCATCCTGCGCGCGCAGGGCGAGACCATCCGCATCGGCTTCCCGACGCCGCTGACCGGCCCCTTCGCCGCCGAGGCCAAGGACCAGGTCAAGAGCGCCGAGCTCGCCGTCAAGCTGGTCAACGACAGGGGCGGCGTCGCCGGCCGCAAGGTCGAGCTGCTGGTCCGCGACGACAAGCTCAACGCCGGCGAGGCAGCGACGCGCACGCTCGAGCTGATCGAGAAGGACAAGGTCCACGCCATCGTCGGTGCGCTCTCCAGCGCGGTGCAGCTCGCGGTCAACGAGGTGACGCGGGCACGCGGCGTGATCTACGTCTCGATCAGCCAGTCGGACACCATCAACGAGAGCAAGGATTTCAGCCGCTTCACCTTCCACGAGGCGCTCAACCCGCACATGACGACCGCCGCGGTCGCCAAGCACACCTTCACGAAGGACTCCAAGGTCGCCTATCTCGTCGCCGACTACGCCTATGGCCACGAGATGCTGCGCGGCTTCAAGCGCGCCCAGGCGGCCATCGGCGCCACCAGCGTCGGCGAAAGCCTGCATCCCTTCGGTGCGGCCGACTACTCGACCTTCATGCCGCGCCTGCGGTCGATGCGCCCCGACATCCTCTGCATCTGCAATTTCGGCCGCGACCAGGCCAATGCGGTCAAGCAGGCGGTCGATTTCGGCATGAACCGCCAGGCGAAGATCGTCGTGCCGGTGCTGCTGCACAACCAGCGCCTCGCCATCGGCCCCGACGCCTTCGAGGGCGTGGTCGGCGGCGCCAATTACTACTGGGGCCTCGAGGACACGGTGCCGAGCGCCAAAGCCTTCAACGACGCCTTCAAGGCGGCCAATGGCGGCGCCTATCCCACCGATTACGGCGCCTATGGCTTCACCGGCGTCTCGTCGCTGCTGCTCGCCATGGAGAAGGCCGGCGGCACCGACACAGACAAGGTGATCGCCGCGCTCGAAGCCCTGAAATACGACGTCGCCAAGGGCCCGCAGCACTACCGCGCCTGCGATCACCAGTCGGTGCAGTCGGTGCTGGTGCTCGAATCGAAGAAGAAGGCCGAGATGAAGAACGAGGCCGACCTCTTCAAGGTGCTGGCCAGCGAGCCGGCCTCCGAGACGATCCTGCGCAGCTGCTCCGAGCTCGGCTTCCCGGCCTGAGCCACGACGAACCACGCCTCGGGGAGGGGCCTTGATGGACGCCGAACTCATCGCGATGCAGCTCTTCTCGGGCGTCGCGCTCGGTGCGATCCTGATCATGGTCGCACTCGGCCTGTCGATCATCTTCGGCATGCTGGGCGTGGTGAACTTCGCCCATGGCGCGCTGTTCATGATCGGGGCTTATGCCGGCCTGTGGGTCGCATCGCTGACCGGCAGCTTCTGGTGGGGGCTGCTGATCGCCCCCATCGCCATCGGCGCCTTCGGCATGCTGATCGAGCGCGTCCTGATCAGGCCGCTCTACAAGCGCTCGGTCGACGATCCGCTGCTGCTGACCTTCGGCCTCGGCTATGTGCTGGTCGAGGCGGTGCGGATCGTCTTCGGCAGCGACGGCATCCCCTTCCAGACGCCGCCGCAGCTGGCCGGTGTCGCCGATCTCGGCATCGGCTTCTTCCCGGTCTACCGGCTCTTCGTGGTCGGCGTCGTCGCGGTGGTGCTCGTGCTGCTCTGGCTCGGGTTGGAGAAGACCCGCTTCGGCCTGATCGTGCGTGCCGGCGCCAAGGACCCGCAGATCATGCGCGTGCTCGGCGTCGATATTGCCACGGTCTGGCTGCTGGTCTTCGGCCTCGGCATCGGCCTGACCGCGCTCGGCGGCGTGCTCGCCGCCCCCATGCGCAACGTCAATCCCGAGAGGGGCTCGCTGGTGCTGGCCGAGGCCTTCGTCGTCACGGTGATCGGCGGCATGGGCTCGCTGATCGGCGCGGTGGTCGCCGGCCTGCTGGTCGGCGTGGCGATCAGCATGACCGCGCTGTTCGCGCCGGAAATGGCGACGATCGTGATGTTCGCCCTGATGGCGCTGGTGCTGCTGGTGCGGCCGCACGGGCTGTTCGGCAAGCCGGTGCGCGGCTGAGGAGATGACGATGACCGCCTCCACCTCCTCCGTCGCCGACGTGATGGGCGGCCCGGCCGGGCAGCGCGGCTGGCGCGCGCGCCTGACGGCCTGGCGCGTGCCGCTCTCCATCCTGGCGCTGTGCCTGCTGCCCTGGGTCCTGCCCTCGCAGGCGCTCGCGGTGAACGTGCTGATCTACGGGCTCGTCGCCGTCGGCTACAACCTGCTCTTCGGCTATACCGGCCTGCTCTCCTTCGGCCACGCCGCCTTCTTCGGCGCCGGCGCCTATGTCACCGGCATCGCCATCGGCCAGTTCGGCGTGCCCTGGTACGCGGCGGTGGCGCTCGGCATCCTCGCCGGCGGGGCGCTCGCCTTCGTCATCGGCGTGCTGTCGATCCGCACGCGCGGCATCTACTTCTCGATGGTGACGCTCGCGCTGTCGCAGCTCGTCTACTACAGCGCGCTGCAGGCCTCCTCGCTCACCGGCGGCGAGAACGGGCTGCGCGGCTTCACAGTGGCGAAGATCGACCTGTTCGGCTGGACCATCGACTTCCTGAACCCGCTGAACAAGTACTACGTGATCATGGTGTTCGCCGCGGCCGCCCTCTGGCTGGTCTCGCGCATCCTGAACTCGCCCTTCGGCGCGGTGATCGAGGCCATCCGCGAGAACGAGACCCGGGCCCGCGCCTGCGGCTACGATGTCGAGCGCACCAAGCTGATCTCGTTCACCCTGTCGGGGCTGATCTGTGCGCTGGCCGGCACGCTCTCGGCGCTGCATCTCGCCATCGTGCCGCTCGATATCCTGCACTACCACACCTCGGGCATGATCGTGATGATGACGCTGCTCGGCGGCGCCGGCAGCTTCTTCGGCCCCTTCGTCGGCGCGCTCGCCTTCCTGCTGATGGAGGACGTGGTTTCGCTCTGGACCTCGCACTGGCAGATCGTCGTCGGCACCGTCTTCATCCTGTTCGTGCTCTTCCTGCCGCGCGGCATCTGGGGCACGGCCCTGGCCTGGAGGGCCGGCCGATGAGCGCTCCCCTGCTTGCGGTCGAGAATATCGGCCGGCGCTTCGGCGGCTTCGTCGCGCTGGAAGGCGTCACCGCCGCCTTCGCGCCCAACAAGGTCACCGCGATCATCGGCCCCAACGGCGCCGGCAAGAGCACCTTCTTCAACGTGCTCTCCGGCGTGCTGCCGCCCTCCGCCGGCACGATCCGCTTCAAGGGGCGTGACATCACCGGCACGCCGCAGCACCGCTTCGCGCATCTCGGCATCGCGCGCTCCTACCAGATCACCAACATCTTCCCGGAGCTCTCGGTCCACGAGAACGTGCGCGTCGCGGCGCAGGCCTTCCGCGCCCGCTACGACATCTGGCGCGACCGGGCCGCGATGACCGAGCTGGCCGAGCGGGCCGACGCCGCGCTGGCCGCCGTCGGGCTGACCGCGCGCCGGGCCGAGACGGCGAAATTCCTCGCCCATGGCCAGCAGCGCGCGCTGGAGATCGCCATCGCGCTCGCCGCCGATCCCGAGCTGCTGCTGCTCGACGAGCCGACCGCGGGCATGGGCCCGGAGGAGACCAAGGACATGGTCGCCCTGCTCGAGCGCCTCGCCGCCGAGCGCACCATCCTCCTGGTCGAGCACAAGATGAAGATGATCCTGGGCCTGTCCGACCGGATCCTGGTGCTGCATCACGGCCGCCTGATCGCGGACGGCAGCCCGCAGCACATTCAGACGGACCCAGAGGTTCGCCGCGTCTATCTGGGGCAGAACGATGGCTATGCTTGAGATCGAGGGGCTGAACGCCTGGTATGGCGCCAGCCACGTCCTGCACGGCATCTCGCTGTCGGTCGAGCCCGGCGCGATCGTCGCGCTGGTCGGCCGCAACGGCGCCGGCAAGACCTCGACCATCCGCTCGGTGATGGGGCTGATGCCGAAGGCGACCGGGTCCGTGCGCTTCGACGGCGTCGAACTGCTGCGGCTGCCGGCGCATGGCCGCTTCCGGCTGGGCCTGGCCTATGTGCCGGAGGAGCGCCGGATCGTGCCCGGCCTCACCGTGCGCGAGAACCTGCAGCTCGGCCTGGTGGCGACCGACGGCTCGATCGACGAGCGCAGCGCCATCGACGAGATCGCCGAGAGCTTCCCGCGCCTGAAGGAGCGGCTCGACCAGCAGGCCATCACCATGTCCGGCGGCGAGCAGCAGATGCTGGCGATCGCCCGCGCCATGATCGCCAAGCCGCGCATGATCCTGCTCGACGAGCCGTCGGAGGGCATCATGCCGGTGCTGGTCGAGGAGATGGGCGTGCTGTTCCGCCGGCTGCGCGACCAGGGCGTCACCCTGCTGCTGGTCGAGCAGAACGTCGAATGGGCGCTGAAGCTCGCCGACCATGCGGTGATCATCGACCAGGGCGAGGTCGTCCATCGCAGCACGGCCGCGGCGCTGCTCGCCGACAAGGACATCCAGGAACGCTACTGCGCCGTCTGAGCACGGGCACCGGAGGCAAGAGATGGACATCAGCGGCGAACACCGCATCGCGGCCCCGCGCGACCGCGTCTGGGCGGCGCTCTTCGACGTCGAGACGCTGAAGGCCTGCATCCCCGGCTGCAAGGAGCTGGAGCAGACCTCGGACACCGGCTTCGCCGCCAAGGTGCAGCTCAAGGTCGGCCCAGTCTCGGCGACCTTCTCCGGCACCGTCGAACTGCAGGACATCGATGCGCCCAACGGCTGCCGCATCGTCGGCCAGGGCAATGGCGGCATCGCCGGCTTCGCCAAGGGCGGCTCTCTGGTCATCCTGGAGGCCGATGGCGACGAGACCATCCTGCGCTACGACGCCAAGGCCGAGATCGGCGGCAAGCTCGCGGCCCTCGGCAGCCGGCTGGTGCAGGCGACCTCGCGCAAGCTCGCCGACCAGTTTTTCACCGCCTTCACCGCCCGCCTGGCAGGATAGCGTCGAGGCGAGGGGAGAGGCCCGCGCCGCCGCGCCCGCGCAAGGGGGCGGCGTCTGATCGCTCTGCGAGCGCGGCCGGGCTCACATGCCTCGCGCCGCGGCCTCCGCACGCCAAGGCTTCCTTTGTACGTGCCCACACCCGCCCGGCCGTCCGTCGCATCGCGATAGCCGCAGGCGGCCCCGACTGCGGACCCGGCGTTCTCCCTGATGTCCTGATCGGTGACGCCGTTGGCGACCGCCTGCGCCGGCAGGCCTCCGCTCAAGCCGGCCGCCTCAACTTAAGTCGGCATCGGAGCCTAGGTCCGGCCCCAAAGATGAGCCTCGAACAGGATCGCCGCGCGCCGCAGCCATCAGGGGTGCATCGCGCCGGCCCTGGCGAGTCCCAAAGCAAAAAGGCCACCCGCGAGGGTGGCCTTAAGTCTCTGACTGACCAGAGAGAAAATGGTGGGCGCGACAGGGATTGAACCTGTGACCCCTACGATGTCAACGTAGTGCTCTCCCGCTGAGCTACGCGCCCGATCGCCTGTTCGGCGTCGGCAACGAGGCTTGCCCGAAGGCCGCTTCGTTGCGGGTGAGGGGGCTATAGCGAGTCGCGCGGCGCCTTGCAAGGCGCTTCGTCGGCTCGACGACGCCCGATGTGGAAATCTCTTCGCCTCAGGCAGCGAGCAGCTTTTCGACCTCGTTCACCAGCTCGCGCAGATGGAAGGGCTTGGACAGCACCTTGGCGTCCTTGGGCGTCTGCGAATCCGGGTTGAGCGCCACGGCGGCGAAGCCGGTGATGAACATCACCTTGATGTCGGGATCGAGCTCGGTGGCGCGGCGCGCCAGCTCGATGCCGTCCATCTCCGGCATGACGATGTCGGTCAGGAGCAGCTCGAACGGCTCCTCGCGCAGGCGGTTATAGGCCGACAGGCCGTTGTCGAAGGAGGCGACGTCGTAGCCGGCGTTCTGCAGCGCCTTGACCAGGAAGCGGCGCATGTCGTTGTCGTCTTCGGCGAGGAGAATCTTCGTCATGGCGCCTGCTTCGTCCGTGGTTCCGCGCTCGGCCGCGTCCGGCGCGATCCTTCCGGATGTCGCCCGATCCGCCCGCCGTATCCCTGTTCCGGCCGGCCATGTCCGCCGCGCCGGGCCCCGCCGGTCGCGAGAGCGTCCACGGCTCCGTGGGGCCGGTCTACGCCGATCGCGATCATGCCTTTGTATTTGCGCCGCTTACGGTAAACAAGCGATGAACGCCTGTGGACGGCGGAGCCGCGCGCAAGCGCTTCATCCGGGCCGCGCTTTGTGCTTGAGTCGCGCCAGCATGACGCCAGCCCCCGCAGACGCCCCGCCGCATCCCGACACTGTCGTCGCCGAGATCGAGCGGCCGTTCACCCTGTTCCAGCCGCCGCTGCAGATCGTGCCGGTGGTGGTCGACGTGCCGCATGCCGGCCGGCGCTATCCGGCCGCCTTCGTCGACGGAGCGCGCCTGCCGCTGCGCCTGCTGCGCCGCTCCGAGGACGCCTATGTCGACCTGCTGTTCAGCGGCACGGTGGCGCTCGGCGCGCCGCTGCTGGTCGCCGAGTTCCCCCGCGCCTATCTCGACCTCAACCGCGAACCCTACGAGCTCGATCCGCGGATGTTCGAGGGGCGGCTTCCCGGCCATGCCAATACGCGCTCGCTGCGGGTCGCCGGCGGCCTCGGCACCATCCCGCGCATCGTCGGCGACGCCTGCGAGATCTATCCCGGCCGGATCCCGGTCGAGGTGGCGCTGGCGCGGATCGAGGAGCTCTACCGGCCCTATCACGCGGGCCTGCGTCATCTGGTCAGCCGCACGCAGGGCTGCTTCGGCACCTGCGTGCTGGTCGATGCGCACTCCATGCCCTCGACCGGGCTCGATCGCGACGGGCTGGCCAAGCCGGACATCATCCTGGGCGATCGCTTCGGCTCCAGCGCCGCCGGTTTTGTCGTCGATGCGGCGGAGGCTGCCTTCCGGCGGGCGGGGCTGAGCGTCACCCGCAACCGCCCCTATGCCGGCGGCTTCATCACCGAGCATTACGGCGTGCCGGCGGCCGGCGTGCACGCGCTGCAGATCGAGATCAACCGCGGCCTCTACATGAACGAGCAGACGCTGGAGCCCAATGGCGGCTTCGCCCCGCTGCGGGCGGTGATCACAGCGGCGATGGCGGAGTGCTTCGCGCGCTGGAGCGGCTGGATCGACGAATGGCGCCAGGCGGCCGAATAGGGGGGGCGGGCCGTTTCGCGGCTCGCGCCGGGCGCCAGACAAGAAAAAGGGCCGCTCACTGGCGTGGCGGCCCAAGTCTAGGGAGGAAACGCCCAAGGAGGGCAACGAAGGCTTGATGTCATCTCCCCTTCGCAGTGCACAATAAAACGATGCACCGCAAAAACGCAAGCCCCCGCGGGGCGCTTTCGCAGGGGGTATGCATCAGGTGCATGGGTAGAGCGGTTTGGGGCGTTCGTTGCGCTTGTCAGGCCGGTGACTGCCCATCAAGAAGGCAGATGCGCGGCCGGCTCGCTCTCGCGGGCGCGGCGCCGACCAAGGAGCTTGCATGACCGCGGTGGATTTCTCGGGCTTCGTCGATCGTCTCGCGACCCTGTCGGGACAGGCGATCCTGCCGTTCTTTCGCGCCAAGCACGTGGCGGAGGACAAGTCTGGCGGTGCCGCCTTCGATCCGGTTACCGAAGGCGACCGGGCCGGCGAGAGCGTGATGCGCAACCTGATCGCCCAGACCTTCCCGGCCCATGGCATCTTCGGCGAGGAGTTCGGCACCGAGCGGCCGGACGCCGAGTATGTCTGGGTTCTCGATCCGATCGACGGCACGCGCGCCTTCATCTCGGGGCTGCCGGTCTGGGGCACGCTGATCGGCCTCACCCGCGCCGGCGTGCCGGTCTACGGCATGATGAACCAGCCATTCACCGGCGAGCGCTTCTCAGGCGACGGCCGCAGGGCGCGCTATGAGGGGCCGGGCGGACCGCGCGAGCTGCGCACACGCGCGGTGACCAGCCTCGCCGAGGCGACGCTGATGACGACCAGTCCCCATCTCTTCGCCGAGGAGCTGAAGCCGGCCTATCAGCGTGTCGAGCAGGCGGTCCGCATGGCCCGCTATGGCTGCGACTGCTACGCCTACTGCATGCTCGCGGCCGGCCATGTCGATCTCGTCGTCGAGAGCGGGCTGAAGCCCTACGACATCGTCGCGTTGATCCCGATCATCGAGGGCGCCGGCGGCGTCGTCACCTCATGGGACGGCGGCAGCGCCGCCGGAGGCGGCACCATCCTCGCCGCCGCCAATGAAAGCCTCCACCGCGCCGCCCTGGCTCTCCTCGCCGGCGGCTGACAGGCCGGCGAGCGGGTCCTCGCCCGGAACGAAGGCGTCGAACGCCGCCCAGAACTGGGCGCGGATCGTGTCGTCTTCCATCAGGATCTCGTGCCGCGCCGTCGGCAGGACGAGCGCCGGGCCGGTCTTCAGCCGCGCGGCGAAGCGCTCGATCGCCGGGGTCGAGACCACTGGGTCTTGGCCGGCGGCGATGATCAGCGTCGGGATGCGGATGTCGAGCGGGGCGCGCGGCGTCGCCAGCCGGTCCATCAGCTGAAAGGCGACGCGGACCCAGGCGATGCTCGGATCGCCGATGGCGAGTTCGCGTGCCGCGGCCGCCAGCGCGGCGTTGCGGGCGTAGCGCACCGGATCGCCGGTCAGGCGGTTGCCCTCGAAGGGCTTGGTGCCGATCGCGGTGTCGCTGCCGCCGGGAATGAAGGCGCCGCCGAAGCCGAACAGGTTGAGGAAGCGCGACAGGATGCGCGCCTGGCCGGGATGGTCGATCATCGCGATGCCGAGCATAGGCGCGAGCGCGACCAGCCGCTCCACCGGCAAGGCGTCGCGTCGCGCGGCGTCGAGGCACAGCGCCGCCCCCATCGAATGGGCGAGGGCGAAATGCGGTGCGGGCAGCCGCTCCTGCAGCTGCGAGACCGCGAGCGCCAGGTCCTGCTCGTATTGCGCCAGGCTGTCGATATGCCCGCGCCGCGGCCGCTTGCCGAGGCGCTGCGAGCCGCCCTGGCCGCGCCAGTCGAAGGCGAGCACGTGGAAGCCGCGCCGGCGGAGTTCCACGATGGTCTCGCTGTAGCGCTCGATGAACTCGGCCCGGCCCTGGGCGATCAGCACCGAGCCGCGCACCGGCCGCGTCGTCGGGTGCCAGGAGGCCAGGCGCAGGCTGGCGCCGTCGCCGGTCACGGCCGACCAGACCTTGCCGTGGCCCGGCACGGGATAGTCCGGATGGTGGAAGAAGGCGGCGTCTGTCATCGCGTCATTTGCCCGTGGCGGCTCGTGATCATCTGCTGCCGGAAAGGTCTTGAAAAGCCGATAAGGGTTCCCAGATCATGTCTGCGCAGGCCGGAACGGCTGCGCATCACCAAGACCGGGTCCGCGCTCGAGGCGAGGCGGGCCGCCCATTGTCGCTTCCTCTGGAGGACACAAAATGCGTCATTTCGATCTTTCCCCGCTCTACCGCTCGACCGTCGGCTTCGACCGTCTGTTCTCGCTCCTCGACCAGGCCGCGGGTGTCGAGAATGCGCCGAGCTATCCGCCCTACAACATCGAGCGCACGGCCGAGAACGCCTATCGCATCACCATCGCCGTCGCCGGCTTCTCCGATGCCGATCTCTCGATCGAGAGCAAGGAGAACGCGCTGACCGTGCGGGGCGAGAAGCAGGCGTCGGAAGAGGACGGGCAGCGCGAGGTCCTGCATCAGGGCATCGCCGCACGTGCCTTCGAGCGCCGCTTCCAGCTGGCGGACTATGTGCAGGTGACCGGCGCCAGCCTCGAGAATGGGCTGCTCCATATCGACCTGGTCCGCGAGATCCCCGAGGCCAAGAAGCCGCGCCTGATTCCGATCGGTGCCGGCGCTGCCAGCAAGGTGATCGAGGCCAAGGCCGAGGGTCGCAAGGCCGCCTGAGCGACGCTTCGCGGAGGATCGGCCGGCGCCACGCGCCGGCCGGCAGTCCCTGACGATGACAGCCTTCCCGGCACCGGCCGGGAAGGCTTTTTCGTTGGTTGCTGTCGCCCGCCCGTGCCGTCCGCTCAGTTGTCGGTCGTGCCCGGCGCGCGGGCGTCCTTGTCGCCGGCGATGCGCGGCGGCGGCAGCGTCAGGTCGGGCAGCGGGATCGCCGCCTCGCCGCGGGCCTGCGGCGGCGGCCTGTGGAGCCCCTCGGGCGTCCGCACATCCTGCGGATTGATGAAGCGGGGCTTGTCGGGCGAGGGGGCGCCGACCGCCGGGCGCTCGACCGGGGTCTTCGCGTCCGGCATGCCAGCGCCCGGCAGCGCGGCAGCGGGAGCGTTGACGGTCGGAGTCTCGGCAGCCGGGGTCTTTGCCGCCGGCGTCCTGGCGGCGGGCTCCGGTGGCTGCGGCGTCGCGGGCGGGGCCGGGCGCGCAGGCGCCTCCTGCGCCGGGGCCCGTGCCTCGCCGGCCGGGCGCGGTACCCCGAGATCGGCAGGGCGGGCCGGCGGCGGCGGCGCGAGCTTGAAGCGCTTCGGACGCGTCTCCTCGCGCGGGTCGAGCCTGGCGGTGCGGGAGGGCGGCGCCGGCCGCAGCACGATGCGATCGACCACGCCGCCGTCGATCCTGTCGACCACCAGCCGCACGCGGCTGCCGTCGCGGGCAACGCCATCGATCACCAGCACCGGCCCGCGCCGGACCGTACGCTCGATCCGGGCCAGCCCGTAGCTCGCGGCCGGGGCGACGGCACGCGGCCGGTAGGCGCGGGGCGGCGGCGGGGCCGCCTCCTCGTAGCGATAGCCATAGGCATAAGGTGGCGGCGGCTCGTCCCAGTAAGGGCCGTAGCCATAGGGCTGGGCCGTGGCGGCGGTGGTGAGCGCCGCCAGCGCGGTGGCGGCCAGCGCCGGAAGCGCGATGCGGCGCAGCGTGCCGCCGACGGGGCGGGAAGCGAAGCGTGCCATGAACGGATCCTCGCGGGACGGTCTGTCCGGCAGGTTTTCGGTAAGGAATGCGGCATGCTCGCGGCGGAATTTCCGCCAGCTGCCGCGTTTGCGGGCATGATCATGGCCGGGAGAGGGCCGGCGGGCCGCCGATGGGCGCCGTCGCGGCGAACCGCCCGAGGATAACTTCCGGGCTCCTTCTGCGACGATGTCGTTGCTAAAATGTCCGCTTCATTCGCTAAAACGCAACAAGATTTCTTTTGGGGCTCGATTCGACGCTTGTGCGAAGATTGGAATTCTGGCAATGTCGGGTCATTAGGACAGTGATGCTGTCCCATTTCACAGGGCGAGGCGGCGACGCCGGCACCTCGCCAAGCCGATGGAGCGGAGCATGATGGAAGGCATGGCCAATATCGCCGAAGCCGTCCGCGCGCGCGCCGCCCGTAAAGCGACGACGACCTGACAGGCGCGACCGGGCTTCGACGCCCTCGCGCCTGAGGAGGGTGCGAGCGCGGGACGATCAAGGCGCCAGCGACCCTCCGAGCGAACCGAGACGAGACCGGGCAGGTCGCGCCGCAAGCGCATGCCGAGCCGGTCTCGGTGGGGACCATATGACATTTTGACGGGCGTATCGGTGCGAGCCGGAACCCCTGGGCAGCGGAGTTGACGATGCACGAACGCAGCGGAAAGACCCTTGCGGCGCCGGCGCAGGCCGGCCATGAGCGCGACGGTTTCCCGATAGTGGTGCGCGACCCGGCCATGCCGGAGCGGCAGGGGCTCTACGATCCGTCCTACGAGAAGGATTCCTGCGGCGTCGGCTTCGTGGCCGACATGAAGAACCGCAAGAGCCACGCCATCGTCGAGCAGGGCCTGCAGATCCTGCGCAATATCGACCATCGCGGCGCGGTCGGGGCCGATCCGAAGCTCGGCGACGGCTGCGGCATCCTCACCCAGATCCCGCACGGCTTCTTCGCGGCGCAGTGCGCCGAGCTCGGCATCACGCTGCCCGAGCCCGGCCATTACGCCATCGGCCAGTTCTTCATGCCGCAGGACGAGGCGGACCGCGCGATCTGCGAGGACCTCGTCGTCCAGACGATCGCGGAGGAGGGGCTCGTCCTGCTCGGCTGGCGCGACGTGCCTGTCGACAACACCGATCTCGGCGAGGCTGTGAAGCAGACCGAGCCGCGCCATCGCCAGGTCTTCGTCGGCCGCCCGGCCGAGATCGCCAGCGAGGACGAGTTCGAGCGCAAGGTCTATGTCCTGCGCAAGTCCGTCTCCAACAAGGTCTATCGCCACAAGGACCGCGCGACCGCGACCTATTATCCGGTCTCGTTCTCCTGCCGCACGATCGTCTACAAGGGCATGGTGCTGGTCACCCAGCTCGGCGAGTACTTCAAGGACCTGACCGATCCGCGCTTCGAGAGCGCGCTCGCGCTTGTCCACCAGCGCTTCGCCACCAACACCTTCCCGTCCTGGCGCCTCGCCCATCCCTACCGGATGGTGGCGCATAACGGCGAGATCAACACGCTGCGCGGCAACGTCAACTGGATGGCGGCCCGGCAGGCGAGCGTCGATTCCGAGCTCTTCGGCGCCGACATCTCCAAGCTCTGGCCGATCTCCTATGAGGGCCAGTCCGACACCGCCTGCTTCGACAACGCCCTCGAATTCCTGGTTCAGGGCGGCTATTCGCTCGCCCACGCCATGATGATGCTGGTGCCCGAGGCCTGGGCCGGCAACCCGCTCATGGACGAGAGCCGGCGCTCCTTCTACGAGTACCACGCCGCGCTGATGGAGCCGTGGGACGGCCCGGCCGCGATCGCCTTCACCGACGGCCGCCAGATCGGCGCGACGCTCGACCGAAACGGCCTGCGCCCGGCGCGCTATCTCGTCACCGATGACGGGCTCGTCGTGCTCGCCTCCGAATTCGGCGTGCTGCCGATCCCGGAGGAGAAGATCGTCGAGAAGTGGCGCCTGCAGCCCGGCAAGATGCTGCTGATCGACCTCGACGAGGGCCGCATCATCGGCGACGACGAGATCAAGCAGTCGCTCTGCCAGGCCAACCCCTACAAGGACTGGCTGAAGCGCACCCAGATCGTGCTCGAGGAGCTGCCGCCGGTCGAGGCGCGCGCCCAGCGCACAGACGTGCCGCTGCTCGATCGCCAGCAGGCCTTCGGCTACACCCAGGAGGACACGACCCTCCTGATGGTGCCGATGGCGATCACCGGCCAGGAAGCGGTCGGCTCCATGGGCACCGACACGCCGATCTCGGCGCTCTCGTCGAAGTCCAAGCTGCTCTATACCTATTTCAAGCAGAACTTCGCCCAGGTCACCAACCCGGCGATCGACCCGATCCGCGAGGAGCTCGTGATGAGCCTCCTCTCCTTCATCGGGCCGCGGCCGAACATCCTCGATCTCGAGGGCACCTCGCGCCGCAAGCGCCTCGAGGTGCGCCAGCCGATCCTGACCAATGACGATCTCGAGAAGATCCGCTGCATCGGCCATGTCGAGGACCGCTTCGACACCAAGACGCTCGACGTCACCTATCCGGCGCGCGAGGGCGCGGCCGGCATGGAAGGCGCGATCGAGCGGCTGTGCGAGCGCGCCGAGGCCGCGGTCCATGGCGGCTACAACATCATCATCCTGTCCGACCGTCTGGTCGGGCCCGACCGCATCCCGATCCCGGCGCTGCTGGCGACCGCGGCGGTGCACCACCACCTGATCCGCAAGGGCCTGCGCACCTCGGTCGGCCTCGTGGTGGAATCGGGCGAGCCGCGCGAGATTCATCACTTCGCGCTGCTGGCCGGTTTCGGCGCCGAGGCGATCAACCCCTATCTCGCCTTCGAGACCATGGAGGCGCTGTTCGAGGCCGGCGAGTTCCCGCCGGAGGTCGACCGTTACGAGGTGGTGAAGCGCTTCATCAAGTCGATCGGCAAGGGCCTGCTCAAGGTCATGTCCAAGATGGGCATCTCGACCTACCAGTCCTATTGCGGCGCGCAGATCTTCGACGCGGTCGGCCTGCGCAGCGACTTCATCGAGAAGTACTTCACCGGCACGATCTCGGCGATCGAGGGCGTCGGCCTGGCCGAGGTCGCGGAGGAGACGGTGCGCCGTCACCGCGATGCCTTCGGCAACTCGCCGGTCTATCGCGAGGCGCTCGATGTCGGCGGGGAGTACGCCTTCCGCTTCCGCGGCGAGGCGCATGCCTGGACGCCGGACAGCGTCGCGCTGCTGCAGCATGCGGTGCGCGGCAATGCCCGCGACAAGTTCACCGCCTATTCCGAGCTGCTGAACGACCAGAGCCAGCGCCTCTATACGATCCGCGGCCTGTTCGACATTCTCGACGCCGACGCGCTCGGCCGCGCGCCGGTGCCGCTGGAGGAGGTCGAGAGCGCAGCCTCGATCGTCAAGCGCTTCTCGACCGGCGCGATGTCCTTCGGCTCGATCAGCCACGAGGCGCATTCGACCCTGGCGATCGCGATGAACTCGATCGGCGGCAAGTCGAACACGGGCGAGGGCGGCGAGGAGCCGGAGCGCTTCAAGCCGCTGCCGGACGGGCGCTCGATGCGGTCCGCGATCAAGCAGGTCGCGTCCGGCCGCTTCGGTGTCACCACCGAGTATCTCGTCAACTCGGCGATGATGCAGATCAAGGTCTCGCAGGGCGCCAAGCCCGGCGAGGGCGGCCAGCTGCCCGGCCACAAGGTCGATGCGCGCATCGCAAAGGTCCGCCATTCGACCCCGGGCGTCGGCCTGATCTCGCCGCCGCCGCATCACGACATCTACTCGATCGAGGATCTGGCCCAGCTGATCTTCGACCTGAAGAACGTCAACCCGGCGGCCGACGTCTCGGTCAAGCTGGTCTCGGAGCTCGGCGTCGGCACGGTCGCCGCCGGCGTCGCCAAGGCCCGCGCCGACCATATCACCATCGCCGGCTTCGAGGGCGGTACCGGTGCCTCGCCGCTGACCTCGATCAAGCATGCCGGCTCGCCCTGGGAGATCGGCCTGGCCGAGACCCACCAGATCCTGGTGATGAACAAGCTGCGCGGCCGCATCGCGCTGCAGGTCGATGGTGGCTTGCGCACCGGCCGCGACGTGGTGATCGGCGCGCTGCTCGGGGCCGACGAATTCGGCTTCGCCACCGCGCCGCTGATCGCAGCCGGCTGCATCATGATGCGCAAGTGCCATCTCAACACCTGCCCGGTCGGCATCGCCACCCAGGACCCGGTGCTGCGCAAGCGCTTCAAGGGGGCGCCCGAGCACGTCGTCAATTTCTTCTTCTTCCTCGCCGAGGACGTGCGCGAGATCATGGCCTCCATGGGCGTGCGCAGCTTCGACGAGCTGGTCGGCCGCTCCGACTGGCTCGACAAGAAGAAGGCGATTGACCACTGGAAGGCCAAGGGGCTCGACTTCGGCCGCATCGTCCACAAGCCGGCGCCCGGCCCCGGCGTCGCGATCCGCAATGTCGAGCGCCAGAACCACCCGATCGACGATGTGCTCGACCGCAAGCTGATCGCGGGGGCGACCGATGCGCTCGAGACCGGCGCGCAGGTGGTGCTCGAAAGCACGATCCGCAATGTCGACCGCTCGACCGGCGCGATGCTCTCCGGCGAGATCGCCAAGCGCTACGGCGCGGCGGGCCTGCCCGAGGACACCATCACGGTGAAGCTCACCGGCACCGCCGGCCAGAGCTTCGGCGCCTGGGTCGCCGGCGGCCTGACGCTCGATCTCACCGGCCAGGCCAACGACTATGTCGGCAAGGGCCTCTCCGGCGGCAAGCTGATCATCCGCCCCGACGCGAAGGCCAGGGCACTCGCCGAGAACGCGATCATCGTCGGCAACACGGTGCTCTACGGGGCCATCGCCGGCGAGTGCTACTTCCGCGGCGTCGCGGGCGAGCGTTTCGCGGTGCGCAATTCCGGCGCGATCGCGGTGGTCGAGGGCACGGGCGACCATGGCTGCGAGTACATGACCGGCGGCGTCGTCGTCGTGCTCGGCCAGACCGGGCGCAACTTCGCGGCCGGCATGTCGGGCGGCATCGCCTATGTGCTGGACGAGGACAAGAGCTTCGCCCGGCGCTGCAACCTGTCCATGGTCGATCTCGAGCCGGTGCCGGAGGAGGAGGAGCTGACCCAGCGCCTCTACCACCATGGCGGCGACATGGAGACCAAGGGCCGCATCGACGTGCTCGCCAACATGTCGGGCTACGATGCGGAACGCCTGCATCAGCTGATCGCGAACCATCTGCGCTACACCGGCTCGGCCCGGGCGCAGGCGATCCTCGACAATTGGGCGGACTACCTGCCCAAATTCGTGAAGGTCATGCCGGTCGAGTACCGGCGCGCGCTACAGGAGATCGAGCGGGCCCAGGCCGGCGTCTCGGTCGCGGCGGAGTGAGACGATGGGCAAGGTAACCGGCTTCCTCGAAATCGACCGGCGCGACCGGAAGTATCTTCCGGCCTCGGACCGGATCCGCAACTACAAGGAGTTCGTGATCCCGCTCGGCCGTGAGGCCACGCGGGACCAGGCGGCGCGCTGCATGAACTGCGGCATTCCGTACTGTCACAACGGCTGTCCGGTGAACAACCAGATCCCGGACTGGAACGACCTCGTCTACAACGACAAGTGGCGCGAGGCGCTCGCCAACCTGCACTCGACCAACAACTTCCCGGAGTTCACCGGTCGGGTCTGCCCCGCGCCCTGCGAGGCGTCCTGCACGCTGAACCTCGAGGACACGCCCGTCACCATCAAGACGATAGAATGCGCGATCGTCGACAAGGGCTGGCAGGAGGGCTGGATCAGCCCCGAGCCGGCCGCGCACAAGACCGGCAAGCGCATCGCCATCATCGGCGGTGGCCCCGCCGGCCTGGCGGCCGCGCAGCAGCTCGCCCGCGCCGGGCATGAGGTGCATGTCTACGAGCGCCAGAGTCATGCCGGCGGCCTGCTCCGCTACGGCATCCCGGACTTCAAGCTCGACAAGTCGCTGGTGCAGCGCCGCGTCGAGCAGATGCAGGCCGAGGGTGTCACCTTCCACTACGGCGTCAATGTCGGCGTCGACCTCGACGCTTCGGAGCTGCTCGCGGACTACGATGCCGTCGGCCTGACCGGCGGCTCCGAGAAGCCGCGCGACCTCGCCATCCCCGGTCGCGAGCTCGACGGCGTGCACTTCGCCATGGACTTCCTGCGTCAGCAGAACCGTCGCAATGGCGGCGAGGCCGCGACGCTGGGCAACGCCCAGCCGATCCTCGCCGGCGGCAAGCATGTCGTGGTGATCGGCGGCGGCGACACCGGTTCCGACTGCATCGGCACCTCGGTGCGCCAGGGCGCGCTTTCGGTGACGCAGCTCGAGATCATGCCGCAGCCGCCGGAGAAGGAGAACAAGCTGCTGACCTGGCCGAACTGGCCGCTGAAGCTGCGCACCTCCTCCAGCCACGAGGAAGGCGCCGAGCGCGACTTCGCCGTGACGACGGTGCGTTTCGAAGGCGCAAAGGGCAAGGTGACCAAGCTGATCTGCGCCCGCGTCGACGCGCGCATGCAGCCGATCCCGGGCAGCGAGTTCGAGCTGCGCGCCGATCTCGTCACCCTCGCCATGGGCTTCGTCTCGCCGGTGCATGAAGGGCTTCTCGCCTCGCTCGGCGTCAAGCTCGACGGGCGCGGCAATGTCGAGGCCAACCAGCTCGCCTACAAGACCTCGGTCGAGAAGGTGTTCGCGGCGGGTGACATGCGCCGCGGCCAGTCGCTGGTGGTCTGGGCCATCCGCGAGGGTCGTCAGATGGCGCATGCCATCGACAAGCACCTGATGGGCGAGACCGTCCTGCCGCGCTGAGCATTTTCGAGCGAATTGGACGCCGGTTCGCGTGAAGAAAATGCGATAAAATAGAAATTTAGATCAGTTCCGGCGAACCTGATTTCGCCGGAACTGCTCTAAGCGGCAGGAGCCAGCTACTCCGATCGCGACGTGATGCTCGCCCTGGTGGCGAGCATCCGCGTGTTGAACGCTACGGACGCCGGGTGAAGACGTGGCTGGTCGGGATCGAGCCCGGCCAGCACGGGCGTTCGCCCGGCGCCGGTCGCTCAGGCGCCCAGAAGGTCGATCAGCGGCGGGATCAGCGGCTCGTCGGCCGGCGGCATGGCGAGATCGCGCAGGCGGGCCGGGCGGACCCATTTATGCGCCTGCCCCTCCTGGGGGGCGACGATGCCCTCCCAGCGCCGGCAGATATAGAGCGGCATCAGCAGGTGGAAGTCGGGATAGGCGTGGCTGGCGAAGGTCAGCGGCGCCAGGCAGGCCTCCTTCACCGTGATGCCGATCTCCTCGGCGAGCTCGCGGATCAGCGCCGCCTCGGGGCGTTCGCCGGCCTCCAGCTTGCCGCCGGGAAACTCCCACATGCCCGCCAGCGCCTTGCCCTCCGGGCGCTGGGTGACGAGGACGCGGTTGTCGGTATCGACCAGCGCGCAGGCGACGACGAGCAGCAGTTTCACGAGGCGGTCTCGGCTATTTCCCGGAGAGGATGACCTCGACCGGCTTTGTCTCGCGGCCGGTCAGGGTGACCTCGTCATAGACCGAGCCGCCGTCGCGGAACAGGGTGTTGCGCTCGTTCCAGACCACCTGCGTGGTGACGAAATAGCGCCCGGGCGCGACATCCTCGAAGCGGAAGCGGCCGTTCGCCGTCGTCTTGGTGCTGCGGGTGTACTCGACATAGCGCGGATCCGGCTTGTCCTCGGGATAGCCGTCGGCCGGGATGAAGCGGCCACCGCGATAGAGCCGGTTGAAGCGCTCGCTGGCATAGGCGGTCGCCGGCACCAGCCGCACCACCTCGCCGGCGGCGTTGACGACCTGCCCGCGCGGGCGGGTGCGGAAGGCGTGCCCGGTGATGACGCCGCTGCCGCTCTTGCGGATGAAGGCCGCTTCCTCGGGCGAGAAGGGCGGGGTGCCGGGCGGGGCCGGCGGTGCGCTGGCGAGGCAGCCGCCGAGCACGAGGGTGACGGCCGACAGGCTGATCCAAGCGTGAGCTGACATGATGTGGCCCCCCGACCGCGCCTCGTCATGGGCGCTTTCGGGGGATCATGGCGCTGCCTGCGCCCGCCCGCAACCGGGCGACTATCGCTCAGGAGCGATAGTCGCCGTTGATCTCGACATAGGCCTTGGTGAGGTCGCAAGTCCAGATCGTCGCCTTGCCGCGGCCGATGCCGAGATCGGCGGTGACGACGATGTGCTCGCCCTTCATGTAGTCGGAGACGGCCTGCTCGTCATAGCCGGCGGCGCGCGCGCCGGCCTCGGCGACCTTGATCGCGCCGAAGGAGATGTCGAGCCGGTCGCGCTCGGCCGGCTCGCCGGCCTTGCCGACCGCCATGACGATGCGGCCCCAATTGGCGTCCTCGCCGGCGATGGCGGTCTTGACCAGTGGCGAATTGGCGATCGACAGCGCGACGGCGCGGGCCGAGCGGGCCGACTTGGCGCCGGCGACGCGGACCTCGACGAACTTGCGGGCGCCTTCGCCGTCCTTGCAGACGAGATGGGCGAGCTCGAGCAGCAGCGCGTTCAGCGCCCGCTTGAAGCCCGACAGGCGCGGATCGGCCGGATCGGTGATCGCCGGCACGCCGCGCGCCGCCGCCTTGCCGGTCGAGAACAGCATCAGCGTGTCGGAGGTCGAGGTGTCGCTGTCGACCGTGATCGCGTTGAACGAGCCCTTCACGCCCTTCGAGAGCAGGGCCTGCAGCACGGGGGCGGCGATCGGCGCGTCGGTGAAGACGAAGGAGAGCATCGTCGCCATGTCGGGGGCGATCATGCCGGCGCCCTTGGCGATGCCGGCGATGACGACCTCGTGCCCGTCGATCTTCGCCTTGCGCGAGAGTGCCTTGGGGAAGGTGTCGGTGGTCATGATCGCCTTGGCGGCGTCGAGCCAGCGGCCGTCGGCGACGCGCGCGGCGCAGTCCTTCAGCACGCCCTGGAACTTGCTCGCGTCGAGCGGTTCGCCGATCACGCCGGTGGAGGCGATGAACACCTCCTCGGGCCGGCAGCCGGCCGCCTCGGCGGCGATTGTCGCGGTCAGCGCGACCGAGTCGCGGCCTTTGCCGCCGGTGAAGGCGTTGGCGTTGCCGGAGTTGACGACGACGGCGCGCGCCTTGCCCTGCGCCAGGTTGGCGCGGCACCAGTCGACCGGGGCCGAGGGGCATTTCGAACGGGTGAAGACGCCGGCCGCCTGGCTGCCCTCGTCGAGCAGGACGAGCAGCACGTCGGTGCGGCCCTTGTAGCGGATGCCCGCCTCGGCGGTGGCGAAGCGCACGCCCGGCACGGCCGGGACCTTGGGCTGGCGCTTGGGCGCGAGCGGGGAAACGGGGACATCCTTGCCGGCCATCGGGCGCACTCCTCGGAGAAGGTGCCCCGATGTGCCGCAGCCGGGCGACGATGACAAGACGGCAGCGCGGGCTTCGCGCCGCCGTCTCGTGCGCCGGTCAGTTCTTCTTGGGCTCGGTCGCCTCGGGCTTGGCCGGGGCGGGGGCCGGCGCCTCGGCCGGCTTGTCGAGACGCTCGACCTTGGCCTTGTCGCGCAGGCCGACGATCAGGTCCTGCTGGGCCTTGCGGATCAGGTACTGGTCGATCTGCGGGCGCACGTCCTCGAAGGAGGGCAGCGGCTTGGTGCGCTTGTCCTCGACCTTGATGACGTGCCAGCCGAACTGGCTCTTCACCGGCTCGGAGACCTGGCCCTTGCCGAGCTTGAAGGCGGCCTCGGCGAATTCCGGCACCATGCGGTCCTTGGTGAACCAGCCGAGATCGCCGCCCTCCTTGCCCGAGCCCGGGTCCTTGGAGAGCTCGGCGGCGATCTTGGCGAAGTCGTCGCCCTTCTTCAGCCGGGCGATGGCGGCCTTGGCCTGCGCCTCCTCGGGCACGAGGATGTGGCGGGCGTGGACCTCCTCTTCCGGCTTCATCGCCTTGGTGGTCTCCTCGAAGAGCTTGCGGGCGGCCTCCTCGGTCGCGGCCTTCTTCGATTCCACGGTGAGGTACTGGTCGAGCAGCAGCTTGTCGCGGGTATAGGCGAGGCGCTTGGCGAATTCCGGCGTGTCGCCGACCTTGGCGGTCTGCGCGGCGCGGGCGCCGAGCTTGAGGTCGGCCACGAAGTTGATCAGCTCCTCGCGCTTGCGGTCCTCGGGCATCTGCGCCATGCGCTCGCCCATGTCCTCCTCGGCGAGCGCGAGATCGCCCTCGGTGATCTCGATGCCGTCGACCTTGGCGACGACCTTGTCCTGCTGCGCGAGGGCCGGGACGCTCGCGGCGAGCACCAGGCCGAAGGACAGCGCGGCGAAACGGGTAAGCTGCATGGGGGATGAGCCTTTCGGTCGAATGGCGCAGGCGATTGGCGTGGCCGTGTGCCCGGCTCACTGCCAGCAGAACGCGGCGTTGGCAAGGCGAAGGCGCGCCCGCCCGTAACGGTCGCGTGAGCGCCCGCGGGCGAGGCGCCATCCGCTGCGTCGTGGTGCCGCCGCCGCTCTCTCCTGCTCTTCGCCGCTCTTGGCAGCGCCCGGCGCGCTCCCCACATGCGCAGGCGATCCACAGAAGGACCGCATGCCGCGGCCCAAGCCGTGCTGGACCGCGCGCCCACGCGCGTCTAAACACGCGCGTGATTTGCAGAATTGTTCGCTTGCGACCGAGCCGGTCCCGACCGGTGCGGCGGATGCAAGCCGATGGAAAGGCCAGACATGCTTGGCGCGCTCGCAAAGAAACTCTTCGGCTCGTCCAATGATCGGCGGGTCAAGGGCTACGGTCCCCGCGTCGCGGCGATCAACGCGCTCGAAGCCGAGATGAAGGCGCTCACCGACGAGCAGCTCCAGGCCCGCACCGTCGCGTTCCGCGAGCAGATCGCCAACGGAACCAAGCTCGACGATCTGCTGGTCCCGGCCTTCGCCACGGTGCGCGAGGCGGCCAGGCGCGTGCTCGGCCAGCGCCCCTACGACGTGCAGCTGATCGGCGGCATGGTGCTTCACGAGGGCGCCATCGCCGAGATGAAAACCGGCGAGGGCAAGACCCTGGTCGCGACGCTGCCGACCTATCTCAACGCGCTGGAAGGCAAGGGCGTCCACGTCGTCACGGTCAACGACTACCTCGCCAAGCGCGACGCGGAATGGATGAGCCGCGTCTACAACTTCCTCGGCCTCAGCGTCGGCATCATCGTGCACGGGCTCGACGACGAGGAGCGCCAGCGGGCCTATGCCTGCGACATCACCTACGGCACGAACAACGAGTTCGGCTTCGACTATCTGCGCGACAACATGAAGTACGACGTCGCGCAGATGAGCCAGCGCGGCCACCATTTCGCGATCGTCGACGAGGTCGACTCGATCCTGATCGACGAGGCGCGCACCCCGCTGATCATCTCCGGCCCGCTCGACGACAAGTCCGAGCTCTACGTGATGATCGACAAGGTGATCCCCGGCCTGGTCCAGGGCGATTTCGACGTCGACGAGAAGCAGCGCACCGTCGCGCTGACCGAGGCCGGCAACGAGCACATCGAGGAACTGCTGCGCCAGGCGGACCTGCTGAAGGAGGGCGATCTCTACGACGCCGCCAACGTCACGCTCGTCCACCACGTCAACCAGGCGCTGCGCGCGCATGCGCTGTTCACCCGCGACAAGGACTACATCGTCCGCGGCGACGAGGTGGTGATCATCGACGAGTTCACCGGCCGCATGATGCCGGGCCGACGCTATTCGGAAGGCCTGCACCAGGCGCTCGAGGCCAAGGAGGGCGTCACCGTCCAGCCCGAGAACGCCACGCTGGCCTCGATCACCTTCCAGAACTATTTCCGCCTCTACACCAAGCTCGGCGGCATGACCGGCACGGCCTCGACCGAGGCCGACGAGTTCGAGCAGATCTACAAGCTGCAGGTCGTCGAGATTCCGACCAATGTCCCCGTCGCGCGTATCGACGACGACGACGAGGTCTACCGGAGCTTCGAGGAGAAGGTGAAGTCGATCATCAAGGAGCTGGAGCGCGCGAGCGAGCGCCTGCAGCCCGTGCTGGTCGGTACGGCCTCGATCGAGAAGTCCGAGCTGATCGCCGAGATGCTGGTCAAGGCCGGCTTCACCATGATCGACTTCAGCCAGCCCAACGCGCTGGAGGGGCTCTACGCCGCCGCCCGCGCCGGCAAGAGCAGCAAGCAGTTCGCCGTGCTGAATGCCCGCTTCCACGAGCAGGAGGCGTTCATCGTCGCCGAGGCCGGCGTGCCCGGCGCGATCACCATCGCCACCAATATGGCCGGCCGCGGCACCGACATCAAGCTGGGCGGCAATGTCGACATGCGCGTCTCGATCGAGACCGCCGGCATGGAGGACGGCCCGGAGAAGCAGGCGCGGATCAAGGCGATCGAGGAAGAGGTCGCGCGCTTCAAGGACATCGTCCTCAATGCCTCCGAGACTATCGAGATCGAGCCGGCCAAGGGTTCGCGCCCGGCCAAGACGATCACCCGTCCGGGCGGCCTCTACATCATCGGCACCGAGCGCCATGAGAGCCGGCGCATCGACAACCAGCTGCGCGGCCGCGGCGGCCGCCAGGGCGATCCGGGCCGCTCCAAGTTCTTCCTGTCGCTGCAGGACGACCTGATGCGCATCTTCGGCTCCGACCGCATGGACGGGATGCTGCAGAAGCTCGGTCTCCAGGAGGGCGAGGCGATCGTCCATCCCTGGATCAACAAGGCGGTCGAGAAGGCGCAGGGCAAGGTCGAGGCCCGCAACTTCGACATGCGCAAGAACATCCTGAAATACGACGACGTGATGAACGATCAGCGCAAGGTCGTCTTCGAGCAACGCCGCGACTTCATGCGCGCCGCCAGCGTGCGCGAGACCATCGACGACATGCGCCACGGCGTGGTCGAGGACGTCATCGCCCGACGCATCCCGGAAGAGGCCTATCCCGAGCAGTGGGACGTCCAGGGCCTGCGCGAGGACGTCGCCAACTTCTTCAACCTCGACCTGCCGGTCGAGGATTGGGCCAAGGAAGAGGGCATCGCCGATACCGAGCTGCGCGATCGCATCCGCAAGATCGCCGACGAGGACTACACCGCCCGCATCGCCCGCAACACCGACGAGGTCATGACCTATGTCGAGAAGCAGGTGCTGCTGCAGACGCTCGATCATCTCTGGCGCGAGCATCTGGTCACGCTCGACCATCTGCGCCAGGTCATCGGCTGGCGCGGCTATGCCCAGCGCGATCCGCTGAACGAGTACAAGCAGGAGGCGTTCGAGCTGTTCGACAGCCTGATCGGCCGCCTGCGCGAGCAGGTCACCGGCAACCTGATGCGCATCGAGGTCCGCTTCGACGCCCCGGAAGACGAGAACGGCCTGATGCAGGCGGGCGGGGAACTCCCGCCGCCGCCTCCGGGTTTCCTCGGCGGTCCCTCGCCCTTCGCGGCGGTAGACGGCGATCTGGCGGTGGCGCAGCGCGACCCCACCGATCCCGAGAGCTGGGGCCGTGTCGGCCGCAACGAGCCGTGCCCCTGCGGCTCGGGCAAGAAGTACAAGCACTGCCACGGCCAGTTCGTCTGAGCCGTCGGCGGGGCTGACGGGCAATCGGGCCCGGCGCGTCCGCGGGCCGGGCCGCAGCGACGGAGACGATCGATGCGTGCGAGATGGTTGGTGCCCTTGATCCTCGCAGCCGCACTCGGCGGTTGCGTCACCCCGGCCGAGCAACGCGCCGCCGATGAGCAGCGCTGCCGCTCCTACGGTTTCCGCCCCGGCAGCGAAGGTCTGGCGACCTGCCTGATGGAGGTTGATCTCGACCGCTCGGCCTCGCGCCGCGCACGGCTCGAATCCTCGGCCTTCTACGGTCCCGGCCCCGGTTGGGGCTTTGGTCCCTATCGCTACTGGTGAACTATCGTCAGCGGGGCTTCGGCCCCGGCGTGGCCGATCAGAAGCTGTAGCCGAGGCGCGCGCCGATATTGGCCGGGCCGCGGGGCGAGCCGGCCGCGACGCTGCTGGAACAGCCGGCGGCGCTGAAATGCTCCAGCGTGGCGATCAGGCTCCAGCGATCGTTGATGCGATAGCCGAGCGAGGCAGCGCCGCGCGCGCCCATGTCGCAGCCGAGATTGAGCCGGTCGGTCGGCACGACGCCGCGGGTCTTGCCGTTGTTAACCGCGGCTCCCAGTGCCGCCTCCACGAATACCTTATCCGAAAGATCGAAGGTCCAGCTCGCGCCGGCATAGGCGAAGGCCGTGCCGTTGAGGTTGAGGCTGGAGCCGATGTGGAAGCGCGGCACGAAGGCATTCGCGATGCGGTCGTTCAGCGTGGCGATGCGCGGGGTCAGGAGCTCGCCGCCGAAGTTCAGGAGCCCGCCCTCGCGCCCGCCCGGATTGGCCGCGCCGAGCCCGAGCCGCGCCTCCCAGGCGCCCTCGGCCGTCTGGCCGGAAGGCGGCGCATAGCCCAGCGCCGAAGGCACCCCGCTCCCCGTCTGGGCCGATGCCGCGCCGGCACAGGCTAGAGCGATGAGGAGAGGCGTGAGGCGACAAAGCATGGGATGCGGCGAGGCTTCTGATCTCTGGGCTGGGCGTTAGTGAAACGCAGAGAGAGATGGCCGGATTGTGACGGGGGCGGCCATCGCCCGGGTTATGCTCAGCCGGCTCGCCACCACAGCACGCCGAGGATCACCAGGATGGCGATGAACTGCAGCACGACGCGCAGGCGCATCAGCTTCTGCGAGCGATCGGCACTGCCGCCGCGCAGCATGTTGACGAGCCCGAGCAGCAGGACGACGGCGACGGCGCCGACGGCGATCGGAACGAGAGTGGACGAGACGGTCATCGCTGCTGGTGTAGTCCTGCGCGGGCGGCTTGGCCAGCGGCGAAGCGCCACAGGCCGGCTGCGGTGGACAAAAGGCCGGCCGGACCGGCCTCAGCCGGCCACCATGGCCGGGCGCGGCTCACGGCGCCGACGCACCGGTGCCGACAGCTCGTCGGCGAGGAAGCGGCTGATCGTCGGCAGCCCGTCGAGCAGGTCGGGCAGGAAGGCCTGGGAGGGCGGCAGGCGCTTCGGCAGGGCATGGAGGGCCTTGGCCATCTGCAGCGGATCGCGGCTGGCGGCGCCGGCCTCGACCGGGTCGTGCAGCATGTCGACCAGCTTCAGCCTGTCGGCCCGCTCGGCCCGGATCGCCTGCTCGAGGCGCGGCTTGACGCGCGGCACGATCAGCGCCGGCTTGTCGAAGGACAGGATCTCGCAGAACGTGTTGTAGCCGCCCATGGCGACGACGCAGTGGGCCCGGTTCATCAGCAGTTCCAGCCTCGGCTCGAAGCCGATGCTCTCCAGCTTCGGCAGGCGCGCGATGCGCTCGCTGAACTCCTTACGCTTTTCGCGCGACATGAACGGGCCAAAGACGATCAGCGCCGGCAGCTCGATGCTGCGGTCGGCCTCATAGGCCGAGATCACCCAGTCGATCACCCCGGCGCCGTCGCCGCCGCCGCCCGGCGTCACCAGGATGAAGGGCCCCTTGGTGATGCGCGGATGCCGGTTGGGCGGCACGGGCGAGGGCACGGCGCGCTTGAGATAGCCGGTATAGCGCACCTTGCCGGCAAAGAGCTGCGGGTTCGGCAGGCCCTCCAGCGGGCGATAGACGCTCTCCAGCCCGTAGACCAGGATGTCGTCGTAGATCGTGCCGAGCGCATCGAGCGCGCCGTTTTTGCACCATTCCTCGGCGAGCTTGGCCGGCTCGTCGAGCACGTCGCGCACGCCGAGGACGATGCGGGCACCGCGTCGGCGCAGCAGGTCGAGCGCCGGAGCCAGCTCGCCGCGCAGGCCGAGCGGCTCCTTGTCGACGATCACCACGTCGGGGTCGAAGGATTGCGCCACCTGCTTGATGATGTCGGAGCGCAGCCGGATCGTGTCGTCCAGCTCGAGGCTGAGATGATGCGGCTGGTAGCGCCCGTCGCTCTGCTTCTCGACGCCCGGAATGCGGACATAGTCGACGCCGTCGCCGAACTGGAAGCTCGAGATCATCGAGGAGCCGGAGACGATCAGCACCGAGATATGCGGATAGCTGGCGACCAGCGAATTCGCGATCGCCCGGCAGCGCCGGATATGCCCGAGGCCGAAGGTGTCGTGGCTGTAGATCATGACGCGCGGCGCATGCGCGCTGCGCGGCGGACGGCGCTGCCCGCTATCGTCGATCAGGCTGAGCGGCATGCGACGCGGCGTCCTCTGGTGGAAGGTCGTTCAGCCTTCCGGAGGCCGAGGACGCTCCGGGGCAGTCAGCCATGATAGCGGCCCGCGCGCCGCCTTCCAAGCTCGGAACCGCTCCAAACAGCGCATCCGGTGCGAGGCGAACGATGGCGGGATGGGCCAGCAGCGCGGCGAGCAGCCGGTCGAGCAGGCGCCAGAGCGGCGGATCATGGTCGCGATGATGCAGCAGCAGGCCGAGTGTGTCGTCCCCTTGGTCCGCCTCGCGCCGCGCGGCGAGCAGGCGCGTGGTCTCGGCGAGGATATCGGCATCGCGGCGGCCGATGCGCCCGCCCTGCCAGTCCATCACGTCGACATCGCTGTTGGCGATGGCGAGCCCGTCCGGCTGCACGGGTTCGAAGCGCCGGAAGCAGGAGAGCCCGCTGAAGCCGATGGTCGGCAGCGCCGGCAGCAGCGCGGGCGCGATGCGGTTCCAGGGCGGTACCAGCACGGGCAGGGCATTGTCGCCGAACAGCGTCCTCATGCGCTGCCGGCCCTCGGCCAGCTCGGAGAGCACAGCCGAGGCCGGGCGATGCGAGCCGAGCTCGGCCTTCTTCTCGCCGGCCGGCGCGTGGCTCAGATGCCGCGCTCCGTGCTGGCAGGGGCGCAGCAGCGGGCAGCGTGCGAGCCGCGCAGGCAGGTTCTCCTGCGCCAGAAGCGGGATCACGGCGAGCAGCACGGGCAGGTTGGCGCGTGCTGCCATCGCCTCCAGCCGGTCGAGCTGGTCGCCCGGCGCGATCGCGTCGTCGTCCCGCAGCCAGAGCCGGACCCGGCGGCCCTGCGCCGCCCAGAGATCCAGCTCGCGGCCGAGCGCGTCCCAGGGATCGTCGGTGGGGATGATCGTGCTCACGGCAACGCATCGGCGCGCGCGGCGGCTTCCTCCGGCACGAGGCGCGCGAGCACCTCGCGCAGGATGGCGCAGGCGGCGCGTCCGTCGCGCTCCTCGCGCACGAAGCGCGCCGCGGCGGCGCCCATGCGGGCCCGTCGCGCCGGGTCGCCCATCAGCGCGGCGATCGCCATCGCGAGCGCGGCCGGATCCTCCTCCGGCACCAGCAGGGCCGTCTCGTCGCGGTGAACCACAGCCGGCACGCCGCCGCTGTCGAGCGCGGCGACCGCGAGCCCGGCAGCCTGTGCCTCGAGATAGACCAGCCCATAGGCCTCCCGCAGGCCGGGCCAGACGAAGAGATCGTGCTCCCCGAGCGCCGCCAGGATGGTGCGGTTGTCGCGCAGGCCGGCCCATGTCACCCGCCCGGCCGGCAGGGGGGAGAAGGCGGCCTCGATCGCGGCGCGACGCGGCCCGTCGCCGATCAGCGTCAGCGTCCACGGCCTGTCGGCGATCAGCGCCAGGGCCCGGGCGAGATGCCGGTAGCTGTTCTCCTTGGTGCCTTCGCGCATCATCGCCACCGCAATCAATCGCGGAATGCCGTCATCGCTGCGCGGGGCGGGGAGCGGCGCCTCGTGCGCGGTCAGCAGGAAGGGTGGCAGGTCGACGAGGCGATCGGGTTCGACAAGGGCGGCGAGCCCGGCGCGGTCGCGCGGCGTCATGCACAGATGCAGGTCGGCGGTGCGGATCGCCTCGCGCGCCAGCCCCGCGGCCTGCGCCCAGGGGCCGTCGAAGCGCTTCGGCGCGTCGCTGGCTTCCGCGATCACCAGCGGCAGGCCGAGACGCCGCGCCAGCGGGGCGCCGACGAGATCGGGCGCGCGGTAATGGCAGTGATAGGTGAAGACGAGGTCGGGCCGGGCCCCCGGCAGGCGCCAGCGCCGCGCCTGCCGCTCGCAGACCTTCTCGGCCGCCAGCCGGTGCGCGGCGAGCAGCGCCGGGTCGGGCTCGCGCATGAAGCTGCGCGGCGCGTCGATCACCTCGACCGCGTGGCCGAGCCGTTCCAGCAGGGCGACGAGCTGGCGCGCCATGCGCCGGTCGCCCGAAACGGCGCCGTCGCCATAGCGGTTCAGCGGGGTGTGGAAGGCGATCCGCACCGGGGCGGAGTCAGCGATAGGGGTCGGCCGCGTCGCGCAGGCCGTCGCCGAGGAAGTTGAAGGCGAGGATGATCACGATCACCGGCACGCATGGGTAGAGCAGCCAGGGATAGAGCGCGACGACGTTGATGTTCTGCGCCTCGTTGAGCATCACGCCCCAGCTGGTGATCGGCGGGCGCAGGCCGAGCCCGAGGAAGGACAGGGCCGTCTCGCCGAGGATGGTCTTGGGGATGGTGATGGTGGCGGCCGCGATCAGATGGCTCATGAAGCCCGGGACGAGGTGCAGGCCGATGATGCGGGCGGGCTTGGCGCCCATCAGCTGGGCGGCGACGACATAGTCCTCCTCGCGCAGCGCCAGCAGCTTGGAGCGCACGGCGCGGGCCAGCCCGGTCCAGTCCATCAGGCCGAGGATGACCGTGATGCCGAAATAGACCAGCACGGGGCTCCAGGAAGGCGGCATCACCGCGGCCAACGCCAGCCAGAGCGGGATATGGGGCAGCGACTGCACGATCTCGATCAGCCGCTGCACGAAGAGATCGACCTTGCCGCCGTAATAGCCGGCGATGCCGCCGATCACGACGCCCAGCACGAAGGAGACCATGATGCCGAGCAGGCCGATGGTCAGCGAGATGCGCCCGCCATAGAGGATGCGCGAGAACATGTCGCGCCCCAGCCGGTCGGTGCCGAGCAGGTAGAGCGTGCCGCCCTCCGGCGGGCAGAACAGGTGCAGGTTGCCGGGAACCAGCCCCCAGAACAGGTAGTCGTCGCCTCGGCAGAAGAAGCGGATCGGCTGCGGCTTGCTGCGGTCGACATCGTATTCGCGCTTCAGGTTCTCCATGTTGAGGCGCTGGGTATAGGGATAGACGAACGGCCCGACGAAGCTGCCCTCGTGGAACAGGTGTACCGGCTGGCGCGGGGCGCGGATGAAGTCGGTGTTGCGCGTGGTGTAGTGGTAGGGCGCGAGGAACTCGGCGAAGGCGACCGAGAGATACATCAGGATGATGACGACGCCGGAGATCACAGCGAGCTTGTGCTTGCGGAACTTCCACCACATCAGCTTCCACTGCGGTGCCAGATAGACGCGCTCCTGCTCCGCCGACATCGCCTCGGCGGCATAGGGCTCGAACGGCGCGCTCGACCAGCGGTGCGGCAGCGGCTCGGAAGCCTGGGGTGCGGGAGGCGTCGTCACTTCGTCGCCGCCCCCTGCAGCCGGATGCGCGGATCGAGGATCGCCAGCGCGATGTCGGAGATCAGCACGCCGATCACCGTGAGGAAGGAGAGGAACATCAGGAAGGAGCCGGCGAGATACATGTCCTGGCTCTGCAAGGCGCGGATCAGCAGCGGGCCGGTGGTCTGCAGCGAGAGCACGATGGCGACGATCTCAGCGCCCGAGACGATCGAGGGCAGGATGTCGCCGATGTCGGAGATGAAGAAGTTCAGCGACATGCGCAGCGGGTACTTGCGCAGCGCCTTGCCGGGCGGCAGCCCCTTGGCGCGGGCGGTGACGTAATACTGCTTCTGCAACTCGTCGAGCAGGTTCGCCCGCAGCGAGCGGATCATCCCGGCCGTGCCGCCGGCCCCGATGATGATCACCGGGATCCAGAGATGCTCGAGCACCGATTTGAACTTGGCCCAGCTCATCGGCTGGTTAAGGTATTGCGGGTCGACGAGCCCGCCGATCGAGGTGCCGAACCAGACATTGGCGAAGTAGAGGAAGACCAGCGCCAGCAGGAAGTGCGGCACCGCCAGCCCGATCAGCCCGATGAAGGACAGGCCGTAATCGCCCCAGCTGTACTGGTGCGTGGCACAGTAGATCCCGATCGGGAAGGCGACGATCCAGGTGAAGATGATCGTGAAGAACGAGACGATCATCGTCAGGAACAGCCGGTCGCCGACCACGTCGCGCACCGGCAGCTGGTATTCGAAGGAATAGCCCATGTCGCCGCGCAGCAGCCCGCCGACCCAGCGGGCGTAGCGTTCGAGCGGCGGCTTGTCGAAGCCGTACTCCTTCTTGAGGAACTCGACGCGGCTGAGATCGGCCCGCTCGCCCTGGGCCTGCATCTCGGCGACCATCGTCTCGAAATAGTCGCCTTCGGGCAGGTTGATCACGGTGAAGATCAGCGCGCTGGTGACCAGCAGCGTCGGGATCATGATCAGGACGCGCTTGAGGATGTATCGCAGCAGCACGCCTCAACTCTCCCGCGGCAGGGCCGGCCGCTCGTCGAACCAGAACGTGTCCGGCATGTAGCGGCCGAAGAACGCCCCCGGCTCGAAGCTGTAGAGGCCCTTTTCCGGCACGTTGCGCAAGGTGCGCGCCACCACCACCGGCTGGAGCGTGGCGTTGATCACCCCGATAGTGAAGAGCTGCTCGGCATTGATGCGCAGCATCGCCTGCCAGATCGCCTTGCGCTCGTCATGCGTGGTCGAGCGCCGCCAGGCCCGGTAGAGCGCCACGAGCTCGGCCGCCTCGGCGACATCGGGCGCCTCGCCCTCGCGGCCGCCGCTCTCGAAATACTGGCCCCAGCGCGGCCAGTTGAACTGGCTCGGCGAGGTCGGCGCCAGCGCGTCCGGCTCCATTTCCGGGGCGACCAGCGCATTGTCCATGCCGGTCCAGACCGACATCACCGTCTGGCCGGCGAGGATGCGGCGGCGGAACACGTCGAGCTGCGAGGAGCGCGGGTGCATCTTCAGCCCGATCGCCCGGAAATCCTCCTTGATCAGGTCGAGGATGTCGGTCTCCTCGGTCGAGGCGCCGGCGGTGTCGATGGTGAATTCCAGCCGGCGCCCGTCGGGGAACAGGCGGATGCCTTCGGAATCCCGCTTCGACAGGCCGATCTCGTCGAGCAGGCGCTCGGCCTCGCGCTTGTCGGGTCGGGTCCACATCGCCGCGAGTTTGGCGTCGTAGAGCGGGCTCTCGGGCAGGGCGGTGTTGCCGCTCTCGGTGGCGAGCCCGAAGAAGATGACGCGGTTGATGTCCTTGCGGTTGATCGCCAGAGACAGCGCCTTGCGCCAGCGCAGGTCGCGGTTGAGGTCGCGCCAGACCGGGTCGATCGCGTTCAGGTTCGGCATCAGCGCGAACCAGGCGCCCTCGGCCCGCTTCCACAGCCGCACGTCGAAGGCCATGCGCTTCGAGGCGTCCTTGAGGAAGGTGTAGTTGTCGAAGCGCAGATAGCGCGCCTGCAGGTCGCTCTCGCCGGCCGCCGTCTTGGCCGGGATCAGCGTGTTCGAGCCGATCGTCAGCGTGACCTCGTCGATATAGGGCAGCTGCCGCCCGTTCTCGTCGATCCGGTGGAAGAACGGGTTGCGCCGGAAGATGAACTGCTCGGCCGGGATCGCGGTGGTATTGCGCCAGGGGTCCAGCGTCGGCAGGTCGGGATTCTCGGGGCGATACTGGCGCGAGAAGCGCTCGTGGAGGGCGCCCCAGTCGCGCACGCGCACCGCCTTGATCCGTGCCGCCAGCGCCGCCTTGTCGGCATAGCGCTCGTGGAACTGCTTCAGGTAATGCGCCGGCATCATGATGTAGAGCGGCTGCGCGCTCGCCAGCGCCGGCAGGAAGACCGGGTTGGGCTGCGACCAGCCATAGCGGATGGTCAGCGGGTCGAGCACCTCGACGCGCGGCGCCTCGCCGGCGATGATCAGGCTCTGCGGCGGGCCGCCGGGCGAGAGCCGCGGATTGTTGGCGACGTCCTCCCACCAGTAGCGGAAGTCCTCGGCGGTGAAGGGATGCCCGTCGGACCAGCGATGGCCCGGCCGCAGCCGCAGCGTGAAGCGCCGCCCTTCCTCGACCTCGACGCTCTCGAGAATGTCCGGCACGAGGTCGAGATCGTCGTCATAGACCACCAGCCGGGTGTAGCCGTAGAGCGTCATCATCCGGATGTCGCGCTGGTCGCCCATCAGCATGCGCATGCTGCCGCCGTGCAGCCCGGGCTCGCGGCCCATCTTGCCGACATGGATCACGCGCGGCACGCTCGGCAGGCGGTGGACGAGCGGCGGCAACTCGCCGGACATCACGCGCGCGGCCGTGACGGCGCTCTCGCGTGACGGCGGCGGCGGCTCGGCGAGCGCCGGGCTCGCCACCGCGGTGGCCAGTGCCCCGAGCAGGAATTCCCTGCGGTCGATCCCCATCAGGCGAACTCCCTGACGTCGGCGCCCGGCCGTGCGAGCACGAGATGGCCGGAGCCGAGATCGAGATGGCGCAGCGGCTCGCCGCCGGGCTCTGCCCGGAAGCCGGCGGGCCAGTAGCGCATGTCGGAGGCGCCTCCCGGCGCCGCCAGCTTGAAGTCGAGCCTGCGGTCGAGATCGGCGAAGGGCACCGATTTCAGCAGCGCTTTGGTGTAGGGATGCGCCGGGGCGGTGAAGATGCGGTGGCGCGGGGCGAGCTCGACGATGCGCCCGTTTGCCATCACCGCGATGCGGTCGGCCATGTAGTTCACCACCGCGAGATTGTGCGAGATGAACAGGAAGGTCAGCCCGCGCTCGGCCTGCAGGTCCTTGAGCAGGTTGAGCACCTGGGCCTGGACCGAGACGTCGAGCGCCGAGACCGGCTCGTCGCAGATGATCAGCTCGGGATCGAGCGCCAGCGCCCGGGCGATGCCGATGCGCTGGCGCTGCCCGCCCGAGAAGGAATGCGGGTAGCGGTTGAGGAAGCGCGGGTCGAGCCCGACATCCTCCATGAGTGCGCGCACGCGCTCCTTCTGCTCGGCCGGGTCGCCGCGGCCGTGGATCGCCAGCGGCTCGCGCAGGATGCTCATCACGGTCATGCGCGGCGACAGCGACGAGACCGGATCCTGGAAGATCATCTGGACCCGCGGGCGGAAGCGGCGCAGCGCCTCGCCGCCCAGCCCGAGCACGTCGATGCGCTCGCGCCCGTCGTCGAAGACGATCTCGCCGGCATCGGGCGTCACGGCCCGCATCACGATCTTGCTGACCGTGGTCTTGCCGCAGCCGCTCTCGCCGACCAGGCCGAGGCACTCGCCGCGCCTGATGTCGAATCCGACATCGTCCACCGCCAGCACGCTGGCGCTCGATCCGCCGAAGAAGCGGGTGGAGGAGGTGGTGTAGGTCTTGCGCAGGCCGCGCACCGAGAGCAGCGGCGCCTCCTGCGTGCCGGCCGGGCGCGGAGGCACGCGTGCCGGGAGCGCCTCGGCGCCGGAGCGCGGGCGCGCCTCGCGCAGCGCCACCAGCCGCTCGCCCTCTTCCATGTCGAAATGCGGCGAGGCGTTGAGCAGGGCCTTGAGATAGGGATGCTGCGGGCGCCGGAAGATGTCCTCGGCCGTGCCGCTCTCCATGATCTCGCCGTGATAGATCACCACCACCTCGTCGGCCATGTTGGCGACGACGCCCAGATCATGGGTGATCAGCAGGATCGCCATGCCCATCTCGGCCTGGAGATCGCGCATCAGGTCGAGCACCTGCGCCTGGATGGTGACGTCGAGCGCCGTCGTCGGCTCGTCGGCGATCAGCAGCGCCGGCTTGCAGATCAGCGCCATCGCCAGCATGGCGCGCTGCCGCAGCCCGCCCGAGAGCTCGAACGGGTAGAAGTCGAAGGCGCGCACCGGGTCCTTGAAGCCGACGCGGGCCAGCATCGCCTCGATCAGGCCGCGGGCCTCCGGCTTCGGCATCGGCCGGTGCAGCAGCAGCGCCTCCTCGATCTGGTTGCCGATCGTGTGGACCGGCGAGAGCGAGGACATCGGCTCCTGGAAGATCATGCCGATCCGTCCGCCGCGCAGCGCCCGAATCTCGCGCCCTTCCGCCGGCAGCCCGGCGATGTCGATCTCGCTGCCTGGGGTCCGCGGATCGCGGAACAGGATGCTGCCGCCGGTGACGCCGCCATTGCGCGGCAGGAGGCCCATGATCGCCTGCGAGATCACCGACTTGCCGGAGCCCGATTCTCCTACCAGCGCCACGGTCTTGCCGGCGGGCACGCGCAGCGACACGCCCTTCACGACGTCGCGAGCGAAGCCGTGGACGGTGAAGCCGATGCGCAGGTCGCTGATCTGCAGAATGTCCATGGGTGGCGGCTGCCGTGTCGTCCTGTGGTCCTGGCCGGCTTGGCGCTGGCGGTCGGGCCCGCCCGCCATGCCGGCGAAGCGGGCCGGCGCGGATATTCTCTGCGCTCCATGACGCCGGCGCAACAGCTTCCGCTCGCCGTGCCTGGCTCATTGCGCGCGAGGGGGGAGTGCGCCCATATGGAGACGCCCGCCGCGCCGGCGGCGCCGCAACGACCACCGGGATGATCCCTTGGACAGAAGTCTCTTCCGTTACATCTGGCAGAAGAGTCGCGCCGAGCAGATCTTCGTCCTGTTGATCATCCTGGTGTCGATCCCGTTCAACTGGGCTTCGTTCGACGTGCCCAAGCGCATCGTCAACGATGCGATCCAGGGCGGTGCCTTCAAGGACGGACGCGCCACGACCACGGTGTTCGACTGGTCGCTGACCCTGCCGGACCTGCTGGGCGGCGCCAGCTTTCGCATTTCCGACGGGATTCAGGTCTCCCAGCTCGGCCTGCTGCTGGCGCTGAGCTTCTATTTCCTCGCGCTGGTGCTGATCAACGGCGCCTTCAAATACGTGGTCAACCTGCGCAAGGGCATCCTCGGCGAGCGCATGCTGAGGCGCATGCGCTACGATCTCTTCGGCCAGCTCATGCGCTTCCGGCCCGAGGACATCCGCTCCGCCAAGCCGGCGGAGGTGGCGAGCATGATCAAGGACGAGGTCGAGCCGATCGGCGGCTTCGTCGGCGACGCCTTCATCCAGCCAGCCTTCCTGCTCAGCCAGGCGCTCACCGCGCTCGCCTTCATCATGATGCAGAGCATCTGGCTCGGCTCGATCGCGCTGGTGATCGTGATGGCCCAGGCGATCATCATCCCGATCCTGCGGCGCGAGCAGCTGCGCCTCGGCCGCGAGCGCCAGCTCGCCTCGCGCCAGCTCGCCGGCCGCATCGGCGAGATCGTCGACGCCGGGCCGACCATCCAGGGCCATGGCGCCACCGCCTTCATCCAGGCCGACATCGCCAGCCGCCTCGGCAAGCTCTTCGACATCCGCTACGCGCTCTACAAGCGGAAGTTCGCGGTCAAGTTCCTCAACAACCTGCTGGCGCAGATCACGCCGTTCTTCTTCTACGCGGTCGGGGGCTTCTTCGCGCTGCAGGGGCGGCTCGACATCGGCCAGCTCGTCGCGGTGATCGCCGCCTATCGCGACCTGCCGCCGCCGATCAAGGAGCTGATCGACTGGGACCAGCAGCGCAACGACGTCACCATCAAATACGAGCAGGTCATCGCGCAGTTCAGCCCGCGGGAATCGGTGGCGCTCGAGGATCGCGAGGAGCCGAGCCATCTGCCGGAGACCGGCACGATCCGCTTCGACAAGGTCGAGATGTCGGATAATCGCGGCCGGCCGCTGCTGCTGCCCTTCAGCTTCTCGATGGAGCGGCCGGCGCGCGTCGCGCTGATCGGGCCGCAGGGCAGCGGCCGCGACGCGCTGGCCCGCATCCTCGGGCGCCAGAACATGGCCTATGGCGGGCGTGTCCTGATCGACGGCCAGCCGCTGGACGGCTTCAGCGTCGCCCGCGCCAGCCATCTCATCGGCTATGCCGGTTCGGAGGTCGAGCTGATCAACGGCTCGCTGCGCGACAACATCCTGCTGCCGCTGCGTCGGCGCCGGCCCAGCCTGCCGACCGACCGCAAGCTTGACCTCGCCGAGCATCGGCGGGTGATCGAGGCGCTGCGCGCCGGCAACACGCCCTTGCCCTTCGAGGCGGACTGGACCGATTACGAAGGTGCCGGGCTCGATGGCGACGGCGCCCTCGACGCCCATCTGGTCGCGCTGCTGACCATGCTGCAATGTGCCGACGAGGTCTACGAGCTCGGTCTCGACGCCAAGGTGATGGCACCGCTCTCGGAAGGGGCGGCCGAGCGTATCGTCGAGGCGCGGCGCGTGGTGGCGCAGGAGATCGCGCAATCCGATCTCGGCGGGCTGATCGAGCCCTTCGATCCCGACCGCTACAACGCCAATGCCACCATCGCCGAGAACCTCGTCTTTGGCGCGCTGCGCAGCGGCCTGCGTCCGGCCGACCTTCTGCTCGACAATCCCTATGGCCGCTCGGTGCTCCAGGCCGAGGCGCTGGAGGAGCCCCTGGCCGAGATCGGCGGGCGCATCGTCACCACCCTGGTCGAGGTCTTCTCCGGCATGCCGCAGGGCCATGTGCTGTTCGAGCGCTACGGCTTCGGCGGCGGGCTCGATCTCGAGCGGCTGAACGAGCTCTCGGAGGAACTCGCCCGCCACGACATGCGCGGCCCGCTCGATCCGGCCCTGCAGCGCGAGCTGATCGGCCTGGCGCTCGGCTATGTCGAGCCCAAGCACCGGCTCGGCCTGCTCGACCCGGCGCTGCGGCGCCGGGTGCTGCGGGCGCGCGAGACCTTCCGCGTCTACCTGCCGGGCGAGACCGCCGAGGAGATCGAGTTCTACGATCCCGAGGGCGTGATCCACGGCGCCAGCGTGCGCGACAACGTGCTCTTCGGCCGTATCGGCTTCGGCATCGCCGATGCCGGCGCCAAGATCGGCGCGATCGCGCGAGCGGCGATCGCCCGTGCGGGTCTCGAGGGCTCGGCCTACCGCCTCGGTCTCAACACCGATGTCGGTCTGCGCGGGCGCTACATGCCGATGCGGCTGCGGCAGATGGTTCCCATCGCCCAGGCCCTGATCAAGCGCCCCGACATCCTCGTGCTCGATCTCGACGGCTTCCTCGCCAGCTCGCCCGATCCGGACGGGCTGGTCGGGAACCTGCTCGACCACTGCGCGCGCCAGACGGTCTTCCTGCTCTTGACCGATGCCTCCCATGCTGCCGATATCGAGTGCGAGATCGTCTTCGATGGCGCCGCCGGACGGCTGCCGGGCGAAGACGCCGTGGAGGAGAGCGGGGGAGCGGAGACCTTGCCGCCATTGCCGGTTCCCGGCGGTGGCCTGCCGATGGAGGCCAGGACATGACGCTCGAGAGCGATATCGGCTGCCTGAAGTCCATCCCGCTGTTCCAATCGCTGCCGCCGCCGCGGCTCAAGCTGCTCGCCCTGATGGGGGAGCGTCTGCGCTTTTCCGCCGGCAGCGTGATCAGCCGCGAAGGCCTGAAGCCGCAGGAGGTGTTCTGCGTTCTCGAGGGCCAGGTCGAGATCAGCAATCCGCAGGCGGGCGAGGGGCATGAGAGCCTGTCGCTGTCCACCGGCAGCATGCTGGGCGACGTGCCCTTGCTCTGCGGGCGCGTCTCTGCAGGGCGGGTGACGGCCAAGACCGACGTGGTCGTGCTACGCCTGCCGCGCGAGCTGTTCTTCGAGCTGCTCGACAGCGTGCCCGAATTCGCCATGGCCCTGACGCGCGATCTCGCCTGCCGGCTCTACCGGCTGGCCGGCGCCGTGCTCCAGCGCGAGGTCGCGGCGCGGGCGCCGCAGGACGAGGCGGGCCCGGCCGGGACCCCGTCGGCAGTGACGCCCCGGGGGCAGGCATGAGTTCCATTCCCTCGACGGGGGCCTCGTCAAGCTTCGCGCGGATGTCGTCGCTCAGCCGCGACGTCCGGCTGGTCTCCGGCTGCGTGCTCATGCTCTTTGCCGGCACGCATTTTCTCAATCACGCCATGGGCATCTTCGGCGTCGGCGCGATGGAGGCCGGGCAGGTCTGGCGCAGCTGGTTCTGGCAGAGCCTGCCGGGCACGATCGCGCTCTACGGCTCGTTTCTCGTCCATCCGACCTTCGCGCTGATGCGCGCCGCCCAGCGCCGCACCTTCCGCATGCCGGTGCGCGAGATCGTGCAGATCGCACTCGGCCTCGCCATCCCGCTGCTGCTGATCGACCATATCGTCGCGACGCGGGTGCAGGGCATCCTGTTCGCGCAGGACCAGAGCTATCACGCGGTGCTGCGCCGACTCTGGCCAGGTCTCGCGCTGTCGCAGAGCCTGTTGCTGGTGGTGGTCTGGGTGCACGGCGTCATCGGCCTGCACTTCATCTTCCGCTCGCGCCCCTCCTATCCGCACTGGCGCGACGCCTTCATGCTCGCGGCGGTGCTGGTGCCGCTGCTCGCCATCATCGGCTTCTCGGTCGGCGGGCGCGAGGCCAAGCTGATGGCGCTGCCGCCGGAGCTCTACACGCCGCAGCAGGTCGATTCCTTCAACCAGCACGTCACCTGGGCCAAGATGGGCTTCTTCGGCCTCGTCGCGGGCTTCGTCGGCTTCGTCGCTCTGCGCGAACTTAGGGCGCGTGCGCTTGGCGAGATCGTGGTGCGCTTCGTCGGGCACGGCTCGCGCAAGGTCGTGCCGGGCTTCACCCTGCTCGAGATGTTCCGCCGCTTCGGCATTCCCCATGCCGCGCTCTGCGGCGGGCGGGCGCGCTGCGCCACCTGCCGGGTGCTGGTGCTCGACGGTCTCGAAGGCTTGCCGCCGCCCGGCCCGAACGAGGCCAGGCTGTTGCGCCGGATTTCGGCCGGCGACCGGGTGCGTCTCGCCTGCCAGCTCAGGCCGACGCATGATCTCCAGGTCCAGATATTGCTGGCGGCGCGCCAGCGTGGCGCCGGGCCTTCCGGCGCGCTCGCCGGCGAGCCGGGCATCGGCCGGCGCGGCATCACCGTGATGGTCGCCGATCTGCGCGCCTTCACGGCGCTGTCGCAGCGCCAGCTGCCGCATCAGCTGATGACGCTGCTGAACCGCTTCTACGACGAGATGTCCCAGGCGATCGCCGCCCATGGCGGGCGCATCGAGGCGATCTATGGCGACGGGCTGATGGCGGTGTTTGGGCTGGAGACCCCGCCCGCCCGCGCCGGCGCCGAGGCGATCGCCGCCGCCGGTGACATGGTCCGCGCGGTCGAGGCGCTGAACCGCGAATATGCCGCGGCGCTGCCGCTGCCGCTGCGGATCGGCATCGGCATCCATGGCGGCGAGGCGGTGATCGGCGCGGTCGAGACCAAGGCCACCGGCCGCCAGGAGATCACGGTCGGCGAGACGGTGATGATCGCGAGCCAGCTCGAGGCCGCGACGCGCCGCCTGCTGGCGGACGTGCTGGTCTCGGCCGAGACGATCAAGGCGACCGGCCGCAGCTTCCCCGGGCTGGTGCCGCACCGCATCGCCATCAAGGGGCGCGACGCGCCGGTGCTGGTCTATGCGCTGGGCGGCGACATCGAGCCCCGCCGCCGCGATGGCGGCGAGGCCGCGCCGCAGGCGGATGCCAAGTCGCCCGAGGTCAAGTCTGGCGACACGAAGCCGGCGAAGGACGAGGCGGCTTCGACGGCGCCGCCGGCCGGCAACGGCGCCGGCTGAGCCGAGGCCGTCCCGTCCGGCTCAGCGCGAGAACACCAGGAAGCGGCGCCGGTCATAGCCGGCCGCGGCGAGGGCAGCGTCGTTGATGCGCAGTTCGAGGTCGATCAGCGGCGCGCCGCCGCGCGCGGCGAGGATCGGCCCGATCTGGCCGAGCGCCCGGTCGAGCGCCAGCGCATGGTCGATCACCATGACCTCGGCGCGGCGGATCAGGCCGAGCAGCGTCTCGTCGACCGCTTCGCCGCGCCCGAACGGCTTCAGCGACAGGCCGAGCAGCACGAGCCCGAGCCGGCCCTCGGGCGGGGAAGGCGGCGCCTGCTGCAGCTTGGCCCGGACGTGCCGGACGCGGCAGGGCGCGCCGTTCAACGTCTGCGCCTCATGGTCGGGAATCTTCGGGTCGATCACCGTCACCGAAAGGGGGCGGTGCGTCAGGAAGCCGGTGATCGGCAGGCCGGCGCCGCCGATCTCGACGATATGCGCGCAGTCGCGCAGGGCATGGGCGGCGAGGACCTGGCGCAGCTCCGCCGCCGGCCCGGCCAGATGGGGCAGGCGGGTGCCCTCGAGCGCCGCGTCCTCGCGGTTGGCGTCGGCCTCCGACTGTGCATAAGGTCCGGCCCGTTCCGTCATCAATCCCGATCCGATCCCGTCCGCAATGACCAGCGCGCTGCCCGCCGACGCACTCTATGACATCCTGCGCGGGGTCGCAGCCCTGACGCGCGATCCCGTGGTGGCCGATCTCGCCCGCCTCGTCGGCAAGGCGCCGCCGGACGATCTCTCCATCGCCTTCAACCACAAGCAGATCGGCTCCAAGCGCTGGCTGGTCGACGCGCTCGCCGAGGTGTTGCCGGCGCCGGGCGGCCCGGTCTGGGTGCTCGGCGCCTGGCATGGCGTGCTCGGCGCGATGCTGCTCGCCGAGCCGCGGCTGACCATTCCGCAGGTGGTCAGCGTCGATCGCGATCCGCGCTGCGCGGCGGTTGCCGAGACCCTGAACCATCGCCATGTCGCGGATGGCCGCTTCCGCGCGCTCACCGCCGATATGATGACGCTGGACTTCGCGGCCGAACGGCCGGGCCTCGTCGTCAACACGAGCTGCGAGCATCTCGACGACGTGCCGGGCTGGCTGGCGACGCTGCCGGCCGGCCTGCCGCTGGTGCTGCAGTCCAATGACTACGAGCGCGAGCCGGATCATCGCAGCTGCGTGCCCTCGCTCGACGCCTTCCGCGCCCAGGCCGGGCTGTCCGAGATCCTGTTCGCCGGCGCGCTGCCGACGAAGAACTATACCCGCTTCATGCTGATCGGCCGGCGATGAGCGTGCCCGAGCCGACCGGCCCCGCGATCGCGATCGCGATGAAGGGCTATCCGCGCCTGTCGGAGACCTTCATCGCGCAGGAACTGCTCGGCCTGCAGCAGCGGGGGCTCTCCTTCGCGATCTGGTCGCTGCGGCGCCCGACCGATGCGGCGCGGCACCTCATGCATGCCGAGATCACCGCGCCGCTGCATTACCTGCCGGAATATCTCCATGACGACCGCTGGCGCGTGCTGCGCGGCGTGGCGCGCGCGCTGCTGCGGCCGAGCGCGCCGCGCCTGCTCGCCACCGTGGCGCGCGACCTCTGGCGCGATCCCACGCGCAACCGCCTGCGCCGTTTCGGCCAGGCCTGCGTGATGGCGCGCGAACTGCCGGCCGGCACGCGCCATCTCCACGTCCACTTCCTGCACACCCCGGCCTCCGTGGTGCGCTATGCCGCGCTGAGCCGCGGCATCGGCTGGTCGTTCTCCGCCCATGCCAAGGACATCTGGACCACGCCGGACTGGGAGAAGCGCGAGAAGATCGCCGATGCGCGCTGGGGCGTCACCTGCACCGCCGACGGCCATGCCGAGCTGGAGCGCCTGTCGCCGACATCCGGGAAGGTCACGCTGCTCTATCATGGGCTCGATCTCGCCCGTTTCCTGCCCCCGCCGCAGGACCGGCCGGCGCGCGATGGCAGCGACCCCGCCGCTCCGGTCGCGATCCTGACCATCGGCCGCGCGGTCGCCAAGAAGGGCTTCGACGACCTGCTCGCGGCGCTCGCGGCCCTGCCGCCCGGCCTGCACTGGCGCCTCGTCCATATCGGCGGCGGCGAGCTCCTGCCGGCGCTCAAGGCGCAGGCCGAGGCGCTGGGTCTGGCCGATCGCATCGTTTGGCGCGGGGCGCTGGCGCAGGACCGCGTCGTCGCGGCGCTGCGCGAGGCCGATCTCTTCGTGCTGCCCTCGAAGCAGGCCGGCGACGGCGACCGCGACGGCCTGCCCAATGTGGTGATGGAGGCCGCCAGCCAGGCGCTGCCGATCGTCGCCACCGATTTCGCCGGCATCCCCGAATTCGTGCGGCAGGGGCGCGAGGGCGTGCTGGTGCCGCCGGGAGACGTCGCGGCGCTGGCAGCGGCGCTGGCCGGGCTCGCCGCGGATCCCGCCCGCCGGGCCGCGCTGGGGCAGGCGGCCTTCGCCCGGCTCGCGGCCGACTTCTCGGCCGGCGCCGGGCTGGCGCGTATCCATCGCGCGCTGGCCGCGGCGGCTTCGGGCGAGGTCCGGGCGCCGTGACGGCGCGGGTCCTGATTGCGGTCACCCATCTGCTCGGCATCGGCCATCTCGTGCGGGCGCGACATTTGGCGCAGGCGCTGGCGCGGGCCGGTTACGCGGTGACGCTGGCGAGCGGCGGGATGCCGGACGGCGCGCCGGACGCCGGATATCGCGTCGAGCAGTTGCTGCCGCTGCGCGTCCAGGGCACCGATTTTCGCAGATTGCTGGACGAGCGGGGCGAACCGGCCACGCCCGAGCGGCTGTCGGCCCGGCGAGACGCGCTGGCCGCTCTGGCCCAAGAGATCGCGCCGGATGTCGTCGTCACCGAGCATTTTCCCTTCGGTCGCCGCCAACTGGCCCAGGAGTTCCTGGCGCTGATCGCGGCGGCGCGCGCGGCAAGGCCGCAGGTGCGCGTCCTCGCCTCCATCCGCGACGTGCTGGTCGTGCCTTCGGGTCCCGAGCGCGTGACCGAGGCACATCGTCGCGTCGCGGCCCTGTTCGACGCGGTTCTCGTCCATGGCGATGCGCGGCTCCTGCCGCTCGACGCCTCCTGGCCGGTGACGCCGGAGCTCGCCGGCAAGCTGGTCTATACCGGCTATCTCGCAGCGGCCCCAGCGGGCGAGACCGCCGCGCCGGTGGAGGCCCGGGAGGGCGGTTCCGTCCTTGTCTCCGGCGGGGGATCGGCCGCGGCGCTGCCGCTGTTCGAGGCTGCGCTGGCGGCTGCGCGACTGCTGCCCGACCAGCGCTTCCACCTCCTCGTCGGGGGCGGCGTTGCCGAGGCGGCCTTCGCGGCGCTGCGTGGCAGTGCACCCGAAAATGCGCGCGTCGAGCGGGCCCGGCCCGATTTTCCGGCCTTACTGCGGGCCTGCGCGCTCAGCGTCAGCCTGGCCGGCTACAACACCGTGCTCGATCTCGTGCAGGCTGGGCGGCCGGCGCTGCTGGTGCCGTTCGACGCCGGCAACGAGACCGAGCAGGCCTTGCGCGCCGCGGCGCTGGCGCGGGCGGGGCTGGCGGCCGTGGTCGCGCCCGAGCCGGCGGCCCTTGCCGCGGCGATCCGCGCCCGGCTCGCAGCCGGCGCGCCGCCGGCGCTGGCGGTCGATCTCGACGGGGCGCAGGGCACGGTCGCGGCGATCGCGCGGCTGCTGGCGCGCGATCTCCCGGCATGACGCTTGCGTATACCGCCTGCGAATTGCCGGTACGTGTCTTTCCCTTTAATGAGAAAACCCATGCCTCCCATTCGGTCGGCTTCGAGGACAACCGGCAGTTCCCGGCCCCTGTCCTGCGCCCGGAGATGAACGATGACGACGACGCCCGCCTCCACCCCCGGCCTGCCGGACACCAAGCTCTCGGTGCGCCAGGTCTTCGGGATCGACAGCGATCTGGAGGTGCCCGCCTATTCGCAGACCGACCCGCACGTCCCGGATCTCGATCCCGACTATCGCTTCGATCACGACACCACGATCGCGATCCTCGCCGGCTTCGCCCATAACCGCCGCGTGATGATCTCGGGCTATCACGGCACCGGCAAGTCGACCCATATCGAGCAGGTCGCGGCCCGCCTCAACTGGCCCTGCGTGCGCGTCAACCTCGACAGCCACGTCTCCCGCCTCGATCTCGTCGGCAAGGACGCGATCGTGCTGAAGGACGGCAAGCAGATCACCGAGTTCCAGGACGGCATTCTGCCCTGGGCGCTGCAGAACAACATCGCGCTCGTCTTCGACGAATACGACGCCGGCCGCCCGGACGTGATGTTCGTGATCCAGCGCGTTCTCGAGCAGTCCGGCAAGCTGACGCTGCTCGACCAGAAGCGCGTCATCCGCCCGCATGCGGCCTTCCGCCTGTTCGCCACCGCCAACACGGTCGGCCTCGGCGACACCTCGGGCCTCTATCACGGCACGCAGCAGATCAACCAGGGCCAGATGGACCGCTGGTCGATCGTCACCACGCTGAACTACCTGCCGCACGACAACGAGGTCGCGATCGTTCTCGCCAAGTCGAAGCACTATCAGACGCAGGCCGACGGCAAGGACATCATCAACAAGATGGTGCGCGTCGCCGACATGACCCGCAACGCCTTCATGAACGGCGACCTGTCGACGGTGATGAGCCCGCGTACGGTCATCACCTGGGCCGAGAACGCCGCGATCTTCGGCGATGTCGGCTTCGCCTTCCGCGTCACCTTCCTCAACAAGTGCGACGAGATGGAGCGCATGCTGGTGGCCGAGTTCTTCCAGCGTTCCTTCGGCAAGGAACTGCCGGAGAGCGCGGTCAACGTCGTGCTGAGCTGAACGGAGGCCGGCCGTGGCGCGGTATGAAGGAGGCTGCCATTGCGGGCGTGTCGCCTACGAGGTCGATGTCGACCTCGGCAGGACGGTCACCTGCAACTGCTCCTACTGCCAGCGCCGCGGATCGGTTCTCGCCTTCGCCCCGGCGCAGAGCTTCGCCCTGCTCAAGGGTGAGGATGCGCTGAGCGAGTACCGCTTCCACACGCGGCAGATCCAGCATCTGTTCTGCGAGACCTGCGGCATCGAATCCTTCGCGCGCGCCGCCATGCCCGACGGCACGCCGACGGTCGCGATCAATGTCCGCTGTCTGGACGGCGTCTAGCCTGCCGCGCTGAACCCGACCATGTATGACGGGCGCTCGCGCTAGCCGTGCGCCGGCCGTGAAGGGATTGCGAAAGCCTTGTCCATCTCGAACCGCAAGCCCGGGACCCCGAAGGAAGCCCCCGTCGAGCCGCTGAAGCGCGCCGTTTCGGGGGCGATGAAGGCGATCGCGCGCCGGCCGGAGATGGAAATCGTCTTCGCGACCGACAAGCCGTCCCTCGTCGGCGAACGCGCCCGCCTGCCGGAGCCGCCCCGCAAGCTCTCCGCCAACGACGTCGCCGTGCTGCGCGGTCACGCCGATTCCATGGCGCTGCGCCTCGCCTGCCACGACGCTGCGATCCATCGTCGCGCCGCGCCCGAGGGCGACGCCGCGCGCGCCGTCTTCGACGCCGTCGAGCAGGCGCGCGTCGAGAGCGTCGGCACCCGGCGGATGAGCGGCATGGCCGGCAATATCGGCGCCATGCTGGAGGACCGCTATCACCGCGGCGGCCGCTATGAGGAGATCACCGACCGCGCCGACGCGCCCCTCGAGGATGCGCTCGCCCTGATGGTGCGCGAGCGGCTGACCGGGCTGAAGCCGCCCAAGGCGGCGGAGAAGCTGGTCGATCTCTGGCGCGAGCAGATCGAGGCCAAGGCCGGCGGCGACCTCGACCGGCTGAGCCAGTCGATCGAGGATCAGCGCGGCTTCGCCCGGACCGTGCGCGACATGCTGGTCTCGCTCGACATGGCCGAGCAGTCGAGCCAGGGGGACGAATCCGAGGAGGACGAGGACGATCAGGACCAGTCCTCCGATGATCAGGAGCAGCAGGACGGCGAGGCCGAGCAGCAGAGCCAAGGCGAGCGCACCGAGACCGAGGTGAGCGAGGACGCCACCGAGGAGATGGAGGAGGGCGCTTCCGAGGCCTCCGACGCTCCCGCAGGCGACTGGGACGAGGAAGACGAGAACTCCGAGGCCGAGGAGGCCGGCGAGGCGCCGCGTCCGCGCGATCCGCGCGCCAATGACCGGCCGCAGACCGATTACAAGGCCTACACGACCAAGTTCGACGAGACGATCACCGCCGAGGAGCTTTGCGACGCGGAGGAGCTGACGCGGCTGCGCGCCTATCTCGACAAGCAGCTGGCGCATCTCCAGGGCGTGGTGGCGCGCCTCGCCAACCGCCTGCAGCGGCGGCTGATGGCGCAGCAGAACCGCTCCTGGCAGTTCGACCTTGAGGAGGGCGCGCTCGATCCCTCGCGCCTGCCGCGCATCATCCTCGACCCGTTCCAGCCGCTCTCCTTCCGGCAGGAATCGGACACCAATTTCCGCGACACCGTCGTCACCCTGCTGATCGACAATTCCGGCTCGATGCGCGGGCGGCCGATCACGGTCGCCGCGACCTGCGCCGACATCCTGGCCCGCACGCTGGAGCGTTGCGGCGTCAAGGTCGAGCTGCTGGGCTTCACCACCCGCGCCTGGAAGGGCGGGCTGTCGCGCGAGGCCTGGCTGCAATCGGGCAAGCCGGCCAATCCCGGCCGCCTGAACGATCTGCGCCACATCATCTACAAGGCCGCCGACGCCCCCTGGCGCCGGGCCCGCAAGAATCTCGGGCTGATGATGCGCGAGGGTCTGCTCAAGGAGAATATCGACGGCGAGGCGCTGGACTGGGCGCATAAGCGCCTGCTGGCGCGCTCCGAGCAGCGCAAGATCCTGATGGTGATCTCCGATGGCGCGCCGGTCGACGATTCGACGCTTTCGGTGAATGCGGGCAGCTATCTCGAGCGGCATCTGCGCCATGTCATCGCCGAGATCGAGACCCGCTCGCCGGTCGAGCTGATCGCGATCGGCATCGGCCACGACGTCACGCGCTATTATCGCCGCGCCGTCACCATCGTCGACGCCGAGGAACTCGGCGGGGTGATGACCGAGAAGCTGGCCGAGCTGTTCGAGGAAGATGCCGGCGGCGCCGGCAAGCGCGGCGCGCGCCGCGGCCAATGAGGCGTGAGGCCGCGCCTGCAGGCGTCGGTGCTGCGGCGTCTCCCGAATCGGGGGATGGCGGCTGCATCGGCTTCGCGCGCGCCCGCATGACCGGCTCCGCTCGATGACCCTGTCGCGTCTGACCCGCCGCGGCCTTATCGCCGGGCTCGGTGCGACGGCGCTCGCCCCCGCGGCTCGGGCGCAGAGCCTCGAGCCGGCGCGTGTGCCGGTCGCGATCTCGGCCCGGCCGATCGCCAGCTTCGAGCCGCGCAGTCCCGCGCGCACCCGCTTCGGTGCGCTCGACTATCGCGGCGGGCTGGTGCTCACCGGCAGCCATCCGCGCTTCGGCGGCTTCTCGGGACTCTGGCGCTCGCCGGACGGCGAGCGGCTCGTCGCCGTCACCGACAACGCCTTCTGGCTGACCGCGCGTATCGTTCGCCGCGACGGGCGCCTCGCCGGGCTGGAGCAGGCCGAGATGGCACCGGTGCTCGGTGCCTCGGGCAGGCCGCTGCACCGCTCGCGCCATTTCGACACCGAGGCGCTGGCGATTAGCGACGGCGTCGCCTGGCTGGCGGTCGAGCGTACGCACGACATCCTGCGCTTCGACTGGGCCCGCCACGGCGTCGAGGCGCGGGCCAGGGCGGTGCCGGTTCCGCCGGCGGCGAAGCGGCTGCCGCGCAATCGCGGCATGGAGGCGCTCGGCGTGCTGCCGCCGGGCCATGCGCTGGCGGGTGCGCTGGTCGCGATCTCCGAGCGTTCGGGCGGCGAGGACGAGCCGACGCAGGGCTTCATCATCGGCGGGCGCCGGCCCGGCAGCTTCCAGATGCTGCGCCGCGACGGCTACGACATCACCGACCTCGCTTTCCTGCCGGAGGGCGACATGCTGGTGCTCGAGCGCTGGTACCGGCCGCTGCGCGGCGTCGGCATGCGCATCCGCCGTATCGCCGGCGCCTCGATCATGCCCGGCGCGCGACTCGACGGCCCGGTGCTGATCGAGGCCGATCTCGGCCAGGAGATCGACAATATGGAGGGCATGGCGGTGCATCGCGAGAACGGGCGCACCATCGTTACCCTGATCTCCGACGACAATTTCTCCCATTTCCTCCAGCGCACCATCCTGCTGGAATTTGCGCTGGGCTGAGGGAGGGCGCCGGGCGGATTGGTGGCTAGCCAGTCTGTACCCGGCCACTCGGCTTGCTGGCCGGCTGCCGGTACTCGCGCTCCTCTGCGACCTCGCCCGCAGCCCGGGGCGCTGGACGAGCTACCGTGTCCCGGGGAACGACGGCGGCCGGCGTCGTCGCTGCGTTGGGTGCGATCGCTGGCGGGATGGCGTGGTCATGTGTTCAAGGCCCGGGCCTTCGGCCCGCCCCGGAATGAGGGGGCGGTTCCGGGGCGCGATGTGGCCTGCCGAGCATGAGCCAGGATGCCTCAGCTGTGCCCCACTGCCGGACGGGCCTTGCCGCTACCTTGCGCCCAAACGAAAAAAGCGGCCTCGCGGCCGCTTCCTTCCGTCCCGATCAGGGCTCTCCGCTCAGTTGGCGGCGAGCTTCTTCTCGAGGTCGCGCTTCAGCGCGAGGGCGCCCGTCGACAGGTCGCCGGCCGGGGCCTTGAGCAGGAAGGCGTCCAGGCCGCCGCGATGGTCGACCGTGCGCAGGGCGTTCGCCGAGACGCGCAGGCGCACCGAGCGGCCGAGCGCGTCCGACTGCAGCGTCACATTGACGAGGTTCGGACGGAAGACCGTCTTCGTCTTGCGGTTCGAATGGCTGACGAGGTGCCCGGTCTGGGTGGCTTTCCCGGTCAGTTCGCAACGGCGGGCCATGATCTCGTTCCCAAAATCTCCGGACGCCCAACACGAAATGCCGACACGCGACGTGCCGGCAGGCGAGCACCGGAAGTCAAATTGAAGTGGGCGGTCTATAGCCAAGGGGGGCGGGCGCGTCAAGGCGGAGTCCAAAACGCGCCGCTGGAAAGGTCTCGGTAACCTTCTGGCGGCAGATTTCGTTAATCAAGCCACGATTCGGACCGAATCGGAGTGCAACGAGCATCGACCAAGGCTTGCGTCGCCCGGAGCATCGAGATGAAGCCCGTCCCATCGCCGATTCTGCCCGGCCTCGGTCTGGCCACCGCCCTGCTGCTGGCCGCGTCTCCTGCCGGCGCCGCCTCGCTCGACGCGACCTATGACGTCTCCCTGCTCGGCCTGAGCTTCGGCACCGCCACGCTGAGCGGCCAGGTCGAGGACAGCGCCTACAAGCTCGACGTGACCGCGCGCCTTACCGGGCTGGTCGGCGGCTTCACCGGCGGCCGCGGCTCCGGCGCCGCCACAGGCAGCTTTGCCGGCGCCAAGCCCTCGCCCGCGACCTTCGCCGTCTCCTCCGCCAGTTCGTCGGAGAGCCGCACCGTGCGCATGGCGCTGGAGCGCAATGCCGTGCGCGCGCTCGAGATCGAGCCGCCGATCGATGCCAAGCCCGACCGCGTCGAGCTGAAGGATGGCCATCGCCGCAATGTGATGGACCCGATCAGCGCCTTCCTGATGCCGGTCGAGGGCGGCAGCAAGGGCGGCGGCGCCGCCTGCAACCGCACCTTGCCGATCTTCGACGGCGCAGCGCGCTACGACATCAAGCTGAGCTATGCCGGAAGCCGCGAGATCGCGATCGACGGCTATCGCGGCCCGATCTCGATCTGCAAGGCACGTTATGTCCCGATCGCCGGCCATCGCGCCCTGCGCCCCTCGACCAAGTTCATGGCGGAGAATCGCGAGATCAGCACCTGGCTCGCCCCGGTCTCCGGCACCAGCCTGATGGTGCCGGTGCGCATCTCAGTGAAGACGATGATCGGCACCGCGGTGATCGAGGCGACCAGCCTCAAGGTGGATCCCGGCACCACGGCGAGCGCGCGCCGGGACTGAACCGGCCGGTATCCGGCACGGCTGCGCCGGCGGCCATTGCCGCCGGCTCCCGGCCGGGGCTAGCCTCGCTTGGGAATCGGACCGGGGAGGGGCCATGTCCAGCGATTTCGCCGTGCCGTCGGGCATCAGGCATCGTCATCTCGCCGTGCGCGATACCAGTCTGCATGTCGTCGAGATCGGTGACGGGCCGCCTGTGCTGCTGCTGCATGGCTGGCCGGAGTTCTGGATGAGCTGGCTGCCGCTGATGAACCGGCTCGGCGACGCGTTCCGGCTGATCGTGCCGGATTTGCGCGGCTTCGGCGACAGCGGGAAATCGCCCGAGCCCCGCAGCGATGTCGGCGCCAACAGCCATGCCGACGACATGGCCGCGCTGGTCGAGGCGCTGGGCCTCGGGCCCGTCGGCGTGGTCGGGCACGATGTCGGGGCCTATGTCGCGCAGGGCCTCGCCCGCCGCCATCCGCAGAAGGTCGACCGGCTGCTGTTCTTCAACTGCCCGACGCCCGGCGTCGGCCAGGCCTGGGTCCGCGACGGCCATGTCAACGAGATCTGGTACCAGTCCTTCCAGCAGCTGGCGCTCGCCGAGCAGTTGGTCGGGAGCAGCCGCGAGACCTGCCGGCTCTATCTCTCGCATTTCCTCCGGCACTGGTCGCACCGCACAAACGCCTTCGACCCGGTGCTCGAGCTCTGGGTCGACAATTTCCTCAAGCCCGGCACCCTGCGCGGCGGCTTCGACTGGTACCGCAGCCAGAACGCCGCCCGGCTCGCGGCGATCGACGGCCACCCGGCGCCCTCTGTGCCGATCCACCAGCCGACCCGCGTGCATTGGGGCCGCCACGACCCTGTGCTGCCGGTCGCCTGGAGCGCCTTCGTCCCGGATTTCTTCGATAAGGTCGCTGTGACGGTCTGCGAGAGCGCCGGCCATTTCGTCCATGTCGAGGCGCCCGACGAGGCGGCGGAGGTCTTCCGCGAGGTCTTCGGCTGACCCTGCCGCCGCCGCCGGCCCTTCCGCCGGCGGAAAAAGCGCCTAGATGAGGGGTAGGGTCCACATCCGGCGCGTGGAGGCGGCGCGGACGGGCCCCGAGGGCCGGCGAGCCGCGGCAGTTCCGCCGCGAACGAAACCGGATTCGTCCCGAGTCAGCGATTCGCCCCCGTTTCGTTCAGGGCTCGTTCCGCTCGTCCCGTCCGGCCGGCGCAGGGTCTCGCGCCGCCGCCGGGGCGTTCCGCCCTGGCGGAGCCCGCCAACCGGGCCCCGCCGCACGCCGCAGGAAGTGCCAGCGTCTTGATCCCGCCCCGCTCCCTTCCGCCCTCTCTCCGCTCGCGCGGCGTGACGGCCGTGCTCGGCCCGACCAATACGGGCAAGACGCATCTCGCCATCGAGCGCATGGTCGCGCATCCCACCGGCATGATCGGCCTGCCGCTGCGGCTGCTGGCGCGCGAGGTCTATGCCCGCGTGGTCGAGCGGGTCGGCCCCGAGGCGGTGGCGCTCGTCACCGGCGAGGAGAAGATCAAGCCGGAGCGGCCGCGCTTCTGGGTCTGCACGGTCGAGGCCATGCCGCGCGACCTCGCGGTCGATTTCGTCGCCATCGACGAGATCCAGCTCGCCGCCGATCTCGACCGCGGCCATGTCTTCACCGACCGGCTGCTCAATCATCGCGGCCGCGCCGAGACCATGCTGATCGGCGCCGGCACGATGAAGCCGCTGATCGAGCAGCTCCTGCCCGGCGCCACGCTGGTCAGCCGGCCGCGCCTGTCGAATCTCTCCTTCGCCGGCGACCGCAAGCTGACCCGGCTGCCGCGCCGCTCGGCCATCGTCGCCTTCTCGGCCGAGGAGGTCTATGCGATCGCCGAGCTGATCCGGCGCCAGAAGGGCGGGGCGGCGGTGGTGCTCGGCGCGCTCAGCCCGCGCACCCGCAACGCCCAGGTCGAGATCTACCAGTCGGGCGACGTCGACTACCTGATCGCCACCGACGCGATCGGCATGGGGCTCAACCTCGACGTCGATCACATCGCCTTCGCCGGCGACAGCAAGTATGACGGTCACCATTACCGCAAGCTACATCCGGCCGAGTTCGGCCAGATCGCCGGGCGCGCCGGCCGCCATCTCCGCGACGGCACCTTCGGCACCAGCGGCCGGGCCGAGCCCTTCGACATCGGCCTGGTCGAGGCGATCGAGGAGCATCGCTTCGCGCCGGTGCGCCAGCTGCAATGGCGCAATTCCGACCTCGACATGCGCTCCGTCGCCGGCCTGCTCGACAGCCTCAACCTCACGCCGCAGGAGCCGGGCCTGACGCGCGCACTGATCGCGGAGGACATGACGACGCTGGAGATCCTGGCTCGCGATCCGGACGTGGCGCGCCTCGCACAGGGGCGCCCGGCCGTGCAGCGGCTCTGGGAGGTCTGCGGCCTGCCGGATTATCGCAAGATCGCGCCGCTGCAGCACGCCGACCTCGCCACCACGCTCTATCTGCGGCTGATGCGCCATGGCCGGCTGGATCCGGACTGGTATGACCGCCAGCTGGCGGTGCTCGACCGCACGGATGGCGAGATCGACACCCTCTCCGCCCGCATCTCGCAGGTGCGCACCTGGACCTATGTGGCGAACCGGCCCGACTGGTTGCCTGATCCGGAGCATTGGCAGGGGGTGGCGCGTCTTGTAGAGGACAAGCTGTCGGACGCGCTGCACGAGCGTCTCGCCAGCCGATTCGTCGATCGGCGTACGAGCGTGCTGATGCGTCGCCTGCGGGAGAATGCGATGTTGGAGGCCGAAGTCACCGCGACGGGCGATGTGCTCGTCGAGGGCCAGCATGTGGGGTTGCTGCAAGGCTTCCGCTTCACTGCCGACCCCAAGGCGGGCGGCCCTGAAGCGAAGGCGCTGAACGCGGCCGCGCTGAAGGCGCTGGCGAGCGAGCTGGAATCGCGCGCCTCGCGCGTCGTGCTGGCCGGCGACGATGCCTTCGTGCTGTCGCATGACGGGCTGATCCGCTGGATCGGCGAGCCCGTCGCGCGCCTCGTCGCGGGCGAGAAGGTTCTGGAGCCGCGCCTGCGCCTGATGGTCGACGATCATCTGCCGGGCCCGGCCCGCGAGCAGATCGAGACCCGTCTCGCGCTCTGGCTGAAGAATCACGTCACGCGCCTGCTCGGCCCGCTCCAGCTGCTGGAGACGGCCGAGACGCTGACCGGCATCGCCCGCGGCATCGCCTATCAGGCGGCCGAGTCGCTCGGCGTGCTGGAGCGCAGCAAGGTCGGCGAGGAGATGAAGACGCTCGAGCAGAACGGCCGCGCCGCCCTGCGCCAGCTCGGCATCCGCTTCGGCGCCTTCCATCTCTACGTGCCGGCCCTGCTGAAGCCGGCGCCGCGCGCCCTGGCCGCCCAGCTCTGGGCGCTCAAGGAGGCCGGTCCCGAGACCGGTGGCCTGGACGACATCGCGCATCTGGCGGCGTCCGGCCGCACCTCCTTCCCCGCCGACAAGGCGGTGCCCAAGGGGCTCTATCGCGCCGCGGGCTATCGCGTCTGCGGCGAGCGCGCCGTGCGCGTCGATATCCTCGAGCGCCTGGCCGACCTGATTCGCCCGGCGATCGCCTATCGCCCCGGCGTCACCGCCGGCCAGCCCCCGGCCGGCGCCGCCGACCAGGACGGCTTCGTCGCCACCGGCGCGATGACCTCGCTCGTCGGCTGCGCGGGCGAGGACTTCGCCTCGATCCTGCGTTCGCTCGGCTATGTCTCGCAGAAGCGTCCCGGCCCGGCGATCACCGTGCCGCTGCTCGCCGCCGCGAGCCAGGAGCCCGTCGTGGCGACGCCCGCCGCCGATCCGAACGCGCCTGCCGACGCGGCGGAGCGTGTCGAGGCGCTGAACGCCGATGCGCCCGAGAGCGCGGAGGCCGCCCCTGCGGAGGCCGAGGCCGCTCCCGCCGCCGAGACCGCCGAAGTGCCGGTGCTGACCGCGCCGGAGCTTGCCGAGCAGGCCGAGGCCGCTCCGGCCGAAACCGTCGCGCCCGAGGCCGAGCCTGCCGCTGACGCGCCCGAATCTGCTGAAGTCGCTGCATCTGAAGCGTCCGGCGAGGCCGAATCTCTCGATGCCGCCGCCTCCGACGTGGCTGCCGAGGCCGTCGCCGAGCCGGCGGAGCCGGCCGCGCCCGAGGAGGTCGAGATCTGGCGGCCGCATCGCCATCAGGGCGGGCGTCGTCCCGAGCAGGGCCAGCGGGGCCGCCGTCCCGATCGCCGTGGCGCGCCGGCCGGCCAGGGGGGAGCCGAGGGCGGCGACGCCCAGAAGCAGGGTGGCCGCAACCGTCGCCATGACGGCGGACGCCCGGGCCAGCGCCCGGCGGCCGCACAAGACGGCGCCGGCGGCCAGCCGCGTGAGCCGCGTGCCGAGGGTGGCGGACGTCCCGAGCGCGGGCCGCGGCCCGAATTCCGGCGCGAGCGCGATCGCAACCGGCCCGAAGGCGGCAGCCGCCGCGAGGACCGCGGCCGCGAGCAGCGCTTCCAGCAGCCGCAGCGCCCGCGTCCGGCCGAGCGCCAGCCCGATCCCGATTCGCCCTTCGCCAAGCTGCTCGCCCTCAAGGCGCAGCTCGAGGGGCCGGACGGGCGCAAGGGCTGAGCGGCGTCGGGCGGGACGGGGACCGAGCGCTTGCGCGAGGACCGGCAGCGCCTCGACAAATGGCTCTGGTTCGCGCGTTTCGCGCGGACGCGCTCCGCGGCCGTGCGGCTGGTGGAGGAGGGGCATGTCCGCCTGGCGGGCCGCCGCCTCCTCAACCCCGCCCACGGGCTCAAGCCAGGCGACGTACTGACGCTGGCCCTGCCGCATGCGACCCTGGTGGTGCGGCTCGTCGCCTTTGCCGAGCGCCGCGGCTCCTATGAGCAGGCGCAGGCGCTCTACGAGGTTCTTGAGGGGCCGGGGCGCGGCGATGCGTCGCTTGCACCGTTCGACCCGACCGGATAGAGCGCTTGGCCTGCGCGATCCGCACCGGCCTGCCTGAGGCAGCCCGCCCGTCGCGTACCGGCGGGCCCGTCGCCCGTCGCGGCCGGCCGCGAGCCTTGAACCCCGCCCCCGGCGGTTCTAAGGAGTTGGCCGCCCGATCGGAAGGACAGCGCCCATGACCTATGTGGTCACCGAGAACTGCATCAAGTGCAAGTACATGGACTGCGTCGAAGTCTGTCCGGTGGACTGCTTCTACGAGGGCGAGAACTTCCTGGTCATCCATCCGGACGAATGCATCGACTGCGGCGTCTGCGAGCCGGAATGCCCGGCCGAGGCGATCAAGCCGGATACCGAGCCGGGCCTCGATTCCTGGCTGCAGCTGAATGCGAAATTCGCGTCGAGCTGGCCCAACATCACCCAGAAGAAGGAGTCGCCCGCCGACGCCAAGGCGTTCGACGGCGTGCCCGGCAAGCTGGCCATGCTGTCGCCGGAGCCGGGCGAGGGCGACTGAGCCCGCGCGAGGCCGCCGCACCGCCGCCTCACCCTGCGTCAGAGCGCTCGCGGAACCCTGCCGGAAACCTCCGGCGGGGGTGTCGTTTTTCGTTTACCTTTGATTCGGCGCGGTTTTTGTGATATCCACAAGCCACAGTCGAGCCCATTCCGCATGCCCCTGCGCGTTTGACACAAACGGGGCACCTCCAGCGACGAAGTCACCGAAGGCGGCCGGACAGAACATCCGGACCCTGCCCTCGTTTCGTCGCCCGGATGCATGAGACGGGAAGACTGCGGGAGCGTGTCGCGCTCCGCGGACGGCAGAAGCCGCCGGCGGACGCGTCAGGCAGAGGGTCGCCGGCCATCCGGCCTGCGGCTGCAAGTGGCGTCTCCGCTTCGGCGGAACGATCAGGAGTCGAAACGGCATGACCACCGCGAAGAAAGCTGCTGCGCGCCTGGGCTTCAAGACGGGCGAGTTCGTCGTCTATCCGTCCCATGGCGTGGGCCAGATCACGGCGATCGAGGAGCAGGAGGTCGCGGGCTTCAAACTCGAGCTCTTCGTGGTCAGCTTCGCCAAGGACAAGATGACGCTGCGCGTGCCGACCTCGAAGGCGGCCAGCGTCGGTCTGCGCAAGCTCGCCGACACCGATATCGTCGGCAAGGCGCTCTCGACCCTCACCGGCCGCGCCCGCGTCAAGCGCACCATGTGGTCGCGCCGCGCCCAGGAATACGAGGCGAAGATCAATTCCGGCGATCTGGTCGCCATCGCCGAGGTCGTGCGCGATCTCTACCGCTCCGAGGCCCAGCCCGAGCAGTCCTACTCCGAGCGCCAGCTCTACGAGGCCGCGATCGATCGCATGACCCGCGAGATCGCCGCGGTGGACGAGATCACCGAGACCGAGGCGCTCAAGAAGATCGAGGGCCAGCTCGCCAAGTCGCCGCGTCGCGCCGGCAAGGGCGAAGCCGCCGCCGAGGCCGAAGCCGAGGGCGACGAGGACCTGCAGGAAGAGGCGGCCTGAGCGCCGCGCTCCACCAAGGTCCTGCACAGGACGATAAAAGACCCGGCGGAGCGGTCCGCCGGGTTTTTGCGTTTCAGGTGCGGTTTTCGCGTTCCGGGGACCGGGATGCTGCGCCGCGAGGGCGCGGAGAGGTCACTCGCTGACGATCTTGTACTGCGCGCCCGGCGTCAGCCTGGCGCCGCGCTCCAGCCCGTTCAGGATCAGGAACTGCTCCTGCGCGCGGTCCTGCACCGCCATGCGGGCGGCCATGGTCGCCGGCGTGTCGCCGGCGCCGGCCGTGACGATGCGCAGTTGTGGCGCGCGCACGGCCTGCGCCTCGCCGGGAGCGAGCGTGCGGAAACTGTCGAGCACGGCGCGCATCGCCCGTTCCGGGTCGCTGCGGCCCTTGGCGGCGAGGATGAAGCGGTAGACGCGCGGACCGGCCTGCACCGCCGCGAGGCGGAAGCGCCAGTCCGTGCCCTGGCCGCTGGTCACGGCGGCGGGCAGGCCGGCGACCGTCAGGCTCTGCACCGCATCCGTGGTGACGCCGTCGATCCAGCCCGAGGCGACATAGGATTCCAGCGTCTGCCCGGCCCGCAGCGCCACCGAATCGAAGCGCAGCGCCTGGGCGCCGTCGGCACTGACGCCGACCACCATCTCGCGCGCCGCCTCGAGCTCGAAGCCGTCTGGCGCGGAGAAGGCGATGCGCAGCGCGCTGTTGATGTAGCGGCGGCCGCGCACGATGCCGTCGGCCGGATCGTCGCCGAAGGCGAGCCCATCGATCGCCGCCAGCCATTGCGCGGCATCGCGCTCGCCGATGCCCGGCGCGCCGATCTGGCGTGCTGCGCCGAGCACGGCGGCGATGCGCTCCGGCGTCGAGGGATGGCTCGACAGCATGTCGAGCTTGCGGTCGCTCTCGCTTTGGCGCCCGGCCCGGAAGGCGGTGTTGCGGCCGAGCGAGGCGAGGAAGCGCCCGGCGCCATAGGGATCGTAGCCGGCGCGCGAGATATTGCGCACGCTGATCTGGTCGGCCGCGAACTCCTGCTGCCGCGAGAAGCGGGCCAGCGAGAGCTTGGAGCGCGCCTGTACCGCCGCGCCCGTCGCCGGGTCGTTCAGGACCTGCGACACCACCTGGCTGACCAGGGCGGTCTCCAGCTCCATCTCGGCGCGCTCGCTGGCGTGCCGGTCGGTGACATGGGCGATCTCGTGCGCCATCACGGACGCGATCTCGGAGGTGTCGTTGGCCAGCGCCAGCAGGCCGCGCGTCACATAGAGCCGGCCGTTCGGCAGGGCGAAGGCGTTGACGATCGGCGAGTTGAGGATGGTGATCTCATAGGCGCCCATGCGCCCCTCGCTCGCCTTGGCGAGGCGGACGACGATCGCGTCCAGCGCCGCGCGGGTCTTCGGCGCGCGGTACTCGCCGCCGAAGGCCTGCAGCAGCCGCTCGTGCTCGCGGTCGGCCGTGCGCTGCACGGCGGCGACGCGCGGCGCGGTCTCGCCGCCCGGCTGGCTGAGCGGCGACAGCAGGGAGCTCTGGTCGCCGGAGCAGCCGCCGAGCAGCAGGGCCGGCAGCGCCATGGCGGCCAGAAAGCGGGCCCGGCTCCGTCGATGTCGCTGCGTTGCCTGCATGGTCTAGTCGATCATCTCCAGGGCGCCGCGGGCGTGGATGGCGACGAGCAGCCCGTCGCGCCCCTCGACCACGCCGCGGGCGCGGACGCGTTTACCCGCCAGCCCGGACGCGGTCCAGCCATCACGCTGCAATTCCCGCCACAGCACCGACTGCAGGATGAGGCTGCCGCCGGCGCCGCGCCGTCGCTCGAAATTCAGATAGGTCCGTCGCGTCCGTTCAGCCACCGTCGCGATTCTGCCCTCGACCGTCACGATGCGTCCCGCGTGCCTTCGCATCGCGGCGGGATCATGGCCGTCCACGACGGCGAAGGCGAGGGGCTTTTCCTCACGCCCGGTCGCGGCCCCCGCCACGGGTGCGTGCGCGCGGGCCGCGGCCTCGCGCCAGAGCCGGTTGCAGCCGGGTTGGCCGGGCTCCGGCAGATGCTGGGCCGCCCCCGCTGCGAGCAGCGCTACGGCGAGATCCTGCGCAGCCTCGCCCTCGCGCTCGGGCGGCACCAGCCGGGCCGGCAGGCGCCCCCAGCGATCGGGCGCGCCGAGTACGGCGAGGCGGAAGCGCTTGCCGCGATGGCCGGTAAGTCCGCTGGTGAAGCGGTCGCGCTCGGCCGCGTCCTGCCGGGGCGCCAGCCCCGCCAGGGCCAGCACGCGCCCATCGGCCAGCAAAAGGTCGCCATGGCGGTCGGCGCCGGCCAGAACCACCGCCTCGGCCGCCTCCGGCACCGGGCAGTCCTCCTCGGCGGCACGCGCCGTCCCCGCCGCGACGAGGGCGGCGAGCAAGAGCAGGCTGGCGCGAAAGGCGATCCGCATCGGCGCATGCTAGCGCATCGCCCGCCGAAATCGACAAGCGAGCATTAGCGCGTCGGCAAGGCCCGCCCTTCACTGCGGATCAACGCGCCGCGACGCCCTTCCCCGAACGCCGCTTGCCGTGCGCCCTGGGCCTGTGCGGATCCGCCCCGATCAGAAGTCGGCGATCCGTCGCTCGAAGAGAGCGAGCAGTCTTGCTCCGAGTTCGGACAGCTCCGAGACCGCTGCGATGTCGCCGCCGTCGATGAGACTGTAGCGGATCGCCGAGTCTCGCCCTTCGAAGATATCGATGAGCCGGCCTTTCCGCTCCTGCTTGTAAAAGACGACCATCTTGCCCTGGTAGTCGCGGAAGCGAATGTCCGACACCGCCTCGAACAGGACGCGATTGCCGGACGAGAGGAAGGCCAGGAGACGCCGTACGCTCTCGAACGCGGCGAGCTCTGCTTCGGTCGTCACGATCTGCGGCTGCGGAGCGACGGGGGCTGCCGGCACGGTATCCGGCGTATTTTCAGCCCGCGCCGCAGGCTTGAGCGCGGGCGCCGGGATGTCGAGACGCTTGAGCACGTTGGATGTGAAGACATCGTTGAAAGCCGCCTTGGCGATCGCCTTGTAGCCGTCCATGGCGTTCGCGCGAACGTGCTTGATGTCGTTTTCCTTGAGCAGAAAGCGCGTGAAGTCGATGGACGGATCGGAAAATTGGGCCGAGAGGTAGTCGTAGAAGGCCTTGTGGGTCAGGCTTCGTCGCGCATTCTCGGAAATGGTCTCAGGGTCGAAGCGCTGTTTCGAAAGCGCATAGAGGCCTTCGATCTCGGTGTCGGAAATCTGCGCCTTGCTGATCTTGTCGAAGTCGATGACCAGAAATGGATCGTCGTCCATCATGTTCGGCTGCTCGGAGTCGACGAAGAACTCGTAGAGGATTCCGTCTGTCAGGATGCCGAGTTTGACGGTCTTGGCGGCATTGAAATAGCTTTTCAGCTGTCCGCGGTCGTCGCGGCGACCATTCCCCATATTCTTGCACTCGATGGCGATGACGGGGATGAGGTCTTTCAGGATAGCGTAGTCGACCCGGTTTCGGTATTTTTCGGAGAAGTCTGCCGCATGCTCTGCCGCGACTTCTGTCGGGTCTCTGTCGTCATAGCCGAGGAGCGCGATGAACGGCAGGACGAGCGCGACCTTCGTCGCCTCCTCGTTCTTGATGTGATCGCGGATGCGTTGAACGCGTTCGGCATAGGACACGAGTTTTTCGCGAAACTCGTTGATCGTCGCCATCGTGACATCCCCCCGGATACTGTTCCGGCGAGCATAGCAATCCGCAGGATGAATTCTCAACCGCTCTTCCCACCAAATCGGAGCGTGCGACTTTGCGTCATTCAACAGGTGGTTCGGCCGGATCCAACGAAATACTTGTTCCGCCGAAGCAGGCGCGCCTGAGGAATACTCTTCGTTATCGGCCGGCGACGACACACGCGTTGAAGGCCCGAAGTCTCTCAGGCACCTGCTTCGGAGGGCATCGTCGCCGCTTCGCGCGAGGGAGTTCGTTTCGCTGCGCGGCGGTCTCGCCCTTACCGCGGGGCGGCGGCGCGGCGGAGGCGGTCGTTGATTGCGTCGCCCAGGCCGCTGGCGGGAATGGGGGCGACGGCGATGACCTGCGGGGCGCCGTCGTCGAGGGCGCGCATGAAGGCGAAGAGGTTGGCGGCGGCTTCGGCGAGATCGCCCGCGGGGCTGAGATTGCGCGCCAGCGCCGGCAGGGGCGCGCCGGCGGGCTCGGGGCCGAAGCCCAGCCAAGCCTCGCCGGGCAGGGGCGCTGCGGCGTCGATGCGCATATGGGCCTCCGGCGCGTAATGCGAGGCGAGCAGGCCCGGCGCGATCGGCGCGGCGCCGCCCTCCTCGTCGACGGCGAGCGGCCGGCCGAGCACCGCTTCCAGCGCCGAGCGGGGTACGCCGCCATGGCGCAGCAGGCGCGGGCCGTCGGCGAGGCAGGCGACGATGGTCGATTCCACCCCGATCGCCGTTGGCCCGGCGTCGAGCACCGCGTCGATGCGGCCGTCGAGGTCGGCCAGGACGTGCTGTGCACTGGTCGGGCTGATGCGGCCCGAGCGGTTGGCCGACGGGGCGGCGACGGGCCGCCCGGTCGCGGCGAGCACGGCCTGCGCCACTGGGTGGGCTGGCACGCGCAGCGCCAGCGTCTCGAGCCCGGCACGTGCCAGCTCGCTGACGCTGCACGCCGCCGAGATAGGCACGACCAGCGTCAGCGGCCCCGGCCAGAAGGCCTGCGCCAGCGCCTGCGCGTCGGCGTCGAAACGGCCCTCGCGCAGCGCGCTCTCGGTGTCGGGAAGATGGGCGATCAGCGGGTTGAAATGCGGCCGGCCCTTGGCCTCGTAGATGGCGGCGACGGCGCGGCCGTCGGTCGCGTCGGCGGCGAGCCCGTAGACGGTCTCGGTCGGCAGGCCGACCAGGCCGCCTTCGCGCAGCAGCGCGGCGGCCTCGGCGATCGCCGCCGCGTCGGCGCCGAGCAGGCGGGTGTGGCGCGGCATCGTCAGGCTCGCTCTTGATTGTTCATATGTGAACTCTCAAACTGCCCAGGCGGCATGCGTCCTAGGGTGCATGGCGAAGCGCATAGTTCGTCGTTAACATCGCCGTCAAACGCAGCCATGCCTGAAGCCCGCGATTTCGCGGGTGTCGAGTGGAGACCGCCATGTCGTATCGCGCCCCCGTCGAGGACATTCTCGCCACCATGCGCCATGTCGCGGGGCTCGACGCGCTGATCGAGGACGGGCTGACGCCCGAGCTCGCCGACGGCGTCACCGAGGCGGTGGTCGAGGAGGCGGCGAAGTTCGCCGGCGACGTGCTGGCGCCGCTCAACGCGATCGGCGACCGGCACGGCTCGGCCCTGAAGGACGGTGTCGTCGTCACGCCGCCGGGCTGGAAGGAGGCCTATCACGCCTGGGCCGAGGGCGGCTGGAACGCGCTGCCGGCGCCTGAGGCCTATGGCGGGCAGGGCCTGCCGACGCTGGTGCAATCGGCCTGCACCGAGATGTGGAACTCGGCCGCCTTCGCCTTCGCGCTCGGCCCGCTGCTGACGGTCGGCGCCATCGAGGCGCTCAACGCCCATGGCTCGGATTATCTCAAGCAGACCTATCTCGCCCGCCTCGTCTCCGGCGAGTGGATGGGCACGATGAACCTGACCGAGCCGCAGGCCGGCTCCGACCTCAACGCGCTGCGCGCCAAGGCCGAGCGCACCGGCGACGGCACCTACCGCATCTCCGGCCAGAAGATCTTCATCACCTATGGCGATCACGAGATGACGGAGAACATCGTCCATCTCGTGCTGGCGCGCCTGCCCGAGGCGCCGGCCGGCACGCGCGGCATCTCGCTCTTCCTCGTGCCGAAATATCTGGTGAACGCCGACGGCTCGCTCGGCGCCCGCAACGACGTGCGCTGCACCGGCGTCGAGCACAAGCTCGGCATCCACGCCTCGCCGACCTGCGCGATGAGCTATGGCGACGAGGGCGGCGCGATCGGCTGGCTGATCGGCGAGGAGAATCGCGGCCTCGCCTGCATGTTCACCATGATGAACAACGCCCGCCTCAACGTCGCGGTGCAGGGCGTCGCCATCGCCGAGCGCGCCTATCAGCAGGCGCTCGCCTTCGCGCAGGAGCGCAGGCAGGGCACGGCGCTCGATGCGCCCAAGGGCGCCGCCATGAGCCCGATCATCGTGCATCCCGACATCCGCCGCATGCTGATGGAGATGCGCGCCAAGACCCAAGGTGCGCGTGCCCTGACCATGCTGCTCGCCGCCAGCCTCGACCGGGCCCATCGCGAGAGCGACGAGGGCCGGCGCAAGGCGGCCTCCGAGCGCGCCGCGATCCTGACGCCGGTCGCCAAGGCCTATGCCACCGATATCGGCGTCGAGGTCGCCTCCACCGGCGTGCAGGTCCATGGCGGCATGGGCTATGTCGAGGAGACCGGCGCCGCCCAGCATCTGCGCGACGCCCGCATCGCCCCGATCTACGAGGGCACCAATGGCATCCAGGCCATCGACCTCGTGCTGCGCAAGCTGCCGCTTTCCGGCGGTGCCGCGGTCGCCGCGCTGATCGGCGAGATGCGCGAGGCCGTCGAGGCGCTGCGCGAGTCCAATACGCCGGGCTTCGGCCATGCCGCCGACAGGCTGGGCGCGGCGGTCGACGCGCTGGAGCGCGCGACACAGTGGATGCTGAAGACCATGGGCGCTGACCAGGCGAGCGTGCTCGCCGGCGCGACGCCCTATCTCAAGCTGTTCGCGCTGGCGCAGGGCGGCACCGGGCTGGCCCGCAAGGCGCTCGGCCTGCGCGGCGAGGGCGAGGCTGCGGCCGCGATCGCCACCGCGCGCTTCTATGCCGAGCATCTCGCCACCGAGGCGCCGGCGCTGGAGCTGGCGGTCACCGAGGGGGCGGGCGCCGTCGCCGACGCCGCGGCGGTCTTCGCCGCGTGAGCCGCCGGGCCGCGCCCGCTCGGTCAGGCCGGCTTGCGTACCCTGACGTGCAGGAACAGCGGCGCCACGCGCGTGTCGTCGAGATAGGGCAGGCGCCGCGCCGTCTCGGCGTCGCAGCCCGGTTCGTGCAGGTGCTCGATGACGAAGCCGGCGGCGATCAGCAGGTTGAGCCAGGCGCTGAGCGTGCGGTGGAAGCGCGGCACGCGGAAGGGCGCCACGCGCGCCTTCTCCTCGGCCGGCGCCGCGCCGAAGCGCCAAGTCTCGACCTCGCCATCCGTCAGGTCGAAATAGGCGCGCACCTCGATGGCGGTGGTGCGGCCCTCGGCATCGCGCACCACCTGTCGCCCGGGCGTGGCGAAGCAGGGATGCAGGATCGAGAACTGCAGGAAGCCGCCGGGCTTCAGCACGCGCAGCGCTTCGGACACGGCGCGCTCGGGCCCGGGAACGTCCATCAGCGACATGAAGGCGGTGGCGAAATCGAAGTGTGCCGCGGGGAAGGGCAGCGCCATCGCGTCCGCGACCTGGTAGGCGATGCCGAGCGGCTGCGCCTCCTCGGCCTCCCGCGCATGGCGGATGAAGGTCGGCGCCACGTCGATCGCGCTCATCCGGGCGCCGGCCTGCGCCAGCTTGCGGGTGTTGCCGCCTTCGCCGCAGCCGATGTCGAGGCCTTCCAGCCCGGCGACCGGCGGCAGATGGGCGAAGAAGGCGGGCGTGTTCTGGGCGTCCCTGTACAGGTCGTAGCCGGCGCGCGCATGGCGCGTCCACACCTCGGCATTGGCCTCCCAGCAGGCCGCGACGTCGTTGGCGTCCATCGTCTTTCTCCGGTTGCGGGGGACGGGGCTTCTAGCGCGGGCCGCTGCCGCGCGGAACCCCCGAAGCGACCTCGTGGCGACCGCCGTGGCCGGCCGGGCGGGCGACCATGACCGAACCTGCGCTTTCGGGCCGCGTCTGCCTCGTCGCCGGTGCCTCGCGCGGTGTCGGGCGCGGCGTGGCGCGGGCGCTGGGCGAAGCGGGCGCGACGGTGATCGTCAGCGGCCGCTCCAGCGAGGCCGGGCCGCGCACCGAGCAGCGCCTGGAGAGCATCGAGGATGCGGCGCGCGAGGTCGAGGCCGCCGGCGGCTCGGGCCATCCCTATCGCTGCGACCACACCAGCGAGCGCGAGGTCGACCAGCTCACCGCCTGGGCGCTCAGGCGCTTCGGCCGGCTCGACTGCGTGGTCTGCGCCGTCTGGGGCGGCAATGAGGGCTATGACGGCGAGCGCTATCGCGACGGCTCCGGCTTCGGCACGCCGTTCTGGCGGCGCCCCGCCGCGCGCTTCGGCACGGTGCACGAGAGCGGCGTCTATGCGCAGCTGCTGCTGGCCCGCTCGGTCGCGCCGGCCATGGTGCGGCTCGGCGCTGGGCTGTTCGTCACGCTCGGCTTCGACACGCAGGAAGGCTATCTCGGCGACGTCTTCTACGATCTCGCCAAGGCCGCGGCGAACCGGCTGACGCTCGCCATGGCGGCGGAACTCTCGCCGCATGGCGTCACGGCGCTCGGCCTGTCGCCGGGCCATGTCCTGACCGAGCGCGTCCGCGAGGCGGGGCTCGCCGACCTCGCCACCGAGACGCCGCTCTATGCCGGGCGCGCGGTCGCGGCGCTGGCCGCCGATCCGCAGGTGGCGCGCCATGCCGGGCAGGTGCTGGCGGTCGCCGATCTGGCGCGGCTCTACGGCTTCACCGATGCGGACGGATCCCGGCCCGGGCGCTTCGCGCTGCACGGCTGAGGGGCCAAAAGGACACAACAGGGAGGAGACCACCATGTCGCTCAAGGGCAAGACGCTCTTCATCACCGGCGGCTCGCGCGGGATCGGGCTCGCCATCGCGGTGCGTGCCGCCCGCGACGGCGCCAACGTCACCATCGCCGCCAAGACGGCCGAGCCGCATCCCAAGCTCGAGGGGACGATCTACACCGCCGCCGCCGAGATCGAGGCGGCTGGCGGACAATGCCTGCCGCTGGTCGTCGACGTGCGCGAGGAGCAGAGCGTCGCCGAGGCGATCGCCAGGACGGCGGAGACCTTCGGCGGCATCGACATCGTCGTGAACAACGCCAGCGCGATCTCGCTGACCAACACGCAGACGACCGACATGAAGCGCTTCGATCTGATGCAGCAGATCAACACGCGCGGCACCTTCATGGTCTCGAAATACGCCATCCCGCATCTCGAGAAGGCGCAGAACCCGCATATCCTGATGCTGTCGCCGCCGCTCGACATGAAGACGCGCTGGTTCGCGCCGCATCTGGCCTACAGCATCGCGAAATATGGCATGAGCCTGTGCGTGCTCGGCCTGTCCGGCGAGCTCGCGCCGAAGGGCATCGCGGTCAACGCGCTCTGGCCGCGCAGCACGGTCGCGACGGCGGCGGTGCGCAACCTGCTCGGCGGCGAGAAGATGGTGCAGGCCAGCCGCACGCCGCAGATGCTGGCCGAGGCCGCCCGGATGGTCTTCAACAAGCCCGCCCGCGCCTTCTCGGGCCAGTTCCTGATCGACGACAGCTTCATGGCCGGCGAGGGCGTCACCGACTTCACGCCCTACCGCGTCGACCCGTCGGTGCCGCTGATGCCGGATTTCTTCGTGCCGGAGGACGATCTGCCGCCGCAGGGCGTCAAGGGCGGCTTCTAGTCCCCGTCGCCATGGCGGGACGGCGCCGGAGGGTTTGACAGCGCGCGCCGCTTCGGCGTTTTTGTGCGCGCTGCCGCCGGAACGGGACCGCCATGCTGCTGATTCACCGGATCTGCCCCGAGCATGGAGACCGGCTCGCCCATGGCGGCCTCGCAGCCGACGCGCCCATCCCCGAGGGCGCGATCTGGATCGACCTCGTCGCGCCGACGCCCGAGGAGGACGCCAAGATCGAGGCGCATCTCGGCATCGCCATCCCGACGCGGGAGGAGATGCGCGACCTCGAGCCCTCGGAGCTGATCTACACCGAGGGCGGCGCCCATTACATGACGGCGCGGGTGATCTGCCAGTCGGACACCATCGTGCCCAAGCTCGCCGACGTCACCTTCATCCTGACGCCGCAGGCGCTGGTCACGGTGCGCTATGACGAGCCGGGCGCCTTCCGCATTTTCGCCAACCGCGCCGCCAAGCCCGGCGGCTGCGGGCTGGTGCCGCAGGCGGTGATCGCCGGGCTGATCGAGGCGATCGGCGACCGTGCGGCCGAGGTGCTGCGCGGCGTCGGCGACGAGATCGACACCGCCTCGCGCCGGCTCTTCGCCGGCCGCGCCCGCGATGTCGAGCAGGGCGGCGCCTATCAGGGCGTGATCCAGCGCATCGGCCAGCACGAGCACATCATCTCCAATGTGCGCGAGAGCATGGTCTCGGTCGAGCGGGTGCTGCTGTTCCTGTCGGCCGCCTATCCCAAGCCGAAGAAGCCGGAGGCCGGCGCCGTCGCCGAATGGCGCGTGGCGCTGCGCGACGTGCAGGCGATCGAGCAGCATGCGGCCTTCCTCTCCAACAAGCTGCAGTTCATGCTCGACGCCACGCTCGGCCTCGTCAGCATCGAGCAGAACAAGATCATCAAGCTTTTCTCGGTCGTCTCGGTGGCGCTGATGCCGCCGACCCTGATCGCCTCGATCTACGGCATGAACTTCAAGGCGATGCCGGAGTTGGACTGGAGCCTCGGCTACCCGATGGCGCTCGGGCTGATGGTGCTGTGTGCGGTGCTTCCCTATCTGTTCTTCAGATGGAAGAAGTGGCTGTAGGCGGGGCGCGGCCGGCCATGCTTGCGACGAACGGGCTTCCATGACGCTTCCCCAGATCCTCTCCTGCGCTCTGGTCTGCGCCATGATGGGCGCCTTTCTCTGGGGCAGGCTGCGCTACGACGTGGTGGCGCTGATCTCGCTGCTGGTCGGTATCGTCATCGGCGTCATCCCGGCGCAGGACGCCTTCAAGGGCTTCTCCGACGACATCGTCATCATCGTCGCCAGCGCGCTGATCGTCAGCGCCGCGGTGGCGCGCTCGGGCCTGGTCGAGAGCGCGCTGGGACGCATCGCGCCCTCGCTGCGCTCGACTCAGCTCCAGGTCACCGTGCTGGTCTTCACCGTCGCGATCATGTCGGCGATCATCAAGAACATCGGCGCGCTGGCGATGATGCTGCCGATCGCCTACCAGCTGGCGCGCCGCGACGGGAAGTCGCCCTCCGTCTTCCTGATGCCGATGGCCTTCGCCTCGCTGCTCGGCGGCATCGTCACCCTGGTCGGCACCTCGCCCAACGTCATCGTCTCGCGCGTTCGGCAGGAGCTCGGCGGCGAGCCCTTCGCCATGTTCGACTTCACGCCGGTGGGCATCGGCATCGCGGTGGCGGGCTGCCTCTTCCTCGGCGTCGCCTATCGCCTGCTGCCCAAGGATCGCCAGGGCGCCCGCTCGCTCGACGAGGCGCTCGACATCAAGGACTACGTCACCGAGGCCCGCATCCCGGAGAAGGCGCCGGTCTCGGGCCGCACCGTCGCCGGGCTGAAGAAGCTGGTCGACGGGGGCGTCGAGGTCGTCGCCATCATGCGCTCGGGCGAGCGCCGCCGTGCGCCCCTGCCGGACGCCAGCCTGCATGCCGGCGACCTGCTGCAGCTGCGCGGCGACCCGAAGGCGCTGGAGCGCGTCGTTGCCGAGGGCGGGCTCGAACTCGTCGGCCAGGACCGGCCGATCGAGGCCGAGGGCTCGATCGATCCCGTCCGCACCGGCGAGGCCATCGTCACCCAGGGCTCGATCCTCGAGGGCGCCAGCGCGGCCGAGATCGATCTGCACGCCCGCTATCGCGTCAACCTGCTCGGCATCAGCCGCGCCGGCGAGCGCTTCACCGAGCGCCTGCGCGATATCCGCCTGCGGGCCGGCGACGTGGTGCTGCTGCGTGGCGACGAGGCCTCGCTGCCGGAGCGCCTGCGCGAACTCGGCCTGCTGCCGCTCGCCTCGCGCAGCCTGGCGCTGGGCAGCACGCGCCGGCGGCTGATCACCGGCACCATCGTCGTCGCGACGGTCGCCGTGGTGGCGCTCGGCCTCGTGCCGGTGGCGATCGCCTTCTTCGCGGCAGCCGTCCTGCTGCTGGCGACGCGGGCGCTGTCTCTGCGCGACGCCTACGAATCCGTCGAGGCGCCGATCCTCGTCATGCTGGCGGCGCTGATCCCGGTCTCGGACAGCCTGCGGGCGACCGGCACCACCGATCTCTTCGCCGGCTGGCTGGCGCAGGCGGGCGCCGGGCTGCCGGGCTGGGGCGCGGTCGGGTTGATCCTGATCGCCGCCATGGCAGTGACGCCCTTCCTCAACAACGCGGCGACGGTGCTGGTGATGGCGCCGATCGGCGCCGGCTTCGCCACATCGCTCGGCTACCGGCCGGACGCCTTCCTGATGGCGGTGGCGATCGGCGCGGCCTGCGATTTCCTCACGCCGATCGGTCACCAGTGCAACACGCTGGTGATGGGCCCCGGCGGCTATCGCTTCGGCGATTATGCCCGGCTGGGCGCGCCGCTCTCGCTGCTGGTGATCCTGCTCGCGGTGCCGCTGATCCTCTGGGTCTGGCCGCTACGCTGAAGGCTCAGCCGAGCACGCGCGCCATCACCGCGTCGAGCCCGCCCTTGCGCTCCAGCCAGCCCGGCACCGGCAGGTTGCGCGCCCGGAGGAAGGCGGGGTCGAACAGCTTCGACTGATAGCGCGTGCCGGAATCGCACAGGATGGTCACGACCGTGTGGCCGGGGCCGAGCTCGCGCGCCAGCCGGATCGCGCCGGCGACGTTGACGCCGGACGAGCCGCCGACGCAGAGGCCTTCCTCCTCCAGCAGCCCGAACACGATCGGTAGCGCTTCCTCGTCCGGGATGCGGAAGGCGGTGTCGATCGGCGCGCCGGCGATATTGGCGGTGATCCGGCCCTGGCCGATGCCCTCGGTGATCGAGGAGCCTTCCGACTTCAGCTCGCCGGTGGTCACCCAGGAATAGAGCGCCGCGCCCATCGGATCGGCCAGCCCGATGCGGATCGACGGGTCGAACCCCTTCAGCGCCATGGCCGTGCCGGCGAGCGTGCCGCCGGTGCCGACCGCGCAGACGAAGCCGTTGATCCGGCCGCCGGTCTGGGCCCAGATCTCCGGCCCGGTGGTCTCGGCATGGGCCTGCCGGTTGGCGACATTGTCGAACTGGTTGGCCCAGACGGCGCCGTTCGGCTCGCTGGCCGCCAGCTCCTCGGCGAGGCGGCCGGAGACCTTCACATAATTGTTGGGATTGGCGTAGGGCACGGCCGGCACCTCGACCAGCGTCGCGCCGGCCAGCCGCAGCATGTCCTTCTTCTCCTGCGACTGCGTCTCGGGGATCACGATCACGCTGCGATAACCGAGCGCGTTGCCGACCAGCGCCAGCCCGATGCCGGTATTGCCGGCGGTGCCCTCGACGATCACGCCGCCGGGCTCCAGCGCGCCGCGGCGCTCGGCGTCGCGGATGATGCCGAGCGCCGCCCGGTCCTTGACCGACTGGCCCGGATTCATGAACTCCGCCTTGGCGAGGATGGTGCAGCCGGTCTCGCGGGAGGCGCGCTCCAGGCGGATCAGCGGTGTCTGCCCGATGGCCTCGACGACGCCGTTGCGGATTGTCATGCTGCTGCTCCTGCGGCCTTCGGGCCGCCCGCCTTGCCGGGCCGCCATGCTGTTTGCGCTAGCATAGCGGCCGGCACGAAGTCTTCATCCGCAGGCCGTTCCAAATCGCGCGCGCGACGAGGATGAGTATTCTTTCGGGGGCAGGGCTGGTAGGGCAACCCTCCGAACCCACGGAGCCGCGAACCGAATGCCCGCTCTCGCCATGAACGAAACGCTTGCCGTCACCCGGCTGGGCCAGCGCGGCGACGGTGTGGCCGAGACTGCGGACGGCCCCGTCTTCGTGCCCTTCGCCCTGCCGGGCGAGAGCGTGCGCGTGGTGCGCGACGGCGATCGCGGCCAGCTCGTCGAGATCCTCGCGCCGGCCGCCTCGCGCATCGCCGCGATCTGCCCGCTCTTCACCCGCTGCGGCGGCTGCGTCGCCCAGCACATGGACGCTGCGCTCTATGCGGGCTGGAAGCGCGGGCAGGTCGAGACGGCCCTGTCGCGTGCCGGCCTCGCCACGGAGCTGGCGCCGCTGCTGGACGCGCATGGCGAGGGGCGCCGGCGCGTCACCTTCCACGCCCGCCGCGGCGAGGACGGCCAGATGCGCGTCGGCTTCATGGCGGCGCGCAGCCATGATCTCGTCGAGGTCGAGCAGTGCCCGGTATTGGCGCCGGGGCTGGTGCGCGCCCCCGCGGTGGCCCAGCACCTCGCCAACCGCCTGCGCGGCTCGGCCAAGCCGCTCGACATCCAGGTCACCACCTCGCAGGCCGGGCTCGACGTCGATATCCGCGGCCATGGCCCGGCCGGCGGCGCCCTGCGACGCGCCCTGACCGAGGCGGCCGAACGGCTCGACCTCGCCCGGCTCGCCCTGCACGGCGAGATCATCGTCGAGCGGCGTGCGCCCTTCCATCTGATGGGCGCCGCCTCGGTGGTGCCGCCGCCCGGCGGCTTTCTGCAGGCGACCGTCGCAGGGGAGGAGGCGCTGTCGGCGCTGGTGCTGGCGGCGCTGCCCAAGGCCAGGCGCGTCGCCGATCTCTTCGCCGGCTGCGGCACCTTCACGCTGCGGCTCGCGCAGCGCATGCAGGTCGCGGCCTTCGAGAGCGATAAGGCGGCGGTGCAGGGACTGCTGCGGGCCGCCCATCGCGCCCAGGGCCTGAAGCCCGTCACGGCCGAGGCGCGCGACCTCTTCCGCCGCCCGCTGCTGGAGCACGAATTCGCCGGGCTCGATGCGGTGGTGCTCGATCCGCCGCGCGCCGGTGCCGAGGCGCAGATCCGCCGGCTCGCCGCCGCCAAGGTGCAGCGCGTCGTCTACGTTTCCTGCGATCCGGCGAGCTTCGCCCGCGATGCCGGCCTGCTCGTCGCCGGCGGCTATCGGCTGGAGCGCGTGACGCCGGTCGACCAGTTCCGCTACTCCGCCCATGTCGAGCTGGTCGGCGTCTTCGTCAGAGGCGGCCGGGCCGGCTGAGCAGGAGGAGGGCGCCATGAGCACGGACATCGCGGCGCTCGGCGCCATCGTCGGAGCGCGCAATCTCGTCAGCGATCCGCAGGAGATGGCGCCCTATCTGCGCGAGATGCGCGGCCTGTTCCACGGCCGGGCGCTCGCCATCGTGCGGCCGGGCAGCACCGCCGAGGTCGCCGAGGTGCTGCGCTGGGCCGCCAGGACCGGCACGCGCGTCACGCCGCAGGGCGGCAATACCGGGCTCGTCGGCGGCCAGATCCCGGTGGCGGAGGGGCGCCAGATCATCCTGTCGCTGCAGCGGCTCGACGCGATCCGCGCGGTCGATCCCGAGGGCAACACCATGACGGTGGAGGCCGGCGTCACGCTGCTGCGGGCGCGGGAGGCGGCGCAGGCGGCCGGGCGTCTCTTCCCGCTCTCGCTGCCTTCGGAAGGCTCCTGCACCATCGGCGGCAATCTCTCGACCAATGCCGGCGGCACTGCGGTCATCGCCTATGGCAATGCGCGCGAGCTCTGCCTGGGGCTCGAGGTCGTGCTGGCCGACGGCCGGGTCTGGAACGGTTTGCGCCGCCTGCGCAAGGACAATACCGGCTATGATCTGCGCAATCTCTTCATCGGTGCCGAGGGCACGCTCGGCGTGATCACCGCCGCCGTGCTGAAGCTCTGGCCGCTGCCGGCGGCGCGCACCACCGCCTTCCTGGCCGTTCCCAGCCCGGCGGCGGCGGTCGCGGTGCTGAACCGCGCCCGTGCGGGCGCGGCCGGCACGCTCGTCACCTTCGAGCTGATCCCGCGCATCGGGCTCGACTATGTGCTGCGCCATGCGCCGGATACGCGCGATCCGCTGGCGGAGACCTCGCCCTGGTATGTGCTGATGGAGGTCTCGGCCCAGGCGGAGGCCGGGCTGGAGGATGCGGTTTCGGCGGTGCTCGCCGAGGCGATGGCCGACGGGCTGGTCGGCGACGCGGCGATCGCCGGCTCGCTCGACCAGCGCAACGCCTTCTGGCGGCTGCGCGAGATGCTCTCGGAGGTGCAGCGCCTCGAGGGCGGCTCGATCAAGCACGACGTCTCGGTGCCGGTGCATGCGGTCCCGGCCTTCCTGGAGCGGGCGAGCGCGGTCTGCGAGGCGCTGGTGCCAGGCGGGCGGGTCGTCGCCTTCGGCCATCTCGGCGACGGCAACATCCATTTCAACCTCAGCCAGCCGCCGGGGGCCGACAAGGCGGCCTTCCTGGCGCGCTGGGAAGAGGTCAATGCGGCGGTCCATGCCGTCGTCGCGGCGATGGAGGGCTCGATCTCGGCCGAGCACGGCATCGGCCGGCTGAAGCGCGACCTGCTCCCCCACGTCAAGGACCCGGTCGAACTCGACCTGATGCGCACGCTCAAGGCGGCGCTCGATCCGCAAGGCCTGCTCAATCCGGGTGCGGTGCTGTAGCGCAGGCGCGAGCGGCCGCGCAGGGCCCGGCCGGGGTTGGCTTCCGCGCTGACCGGACGTAAGCCCTCCGCATCCGGTCCGGCCCGTGGCGCGATCACGGAGCGGCCTCCGGCAGCGAGGGACCAGGCGCATGGCGACGAGCGTGACGACCGGCTGCGCGATCGTCGGGAGCGGCCCGGCGGGATTGATGCTGGGCCTGCTGCTGGCACGCGCCGGGATCGAGGTGGTGGTGCTCGAGAAGCACGCCGATTTCCTGCGCGATTTCCGCGGCGACACCATCCATCCCTCGACACTGGAGGTGCTGCACGAGCTCGGCCTGCTCGATGCGCTGCTGGCGCTGCCCCACACCCAGGCGCCGCGGCTCCATGCCGAGATCGGCGGGCGCGACGTCACCATCGCCGATTTCTCGCGGCTGCCGACCCGCTGCCGCTTCATCGCCTTCATGCCGCAATGGGACTTCCTCGCCTTCCTGGCGCGCGAGGCCGGCCGCTATCCGAATTTCCGCCTGCTGATGGAGACCGAGGTCACGGGCCTGCTGCGCGAAAGCGGGCGCATCACCGGCCTGCGCGCCCGCACCCCCCATGGCGAGATCGACCTCGGCGCCCAGCTGGTCGTCGGGGCGGATGGCCGCAATTCGCGCATCCGGGCCGAGGCGGAGCTGGAGGTCGAGAGCTTCGGCAGCCCCAGCGACGTGCTCTGGATGAAGCTGTCGCGGCAGCAAGACGACCCGCCCTACACCATGGGCCATGGCGGGCCGCGCCAGGGCTTCGTGATGATCGACCGTGGCGATTACTGGCAATGCGGCTTCGTGGTGCGCAAGGGCAGCTTCGCCGATCTGCGCGCGCAGGGGCTGGAGGCCTTCCGCGCGGCCGTGGCCGCCGTCTCGCCGCTGCCGGCGGAGCGGATGCGGGAGGTGCGCGGCTGGGAGGACGTGCACCTGCTCAGCGTCCGCATCGACCGGCTCAGGCGCTGGTGGCGGCCGGGGCTGATCTGCATCGGCGACGCCGCCCACGCCATGTCGCCGATCGGCGGCGTCGGTGTGAACCTCGCCATTCAGGACGCGGTCGCCGCCGCCAATATCCTGTCGGTGCCGCTGCTCACCGGCGGCGTCTCCGACCGCCATCTTGCGGCGGTCGAGACACGGCGCGGCTTCCCGACACGGGCGACGCAGAAGCTGCAGCTGATGATGCGCCGCCGCCGGCGCCGCAGCGATCGCGACGAGGCCACGCGCTCCGGCCCGCCGGCCTTCATGCGCTCGATCGCGCGCTGGCCGCTGCTGGCGCATCTCTCGGGGCGGATCATCGGCCTCGGCTTCCGTCCGGAGCATGTCCGCAACCGCTGAGGCCGGGTCTCAGAACAGGCTGCCCTGGCCGTCGTCGGGCGTGCTGCGCGGCCGGCGGGGCCGTGGCGCGGGCGATGTTGCGGGAGACGCCGCTGCGTCGGCGCGTGGGGCCTGCAGCTCCGGCCCGTCATGCGCCACCGCATTGACCGCGCTGCCGACCGCCAGCATCTCCAGCGCCTCCTCGCGCGGGGGCTTCAGCAGCGTCGCGGCCTCGTCGGGGCTCGTCTCCGGAGCGAGCCAGCGCGCATGGTCCTCGGGCGGCAGGAGCACCGGGCAGCGCTCGTGGATCGCCGACATCAGCCCGTTGGCCGGGCCGGTGAGCAGCGCGACCGTGTCGATTTCCGAGCCGTCCGCGCCGTGCCAGCTCTCCCAGAGCGAGGCGAAGGCGAAGACGCCGCGATCCGGCCGGCGGAACAGCCAGGGTTCGCTCGGCCGGCGGCTGCCCCCGGCTTGGCGCTGCCATTCGTAGAAGCCGTCGACCGGCATCAGGCAGCGCCGGCGCATGAAGGCGGCGCGGAAGGAGGGCTTCTCGCGGGCGCTCTCGCCGCGAATGTTGATGACCAGCGGATAGTCGCGCGGATCCCGCACCCAGCCGGGCAGGAAGCCCCAGCGCATCAGCACGAATTCCGGCGCGCCCGCGTTCAGCCGCACCACCGGCACCGGCTGCGTCGGCGCGATATTGTAGCGCGGCGGGAAATTCGGCTGCTCGCGATAGCCGAAGGCCTCACGCACGGCCTCGGGCGGGCTGGTCTGGGCATAGCGGCCACACATGGCCCCGATGTCCTATGCCGATGGCGCCCGATCAAGACTTTGTTTGCGTTTCGCTCGGCATGATCGCGCCTCTTTCGGGGCCTGTTCATGTCCGCTTCCGCGACCGATCCTGCGCTGACGGCTGCGGACTCATCGTCTCCGGAGCCGGGAGACGCACTCTCGACCGACTATCTCAATCGCTACAGCGAAGCGCTGATGCTGCTCGAGATGACGACCTGTGACCGCTCGATGCTAGCCGAGCTGAAGGCGTGGCGCGCGGTCGGCTATCTTGAGCATTTCCGCCAGTCGAGGCTGCGCTGCGCCGAGGAGGCGCAGCGCGCCTATCGCACGCTCGGCCCGGCCCAGGCGGAACGCTTCGAGGAGCTGTGCACCGCGATGAACCGGCTGGTCGCAACGGTGAGCGCGCTGCTCGACGACGTGCCCGAGCAGGATGTCGCGCTGGTGGTCGAGGTGGCGGCGCGCGCCCTGCGCCGGCTGATCGGCCAGGCGGCGACCTTCATCAACGCCAATGGACGCATCGAGCTGGCACGCGTCGACGTCGACGCGCTGCAGGCCGAGATCGACCGGCTGCTCGCCAGCTAACCCTGCCGGCGCGTGGCGCCGATCAGGAATTCGCGGTTGCCGTCCCCGCCCTCGATGGGCGAGGGGATCGTCCCCAGCACGGCGAAGCCGAGTTCGCCGACCAGTGCCGCGATCTCGTCGCAGATCTGCGCCTGCAGGGCCGCGTCGCGCAGGACGCCCTTCTTCAGCGCCGAGCGGCGCGCCTCGAATTGCGGCTTGATCAGCGCGACCAGCCCGGCCGCGGGCGCCAGCAGCGAAGCGACCGCCGGCAGCACCAGCTTCAGCGAGATGAAGCTGACATCGATCACCGCCAACGCCGGCCGCACCGGCATCAGCGCCGGATCGAGCGTGCGGATGTCCTGCTGTTCAAGGCTGGTCAGGCGCGGATCGCCGCGCAGGCTGTCATGCAACTGCGACTGGCCGACATCGACCGCGTGGACATGGGCGGCGCCGCGCCGCAAGAGCACGTCGCTGAAGCCGCCGGTCGAGGCGCCGACATCGAGGCAGGCCTGGCCCGCCGGATCGAAGCCGAAGGTGTCGAGCGCCGCCGCCAGCTTCACCCCGCCGCGCGAGACGTAAGGATGGGGCGCTTCGGCCGTAATCGCGGCGGTGTAGGGAACCGTTTCGGAGGCCTTGCGCAGCACCGTGCCGTCGGCCGTGACCAGGCCCGCGGCGATCGCGGCCTGCGCCCGCGCACGGCTTTCGAACAGGCCGCGCTCGACGAGCAGCAGATCGGCCCGGACCCGGCGGGGATGCGGGTTGCTCACGCGCTGCGGGCTGCGCTCGTGCTGCCGAGCGCCTGCTCGACGCTGCGCACGATCCCGGCGGCGTCGAGCCCGGCGGCGGCATACATCGCCTCCGGCTTGCCGTGGTCCTGATAGAGGTCGGGCAGGGTCAGCGTGCGCACCTTGAGCCCGCGGTCCAGCGCGCCCTCGCGGGCGAGCAGGTGCAGGACATGGCCGCCGAAGCCGCCAGCCGAGCCTTCCTCGACGGTGATCAGCACCTCGTGCTCGCGGGCGAGACGCAGGATCAGCGCCGAGTCGAGCGGCTTGGCGAAGCGGGCGTCGGCGACGGTGGTCGAGAGCCCGCGTTGGCCGAGCTGCTCGGCGGCGCGCAGGCAGTCCGCCAGCCGCGTGCCGAGCGAGAGCAGGGCGATGCGCGTGCCTTCGCGCACGATGCGGCCCTTGCCGATCGCAAGCGGCACGCCGGCCTGCGGGATCTCGACGCCGACGCCCTCGCCGCGCGGATAGCGGAAGGCGATCGGCCCCTCGTCGAAGGCGGCGGCGGTGGCGACCATATGGGTCAGCTCGGCCTCGTCGGCCGCGGCCATCACCACCATGTCCGGCAGGCATGCGAGATAGGCGATGTCGAAGGCGCCGGCATGGGTCGCGCCGTCGGCGCCGACCAGCCCGGCCCGGTCGAGCGCGAAGCGCACCGGCAGCTTCTGCAGGGCGACGTCGTGGACGATCTGGTCGTAGGCGCGCTGCATGAAGGTCGAGTAGATCGCGCAGAACGGCTTGAAGCCCTCGGTCGCCAGCCCGGCGGCGAAGGTCACCGCATGCTGCTCGGCGATGCCGACGTCGAAGGTGCGCCCGGGGAATTCCTTGCCGAAGGCGTCGAGCCCGGTGCCCGACGGCATGGCGGCGGAGACCGCGACGATCCTGTCGTCCTCGCGGGCGGCCTTGATAAGCGCGTTGGCGAAGACGCCGGTATAGCTCGGCGCATTGGCCGGCGCCTTGGCCTGCTGGCCGGTGACGGGGTCGAACTTGACCACGCCGTGATACTTGTCGGCGCTTGCCTCGGCCGGGGCATAGCCCTTGCCCTTCTGCGTCACGACATGGACGAGGATGGGCCCGTCCTGCGCGTCGCGGACATTGCGCAGCACCGGCAGCAGATGGTCGAGGTTATGGCCGTCGATCGGCCCGACATAGTAGAAGCCCAGCTCCTCGAACAGCGTGCCGCCGGTGAAGAAGCCGCGGGCGAATTCCTCTGTGCGCTTGGCCTTCTCGTGGAAGAAGCGCGGCAGCCGCTCGGCCAGGTGCTTGCCGATCTCGCGCAGCGAGCGATAGGTCCGTCCCGAGACCAGCCGCGCCAGATAAGCCGACATCGCGCCGACCGGCGGGGCGATCGACATGTCGTTGTCGTTGAGGATGACGATCAGCCGCGAGCCCAGCGCGCCGGCATTGTTCATCGCCTCATAGGCCATGCCGGCCGACATCGCGCCGTCGCCGATCACCGCCACGACGTTGTTGCGGCCGCCCTTGAGGTCGCGGCCGACCGCCATGCCGAGCCCGGCCGAGATCGAGGTCGAGGAATGGGCGGCGCCGAACGGGTCGTAGGGGCTTTCGGCGCGGCGGGTGAAGCCGGAGAGCCCGCCGGGCTGGCGCAGCGTGCGGATGCGGTCGCGCCGACCGGTGAGGATCTTGTGCGGGTAGGCCTGGTGGCCGACATCCCAGATCAGCCGGTCGTCCGGCGTGTCGAAGACATGATGCAGCGCGACGGTGAGCTCGACCACGCCGAGCCCGGCGCCGAGATGGCCGCCGGTCACCGAGACGGCGTCGATGGTTTCGGCCCGCAACTCGTCGGCGAGCTGCCGCAATTGCGCGTCGTCGAGGCGGCGGAGCGCGGCCGGATCGGCGATCTGGTCGAGGAGCGGAGTGTGGGGACGGGCCACGGTCTGCCTCAGGCCGAGTGTTCGCAAAGCATGGGCGCCGGAATACGCCCTCCCGGCCGCTCTGGCAAACGCCGGTGCGGCCGGGAGGGCGGCGGCGCGGCGCGCGGTTCAGCGCTCCGGCAGGGGGATGAACTCCTCAGCGTCGCCCGGCACGGTGTCGAAGCGGCCGGATTTCCATTCGGCCTTGGCCTGGTCGATCCGCTCCTTCGAGGAGGAGACGAAGTTCCACCAGATGTGGCGGGGGCCGTCCATCGGCTCACCGCCGATCAGCATCAGGCGGGCCTGGTCGACGGCGAGGATCGAGATGCGGTCGCCGGGCTTGAAGATCAGCAGCTGGCCGGCGCCGAATTCGTCGCCGGCGATGTCGATCTTGCCGGTGACGATGTAGACGGCGCGCTCGTGATAGCCGGGATCGAGCGGCAGGATCGCGCCCGGCGCCAGCACGGCCTCGGCATAGAGCGTGTCCCAGGGGAACTGCACCGGCGAGGTCTCGCCGAAGGCCGAGCCCATGATCAGGCTGACGCGCTTGCCCTCGCCGACGATGCGCGGCAGCTCGGGCGCGGCGTGGTGCATGAAGGCGGGCGCGATCTCCTCATGCGTCTTCGGCAGAGCGAGCCAGGTCTGGATGCCGTAGAGCTTCGGCGCCTTGCTGCGCTCCTCCGGCGCGGTCCGCTCGGAATGGACGATGCCGCGCCCCGCCGTCATCAGGTTCACCGCGCCGGGCCGGATCGGCAGCGCCGTCCCCAGCGAATCGCGGTGCATGATCTCGCCGTCGAACAGGTAGGTCACGGTCGACAGGCCGATATGTGGGTGCGGGCGCACGTCGAGCCCCTCGCCGAGATGGAACTCGGCCGGGCCCATCTGGTCGAAGAAGATGAAGGGGCCGACCATCTTGCGGCCGATCGAGGGCAGGGCGCGGCGCACTGAGAAGCCGCCGAGATCATGCGCGCGTGGCACGATCACCTGTTCGAGCGCCTCGCAGGAGCGGGTATCGCCGGGAATCGGATCATGGTCTGGCAGCTGGGACATGGCGGGGCTCCCGGGGAGGATTGGGGCATGAAGCGGCGAGCCTGCCGGGCGACCACGGCGCTGGCAAGGCGAAGGCACGCCGTGTGCGCTCCGGCGGGCTCGACGAAAGCCGGGCCGGATCGTATCGGTAGCGCATGGCCAGGACGACATCAGCCTCCGCGACCGCCGACACCCTGGCGGTCCGCATCAGCCGTGCGCTCGCCGACCGGATCATCTCCGGCGCGCTGGAGCCCGGCACGCGGCTGCGGCAGGACCATGTCGCGGCCGAGTTCGGCGCGAGCCATGTCCCCGTGCGCGAGGCCTTCCAGCGGTTGGAGGCGCAAGGGCTGGCGGTGAGCGAGCCGCGCCGCGGCGTCCGGGTCGCCGCCTTCGACCTGCGCGAGGTCCGCGAGGTCGCGCAGATGCGCGCGGCGCTGGAGGTGCTGGCGCTGCGCCATGCCGCGCCGCATCTCACCCGCGCCATGCTCGACGAGGCGGAGGAGGCCACCCGCGCCGGCGACAACTCGCCCGACGTCCGCTCCTGGGAGGAGGCCAATCGCCGCTTCCACCGGCTGATTGTCACGCCCTGCGGCATGCCGCGCCTGCTCGCCGCCATCGACGACCTGCACGCGGCCAGCGCCCGCTTCCTGTTCTCCGCTTGGCGCTCCGACTGGGAGAGCCGCACCGATCACGACCACCGCGCCATCCTCGCCGCCCTGCGCGCCGGAGATGTCGAGGAGGCGGAGGCGGTGCTGCGGCGGCATGTGCAATGGATCGGCAGCAAGCCGATCCCCACCGCGTCCGGCGGGACGCGCGACGCCTTCTCGATCATCGGCTGAACCGGACTTGCATTTTCGGGCGAGTTATGGAGTTCATCGTAGATCGACGTTCAGAATTATAGATAATTTTGAATCGACCACGGAGATGAAGAGATGACCCCTGTGAGCTATGCCCAGCCCCGCGCCGGTCTCGGCCTTCTCGGCCTGGGCGCGCGTCCCGCCACGGTGCAGGCCTTCGCGGTCCTGGCCGGCACGATCCTGCTGACGCTCTCGTCCTATGTCGCGGTGCCGATGTATCCGGTGCCCGTCACGATGCAGACGCTCGCGGTGACGATGGTCGGCGCGCTCTATGGCTGGCGCCTCGGCGCGCTCACCGTGCTCGCCTGGCTCGGCGAGGCGGCGCTCGGCCTGCCGGTGCTCACCAACGGCCAGGGCGGCCTCGCCTACATGGCCGGCCCCACCGCCGGCTACCTCGTCGCCTTCCCCTTCGCCGCCGCCCTGGTCGGCTGGCTGACGGAGCGCGGCTTCACCGGTGCGCGCCCGGTTCTGGCCTTCTCGTCGATGCTGCTCGGCAACGCGCTCTGCCTGGCCTTCGGTGCGCTCTGGCTCTCGACGCTGCTCGGCTTCGAGAAGGCGCTGATGGTCGGCGTCGTGCCGTTCATCATCGGCGGCGTGCTGAAGTCGGCGCTCGGCGCCTCGCTGCTGATGGCCTTCGGCCGTCTGCGCCGCCAGGGCTGAGGCCCGGCGCAGCCAAGGCAGGACTGCCGCGAGGCGTCCTGCCTTGCGGCACCATCAGAGACGATCCTGCGGCCGGGGCGGCTTCGTCGCTCCGGCCGTTTTCCGTTCAGCGGATGGCGGCCGCGGCGCGGAAGCCGGAGGATGTCAGGCTCGAGATCAGGGCGCGCCCGCCCGCGTGCCGGTCGCTGCCGGTTTCGCAGGTCTTGCAGATAACCCCGACATAGCGGGTGTCGACCACGGTCTCGGCGAAAAGCCCGGACTTGTAGTTGTGCCGCGCATCGGTCTCGATCGACCACCAATCGCGCGCGCCATAGCGCACCAGCGCCAGCGGCTTCAGCACCTCGGCATCGCGGCTGGTGTTCTTCAGCGCCGCACGCAGCCGCGCATAGCGGTCCATCGGCTTGGCATAGAGCGAGGCCAGCCGGGCGGCGTCGTCCGGGCCTTCGCCGCCGCTGGGGCGCATCAGGACGGTGCAGGTCTCCTGCGTGCGCTTGCAGGCTTCGGTCTCGCAGACCAGCTGGATCCGGCGCAGGCCGGTCTTGCTGACCGTGCCGTCCGGCGAGCCTTCGAGACGCCAGCCCTCGGGCAGCGTCATGGCCAGCCCGTCGGGAAGCGCCAGGGTCTGCGGCCCGGCCTGCGCAAATGGCGCCGCGGCGAGCAGCGGGGCGATCAGGGCGAGGGTGGCGAGGCCTGCTTTCATCGGTCGTCCTTTCAGGCGGTCGTCGGCGGGGCGACGTGACGCGCGACGAGACGATCGAAGACGGCAATCTGGTCCGAATTGAGGGCGCGCAGCGGAAGATAGAACGTCTGGCCGACCCGTAGGTGCAGAGCGATCTGATCCGGCAGGCGCTCGACACGCGCGATCAGCGGCCAGTTGATCCGGCTGACGATGCCGCGCTGCCGGCTGACCAGCCCTTCGTCCGTGAGCGACCATGCCAGCCGGGTCTCGGGCAGCTTGGCGTCGGCCATCGCGGCCAGCCCCTTCGCTTGCTGGCGCAGGAACCATGGCCGCGCCAGCGCGATCAGCATCACGGCGGCGCAGAGCGTGGCGGTGATCATCCAGTAGGTGCGGAACGAGGCCTCGAGCAGCAGCGGCAGCGCATAGGCGATCGGCACGCGATAGGGATCGACGCTCCACACCGCCAGCAGCGTGACCGGGACGACGAGTAGCGCGACGAGCAGGCGCAGGCCGACCCCGATCCAGTGCAGGTGGGCGGGCCAGATCACCTTCTGCTGCTCGCGCATCTGCGCGATCCGGTCCTCGGGCGTCAGCGTGTAGGCCAGCACGACGGTGTCGCCGGGGCCTTGCGGCAGCGCATCCGCCGGCGGCGTCTGTTCGGGCTCGGTCGCCGTCGCCAGCCAGTAGGCCGACCAGTCCTCGATCGCGCGAATCTGCTCGGGTGTCAGCGCGGCGCGCGGCAGCGGCACCGTGTCCTCGGTGCCCTCGATGTCGATCATCACATGGCTGCGGGTGGTGACCGGCTGCTTGAGGCGCGCCGCCGGGAAGCGCGTGCGCACATGCTCGCTGGCGGTATCGAGCCTGTCAGCTTCGAAGCGGTAGGTGCAGGCAATCGGCGCATCGAGCCCCTGCGACTTGAGCCAGCGCCGCCAGCGGCGCCGCCGCGCGATCGGCTGAGAGAGCGCCGACAGCGCACCCATCAGCAGCAGGACGGTGATCGCGGCGCCGAGCGGGCCGGCCAGCGAGTCCAGCAGGTTGGTCCAGAGCAGGGCCGGCCGGCGCTGCCCGCCTTCGCCCCAGGAGGTGGCGAGCTGTGCCAGCACCGCCACGAAGATCAGCGCGCCCGTCAGCCAGACAATGGTGCGGTGCTGCCGGCGAATCAGGTCGCGATAGAGATGCTCGAAACCGGCGATGCGGTCGGCGCCCGTGAGATCGACTGCGATCTCCAGAGGGGCCGGCGGCGCGACGGGGCGGGCGGTGACGGAAGGGGTCGTCCGCATGCCGGAGCGTCCCGCCTCAGGACTCGACGTCCAGCGGTGCTGCCCCCGTGGGCTTGCCGCCGGTGGAGAGCGTGATCTTCTCGATCCGCGCTTCCGCCTGCTTGAGCAGGGCGTCGCAGCGAGCCTTCAGCGCCTCGCCGCGGGTGTAGATGTCGATCGATTCCTCGAGCGCGACGTCGCCGCGCTCCAGCCGGGCCACGATGGCCTCGAGCTGCTTCAGGGCGTCCTCGAAGGGCAGCGTGGCGATGTCGGCGTTCGGCTTGGCGTCGGTCACGGAGGCGATTCCTGTTGGGCGCCCGTTATCGGCGCTGACGCCGGTGCGGGCAACCCCGCACGGCTCAGACCGGCAGGGCCGAGGTCTTCTTGATCGTCCGCAGGGTCAGCGTCGACTGCACGCGGGTGACACCCGGAAGCTGGGTCAGGATGTCGGTGTGGATGCGTTCGAAATCGGCCGAGTCGCGGTAGATCACCCGCATCAGATAGTCGTGCGCCCCGGCGAGAAGATGGCATTCGAGAATCTCCGGCAGGCCTTGCACCGCCTGCTCGAAGCTCTCCAGCGAGGCGCGGCCCTGCTGGTCCAGCGTCACGAAGACGAAGGCGGTGCCGGGGAAGCCGGCGATCTTCTCGTCGAGCAGCATGGCGTAGCTGCGGATCAGCCCGCTCTCCTCGAGCTGGCGCACGCGGCGCAGGCAGGCCGAGGGCGAGAGATGCACCTGCTCGGCGAGGTCGGAATTGGTGATCCGCCCGTCGCTCTGGAGAATGCGCAGGATCGCCTTGTCGCGCGTGTCGAGTTCGATGGACATCGGGGTCGCAGGCCTTTCGGGCGGCGCGGGCGGGTCCGCGCTGGGGTCGGCGAGGCGGAGTTTTCTGCGAGGCAAGCCGTTCAGGCAAGTCGTTTCTTGCGTGCAGTCACCGAAACCGCGTCGCTCCTGCCGCAGTGCGTCGGGCGCGGCGCATGATCCTGCGTCCGGTTCGCGCGCGAGCGGGAGGGGAGGCTGGTGCCGAGGGCGCCGCCGTCACTCGGCGGCGAGGCGGGTCGCCCGCCATTGCGCCAGAAGCGCCCGCAAGGCGCCCGGCTTCAGCGGCTTGTTGAGCACGTGCACGTCGAGCGCCGCGGCGGCGTCGCGCACCTCCGGCGAGCGGTCGGCGGTCAGCAGGATCGCCGGCAGGCCGGTGCCCATGCGCTCGCGCAGGCTCGAGATCGCCGAGAGCCCGTCGCCATCGTCGAGATGATAGTCGGCGATGATCACGTCCGGCTTGGCGCCGGCGCGCAGGGAGCCGAGCGCCTCGTTGATCCCCGCCGCGGTGATCACCGAGCAGCCCCAGCCGCCGAGCAGCAGCCGCATGCCGTCGAGGATCGAGGGCTCGTTGTCGATCGCCATCAGCCGCAGCCCGGCGAGCTGGCCGTTCGAGGCGGCGCGCGAGACGGCGGGCGTCGCCATCGCCGGCAGCGGCGCGGCGCGCGGCACCTGCACCGAGAAGCGCGAGCCGCGCCCCGGTGTCGAGGCGAGGGCGAGCTTGTGGTTGAGCGTGCGCGCGATGCGCTCGACGATCGAGAGCCCGAGGCCGAGCCCGCGCGCCACCTTGGCGCCCGGATCGAGCCGCAGGAACTCGCGGAAGACGATCTTCTGCTTGGCCTGCGGGATGCCCAGGCCGGTATCGAGCACCTGGATCACCAGGTTCTCGCCGCGGCGGCGGCAGCCGACCAGCACCTTGCCGTTGGGCGTGTACTTGATCGCGTTCGAGATCAGGTTCTGCAGCAGGCGGCGCAGCAGGCGCCGGTCGGAGCGCACGCTCACCGTGGTCGGCGCGAAGACCAGAGTCAGCCCCTTCTCCTGCGCGCTCGGCTCGAACTCGCGCTGCAGCTGCCGCATCAGCTCGTCGAGGCGGAAGGTGCCGATCTCCGGCTTGAGCGCGCCGCCGTCCAGCCGCGAGATCTCCAGCAGCGCGGTCAGGATCTCTTCGACCGCGTCGAGCGAGGCGTCGATGTTCTCCGCCAGGTCCGGCCGCCCGCTGGCGCGGTCGCGCTCGACCAGCGCCGAGGCATAGAGGCGCGCGGCGTTGAGCGGCTGCAGGATGTCGTGGCTGGCGGCGGCGAGGAAACGGGTCTTGGAGGCGTTGGCGTCCTCGGCCTCCGCCTTGGCGCGCTGGAGCTCGGTGTTGACGCGCTGGAGCTCCTCGGTGCGCTCGGCAACGCGCTTCTCCAGCGTCTCGTTGGTGCGCGCCAGCTCCTCCTCGGCCGCGACCGAGCCGGTGATGTCGGTATAGGTCGTGACCAGGCCGCCATCCGGCAGCGGGTTCGAGCGGATCTCGATGACCTTCTTGGAGGGGAAGAGCTTGAGCCGGACGGGCGCGCGGTCGTTGACGAAGCTCTCCAGCCGCGCCGCCATCAGCACGTCCTGAGCGCCGTCGCCATAGGCACCGCGCGCCGCGTTGTAGCGCACGATCTCGTCGAGTCCGGTGCCGAAGCGCACCAGCGAGGCCGGCAGGTCGTAGAGCTGGATGAAGGCCTTGTTCCAGGCGAGCAGGCGCAGGTCGCGGTCGAGCACCGTGATGCCCTGGCCGGCATGGTCGAGGCCGTTCTGCAGGACGTCGCGATTGTATTGCAGTGCCGCCGAGGCGTCGTCGAGCAGCTTGAAGGCGGCCTCGGTCGAGAGGTTGCGCCGGCGCAGCAGCAGCGACAGCACCAGCCGCGACGAGGCCGCGCCGATCGCCGAGGAGAGCAGATGCTCGCCGAATCGCAGCAGGTGGATGTCCGCCTCGCGGCTTTCAGAGATCACCTCGCCGCGCGAATGGGCGAAGCTCTCGAAGGCGCGCTGCGTGCGCTCGCGCCCGAGATAGCGGCCGATGGTCGATTGCAGCTCGCCTTCGGTGACGCTGGAGCGCCAGAGGGAGAAGGACTGGGCCATGGTGACCCGGTCGGAATCGATGAAGGCGTTGGCCTGCAGCCGCTCCATGGCGCTGGCCGGGCGCAGCAGCGAGAAGCCGAGATAGCAGGCGAGGTTGACGCCGAGGCTCCAGAGCACGCCATGCGGCAGGGAGGGCAGCGACAGGCCGAACAGCGCCTCCGGCCGCAGCAGGCCGATGCCGAGCGGCCCCTCGCGCACCACCTCGCTCCAGAAGCCGCCGGGCTGGGCGAGGCTCGGCATCAGCAGCGTGTAGAGCCAGGTCAGCAACCCGGCACCTAGGCCCACCACCGCTCCCAGAGCCGTGCCGCGCCGCCAGATCAGCCCGCCGATGAAGGCCGGTGCGATCTGGGCCGTGGCGGCGAAGGAGAGCAGGCCGATCGAGACCAGCGCCGCTTCGCCCGAAACGCGGTAATAGGCGTAGCCGAGCAGGATCACCGCGATGATCGCGCCGCGGCGGATATGCACGACCTGCGAGCCGAGATCGCCGCCGATCGAGCTCTCGCCGCGGCCCGTCCCGGCTCCGGCCTGGGCCATGGCGGCCGGGTCGCTCGTCAGGCTGCGCCCGCGCAGCAGCAGCGGCATCACCAGATGGTTGGAGATCATGATCGCCAGCGCCACCGAGGCGACGATCACCATCGCGGTCGCCGCGGAGAGCCCGCCGATGAAGACCAGCAGTGCCACCAGCCCCGCCTTGTGCTCCAGCGGCAGCAGCAGAACCGTCATGTCCCGGTCGATCCCGGCGCCCGGGATCAGGATCTCGCCGGCCGCCGCCAAGGGCAGCACGAACAGGTTGATCAGCACCAGATAGAGCGGGAACATCCAGGCGGCGCGCCGGATGTCGCGCACGTCGCGGTTCTCGACGATCGCCATGTGGAACTGCCGCGCCAGCAGCAGAGAAGCGAAGGAGGAGAGGACCGTCAGCGTCAGGAAGGTCGGCCAGTTCGAGGTCCGCTCCCAGATCGGCGGCAGGCCGCCGGGCGGATTGGCCGCCTTGGCCAGCAGGTCGCCCGCCCCGTCGAACAGCCCGTAGACGACGAAGATGCCGATCGCGAGGAAGGCGATAAGCTTGATCAGCGATTCCACCGCGATGGCGAGCACCAGCCCGTCCTGGTGCTCCGTGGCGTCGATGTGCCGCGTGCCGAAGGCGCAGGCGAAGCCGGCCAGCACGAGCGCGACGAGAAGGGCGAGGTCGCTCAGCACCGGGATGTCGCCGGTCGGCGAGGCGCTGCCATTGGCGGCGAAGAACACCGAGAGCGAGTTGGCGACGGCCTTCAGCTGCAGCGAGATATAGGGCAGCGCGCCGATCACCGCGACGATGCAGACCATGGCGGCGACGCGTTCGCTCTTGCCGTAGCGGGCCCCGACGAAGTCGGCGACCGAGCTGATGTTCTGCGATTTCGCGATCTCGGCGATGCGCGCCACGAAGCGGTGCCCGAGCCCGATCACCAGGATCGGCCCGACATAGATGCCGAGGAAGTCGATGCCGGCGCGATGGGCGAAGCCGACCGAGCCGTAGAAGGTCCAGGAGGTACAGTAGACCCCGAGCGCCAGCGCGTAGATCGTCGTGCGGGCCGGGCCGCTCATCAGGCGCCGGCCGGAGGTGTCCGCCGCATGGGCGATGGCGAACAGCGCGCACAGATAGACCAGCGCCGCCAGCACCACCGACCAGCTCTGGATCATGCGCGCTCCCCATCGTCCCGCAGGGGAGCCTAGCGCCGTCGCGCCGCCCCCGCCACCGGCCATTCGGATGGGGGCGAGGGCGCATTCCCGCTTCAATTCGCCGCACGACTCCTCTAGCGTCCGAAGCGGGAGGCGCGCGGCCCGCGGCGGCGCATCCAAGCGGCAACCGATCTGGAAAGGGGCGCCATGCTCAAGGAATTCAGGGAATTCGCGCTGAAGGGCAACGTGGTCGACCTCGCCATCGGCGTGGTGATCGGTGCCGCCTTCGGCCGGATCGTCGACTCGCTCGTCGCCGATATCATCATGCCGCTGATCGGCGCGCTCGGCGGCGTCGACTTCTCGAACTACTTCTTCGGCCTCAACAGCGCCGTGACCTCGCCCGTGCTCTCCGAGGCGCGCAAGCAGGGCGCGGTGCTGGCCTATGGCAACTTCGTCACCATCGCGGTGAACTTCATCATCATCGCCTTCGTGCTGTTCCTCGTCGTCAAGGCGATCAACCGGCTGAAGCGTTCCAAGGCCGCCGAGGCCGAGGCGGCGGCCCCGGCCGCCCCGCCGCAGGACGTCGTGCTCCTGGCCGAGATCCGCGACCTGCTGAAGCAGAAGCAGGCCTGACGGCCGGGGCGGCGGCGCCCCGATCCATCACTGCGACCGATCGGGTCGATCTCGCGATTTCATGGCGCGGGATCGGCCCGATTGCGTTATGGAAGCCGGCATATCGCGTCGGGGATCGCTCGAAAGGCCGCCCATGAATATGCATGCCCAGGCTGACAGCCTGCTCGCCAGCCTTCGCCCCGAGGCGCGCAACGCTCCCGAGAGCGGCATCGTCGAGGTGATGAACCACGGCCGGCTCAAGCAGGGGCTGATCCCGCTCTGGGTGGGCGAGGGCGACCTGCCGACGCCGTGCTTCATCGTCGAGGCGGCCAAGCGCTCGCTCGACGCCGGCGAGACCTTCTACACTTGGCAGCGCGGCATCCCGGAACTGCGCGAGGCGCTGGCCCGCTATCATGCGGCGCTCTATGGCCGGCCCTTCTCCTCGGAGCGCTTCTTCGTCACCGGCTCGGGCATGCAGTCGGTCCAGATCGCCGTGCGGATGATCGCGGGCGCCGGCGACGAGGTCGTGGTGCCGTCCCCGGCCTGGCCGAACGTGCCGGCCGCCGTCGGCGTCGCCGGCGCCGTGCCGGTCTCGGTGCCGCTCGAATTCCGCGACGGGCGCTTCGTGCTCGACATGGGCCGTCTCGAGGCGGCGATCACGCCGCGTACCCGTGCCCTGATGATCAATTCCCCGGCGAACCCAACCGGCTGGACCGCGCGTCGCGAGGAGCTCGCCGAGATCCTGGCCCTGGCGCGCCGGCACGGGCTCTGGATCGTCGCCGACGAGATCTATGCGCGCTTCGTCTATGACGGTTCGGCCCGCGCGCCCTCCTTCCACGATGTGATGGAGGATGAGGACCGCATCGTCTTCGTCCAGACCTTCTCGAAGAACTGGGCGATGACCGGCTGGCGCCTCGGCTGGATCGAGGCGCCGCCGGCGCTCGGCCAGGTCATCGAGAACCTGGTCCAGTATTCGACCTCCGGCTCGCCGGTCTTCGTGCAGCGCGCCGGGATCGCCGCCCTCGACGAGGGCGAGCCCTTCATCGCCGAGCAGATCGCGCGGGCCGCCGAAGGCCGCCGCATCGTCTCGGAGGGGCTGAAGGCGACCAACCGCGTCTCGCTGCATGCGCCGGACGGCGCCTTCTACCAGTTCTTCGCCGTCGACGGCCGCACGGATTCGCGGGCATTGGCGCTGGAGCTGGTCGAGACCGCCAATGTCGGCCTCGCGCCGGGCGCAGCCTTCGGAGCCGGCGGCGAGCAGGGCTTGCGCCTGTGCTTCGCCCGCAACTCCTCCGATCTGGTCGAGGCGGTGGCTCGTCTGCAGAGGGCGCTGTCGGCCTGAGCGCATGGCCGGTCGCCGTTTCCGGCGTTTGACCTGACGGCAGGCATGGGCCTTGATGGCGCGGCGCGCGCTTCCGCGTGCCCCGCCAGCCATGCCGAAATCGTCCTATCTCCCCTATCGCCTGAGAACCCTGTCCCGCGAGGCGCTGGTCATCGGCTGCGCCGCGGCCGGCGGTCTGCTGTTTTCGCTGCTCGACGTGCCGGCGGCCTGGCTGTCGGGCTCGATGCTGTTCGTCTCGGTGATCGGGGTGATGCGGCCGCTGCCCGAGCTGCGCCGTCCCTGGTTCGATTCCACCATGATCATGTCGGGCGCGCTGATCGGCTCGGCCACCACGCCCGAGGCGCTGGCGGCGACGGCGCGCTATCCGGGCTCGCTCGCGGTGCTGGTCGTCGGGCTGGCGGCGATCATGCTCGCCACCGGCGCCTATCTGCGCTTCGTCGCGCGCTGGTCCTGGATCGATTCCCTGCTGGCGGCCGCGCCCGGCGCGCTCTCGGCGGTGATCGCGGTGGCGCAGGACAAGGGCGCCAATATCGGCCGCATCGCGGCGATCCAGCTCTTCCGCATCCTGGTGCTGGTGGCGCTGCTGCCGAGCATCATGAAGCTCAGCGGCACCACGGTCTCGCAACTCCCCCCGCCGCCGGTGGTCGCCTCCGTGGGCGACACGGCGCTCGTGCTCGGCGCCTCGCTGCTGACCGGGTTGCTGTTCGAGCGCCTGCGCGTCACCGCACCCTTCATCCTCGGCGCGACCTTCGCCAGCGCCGTGCTGCACGGCACCGGGCTGGTGCACGGCACGCTGCCGCCCGAGATCGCCGTCGTCGTCATGGTGATGCTGGGCGCTGCCATGGGCGGGCGCGTCTCGACGCTGAAGCGCAACGAGATCGCGGCGCTGTTCCCGCTGGCGATCGGCGGCTTCTTCGTCTCGATGGGCGTCGCCTTCCTCTTCGCCTGGCCGGCGGCGGTGCTGGCGGGGGTCTCCTATGCCAGCGCGCTCGCCGCCTTCGCGCCCGGCGGGCTCGAGGCCATGGCGGTGCTCGCCTTCGCCATGGGGCTCGACCCGCTCTATGTCGGCGCCCACCACCTGACGCGCTTCATGCTGCTCGGCCTGGCGATGCCCTTCGTCGTCGGGCGGATGAAGCCCGAGAAGCCGCCGCCGGACTGAGCGGCGGGCACAGGCCTCAGACGGTGCCGTTGGTGTGGGTCATCAGCGCATAGAGCGAGGTCGTGCCGCAGATGAACAGGCGGTTGAGCTTCGGCCCGCCGAAGCAGAGATTGGCGATGACCTCCGGGATCAGGATGCGGCCGATCAGCGTGCCGTCGGCATGGAAAACGTGGATGCCCTCCGCCGAGCTGCTCCACAGCCGGCCCTCCCGGTCGAAGCGGAACCCGTCGAACAGTCCCGCCGTGCACGCCGCGAAGACTTCGCCGCCGCGCAGCGTGCGCCCGTCGCTGCCGAGCGAGAAGCGCCTGATATGGCGCGGCCCGTTCTCCGGATCGTGGCTGGCGCCGGTATCGGCGATGTAGAGTTCGCGCTCGTCCGGCGAGAAGGCGAGGCCGTTCGGCTTGACGAAGTCGCCGGCTGCGATGGCGAGCTCGCCCGACTGCGGATCGATGCGGTAGACGTTGCAGCGGCCGATCTCGCTCTCGGCCCTGTCGCCCTCATAGTCGCTGAGGATGCCGTAGTCGGGATCGGTGAACCAGATCGAGCCGTCCGACTTCACCACCACGTCGTTGGGGGAATTGAGCCGCTTGCCCTGCCAATGGCTGGCCAGCACCGTGACCGAGCCGTCATGCTCGGTGCGGGTCACCTGCCGCCCGCCATGCTCGCAGGTGACGAGCCGTCCCTGCCGGTCGACCGTGTTGCCGTTGGCATTGCGCGCCGGCTGGCGGAAGACGCCGACATGGCCGCTGAGCGCGTCGTAGCGCAGCATGCGGTCGTTGGGGATGTCCGACCAGACCACGGTCTGGTGCGCCGGGAACCAGGCCGGCCCCTCGCACCAGCGCGCCCCGGTCCACAGGCGCTCCAGCCTGGCCGTGCCCGGGATGATGCGATGGAAGCGCGGGTCGAGCACCTCGACGCGAAAACCCTCGATGACTCCGAACATGCACGTGCTCCCCGAGATCCGGGCGGCGGGCCGGATCGAATCCGCCGGCAAGAATGACGAAGCGCGGCGTGGCCGCAAGGCGAACCGTCGCTGTCCGGCTACCACCAGAGGCTAGAGCACCAGCCCTCGATCCCAATAGGGCGTGGCGCCGTAGAGCTCGGCGAGATAGTCGACGAAGACGCGGACCTTCTGCTCCATGTGGCGGCGGCTGGGATAGACGGCGTAGACCGCGACCCGCCGGCCGACCGAATAGGCGGGCAGCACATGGGTCAGCGCGCCCGATTGCAGCTCGGCGCCGATGTCCCAGGTCGAGCGCAGCGCGATGCCGACCCCGGCCAGCAGCGCCTCGCGCACCACCTCGCTCGAATTGGTCCGCAGCGGCCCGGCGATCCGCACCGAGACCGGCCCATCCGGCCCGTCGAGCCGCCATTGGTCGGTGTTGTGGGCGATGAGCGTGTGGCGCTCCAGGTCGGTAAGGCTTTCGGGCACGCCATGCCGGGCGAGATAGTCCGGCGTGGCGCACAGCATGCGGTGATTGGGCGCAAGCCGCTTGGCGACGAGGCTGGAATCCCGCAGGTCGGCGATGCGCACCGCGAGATCGAAGCCTTCAGCGACGATATCGACGAAGGTGTCGGTCAGGATCAGCTCGACGCTGACCATCGGGTTGGCGTCGAGGAAGGGCTTGAGATGCGGGGCGATGTGCAGCCGCCCGAACGAGGTCGGCGCCGAAACCCGCAGCGTGCCGCGCGGCTGGCCGGAGCCGCTGGCCACCCAGGATTCGGCTTCCTCGACCGAGCCGAGGATCGCCACCACGCGTTCGTAGAAGCCCTGGCCGGCCTCGGTCAGCGAGAGCTGGCGCGTGGTGCGCTGGAGCAGGCGCACGCCCAGCCTGTCCTCCAGCCGCCGGATCCGCTTGGAGATGACGGCCGGCGACAGGTTGAGCTCGCGGCCGGCGGCCGACATGCTTTTGGCGGTGACGACGCGGGCGAAGACGTCGAGGTCGCCGAACCGGTCCATGCACACTCCATCTTTTCCATTTTGGAAATAATCATGGACGGTGCTCGCGCTGCAAGCCCGGTGGAATTATTCTAGGGTCGCTGGCGGCACGGCCCGCGACGCCCGCCGAGGAAACGACCATGAGCGCGATTGCCTTTCCCGATCCCGATCCGAGCATTCTCGCGCGGCGCGACGCCATCGTCGCCGGGCTCGCCGGCCTCGTCGCGCCAGAGGCTCTGATCACCAGCGAGGACGAGCGCCGCCCCTATGAGACCGACGCGCTCACTGCCTATCGCCGCATGCCGCTGGCCGTGGTGCTGCCCTCGACGACGCAGGAGGTCGCGGCGGTGCTGCGCTATTGCTCGCAGGCCGGCGTCCCGGTGGTGCCGCGCGGCGCCGGCACCTCGCTCGCCGGCGGGGCGATCCCGCAGGAGGACGCGGTGGTGATCGGCGTTTCCAAGATGAACCGCATCCTCGAGATCGACTATGCCGACCGCGTCGCGCGGGTGCAGGCGGGCGTCACCAATCTCGCCGTCACCGGCGCGGTCTCGGCCGACGGCTTCTTCTACGCGCCCGATCCGTCCTCGCAGCTCGCCTGCTCGATCGGCGGCAATATCGGCATGAACTCCGGCGGGGCGCACTGCCTGAAATACGGCGTCACCACCAACAATGTGCTCGGCGTCACCATGGTGATGCTCGACGGCAGCATCGTCGAGATCGGCGGCGCGCATCTCGACGCGCCGGGCTACGACCTGCTCGGCCTCGTCGTCGGCTCGGAAGGGCAGATCGGCATCGTCACAGAGGCGACGGTGCGCATCCTGCGCGCGGCGGAGGGCGCGCGGCCGGTGCTGTTCGGCTTCCCGACCAGCGAGGAGGCGGGCGCGGCGGTCGCCGCCATCATCGGCGCCGGCATCATCCCGGTGGCGATGGAGTTCATGGACAAGCAGGCGGTCGAGATCTGCGAGGCCTTCGCCAAGGCCGGCTACCCGATGGATTGCGGCGCGCTGCTGATCATCGAGGTCGAGGGCTCGGATGCCGAGATGGGCGCCCAGCTCGCCCGCATCGTCGCCATCGCCCGCCAGCACGGGGTGACGACCGTCAAGGAAAGCCGCTCGGCCATGGAGGCTGCGGCGATCTGGAAGGGCCGCAAATCCGCCTTCGGCGCCACGGGCCGCATCGCCGACTATATCTGCATGGACGGCACGATCCCGACCGGCCAGCTGCCTTATGTGCTGCGGCGCATGGACGAGATCGTCCAGGGCTACGGCCTGCGCGTCGCCAACGTCTTCCACGCCGGCGACGGCAACCTGCACCCGCTGGTGCTCTACAACTGCAACGACCCGGTCGAGGCGCAGAAGGCCGAGGACGCCGGCATGGACATCCTGCGCCTCTGCGTCGAGGTCGGCGGCTGCCTCACCGGCGAGCACGGCGTCGGCATCGAGAAGCGCGACCTGATGACCGTCCAGTTCAACGAGGCCGACCTGCACCAGCAGATGCGCGTGAGAGCCGTCTTCGACCGCGACTGGCTGATGAACCCGGCCAAGGTGTTCCCGCTGGAAGGCAGGGTGGCGGCGTGAGGCAACCCTCCGTCCTTCCGGTACGCTCTGCGGCGAAGAGCTGGGAAGCCATGAGTATGACGTTCGAGAGAAAAGCTGTCAGCGTATCGCTCGATCAATCAGATGTCGTGTTCATGGATTCCGGGCTCATGCCTTCGGCATGCCCCGAAATGACGGGGGAGGGGTGTTTTGCCGTTTCACGTCTATCTGCTCGCCTCCCGCCGCGACGGAACGCTCTATCTGGGAATGACTCGCGATCTCGCGCGCCGCGTCCACGAGCACAAGAGCAAGGTGCTTCCCGGCTTCTCGCGGAAATACGGTGTCGATCGTCTCGTCTGGTACGAGGAACACCAGACCGCGATGGAGGCGATCGAGCGCGAGAAGGACATCAAGGCCTGGCGCCGCCAATGGAAAGTCAATCTGATAGAGGACGGAAACCCCGATTGGATGGATCTCTATTCGTTGCTCGCGCGATGACCCTCCACCGTCATTCCGGGGCATTGCGAAGCAATGAGCCCGGAACCCATGACCGCGACGCTGTTCGAGATACACCACGGCTGTGTCATCGTGTTGCCGATCTGCGCCCCGCCGTGGGTTCCGGGTTCTTCGCTGCGCGAAGCCCCGGAATGACGGAGATTGGCGCGTGATCGTGCACACCCCCACAACCGAAGCCGAAGCCTGTGACCTCGTCCGCGCGGCGGCGGATGCGCGCCGGGCGCTGTCGATCACCGGCGGCGGGACGCGGGCCGGGCTCGGGCGGCCGGTCGCGGCGCAGGCCACGCTGTCGGCCGCTGGGTTGAGCGGCATCACGCTCTACGAGCCGGCCGAGATGGTCGTCAGTGCGCGCGCCGGCACGCCGCTGGCGCTGATCGAGCAGACGCTCGCGGCGCGCGGGCAGATGCTGCCCTTCGAGCCGATGGACCATCGCAGCCTGCTCGGCACCCGCGGCGAGCCGACGATCGGCGCGGTCGCTGCCGGCAACGTCTCCGGCCCGCGCCGGATCAATGCCGGCGCCGCGCGCGACTCCCTGATCGGCATCCGGCTGGTCAACGGCCGCGGCGAGGCGGTGAAGTCCGGCGGGCGGGTGATGAAGAACGTCACCGGGCTCGACCTGGTGAAGCTCGTCGCCGGCAGCTACGGCACGCTCGGGCTGCTGACGGAGGTGACCTTCCGCGTGCTGCCGCGCCCGGAGCGTGTGGTGACGCTGGCCTGGCCCGGCCTCGCCGACGCGGCGGCGGTGACGCTGCTCTCGGCCGCGCTCGGCTCGCCCTACGAGCCGATGGCGGCGGCGCATCTGCCGGCGGGCATCGCCGGCGAGACCGCGCTGACGCTGTTGCGGCTGGAGAACGTCTCCGCCTCGATCGACTATCGCGGCGCCGAACTCGCCCGGCTGCTCAAGCCGCACGGCCGGCCGCGGCTGATCGAGGGGCCGGAGGGCGACGCGCTCTGGCGCGGGCTGCGCGACGCGCAGGCCTTCGCCGGCACGCCGGAGGCGGTCTGGCGCCTGTCGCTGGCGCCGAGCCGCGGCCCGGGCGCCACGGCCGCCATCGCCGCAGCGATCCCCGCAGCCCGCTGGTTCTACGACTGGGGCGGCGGCCTGGTCTGGCTGGCGGTCCCGGCGGAGGGCGATGCCGGCGCGCAGGCGATCCGCGCCGCGCTCGGCCCGCTCGGCGGCCACGCCACGCTGGTGCGCGCGCCCGAGGCTGTGCGGGCCGCCGTCCCGGTCTTCGAGCCGCTGGCCGAGCCGCTGATGCGCGTCAGCGCCGGCGTCAAGGCGAGCTTCGACCCGCAGGGCATCTTCGAGCCGGGGCGGATCTATGCAGGGATTTGACGTGAGTTCGCGACTTTATCGCCTCTGTCCCAAAACCGGGGCCCGGCAGTTCGCTATCCGAGATGCGCAGGGGTTTTACGTTCTGGGTTCGCCGGCTCGGGGTGCGGAGAAGCACTACGAGAAGAACAAGGTACTCACGAAGAGTGAGGATGAGATGATCGATCTGGTGGCGAAGGGTTATTCGGTTCGCGTGAGAACGGACGCAGCGCCTTCGCTCGTCCGCTTAAATCTCCATCTGGATGGTGTGAAGTTCACATAAATGAAGACCAGCTTCACCCCCGAGCATCTCGCCTCCGATCCGCGCCTGCCGGCGTCGGAGAAGATCCTGCGCAGCTGCGTGCATTGCGGCTTCTGCACCGCCACCTGCCCGACCTATCTGCTGCTCGGCGACGAGCTCGATTCCCCGCGCGGCCGCATCTACCAGATCAAGGACATGCTGGAGAACGCCCGCCCGGCGACGGCCGAGGTGGTCAAGCATGTCGACCGCTGCCTTTCCTGCCTGTCCTGCATGACGACCTGCCCGTCGGGCGTGCACTACATGCACCTCGTCGACCATGCCCGCGCGCATATCGAGGAGACCTATGAGCGGCCCTGGCACGACCGGGTGCTGCGCCGGGTTCTGGCGGCGATCCTGCCCTATCCGGGCCGCTTCCGGCTCGCCATGCTGGCGGCCCAGCTGGGCAAGCCCTTCGCCGGGCTGCTCGGGGCGCTGCCGCTCGCCGGCACGCGGCTGAAGGCGATGCTGGCGCTGGCGCCGTCCGCGCTGCCGGGGCGCTCGGCGATGGAGGGGCCGCAGCGCTTCGTCGCCGAAGGCCCGCGCCGCAAGCGCGTCGCCATGCTGTCGGGCTGCGCCCAGCCGGTGCTCGATCCCGGCATCAACGAGGCGACGATCCGCCTGCTGACCCGCCATGGCGTCGAGGTCGTGCTGCCGAAGGGCGAGGGCTGCTGCGGCGCGCTGGTCCATCATATGGGCCGCGAGCACGACGCGCTCGCCTTCGCCCGCGCCAATATCGACGCCTGGACGGCCGAGATCGACGGCGAGGGACTCGACGCCATCCTGATCACCGCCTCCGGCTGCGGCACGACGATCAAGGATTACGGCTTCATGTTCCGCAACGAGCCGGCCTATGCCGCCAAGGCGGAGCGCGTCGCGGCGCTGGCCAAGGACGTGACCGAATTCGTCGAGACGCTGGAGATCGCGCCGGCGCGCGGCTTCGACCTCACGGTCGCCTATCACTCCGCCTGTTCGATGCAGCATGGCCAGCAGCTCAAGGACGGGCCGAAGCGCCTGCTCGCCCGCGCCGGTTTTCGGGTGAAGGAGGTGCCGGAGGGCCATATCTGCTGCGGCTCGGCCGGTGTCTACAACATCCTGCAACCCGAGATTGCCGAGCAGCTGCGCGAGCGCAAGGTCGGGAATATCGAGCGCACCCGGCCCGATCTCGTCGCCACCGGCAATATCGGCTGCATCACCCAGATCGCCAAGGGTTTCGCCGATCGCGGGGCGCGGACGCCGGTGCTCCACACCGCCGAGCTGCTCGACTGGGCGACCGGCGGGCCGATCCCAGAGAAGCTCGCCAACGCCGGGCTCGGCGAGGCGATGCCGGCGCCGCTGGCGGCGGAGTAGGGCGGGGCTCGCCCGGTCATGACGGGGGCGCGCACCGCGAAGCGGTTATGACCCCCGAGCCGCAGCAAGTCAGACCGGCCGCCAGGGCGGCCGGTCGTCCGGCTACATCACCACGACGCGGGCGCCGACGCGGACGCGGCCATAGAGGTCCATCACGTCGTCATTGGTCATGCGGATGCAGCCCGAGGACACCGCCTGGCCGATCGTGTGCGGCTCGTTGGTGCCGTGGATGCGGTAGAGCGTCGAGCCGAGATAGAGCGCGCGGGCGCCGAGCGGGTTCTCCGGGCCGCCGGGCATGAAGCGCGGCAGGTCGGGGCGGCGCTTCAGCATGCTTGCCGGCGGCGTCCAGCTCGGCCATTCGGCCTTGCGCGAGACGGTCTGCGTGCCCTTCCAGCTGAAGCCCTCGCGGCCGACGCCGATGCCGTAGCGCAGGGCGCGCCCGCCGGGCTGGACCAGATAGAGGAAGCGGCTGGAGGTATCGATCACCACCGTGCCCGGCCGCTGCGGCCCGTCATAGGCGACCTCCTGCTTCTGGAAGCGGGCGGGGATGGCGCGCTGGATCGGCGTGTCGGCCATCATCGGCTGGCCGAGCGAGGCGCTGCGGCGCTCCTGACGGGGCGACGGCGGCGGCGGATAGGCCTCGCCGCCATAGACGTCGCCACGCGAGATCTGCCCGCGCGAAACCTGCCCGCGATAGATCGGGTCGCCGTCGAGCGGCACCGGGGCCTCGTAGTCGGAGAGGCGGCGATAGCGCTGCGGCTGCTGGCCATAGGCCGGGCGCGAGGGCTGGTTGTAGACGGCGCGGCCGCGGCCGTAATCGCTCGGGTCCTGGCCCGTCATCAGCATCTCGATGAAGCCGCCGCCATATTGGCCGCGCGCCGCCTGGTCGACGGGCCGGCAATAGGTCTGGGCCAGCGCCGGCACGGCTGGCAGGAGCATGCCGGCCAGCGCCAGCGGAAGGATGCGGATCGCAAGCATGACGCAACTCTCTCGACGAAACCTGCCGGGACGCTGCGCTTATGGTTGAAATGAATGGTGAATCGCGGGCGCCCGAAGCGCTTAACCGCCCGAAATGCGGCGAAATCCCCGCATTAACCTTATCGAGCCGCAAGCAAACGCGGTAAACCGAACCTTGCGGCAGGCCGGCCTTCAGCGCTTGCCGCGGCGGGCCGAGCGCCAGCCGCGCAGCGCCGTGCGGCAGCCCGCCGTGTCGCAGGCGAGCAGCACGGCGACGTAGACCAGCGCGCCGAGAGCCGCCATCGCCGCGAGCTCGATCGCCGGCGTCATGGTGCGGCGCAGCGGCAGCAGGCAGGCGGCCATCGCCGCGGTGGCGAGGATCGGCGCCAGCAGCTCGCGTGCCGGGGGCAGGGCGGGCAGGCTGCGGAGCGCCAGCACGCCGGTGACGGCCAGCACGAGCAGGAAGGCGGCGACCTGGCCGATGGCGAAGCGCTCCGCCCCGAGTGCGCCGGCGCAGAGGATGACCGCCAGATTGAGCGCCAGCCCGGCGAGCGCGGCCAGGGTGACGAGCCCGGTACGCTTGCCGAGCAGGAAGACCGGGTAGAGCCCGGCGATGAACAGGCACAGCGCCAGGAAGCCCGGCAGCAGCAGGGTGAGATAGACGCCGAAGCGCCCGCGGAACTCCGCCGGCACCAGCAGCGCCTCGAAGGCCGGCAGCACGAGGTAAAGCCCGGCGGCGCAGGGCAGGGCGACCATCAGCACGATGACCAGATTGTCCGAGATGCGCCGCAGCGCCGCCTCGCGCCCCACGGTCTCGTCGAGCCGCAGCACCTCGCGCAGCAGCACGATCTCGAGGCCGGCGCCGAGCATGCCGAACAGGCGCAGGCCGAGATCGGCCGCCAGCGAGAACTGGCCGGCCTCGGCATAGCCGTAGCCATCCGCCATCAGCGAGCGGTTGATCAGCGGGATCAGCGAATAGATCGCGTTGGCGCCGACCAGCGGCAGCGCGTAGCGCGCGAAGTCGCGCGCCAGCGAGCGACGCCAGCCGCCGGGCAGGCGCGGCGCGTCAGCCAGCGCCCGGCGCACGGTGAGCAGGGCGGCCCCGACGCTGATCACGCTGCCGAGCAGCACGACCGCCGCGTCGCGCGTCCACCAGGCCCCGCCGACCATCAGCACCAGCGCCAGCAGGTTCTTGACCATGACGAGCCGCGCGTAGGCGGCGTCCATGAAGCGGGCGCGGGCGATGGCGCCGTGATAGTCGAACAGACCGGCGCCGATGCCGGCGGCGACGGCTGCCGCCACCAGCATGGTCGGCAGGCGGAAATCGACGCCGGAGGCGACCGCGGCGAGCAGGATGCCCGCCAGCGCCAGCGTCATACCCGCCAGCAGCAGGTCCAGCGTCGCGCGGATCTCGGGCTGCTCCAGCCGGGCCTTCTGCGAGTAGAAGCGCACCGCCGAGATCCGGATCCAGTCGAGCAGCGCGGTGTTGAGCAGCACAACGATCGCCGCGCCGATGGCGTAGCGGCCGAACTCGGCCGGGCCGAGGAAGAAGGCGATCAGCAGCCCCAGCGCGAAATTCAGCGCCGAATTGACGATGAAGGGCAGGATGACGCTCATGCGGGGGCTCGCCGAACGCCGGCAGACCCATACCATGCCGGGCCGCGGCGCGAAAAGCGGGCCAGTTCCGCTGCGCGGGAAGCATGGGGGAGGGGCGAGACGGACATCTATCCACCCTAGCGCAATGGTCCTAATCGCTCGTTCATGACGCCTCCTACGCTTCGCGCCGTGACCGATGAGGATTCAGAGCCGCTGGCGGCGCTGATCGCCGCGAGCTTCGCCGAATATCCCGGCTGCCTGTTCGACTGGTCGGAGTTCCCCGAGCTGCGCCGCCCGGCCTCGCATTATGCGGCGCGCGGCGGCGCGCTCTGGGTGGCCGCCATCGAGAACGGGCGCATCGTCGGCTCGCTTGCCGCCGTGCCGGTTCCTGAGCAGGGCGCGGTCGAATTGTTCAAGGTCTATGCCGATCCGGCCTATCGCGGCTCCGGGCTCGCCCAGGCCCTGTTCGGGCGGGCGCTCGCCTTCGCCGCGGAGCGCGGCATGGCCGAGCTGATGCTCTGGTCCGACACGCGCTTCACCCGCGGCCACCGCTTCTACGAGAAGCTCGGCTTCCGCCGCTGGCCGGGCGAGCGCTACCTGGCCGACGTCTCCGCCAGCTGGGAATACCACTACCGCAGGCCCGTCGCCGCCGAGGCACCATGACCCTGCCGGCCCCGCTCCTCGCCGTCCTCGGGATCGCCTTGCTGACCGGTATGGACGCCGTGGTGAAGGGGCAGATGCAGCAGCATCCCTTCATCGTCGCGCTGTTCATGCGCTTCGCCGCCGGCAGCGTCTTCGCGCTGGCCGCGGTGGCGATCACTCGCCCGCCGGCGCCGACGCGCGCCAGTGTCATGGGCAATCTGGCGCGGGTGCCGGTGGTGGTGATGACAGCCGGCTCCTTCTTTTACTCGGTCTCGGTGCTGCCGCTGGCCGAGGCGCTGACGCTCTCCTTCCTCGCCCCGGTCTTCGTCGCCCTGATGGGCACGCTGATGCTGGGCGAACGGCTCGACAGGCGCATCCTGCAGGCGCTGGGCTGCGGGCTCGCCGGCATGCTGGTCATGGTCTGGCCGCGGCTGCAGGGCGAGGTCTCGGGCGCCGGCCTCGGCGTCGCCGCGGCTTTGTTCTCGGCCGTGACCTATGCCTTCAACCTGGTGCTGCTCCGGCGCATCGCCCTGCGCGAGCGGCCGGCGGTGATCGTGCTGTTCCAGAACGCCGGGCCGGCGCTGTGCCTCGCCATCCCCGCCTTCCTTTACGCGGTGCCGCTGAGCGGGGCCGATCTCGTCGCCTATGCGCTGGCGGGCGCGCTCGGCGTCGCCGGGCATTTCCTGCTGACGACGGCCTTTGCCCGCGCCCCGGCCTCGCGGCTTGCGCCGATCGAATATACCGCGCTGATCTGGGCGAGCCTGCTCGGCTGGCTGCTCTTCGCCGAGGTGCCGCCCTGGACGACCTATGCCGGCGCGGTGCTGATCGTCGCCGGGGCGGTCGCGGTCAGCCGGCGCTGAGGCGCAGGCGACGTCAGCCGCAAATTCGCCGGTTTCGCCGGGCTAGAGCTCGGCGAACCATGCAGAGGCGAGACCGCCTGAATACGGCAGGGGCAGGGTCGGGGCAGGGGGCAGGCGATGACGGCATTTCCCTTCCTCACGGCCTAAGCGGAGATGCGGCGCGCCCCTTCCCCGCGGAACGGCCTCGACGCGTGCGCCATCGGTCTCGCCCTCTTCCTTCACGCCGCCCTGCTCGGCGCCCTCATGCTGGCGGCACGTCCTTCACGCTTCGAGCCGATGCCGGAGGAGGCGATCGAGTTGGAACTCCTCAGCCCCGCGCAACTGCCTCTCTCCGCGGCGCGCCCGGCCCCGATGGCTCCGGCCGCCGTCGTGCCTTCCCCCGCGCCGCCGGAGATGCCGGCTCCGGCCCCGGAAGCCGCCGCGCCGGCCCCCGCGCAACCATTCGACACGATGGTCGAGGCGCGGCAGCTCATGTCGGCGGATGTGCTGGCCCATCCGCGCAGCCGCGAGGCGCGGGAGAGCCTGAAGCGGCTCGATCACGCCGAGCGTGTCGAGCAGATCTGCAACCTCGAGGCGATGAGCCAGATCCGGGGCTGGAATGGCGCCTTCGAGCCCGACCGCGTCGTCGCCTTCGCATTGGAGGATGTGCATCTGTCGCGCGCCGGGCTGGAGGCGAACGGCGCCGCCTTCCGCAGCCGACGGCGCTGGTACAGCCTGCGCTATCGCTGCGAGGTGACGCCGGATGGGACAAAGGTCGCCGGCTTCCGGTTCAGCGCCGGCGACGCGATCCCCCGGGAGCTATGGGCCTCGCTCGGGTTGCCTCCCGTGCATTGAGCGGCAAGGGCCGCATCCGCCCTCAGCCCGCTGGCTTCGCGCCGAAGATCATGCAGGTCTCGGTCCCGTGCGCCAGCAGCTTGCCCCGTGCATCGAGGAGCCGGCTCTCGCTGGTCGCGATCGAGCCGCCGCGATGGATGACGCGGCCCTCGCAGCGCACCGGCCCGCCATCGGGCAGCACCGGGCGCACATAGTTCAGCTTCATCTCGAGCGTGGTGTAGCCCTCGCCGGCCGCGAGCGTCGCATGGACGGCGCAGGCCATGGCGGAATCGAGCAGCGTCGCGGTCCAGCCGCCATGCACCGTGCCGAGCGGGTTGAGGAAGCGTGCGCCGGGCTGGCCGGTGAAGACCACGGCCCCTTGCGCGACCTCGCTCAGGGTGAAGTCGAGCGTCTCGGCGATGGGCGGACCGGGGTGGCGCCCTTCCAGCATGGCGCGCAGGAAGCTCAGCCCGTCCTCGGCGAGCAGGACATCGCGGCTGACGACGCCATAGGCAGGCTGCATCGCGGAAACTCCCTCATCGTGTATCTGCACGTTATGAGGTGCCGACGCGCAGCGTCAAGGCGGAGGCTCAGCCGGCTGCGTCGGGCGCGGGCAAGGGCGCGACGTCGCGGATGGCGCGGCGGATGGCGCGCAGCCCGTCGCGCGTCTCGCTCCAGCGCTCGCTGCCTAGCGCGGTCTCGATCCGCTCCTGCGCCAGGCGCCAATAGGGGATGGCGTTCTCGATCGCGGCGCGGCCCTTCTCGGTGACGAGATAGGTCTGTGCGCGCCCCTTGCACTCGCAGCGCTCGATCAGCGCCTCGGCGGCGAGCAGCTGGAGGTTGCGCGTGAGCGAGGTCCGTTCCAGCGCGAAGCGTTCCGCGAGTTCGGTCACCGAACGCCACTGCCCGGTCGAGAGTGCCGAGAGCAGCACGAACTGGGTGATCTTCAGCCCGCTCGGCCGCATCGCCTCGTCATAGGCGCGGGTGACGGCGCGCGCCGTCATGCGCACATGCAGCACGACGCAGGACCGGCCGATATCGTCGAGGCGGGGATCGGGGATGGGGGTGGTCATCGCCACAGGATAGCCGGTTTGTGCGGCTACCGCAGCAGGACAAGGCGCCTATCCCCGCGCCGCTAACCTTTGCGCGCGGCGCTCCTTGACTCCCCCACGGGGGCGACCTATCTCCCCGACGTCGCTTGGCACTCGATGATCGAGACTGCTAACAGACATCCAGCGGGACGCCTCCCGGTGAGGCACCGTCAAGAATTTACGAGCGAGAGGAAGACAGAACCATGAAGTTCCGTCCGCTGCATGACCGCGTTGTGGTCCGTCGCCTTGATAGCGAAGAGAAGACCAAGGGCGGCATCATCATCCCCGATACCGCCAAGGAAAAGCCCCAGGAGGGCGAGGTGGTCGCGGTCGGTCCGGGCGCCCGTGATGAGGCCGGCAAGCTCGTCGCCCTCGACGTCAAGCAGGGCGATCGCGTCCTGTTCGGCAAGTGGAGCGGCACCGAGGTCAAGATCGACGGCCAGGATCTCCTGATCATGAAGGAATCCGACATCATGGGCATCGTCGGCTGATCAGCCCGCAGACCGCCCTTCCGTAACGTTCAATCAGGAGTAGTCTCATGGCTGCCAAAGAAGTTCGCTTCTCCACCGACGCCCGCGACAAGATGCTGCGCGGCGTGGAGATCCTCGCCAACGCCGTGAAGGTCACGCTGGGTCCGAAGGGCCGCAACGTCGTGATCGAGAAGTCGTTCGGCGCTCCCCGCATCACCAAGGACGGCGTCACCGTCGCCAAGGAGATCGAGCTCGCCGACAAGTTCGAGAACATGGGCGCCCAGATGGTGCGCGAAGTGGCCTCGAAGCAGAACGACGCCGCCGGTGACGGCACCACCACCGCGACCGTGCTGGCCGCCGCCATCGTCCGCGAGGGCTCGAAGGCCGTCGCCGCCGGCATGAACCCGATGGACCTGAAGCGCGGCATCGACCTCGCTGTCGAGGCGATCGTCGCGGATCTGCAGAAGAACTCGAAGAAGGTCACCTCCAACGCCGAGGTCGCCCAGGTCGGCACGATCTCCGCGAACGGCGACAAGTCGGTCGGCGAGATGATCTCGACCGCGATGCAGAAGGTCGGCAACGAGGGCGTCATCACGGTCGAGGAGGCCAAGACGGCCGAGACCGAGCTGGACGTCGTCGAGGGCATGCAGTTCGACCGCGGCTACCTCTCGCCGTACTTCATCACCAACGCCGAGAAGATGGTCGCCGAGCTCGAGGATCCCTACATCCTCGTCTTCGAGAAGAAGCTGTCGTCGCTCCAGGCGATGCTGCCGATCCTCGAGGCCGTCGTGCAGACCGGCAAGCCGCTGCTCATCATCGCCGAGGACGTCGAGGGCGAGGCCCTGGCCACGCTCGTCGTCAACAAGCTGCGTGGTGGCCTGAAGATCGCCGCCGTCAAGGCTCCGGGCTTCGGTGATCGCCGCAAGGCCATGCTCGAGGACATCTCGATCCTGACCGCCGGCCAGATGATCTCGGAAGACCTCGGCATCAAGCTCGAGACCGTGACGCTCGACATGCTCGGCCGCGCCAAGAAGGTGCGCATCGAGAAGGAGAACACCACGATCATCGACGGCGCCGGCGCCAAGGACCAGATCGAGGCCCGCGTTTCGCAGATCAAGGCGCAGATCGAGGAGACCACCTCGGACTATGACCGCGAGAAGCTGCAGGAGCGTCTGGCCAAGCTCGCCGGCGGCGTCGCGGTCATCCGCGTCGGCGGCGCGACCGAGATCGAGGTCAAGGAGAAGAAGGACCGCGTCGACGACGCCCTGAACGCCACCCGCGCTGCGGTGGAAGAGGGCATCCTGCCGGGCGGCGGCGTCGCCCTGCTGCGCTCGCTCGGCGCCCTGAAGTCGCTCACGACCCAGAACGACGACCAGAAGACCGGCGTCGAGATCGTCCGCAAGGCCATCACCTCCCCGGCGAAGCAGATCGTCGACAACGCCGGCGATGACGGCGCGGTCGTGGTCGGCAAGCTGCTCGAGGCCACCGACTACGCCTACGGCTACAACGCCCAGACCGGCGAGTTCGGCGACATGGTCAAGGCCGGCATCATCGACCCGACCAAGGTCGTGCGCACGGCGATCCAGGACGCGGCTTCGGTCGCCGGCCTGCTGATCACCACCGAGGCGATGATCGCCGAGCTTCCGAAGAAGGAAGCCCCGATGCCCCCGATGGGCGGCGGCGGCATGGGCGGCATGGACTTCTGATCCAAGCCATCCGGCAAGACCAGGAAGGCCCGGCGCAAGCCGGGCCTTTTCCGTTGGGGCTGCCGCTGCGTCCGGCGCGCCGGCACCGGGCGCTTCACAAATCGCTGAGCGGCGCCGCGAAGCCTTATGCAGGGCGTCCTTGTGTGCGGTGCTGGCCTGCATCATCCTCCGCGAATCGCGGCGTCCGCCGCGCGCCCAGCCGAACCGGGATTACGCCATGCGCCTGTTGAGTTTCGCCGTCGCCCTGATGGCCGTGATCGCGCTCGCGGTGGGCGTGCGCAGCGGCGATGCCGGGACGATCGGCATGGGCGTGATCGGCGCCCTGCTCGCCGTCGTTACCTTCCGCGCGCCGACGCTGGCCTTCTTCCTGAAGATCTTCTCGGCGGTCTTCGCCATCGAATACGTAGTCTTCGGCGGCAGCGCGCTGCTCTCGCAGCTCGGCTGGTGGACGGCGGCTTTGCAGCTGCCGGCGGTGCCGACCAGCCTGCCGACCACGGTCGGCGTCTTCGGCATCCTGATCTACGCGATCTCCTTCGTGCCGGTGATCGCCCGCATCGCCCGGATCGCCTCGCCCTATTTCGAATCCGAGGAGATCACCACCGCCAATCTCTGGCCGATCGGCCCCTTCAAGATCCGGCTCGGCCGGCTGGCGGTCTCGCTCTTCGTCTTCCTGATCGTGCTGAACCAGCTGCAGGTCGGCATCACGCTGCGCCTCTCCTTCTTCAACCGCGACATGTACGATGCGTTGCAGAACAAGGATGCTGCGGCGTTCTGGTACCAGCTCTTCTACGTCTTCTGCGTCTGGGCCTTCGTCTGGGTGGTCTCGAACCTGATCGAGATGTTCGCGCAGCTGACCCTGCTCATCCGCTGGCGGCGCTGGATGGCGGAAGCCTACAATGCCCGCTGGCTCGGGCGCGGCACGCATTACCGGCTGGCGCTGGCCGGCACGGTCGACAACCCCGACCAGCGTATCGCCGAGGACACCCGCTCCTTCGTCAACCAGACCTACAGCTTCGCCCTGCCGCTGCTGACCCAGGTCTCGACGCTTGTCTCCTTCTCGATCATCCTCTGGAACATCCAGGTCGCCTTCACCATTCCCGGCACCGCGATCGCCGTGCCGGGCTACATCTTCTGGGTCGCCTTCATCTATGCCGTGGCGGCGACCTGGATCACCCATCTGATCGGCCGGCCGCTGATCGGGCTCGAGTTCGAGCAGGAGCGCCGCGAGGCGAATTTCCGCTTCTCGCTCGCCCGCCTGCGCGAATATTCCGAGCAGATCGCGCTGATGCGCGGCGAGCCGGTCGAGGGGCGGCATCTCTCCCGCCGTTTCGGCGACATCGTCGAGAACTTCTACCGGCTGGTCTGGCGCCGGCTGAAGCTGACCAGCTTCACCCTGTCCTACAACCAGCTCAGCGTCGTGCTGCCCTACATGATCCTGGCGCCGTACTACTTCGCCGGCACGATCACGCTCGGCATCATGATGCAGGTCGCCGGCGCCTTCGACCGGGTGCAGACGGCGCTCTCCTTCATCATCAACAGCTATGCGACGATCGCCTCCTACCTCGCCTCCATCAACCGCCTGACCTCCTTCGAGGCGGCGGTGGCGCAGGCGGAAGCCGAGCATCCCGACCAGGACGGCGCCGCGATCGCCCATGGCGTCTCGGAAGGCGGCGACACCCGCATCCACGACATGACGCTGAGCCTGCCCAGCGGCCAGCCGATCGTACAGGTCGACGACCTCGCGCTGGCCAAGGGCCGCTCGACGCTGGTCGTCGGCCCCTCGGGGTCCGGCAAGTCTACGCTGTTCCGCGCGCTGGCGGGCATTTGGCCCTTCGGCCAGGGCAAGGTCTCGGCCCCGGCCGGCACGCGCATGCTGGTGCTGCCGCAGCGGCCCTATCTGCCGCAGGGCACGCTGCGCGCCGCGCTGGCCTATCCGGCCGATCCGGATGCCTTCGGCGACGAGACCATCCGCGACGTGATGGCGAAGGTCAGCCTCGGCCATCTCACCGAGCGGCTGGACGAGGTCGATCTCTGGGGCCAGCGCCTCTCCGGCGGCGAGCAGCAGCGCCTCGCGGTGGCGCGCGCGCTGCTGGCGAAGCCGGACTGGCTCTTCCTCGACGAGGCCACGGCCTCGCTCGACGAGAAGCTGGAGGGCGAGATCTACGCGATGATCCGGCGCGAATTGCCGCAGACCAGCATCGTCTCGATCGGCCACCGCTCGACGCTGCGCGAGATGCACGATGCGCTGGTGGCGATGGAGCGCAATCCCGACGGCACCTTCAGCCCCAAGCCGCGCGACCTCGCTTCCTGGGGCTGAGGCGCGCCGCCACGGCGAAACAAGCGCCGCGACGAAAAAAGACCGGCGCGCTGGGCGTGCCGGTCTTTTTTATGGTCGTCCTATGGGGCGGGAGGCGGCGAGGCGTCCCGAGCGGGCCTCAGATGCCGCGCTCGAAGGTGAGGTCGCCCTGGCCGGTCTTGAGGACGAGGCGGCCCTGGACGAGGTCCCACTGCTTGGCGGAGCGCAGCGCCAGCAGGAAGCTGCGCTCGAACCCCATCGCGCCGCTGTCGCAGGCCTTCTTGGTCACCGCGATCGGCCCGACCGCGAAGCCCTGCTGGCGCAGCGGGTAGGCGGCGGCCGAGAAGTTGTTGCAGCCCGAGAAGCCGGTGCCGCGCAGGTTGGAATCCACCTTCAGCGTGATGCGATAGCCGGAGGCCTGCTTGCCACCGGCCTGGAGCAGGGTCCAGGACGCGTCGAAGGGGAAGTTCTTCTCCGGCTGCGCGGAGGTCGGCGGACGGCCCTGCGCGAAGGCGCCGCTGGAAACGGCGGGAGCCAGGGAGAGGGCGATGGCGGCCGCGAGGCCGAGGCGCAACTGCGTGTTCAACTGATCCAGACCCCGGATTCGACAGAGCGGCAGACGCATAGGAAAGCGTAATCCCTCCACTGCACCGATCGCGGGGGAAAGCGCAAGCCTCGATCGCATGACGCGACCATGGTCCGCTTGGCTTCACCAGGCACGAAATCGCTGCGGGCAGGGGCGACGCTTGGCTTCGTCCCTGCTCCTAGCGCGATTTCGTGTCGGGAATCCGGCGCTCAGAGACGTGCGAGCAGCTTTTCGATCAGCGGGTTGCTGCGGCGGAAGACATAGTCCAGCGCGCGCACCGTCACGTCGTCGGCACCGGCGGCCGTCAGCGCCTCGACCAGGGCAAACACGCCCTTGCGCGGGCAGTGCAGCGTCACCACGCCGTCGCTGGCGCTTGCGCCGAAGGGCAGGCGGGCGCCATGCGCCGCGGCCAGGCTTTCGAGCGTGCCGGCCGGGAGATCGCGCAGCAGGGCGCGGACCTCGCGCAGCGAGCGGGCCTCCTCCTCGGCGGCGACGCGGCCGAGGATGGCGGCGGCGGCCTTGCGGGCGCGCTCGCCCCAGGGCGCGCGCACCGAGGCGACGAGATTGGCTTCCGAGGCCAGCATCACGCCGTCGTCGAGCACCTTGAGCGCATTGGCGGTCAGCGTCGCGCCGGTGGTGGTGATGTCGACCACGATCTCGGCGGTGCCGGCGGCCGGCGCGCCTTCGGTCGCGCCAAGGCTCTCGACGATGCGGTAGTCGCTGAGCCCGTGGCTGGCGAAGAAGCGCCGGGTCAGGTTCACGTATTTGGTGGCGACGCGCAGCTTGTTGCCGGTGCGGGCGCGCATGGTGGCGGCGACGTCGTCGAGATCGGCCATGCAGCGCACGTCGATCCAGGCCTGCGGCACCGCGACCACGACATTGGCGTGGCCGAAGCCGAGCGGGGTCAGCAGCTCGACGGCGGCGTCGGCGTCCTGCACCTGCTCGCGCACCAGGTCCTCGCCGGTGATGCCGAGATGTGCGGCGCCGGAGGCGAGCTGCGCCACGATCTCGGAGGCAGAGAGGAAGGCGACCTCGGCCCCGTCGAGGCCGGCGATCTGGGCGCGGTAGTCGCGCGAGCCGCGCGCCTGCACGAAGGAGAGCCCGGCGCGGCCGAAGAAGGCGGTGGCGTTCTCCTGCAGCCGGCCCTTGGAGGGGACGGCCAGGACGAGGGGCATGTCGTTCATCGCGCTATCCGTGGTCGTCGTGCTCATGCCGACGCTCCCGCCAGCCGGTCGAGCCAGAGCGAGGCGCCCACCGCGGCCACCGGGCCGGGTGCGCCCAGCCGCTGCAGCACGCCGTCATAGCGGCCGCCGCCGGCGATCGGCTTGAGGTCCGGCCGGGCCGGGTCATGCAGTTCGAAGATGAAGCCGGTGTAGTAGTCGAGATTGCGGGCGAAGGCGGCGGAGAAGGCGATGGCGCCGACATCGACGCCGCGCGCCGCCAGGAAGCCGGTGCGCTCGTCGAAGGCGTCGAGCGTCGCGCCGAGGTCGAGCCCGGCCTCGTCCGACAGCGAGCGCCAGGCGGCCGAGGCCGCGTCCGGGTCACCGCCGATGGCGAGCGCCTTGCCGAGCACGGCGCGGACCTCGTCATTGACCGGATTGTCGCGTTCGGCCGCCCGCGCCAGGAAGCGCTCGGCGATGTCGCCGGCCGAGCGGCCGCCGACCGAGGAGATGCCGGCGATCGACAGAACGTCCTCGACGAAGGCGCGCGCGGCGGTCGGATCCTGTCCTTCCAGCGCCTTGAGCAGCCCGGCATGGGCGTGGTCGACCTCGCCGGTGGTCTCGCTCAGCGCCGCGACGGCCTCGCTCGCGGTCTTGCCCTGCACCACGGCGCGCAGCAGGCGCCGGCGGGCGGCGGCCGGCACGGCGAGCCGGTCGAGCAGGCCCGACAGCAGCGCGACATCGCCCATCAGCAGGCGCGGGCCCGTCAGGCCGAGCGCCGCGGCGGCCTCCACCGTCAGCGCCATGATCTCGGCGTCGGCGGCGGTCGCGTCGCTGCGGCCGAAGGATTCGATGCCGGCCTGCGCGAACTCATTGGGCTCGCCCACCCGCATGCGGAAGACCGGGCCGGCATAGGCGTAGGAGGCAGGCTCGCCGGCGCGCTCGGCGATGTGCGCCAGCGCCACGGGAATGGTGTATTCGGGCCGCAGGCAGCATTCGCGGCCCTCGCCGTCCTGCGTCAGGAAAATGCGGCGGCGGATGTCCTCGCCCGAGAGATCGAGGAAGGGCTCGGCCGGCTGGAGGATCGCCGGTTCCGCGCGGGCGTAGCCTTCGCGCCCGAACAGGGCGATCACCGTCTCGAATTTGGAGCGCATTTCCGCAGCCACGTCGTCCATCCTGTTGCGGCGTCGGTCTAGCAGGCGCGGCCGCGGTTTTCGACGGCTTTCGCCGAATTGGGTGAACGGGAATCGCGCTCGCTGCCGGCCGCAGCCGGGGCGACCCCGCCCTTCGCGCCGTTCAGCCGTGGCGGGCGATGACCTTGCGCACGCCCTCGACCAGCCCGTCGACCGGCACCGCGAACTGGGCCTGGGCCTGCCGCTCCTTGTGCTCGGCCGAATCCTTGATCTCGCGGCTGGCGGCGGCCAGCTCGGCGCCGAGGACCAGGTCCTTGATCACCACCGTGCCGGCCTCGCGCTCCGAGGAGCCCTGGATCACCGCGCAGACCGCGCCGCGCCGGTCGGCATATTTCATCTGGGCGTTGAAGCCAGAGGCGCCGAGATAGAGGTCGGCGCGACAGAGCGCCTTGCCCGCCTCGTCCTTCGCCTGCCGGAGCTGCGAGACCATCGCCTGATAGCTTGGCATGAACTCCGGCGACTTGTTGTCCATCGCGGTGACGACGACCAGCGGCAGTTCGGCCCTGGTGTCGACGATCGGCGACTTTACCGCCTTCAGCGCCGAATAGAGCCGCGAGACGCCGATCGAGAAGCCGGTCGCCGGCACCGGCTCGGGCCGGAAACGGCCGACCAGCCCGTCATAGCGCCCGCCGCCCGCGACCGAGCCGAAGCGCACCACCTGCCCGTCATCGTTGGTGACCGGGAAGGTCAGCTCCACCTCGTAGACCGGGCCTGTGTAGTATTCGAGCCCGCGGACGACGGAGGGATCGATGCGGATGCGGTCTGGCTCATATCCTGCTTCCCGAACCGCCTTCCTTATCTGCTCGACCTCCTGAAGTCCCTCCAAAATTGGCGTCGGAAGCACTGATACGCCGAGAACTCGTCTGAGCTTTTCTTCATACTTCCTGATCGTGAACGGCTTTGTGTACTTTCTCCCAAAGAAGCGAACAAAACGCTCGATGTCACCTGCTGACTCGATAACTCGCAGGATGATTTCGGCATCTTGTGGACACAACTGTGCACCTTTGGTGTAGTCTCCGCTCTCGTCGCGGCGACCTTCTCCAAGCAGCTTACGAATTTCCTCCGCTGGGAATTTATCCGCCTTGTCTATGGCGCGCAGCACGGTCAGCCGGCGGGCGGCATTCTCCTCGCCGCCGAGGCCGATCGCCTCCATCACCCCGTCGAGCACCTTGCGGTTGTTGACCTTCACGACATAGTCGCCGCGCCTGATGCCGAGCTTCTCCATCGTGTCGGCGGCGAGCATGCAGATCTCGGCATCGGCCGCGACCGTGCCGCTGCCGACGATGTCGGCGTCGAACTGCATGAACTGGCGGAAGCGCCCGGGGCCGGGCTTCTCGTTGCGGAAGACGTAGCCGGCGCGATAGCTGCGATAGGGCTTCGGCAGCGCGTCGAAATTCTCCGCGACATAGCGGGCGAGCGGCGCCGTCAGGTCGTAGCGCAGCGACAGCCACTGCTCATCGTCGTCCTGGAAGGAGAACACGCCTTCATTCGGGCGGTCCTGGTCCGGCAGGAACTTGCCGAGCGCGTCGGTATACTCGACGAAGGGCGTCTCCACCGGCTCGAAGCCGTAGATCGCGAAGCTCTCGCGGATCACGGCGAGCATGCGCTCGGTCGCGGCGACGTCGGCGGGGCCGCGGTCGACGAAGCCGCGCGGCTGGCGGGCCTTCAGCTTGGCAGGGGCGGACATGGGCTGGAACACTCTGGAACGGATGGCGAAAAGGCGCGTCGCGCCGGGTTAGCCCGCGCGGGCGCGGCGGGCAAGCGCGCGCCGTCCATGCCGTTCGCGAATGGCGCTGTTTCGGGGGCCTTCGCGCATGAAAAACCCCGCCCGTCGCCGGGCGGGGCTGGTCTTCCCGGCGGAGGCGGGCGTTCAGGCCCAGTCGCCCCCGTCGAAACCGTCGTCGAAGCCGCCATCCTGATAGCCGGCGTCGTGGTAATCGGCCTGCGGCTCGGCGTAGTCCTGCGTATCGGCCGCCGGCTGGGCGTTGGCGGCGTCGTTCTGCGTGCCGGTCTCGTCGGCCTTCGCCGTCTCGGCCGGCTTCTCGCCGCTCTCGCCCTTGAAGGCGTTCATCAGCACGTTGCCGAGCATCATGCCGCCGGCGACGCCGGCTGCCGTGGTCAGTGCGCCGGCAAGAAAGCCGCCGCGGGCCGGAGCCTGCTGCTGGCCGGTCTGGTTCTGCCAGGGACCGGAGGCGGGCTGCTGGCCCGGCGCGGCGTTCTGCGCCAGCCCGGGACCGGGGGCCGCCTGCGGCTGCGAGCCCCAGGCGGGGGAGGCGCCCTGCTCGGGCGCCGCGGCGCGCTGGGGGAAGGCGGGCACCGAGCGCGGGCGCGCCGGCTGGCTGCCGCCGAACAGGCCGCCGAAGATGCCGCCGCCCTGCTGGCCGGCCTCCTCGCGCGCCGGCTGCGGCGGCTGGCTGCGCAGGCGCTGGACCTCGGCCTGCAACTGCTCTACCTGCGACTGGAGGTTGGTCAGCGCCTGTTCCTGCACATAGATCGACTGCGCCATCGCATAGGCGGCATAGGGCTGCGCCCTGAGCTGCTCCTGGATGAAGCGGTCGGCCTCGGGGTCTCGCGGCTGATCGGCCACCTGACGCAGGCGATCGAAAATCCCGGCGATCACGTCGCGTTCCTGCGGCGTCATCGTCATCTCCTCTCTGTGGTGCGAGGAGGATTCCCCGCCCGCAGAGAGGTGGGAGGGCGATATGACCTAATCAAGGCGCAGGGGCGTGCGCGATCGTCTCAGGCGTTGCCGACATTGACGTAATGGAAGCCGCGCTGCCGCATCTCGCCGGAGCGGTAGATGTTGCGCAGGTCGACCACCACCGGCGTGCGCAACGCCGCCTTGACCCGGTCGAGGTCGAGCGCGCGGAAGGCGTCCCACTCCGTCACGATCACGAGAGCGTCGGCGCCTTCGATGCAGGACCAGGCGTCGGGCGCGTAGTCGATCTCTGGCAGCAGGGGCTTGGCGCTCTCCATGCTCTCGGGGTCGAAGGCGACGATCTGCGCGCCGGCATCCGCCAGGGCGGTGACGATGGCGAGCGAGGGCGCCTCGCGCATGTCGTCGGTGTTCGGCTTGAAGGCGAGGCCGAGCAGGGCGATGCGCTTGCCGCGCACCGAGCCGCCGCAGGCGGCGATGACCTTGCGGGCCATGGCGCGCTTGCGCTGGTCGTTCACCGCGACGACGGTCTCGACCAGCCGCAGCGGGCTTTCCATGTCCTGCGCGGTCTTGATCAGCGCCAGCGTGTCCTTCGGGAAGCATGAGCCGCCATAGCCCGGGCCGGCATGCAGGAACTTCGAGCCGATGCGGTTGTCGAGGCCGATGCCGCGCGCCACCTCCTGCACGTTCGCGCCGACCTGCTCGCAGAGATCCGCGATCTCGTTGATGAAGGTGATCTTGGTCGCGAGATAGGCGTTGGCGGCGTATTTGATCAGCTCCGAGGTCCGCCGCGCCGTGAAGAGCAGCGGCGCCGCGTTGAGATAGAGCGGGCGATAGAGGTCTTCCATCACCTTGCGGGCGCGGGCGTCGTCGGTGCCGACCACGATGCGGTCCGGCCGCTTGAAATCGGCGATCGCCGCGCCTTCGCGCAGGAATTCCGGATTGGAGACCACGGCGAAGTCCGCGTCGTGCCTGGCCTCGCGCATGATGCGCTCGACCTCGTCGCCGGTGCCGACCGGCACGGTCGACTTGGTGACGACCACGGTGAAGCCGTCCAGCGCCGCGACCACGTCGCGCGCCGCCTGATAGACATAGGAGAGATCGGCATGGCCGTCGCCGCGCCGCGAGGGCGTGCCGACCGCGATGAAGACCGCGTCCGCCTGCGCGACGGGAGCCGCCAGCTCCGTGGTGAAGGAGAGCCGGCCGGCGCGGACATTGCTGGCGACCAGATCGTCGAGGCCGGGCTCGTAGATCGGGATCTCGCCGCGGTTCAGGGCGGCGATCTTGCCAGCGTCGGTGTCGACGCAGATCACCTCATGGCCGAAATCCGCGAAGCAGGCACCCGACACCAGGCCGACATAGCCCGAACCGATCATCGTCACGCGCATGGGCGGCGCACTTTCGTCAACTCGACCGGCCGAACCGCCGGCCGGGCAGGCCTATCGCATTTCGCGCGTCGCGCACAGCCGGGCCGCGCACGCCGCCGACCGGCGCCTTGTCGCGGCCAGCGATGACGCCGCGATGACCGTCGCGGTCGCGCAACAAGACCCGAACGCGAAACGCCGCAGCCGGCTGGCGGCTCGCGGCGTCTGCGAAGCGGAACAGGGGAGGCGGGGACGGCTCCGCCGGCCTGTCAGATCGTGTCGTCGGGCGAGAGCGCCTCGGTCTCGTCGAGCGACGGATCGGTGAGCGGATTGCGGTTCAGGACCACGACGGTGGTGCCGGTGGGCACGCGGCTATGCAGGTCGATGATGTCCTGGTTGAACATCCGGATGCAGCCGGAGGAGACCGCCTTGCCGATCGACCAGGGCTCGCTGGTGCCATGGATGCGGTAGAGCGTGTCGCGGCTGCCCTGGTAGAGATAGAGCGCGCGGGCGCCGAGCGGGTTCTCGAGGCCGCCGGGCATGCCGCCCGCCCAGGGGGCGTTGCGCTCCGGCTCGCGGGCGATCATGGCCTGCGTCGGGGTCCAGCGCGGCCAGGCCGCCTTGCGGCCGACCGTGGCGCGACCGCGCCACGACATGCCCTGCTTGCCGACGCCGATGCCGTAGCGGATGGCGCGGCCGTTCTCGCGGACCAGGTAGAGATAGCGCGCGGAGGTGTCGACGACGATGGTGCCGGGCGCCTCGCGGGTCGGATAGTTGACCTCCTGGCGCAGGAAGCGCGAGTCGACTTCGGAAATGTCGGTCGCCGGCATCGGATGCAGTTCGTCAGGCCGCTCGTCATACATCGAGAGGAAGGCGGCGTTCTGGTGCATCGGCGCCCTGACCTCATAGGGCTGCTGGGGCGTGCTGACGCAACCCGCGAAAGCCAGCGGCAGGCAGATCGCCGCCAGGCCGGTACGGAACGACGAGACGAGGCGCAGGCAGGCGGAAGACAGGGAGCGGAACATGAACGGGCTCTTGGGGACGCAGGCTCTGGAAACATCGCGGTCTGGCACTGACAACAGCGCAAAACCGCAGGGGTTCCCGATGAAGAGGACTGATCGTCCTTACACGGCGCGGGATGGCGCCCGGGTGAAAACGATGTGGCGAAATCAAGGCCGGCGCGGAGCGTGGCTTTGGGGCAACAGCTGGGCCTCGGGCGAGGCCCAGGGCGTTTCCGCGCCGGTTCGCGCGAATTTTGCCGTGTTTTCCAGCAGTTTAAGCACGCATTAAGTCTTCGCCCTAAAATATCTGTCGATACCGCGTCATCGGACCCAGATCCGCAGCGCGGAATGGGGATCGCCGATGCCGCAGATGCCGGCGGAGGCCGACGGGGCTGGCTCGATGAAATCCATTCGCTTCAAAATTCTGGCGATGCTCGGCATCGTCGCCGCCGGTGCGGTCATCTGCGCGGCGCTGAGCCTGTTTGCGCTGCTGCGCACCAACGATCTGAACTTCCGTGCTGCCACCCAGGCGCAGCTCGCCCTGCTGACCGAGCGCGTCAACGCTCAGGTCCTGGCGGTAGTGATGGATTCGCGCGGCATCTACATGGCGCGTACGCCGGCCGAGGTCGAGCGCTTCGGCTCGGCCAACGAGGCCCGCTTCCCGACGATGCGCAAGCTCGCGGCGGAGCTGGTCGCAACTGCGCCGGTAGATCAGCGCGAGGCCGCGAAGCAGCTCGAAAAGTCGATCCACGATTTCATCGGATTCCGCACCGAGACGGTACGGCTGGGGCGCCAAGTGTCGGTCGCAGCCGCTAACGAGCAGGGCAACAACGAGCTCAACCGTGCCAATCGCGAGACGCTCAACAAGCAACTCGTTGCTTTCAGCGAACTCACCGACCGCAACGCCGACGTTCTGGCTGCGGATGCCGCGACCTTCAGCAAGCAGGTCATGTGGATCCTGCCGCTCGTGCTGCTGACCATGCTGGCCGGCGCCCTGGGCGCTGCCATGGTCTTCGCCCGCAGCGCCATCACCAAGCCGCTCGGCGACATGACCGAGGCGATGAACGGCATCGCCTCGGGCAAGCTCGACACCACCGTGCCGCATGCCGAGCGCGCCGACGAGATCGGCGCCATGGCCTCGGCGCTGCGGGTCTTCCAGGAGAACCTCGTTCGGGTCCGTGCGCTCGAGCAGCAGGAGCGTACCGCCGCCGAGGCGCGCCTACGCTCGGCCGATGCCATGGCCTCCGTGGTCTCCGATGTCGGCGTCGTCGTAGCGGCCGCCGCCGCCGGCGACTTCTCGGCCCGGCTCCAGATCGCCCATGGCGATGCGCAGATGCAGCAGCTCGTCGACGGCATCAACGAGATCAACGCGGTGGTCGACAGCGCCACCACCGAGTTCGCTCAGGTGCTGCAGGCCATGGCCGAGGGCGACCTGACCCATCGCGTCGACACCGCTTATCGCGGCCGCTTCGCCGACCTCAAGGCGTCGATCAACGAGACCGCCGGCAAGCTCTCGGAGGCGCTGCGAACCGTGCAGACCACCGTCGCCGATGTCGGCCTCTCGGCGCGCGAGATCGCGACCGGTGCCGACGATTTGTCCAAGCGCACCGAGGAACAGGCTTCGGCGCTGGAGCAGAGCGCCGCGACCACCGAGGAGCTGGCGGCCTCCGTCAAGGCCTCGGCCCAGTCCTCCAAGCAGGGCGTCGTGCTCGCCGGCGAGGCGATGTCGGTGGCGCAGGCTGGCGGCGCGGTGGTGACGGACGCGGTCGCCGCCATGGCCCGGATCGAGGACGCCTCGCAAAAGATCTCCGACATCATCCGCGTGATTGACGACATCGCCTTCCAGACAAACCTGCTGGCGCTTAATGCGGCAGTGGAAGCGGCGCGTGCCGGCGATGCCGGCAAAGGCTTCGCCGTCGTCGCCTCCGAGGTACGCACGCTTGCGCAGCGCTCCGGCGAGGCGGCCAAGGACATCTCCACCCTGATCTCCTCCTCCAACAGCGAGGTCGGCGAGGGCGTTAGGCTGGTGCGGCAGGCCGGCGAGGCGCTGACGCGCATCGTCGACGCGGCCCGCAAGGTGCAGGAGACGGTCGCCGAGGTCGCCGCGGCTTCCGCGGAGCAGGCGAACGGCATCGACGAAATGAGCCAGACCGTCGCGCATATGGACGAAATGACCCAGCAGAACGCGGCGCTGTCGGAGCAGAGCGCGGCTTCGGCCGCGGCACTCTCGGGCAAGATCGGCGAGCTCGACACGCTGGTCGCGAGCTTCCGCACCGCGGCCGGCCCGGCCGGCGGTGCGATCATGACCGCGGCCGCCATGCCTGCCGGCCCGCGTCCCGCCCCTGCGCTGGTCGAGCGCCGGGCCCCGGCCGCGCGCAGCGAGTCCGCGGCGGAGCCGGAGCGCCTGCGCCGGCTGGCCGAGGCGGCCTTCGCCCAGCAGAAGGCGGCGCCGCAGCCGCGCCGCGCGGCGGGCGGTTCCCGCGGCGGCGATTCCGGCTGGGAAGAGTTCTAACGCCCTCGGGCGGTCCCGGCCGCCCGGCCGGGCTCAGGATCCGATGCCGCGGAGCGACGCCGCGCTCCGCGGCATTGTCGTGTCGGGCTGCCCGCTTTCGCGGCAGCCGCACGCCGGCTCATGCAGCCGCTGCCTGCCCGCAGGTCACATCGGGCCTTGCGCTGGCGGGCCGCTTCCGGCCTGCTTGCCCCATCGGCCCGCCGCATCGCGGGCGGGCAGGGGGGGGGCGACGCGGGGATGGGCAGCAATCTCAGGATCGATGGGGAGCGCCTGCTCGCGCGGCTGGCGGCCCTCGCCGCGATCGGCGCGACGCCGGAGGGCGGCTGTCGCCGGCTGGCGCTGACCGACGAGGACCGGCAGGGGCGCGACTGGCTGGTCGCCGAGATGCGCTCGCTCGGCCTCGACGTCCGCATCGATGCGATCGGCAACGTCGTCGGCATCCTGAAGGGCCGTGAGGACGGCCCGGCGGTGATCATGGGCTCTCATATCGACACGGTCGGCACCGGCGGGCGCTATGACGGCGCGCTCGGCGTCGTCGCCGGGCTCGAGGTTCTGGCGACGCTGCGCGCCGCCGGGATCGTGCCGCCGCGCGACATGGCGGTGATCGCCTTCACCAATGAGGAGGGCGCCCGCTTCCAGCCGGACATGCTCGGCTCGCTTGTCTGGGCCGGCGGCATGACGCTCGACGCAGCCTATGCGCAGGCCGATGCCGAGGGGGCCGGGCTCGGTGCCGAGCTGGCGCGGATCGGCTATCGCGGGCCGGAACGGCCGGGCTTCCTGCCGGCCGGTGCCTATTTCGAGCTGCATATCGAGCAGGGGCCGGTGCTCGAGAGCGAGGGCGGCGGCATCGGCGCGGTGACGGGCGTGCAGGCCATCACCTGGCTGGAATTGACGCTGGGCGGCAAGCCGAGCCATGCCGGCACTACCCCGATGGGCTATCGCCGCGACCCGGGCCTGGCCACCGCGCGCCTGATCGTCTTCGCCAACGAGCTGACCGGGACCATTCCCGGGCAGCTTGCGAATTGCGGCGTGGTCCGCGTCAGCCCCGGCAATGTCAACGTGGTGCCCGAGACGGTGACGATGACGCTCGACCTGCGCAATCCCGACGATGGCGGCATTGCCGAGGCCGAGACGGCGATCCGCCGCTTCTGCGCGGAATTGTCGGCGCGCGACGACGTCACCATCGCGCTGCGCGACCTCGCCCGCTTTCCCGCCACGCCCTTCGACGAGACGCTGATCGCCGGCATCGAGGCCTGTGCGGCCGAATTCGGCCTGCCCGTGCGCCGGATCATCTCGGGGGCCGGCCACGACGCGCAGATGATGGCGCGGCTCTGCCCGACCGCGATGATCTTCATCCCCTCGATCGGCGGGCTCTCGCACAACCCGGCCGAACGCAGCACCGACGCCGACATCGTCGCCGGCGCCGGCATCCTCCTCGCCGCCGCATGGCGCGCCGCCAACGCCTGACCCGGAGAAAGCCAGATGATCGACATCGCCTCGTTGTCCGCCGCCGAGCTCGGCGCCCGCTTCGCCGCCAGGGAGCTCTCGCCGGTGGAGGTCGCCCGCGACGTGCTGGCGCGGATCGAGCGTTTCGAGCCGAGCGTGAACGCCTTCATCGTGCGCGATCCGCAGGTCACGCTCGCCATGGCCGCCGAGTCCGAGGCGCGCTGGGCCGTCGGGCGCGCGCTCGGCCCGCTCGACGGCGTGCCGGTGACGATCAAGGACAATCTCGGCGTCGCAGGCTGGCCGATGCGGCGCGGCTCGGCGGCCGTTGGCTCGGACGCCCCGTTCGAGCAGGATTCCCCGGCGACGGCCCGCCTGCGCGAGGCGGGCTGCGTCTTCCTTGGCAAGACGACCATGCCGGAATATGGCTGGAAGGGCGTGGCGGACTCCCCGCTGACCGGCATCACCCGCAACCCCTGGGACATCGCCACCGGCCCGGGCGGGTCCTCCTCGGGCGCGGCGGTGGCCGCGGCGCTCAATCTCGGCTGCATCCATCTCGGCACGGACGGGGCCGGCTCGGTGCGCATCCCGGCCGCCTTCGCCGGCGTCTTCGGCCTGAAGCCGAGCTATGGCCGCGTGCCGGCCTGGCCGATCTCGACCATGGGCTTCCTCGCCCATCTCGGCCCGCTGACCCGCACTGTGCGCGACGCGGCGCTGGCGATGAACGCCATCGGCCGCCCCGATCTGCGCGACATGACCGCGATGCGAGACCTGCCGCCCGATTTCACGCAAGGCCTCGACGCCGGCGTCCGCGGCCTGCGCGTCGCCTGGTCGCCGCGCCTCGGCCTCGACGTGCCGGTCGATGCGGACGTGGCGCGGCTGACCCGCGAGGCGGCGCTGGCCTTCGGCGAGCTGGGCGCCACGGTCGAGGAGGTCGACCCGGGCTTCGACGATCCGATCGAGGTGCTGATGACGCTCTGGGCCGCCGGCGCGGCGCTGGCGCTGCGCAATGCCGGTGCGGCCGAGCGCCGGCAGATGGACCCCGGCCTCGTGGCTGTCGCCGAGCAGGGCGAGCGCATCGATTCCGCGGCTTATGTCGACGCGCTGCTCAACCGCCGCAACGCGCTGGCGCTGCGCATGGCCCGCTTCCACGAGCGCTACGATCTGCTGCTCACGCCCTCGCTGCCGCTGCCGGCCTTCGCCACCGGTCGCAACACTCCCGCGAGCGGCGCCTATGGCGACGACTGGACCCGGTGGACCCCGTTTACCTACCCGTTCAACATCACCCAGCAGCCGGCGGCCTCGGTACCCTGCGGGCTGACGCGCGACGGGCTGCCGGTCGGCCTGCAGATCGTCGCCGCCTTCGGCAATGACGCGCTGGTGATGCGGGCTTCCGCCGCGCTGGAGGCGGCACGGCCCTTCGCGCGCATCGACGCGCCGCGGGGCGAAGCCGGTTGAGAACACAACTTCGTGCTGCCGTCTCGGAGCTGACGCATCATCGTGCCGAATATGGCCGGTGATGCGTGGTTTTCTTGATTATGGCACGATGCGTGCAGGTCCTTTTCCCGTCCGGAGCGGCCGGTCTGCGGTGTTGTCAGCAGGGATTTTTCTGCCCACACTTCAGGCAAGGCCGCCCGCCAGAGGTTGCCGCTCGAGGGGAGAGACCAACAATGGATCGCAGGACGTTTCTGAAGACCGCTGCCGGGACCGGCCTCGTGGCGGCCTCCGGCGGGCTCGCCATGCCGGCCTTGTCGCAAGGCGCTGCCGCCAAGACCCTGCGCTTCGTGCCGCAGGCCAATCTCGCGAATTTCGACCCGATCTGGGGCACGCAATACGTCGTGCGCAACGCGGCCCTGATGGTCTGGGACACGCTCTACGGCATCGACGACAAGTTCCAGCCCAAGCCGCAGATGGCCGAGAGCGGCGAGGTCTCGTCCGATGGCCTCACCTGGACCTTCAAGCTGCGTCCCGGCCTGAAATTCCATGATGGCACGCCGGTGCTCGCCAAGGACGCGGTGGCCAGCCTGATCCGCTGGTCGGCGCGCGATCCGATGGGCCTGATGATCCGCGCCCTGCAGAACGAGATCACCGCCGTCGACGACCGCACCTTCAAATGGGTGCTGAAGAAGCCCTTCCCCAAGATGCTGTTCGCTCTGGCCAAGAACAACGCGCCCTGCACCTTCATCATGCCCGAGCGCATCGCCAAGACCGATCCCTTCCAGCAGATCACCGAATATGTCGGCTCCGGGCCGATGAAGTTCCTGCGCGAGGAATGGGTGCCGGGCGCCAAGGCGGTGTTCGAGACCTTCAAGGACTACGTCCCGCGCGACGAGCCGGCCTCCTGGCTGTCGGGCGGCAAGAAGATGCTGCTCGACCGCGTCGAGTGGATGATCATCCCCGATGCCGCCACCGCGGCCGCGGCCCTCCAGAGCGGCGAGGTCGACTGGTGGGAGATCGCGCTCTCCGACCTGGTGCCGGTGCTCAAGAGCAACAACGACATCGATCTCGGCATCGGCGACCCGCTCGGCAATATCGGGTCGTTCCGCATGAACCACCTGCATCCGCCCTTCGACAATCTGAAGATCCGCCAGGCGGTGCTGACGGCGCTCAACCAGGAGGACTACATGCGCGCCATCGTCGGCGACGACGATGCGCTGTGGAAGCCGATGGCGAGCTTCTTCACCCCCGGCACGCCCCTCTACACCGAGGAGGGCGGCGACATGCTCAAGGCGCGCAACGTCGCCGCCGCCAAGAAGCTTCTCGCCGAGGGCGGCTACAAGGGCGAGCCGGTGGTCTGCGTCGTCGCGCAGGACATGCCGGCCGTGAAGGCGATGGGTGACGTCACCGCCGAGCTGCTCAAGAGCATCGGCATGAAGGTCGACTTCGTCGCGACCGACTGGGGTACTGTCGGCGCCCGCCGCGCCCAGAAGACGCCGCCGAGCCAGGGCGGCTGGAACATGTTCCACACCTGGCATGCCGGCGCCGACTGCGTGAACCCGGCTTCCTACACCGCGATCCGCGCCAATGGCGACAAGGCCTGGTTCGGCTGGCCGGACGTGCCGGCGGTGGAGACCGAGATCACCGCCTGGTTCGATGCCAAGGACATGGCCGAGGAGAAGGCGGCGATGAACCGGCTGAACAAGGTGGCGATGGAGAACGTCGTCTTCGCGCCGACCGGCTTCTTCCTCGGCTACCAGGCTTGGCGCAAGCGGCTCAAGGGCGTCACCAGCGGCCCGTTCCCGGTGTTCTGGGGGGTCAGCAAGACCTGATCGCGGTCAAGGCGTCGCCCGGGCGCTGGCCCGGCCGACGCCGAGCCCTGCCTGCCTGCCCGTTTCGGATTGATCCAGTTCGGAACGGGCCGGCGCCTGCAAGCCCACGCTCAGGATTGCGATGCTCGCCTTCATCGTCAGACGTATCATCACGACGATCCCCGTCATGGCTTTCGTGGCGCTGTTCGTCTTCTCGCTGCTCTACATCGCGCCGGGCGACCCGGCCGCCATCATCGCCGGCGACCAGGCCACGCCCGAGGACGTCGAGCGCATCCGGCTCAGCCTGGGGCTCGACCGGCCCTATCTCGTCCGCTTCGGCGAGTGGTTCTTCAAGGTGCTCCAGGGCGACCTTGGCACCTCGATCTTCACCAACTTGCCGGTCACCCAGCTGATCGCCCAGCGCATCGAGCCGACCGTGTCGCTCATGGTGCTGACGCTGATCATGGCGGTGGCCGTCGCGGTGCCGCTTGGCGTCGTCGCGGCCTGGAAGGCCGGCACCTGGGTCGACCGCGTCGTGGTCGGCTTCGCGGTGCTCGGTTTCTCGGTGCCGGTCTTCGTGATCGGCTACCTGCTGGCCTATGTCTTCGCGCTCCAGCTGCAATGGGTGCCCGTCCAGGGCTACACGCCGCTCTCGGAGGGCGTCGGCCCCTGGCTGCGCAACCTTATCCTGCCGGCGATCACGCTCGGCACGGTCTATATCGCGCTGATCGCGCGCATCACCCGGGCGACCATGCTCGACGTGCTGCAGCAGGACTATGTCCGCACCGCCCGCTCCAAGGGCGTCTCGCAGAACAGCATCCTCTATCTGCACGCGCTCAAGAACGCGGCGGTGCCGATCATCACCATCATCGGCATCGGCGTCGCCCTGCTGATCGGCGGGGCGGTGGTCACCGAGAGCGTCTTCGCCATTCCGGGCCTGGGACGGCTGACGCTCGATGCGATCCTGCGCCGCGACTACCCCGTGATCCAGGGCGTCGTCCTGATCTTCTCCTTCGTCTATGTGCTGGTGAACCTGATCATCGACCTGATCTACACCCTCGTCGATCCGAGGATACGCTATTGAGCACCCGGCCTTCCTCCCCGATCCCGGCCGGCCTGGCGGTCGCCCCGGATCTTCCCGACGTCCTGAAGGCGCGCAAGCCGCTGACCGGTTTCACCGGCTTCCTGCGCCGCAATCCCGCGATCGCGATCGGCGGCTTCCTGCTGCTGCTGATGCTCCTGATTGCGGTGTTCGCACCCTGGCTCGGCACCAAGGACCCGACGGCGATCTCGCCCTCGCGCCGCACGCGCCTGCCGTCCGAGCTCTACTGGTTCGGCACCGACATGCTCGGCCGCGACGTCTATTCGCGCGTGCTCTACGGCGCGCGGGTCTCGCTGCTCGTCGGCTTCTCGGTCGCGGCGCTGGCCTCGGTGGCCGGGCTGATCATCGGCCTGTTCTCGGGCTTCGTGCGCTGGGCAGACGGCATCATCATGCGCGTCATCGACGGCATGATGTCGATCCCGCCGATCCTGCTCGCGATCGCGCTGATGGCGCTGACCCGCGGCTCGGTGCAGAACGTCATCATCGCCATCACCATAGCGGAGATCCCGCGCGTGGCGCGGCTCGTGCGCGGCGTGGTGCTGAGCCTGCGCGAGCAGCCCTATGTCGACGCGGCGGTCGCCGCCGGCACGCGCACGCCGATGATCGTGATGCGCCACATCCTGCCCAACACGCTGGCGCCGATGAGCGTCCAGGCGACCTATATCTGCGCCAGCGCGATGATCGTCGAGGCGATCCTCTCCTTCATCGGCGCGGGCGTGCCGCCGGCCACCCCGTCCTGGGGCAACATCATGGCCGAGGGCCGTGCGCTCTGGCAGGTCCGCCCGCACATCATCCTGTTCCCCGCCGTGTTCCTGTCGCTCACGGTTCTCGCCGTGAACATGCTCGGCGACGGCCTGCGTGACGCGCTCGACCCGCGCATGGCCAAGAGGCTCTGACATGCCGCTGCTCGAAATCGACAAGCTCCAGACCCATTTCCGCACACCCGACGGCATCAACCGCGCGGTGGACGGCGTGTCCTTCGCGATCGAGGCGGGCCAGACGCTCGCCGTGGTCGGCGAGAGCGGCTGCGGCAAGTCCGTCACCGCCATGTCGATCCTGCGGCTCATTCCCGAGCCGCCGGGCAAGATCGCCGGGGCGATCCGCTTCCAGGGCCGCAACCTGCTCGACTGCTCCGACGCCGAGATGCGCGCCATCCGCGGCAACGAGATCTCGATGATCTTCCAGGAGCCGATGACCAGCCTCAACCCGGTGCTGACCATCGGCCGCCAGATCGGCGAGACGCTGCGCCTGCACCAGAAGCTCTCCAAGGCGGATGCCAAGGAGCGCGCGGTCGAGATGCTGCAACTGGTCGGCATCCCGGAGCCGCGCCGGCGCGTCGACGAATATCCGCACCAGCTCTCCGGCGGCATGCGCCAGCGCGTGATGATCGCGATCGCGCTCGCCTGCTCGCCCAAGCTGCTGATCGCCGACGAGCCGACGACCGCGCTCGACGTCACCATCCAGGCGCAGATCCTCGACCTGATGCGCGACCTCAAGCAGCGCGTCGGCGCGGCGATCATGCTGATCACCCATGACCTCGGCGTCGTCGCCGAGGTCGCCGACCAGGTCGTGGTGATGTATGCCGGCCGCAAGGTCGAAGAGGCGCCGGTCGGCGAGCTCTTCGCCAATCCGCGCCATCCCTACACGCAAGGCCTGCTCGGCGCGGTGCCCAAGCTGGGCTCGTCGCTGACCGGCCATGTCGAGCGTCTTGCCGAGATTCCCGGTCTCGTGCCCAGCCTGAAGAAGAAGATCGAGGGCTGCGTCTTCGCCGGCCGCTGCCCAAAGGTGGCCGATCTCTGCCGCCAGGTCGCGCCGGGGCTGGAGACCAAGGCGCCCGGCCATGTCGCCGCCTGCCATTTCGCGCCGAAGGACGCCGTCGCGGCATGAGCCAGAGCCAGCCCATCCTTGAGGTCAACGACCTCAAGAAGCACTATCCGATCCGCGGTGGCCTGCTGTCGGGCATCACGGCGAACGTCTATGCGGTCGACGGCGTCTCCTTCAGCATCGCCCGCGGCGAGACCCTGTCGCTCGTCGGCGAATCCGGCTGCGGAAAGTCGACCGTCGGCAAGGCGATCCTGCGGCTGTTCGACATCACCTCCGGTCAGGTCGTGCTCGGCGGCCAGCGCATCGACCAGCTCTCGGCCGCCAAGCTGCGGCCGCTGCGCCAGCGCGTCCAGGTGGTGTTCCAGGACCCGTTCTCCAGCCTCAACCCGCGCATGAAGGTGCGCGACATCCTGGCCGAGCCGATCACCAATTTCGGCATCCTTTCGGGCCGCGAGGCCATCACCGAACGCACCATGCAGCTGATGGACAAGGTCGGCCTGCCGCGCGACGCGGTGCATCGCTGGCCGCACGAATTCTCGGGCGGGCAGCGCCAGCGCATCGGCATCGCCCGCGCGCTTGCGGCCGAGCCGGAGATCATCATCTGCGACGAGGCCGTCTCGGCCCTCGACGTCTCGGTGAAGGCGCAGATCGTCAACCTGCTCTGCGACCTGCAGAAGGAACTCGGCTTGGCGCTGCTCTTCATCAGCCACGACCTGGCCATCGTCGAGCACATGACGCACCGCGTCGCGGTGATGTATCTCGGCAAGATCGTCGAGATGGGCGAGAAGACGCAGATCTTCGGCGCGCCCAAGCATCCCTATACCGAGGCGCTGCTCTCGGCCGTGCCGGTGCCGGACCCGACGGTCAGGCGCGAGCGCATCCTGCTCAAGGGCGACGTGCCGAGCCCGGTAAACCCGCCCAAGGGCTGCCGTTTCAACACGCGCTGTCCCTATGTCTTCGAGCGCTGCCGCAGCGAGGAGCCGCCCTTGCGGCCGATGGCCGAAGGGCACGTCGCAGCCTGCCATCTTCACGATCGGCCGGCCGCGGAGAACCCGCTCGCCAAGCAGGGCGCGCCTGCGCCGGCTGCCGCTTGACCGGCGACGTAGCGGAACCGACCATCGCCTCATGACCAGCCAAGCCTCCGCTCTCCCGGCCACCGATTTCCTGTCGAATCCGTCGCTGGACCGCTCCGCCGCCTATGGCGACGATCTCCGCTCCATCCTCTCGCTGGCCGCCGGCCGCGTTGCCCACCAGGCCATCTCGGCCTGGGACGGCTATGCGCCGACGCCGCTGCGCGACCTGGCGGCGCTCGCCGACAGGCTCGATCTCGGCAAGGTGCTCTACAAGGACGAAGGCTTGCGCTTCGGCCTCAACAGCTTCAAGGCGCTCGGCGGGGCCTATGCGGTCGATCGCCTCGTCGCCGCGCGCGGCGTGCAGGGGCTGACCGTCGCCTGCGCCACCGACGGCAATCACGGCCGCTCCGTCGCCTGGGGCGCGCGCCGGGCCGGCGCCAAGGCCGTGATCTACATCCATGAGGGCGTGACCGAGGGCAGGGCGGAGGCGATCCGTTCCTATGGCGCCACGGTGGTGCGCGAGGGTCGCACCTATGACGACAGCGTGCGCGCCTGCAGCGAGGCGGCCGCCCGCAATGGCTGGCAGATCGTCTCCGACACCTCCTGGCCGGGCTATGAGGACGTGCCCAAGGACGTGATGCAGGGCTATTCGGTCATGGCGATCGAGGTCCAGGCGCAGCAGCCGGCGGCACCGACCCATGTCTTCGTGCAGGGCGGCGTCGGCGGGCTCGCGGCCGCCGTGCTCTCCGACACCTGGGAGCGGCTCGGCGCGCAGCGGCCGATCTTCGTGGTGGTCGAGCCCGAGACGGCCGCCTGCCTGATCGAGTCGGCCCGTGCCCGGGCGGTGACGGCGGTCGGCGGCGATCTCGACACCATCATGGCCGGGCTCGCCTGCGGCGGGCCCTCGATCCTGGCCTGGCGCATCCTGCAGCCCGGCGCCGACGCCTTCATGACGATCCGCGACAGCGATGCCGCCGAGGCGATGCGCCAGCTGGCGGCGCTCGGTGTGGTCGGCGGCGAATCCGGCGTCGCCGGTCTGGCGGGGCTCGCCAAGGCGGCCGCCGACCCGGCGCTGCGCGCCGCGCTCAAGCTCGATTCCGCCTCCGTCGTCCTCTGCTACGGCACCGAGGGCGCGACGGATGCGGAGGTCTATCGCGGCATCGTCGGCCGCACCGCCGAAGAGGTCCGAAGATGAGCCGCATCCTCACCGTCGCCGCGGCCCAGCTCGGCCCGATCCAGCGGGACGAGAGCCGGGCCTCGGCGGTCCGCCGCATGATCGCGCTGATGCGCCAGGCCAAGGGCCATGGCTGTGACCTCGTCGTCTTCCCGGAAGCGGCGCTGACCGCCTTCTTCCCGCATTGGTGGATGGAGGACGAGGCGGAGATCGACGCCTATTTCGAGAGCGCCATGCCCTCGAACGAGACCGCGCCGCTCTTCGCCGAGGCGCAGCGCCTCGAGATCGGCTTCCATCTCGGCTATCCGGAGCTGGCGATCGAAGGCGGCCGCAAGCGCCGCTTCAACACCGCGATCCTGGTCGACAAGAGCGGCACGATCGTCGGCAAGTACCGCAAGATCCATCTGCCCGGCCATGCCGAGCACCGGCCGGACGCCGCCTACCAGAACCTCGAGAAGCGCTATTTCGAGACCGGCGATCTCGGCTGGCCGGTCTTCGAGGCGATGGGCGCCCGGCTCGGCATGATGATCTGCAACGACCGGCGCTGGCCCGAGAGCTATCGCGTCATGGGCCTGCAGGGCGTCGAGATGATCGTGCTCGGCTACAACACGCCCAAGCACAACCCCTGGGCGCCGGACCACGACCGCCTCGGCGAGTTCCACAACCACCTCGTCATGCAGGCGGGCGCCTACCAGAACGCCAGCTGGGTGATCGGCGCCGCCAAGGCGGGCGTCGAGGCCGGCGTCGACCAGCTCGGCGGCTCCTGCATCATCGCGCCCAGCGGCGAACTGGTGGCGCAGGCGGTGACCGAGGGCGACGAGCTCGTCTTCGCGCGCTGCGACCTCGACCTCGGCAAGAGCTACAGCCGCTCGGTCTTCAACTTCGCCATGCACCGCGAGCCGCAATGCTACGGCATGATCGTCGAGCGCAAGGGCGCGGTGATCGCCTGAGCCCGGTCGCGGGCCGATATCGCCAGGAGATGCCCGGCCGACGCGAACGGCGGGCACGACGGACCACAGGCCGGGAGCCAGCATGACCCACGATCTCATCCTGAAGGGCGGGCGCGTCATCGACCCGTCGCAGAAGCATGACGGCGTCGCCGACATCGCCTTCACCGGCGGCAAGGTCTCCGGCTTCGGCAAGGACCTGACCGGCGCCCGCGAGATCCGCGACGTCTCCGGCTATATCGTCACCCCGGGCCTGATCGACCTGCACACCCATGTCTACTGGGGCGGCACCTCGCTCGGCATCGACGCCGACGAGTTCTGCCGCATGTCCGGCGTCACCACCTCGGTCGATACCGGCTCGGCCGGGCCGGGCAACTGGGCGGGCTTCCGCAAGCACGTCATCGAGCCGAGCCAGGCCCGCATCCTCGCCTATCTCCACGTCTCGCATGCCGGCATCTACGGCTTCGACCATCGCGTCATGGTCGGCGAGAGCGGCGATCTACGCCTGATGAACCCGATCGACTGCGCCGCGGTCGCCGACGCCAACCGCGACTACATCGTCGGCATCAAGGTCCGCGTCGGCCTGCACGCCTCGGGCACCTCCGGCACCGTGCCGCTCAATATCGCCCTGCAGGTCGCCGACGAGGTCGGCATGCCGCTGATGTGCCATATCGACCATCCGCCGCCCTCCTATGAGGAGGTTCTGGCGATGCTGCGCCCCGGCGACGTGCTGACCCACGCCTTCCGCCCCTTCCCGAACGCGCCCTGCACGGCGCAGGGCACGGTGAAGCCCGAGGTCGTCGCCGCCCGCAAGCGCGGGGTGATCTTCGACATCGGCCACGGCAAGGGCTCGTTCTCGTTCAAGACGACGCGCGCCATGCTCGCCAACGGCTTCGAGCCGGACGTGATCTCGTCGGACGTGCACAAGCTCTGCATCGAGGGCCCGGCCTTCGACCAGGTCACCACCATGTCGAAGTTCCTCTGCATGGGCATGGCGCTCAACGACGTCATCGCCGCCTCGACGGTGAACGCCGCCATGGCGCTGAAGCGGCCCGAATACGGCTCGCTCAGGGTCGGCTCGCTGGGCGATGCCACCATCCTCACCGTCAAGGAGGGCCGGTTCGACTATGTCGACGTAGTCGGCGAGCACCTGATAGGCGACCGCAAGATCGTTTCGGAAGGCGTGGTGCTCAAGGGCGCCTGGTGGCATCCGAAGCGCAGCGGCAAGTTCCGCAAGCTCCAGGCGTGAGCGCGGCCGGGCGCGGCGGCATCCACCGGCGCGCGAATCCCCCAAAGCCGGTAGAACAGGCGGCGCGACATGTCCGGGGCGGTCCCGGGCACGCTGCCCGGTTGCTGTGATGACGATATCTCCCTTTGCCTGGCGCGCCATGGCCGCCGCCGACCTGCCGGCGGTCGCGCGCGTCGCCGCCGAGGTCCATCCCGACTATCCCGAGGGCGAGCCGGTCTTCGCCGAGCGGCTGGCGCTGCATCCGCAGGGCTGTCTCGTCCTGGCGCGGGGGGAGGAGATCGGCGGCTATGTGCTGAGCCATCCCTGGCGCCTCGGCGAGGTGCCGGCGCTCGACAGCCTGCTCGGTGCGCTGCCGGGCGATGCCGACGCCTGTTACATCCACGACATCGCCCTGCTGCCGCAGGCGCGCGGCGGTGGCGCCGCCGGCGCGGCCGTCGCCCGGCTCGCGGGCCATGCCGCCGAGGCGGGGTTCGCCCGCATGGCGCTGGTCGCGGTCGGCGGCTCGACGGGCTTCTGGCAGCGCCAGGGCTTCCGTGACCTGCAGGACGAGCGGCTTGCCCGCAAACTCGCCAGCTATGACGATGCGGCCCGCTACATGGTCCGCGACCTCTGAAGACGGACGAAAGGGAGAGAACGATGAGTGCCGACGAGAAGCTCCGCAGCCTGGGCCTGACGCTGCCCCAGGTGCCGAACCCGGTCGCGACCTATGTCAGCTTCAAGCGCGTCGGCGACATGGTCTATCTCTCCGGGCAGGGACCGAAGCGTGCCGACGGCACCTATCCGACCGGCAAGGTCGGCGGCGACGTCTCGCTGGAGGAGGCCTATGAGCATGCCAAGCAGACCGGGCTCGGCCTGCTCGCGGCGATGAAGACGGCCGCGGGCTCGCTCGACAAGGTCGAGGTGGTGAAGCTGCTCGGCATGGTCAACGCGGTGCCGGACTTCTCCGACCATCCCAAGGTGATCAACGGCTGCTCTGACCTGTTCGTCGCGGTGCTCGGCGACAATGGCCGTCATGCCCGTTCTGCCGTCGGCATGGGCTCGCTGCCCAACAACATGACGGTGGAGATCGAAGCGATCGTGAGGATCCTGCCGTGACGACGCCGCTCGCCGAAGAGATCGCCCGCATCCACGGCACGCCGGCCGTGGTCATCGACCTCGACAAGGTCGAGGCCAACATCGCCCGGCTGCAGGCCGCCTGCGACGCCGCCGGCGTCGCCAACCGCCCGCACATCAAGACCCATAAGTCGCCGGAGCTCGCCCGCCAGCAGATCGCCGCCGGTGCGCGCGGCATCACCTGCCAGAAGCTCGGCGAGGCCGAGATCATGGCCGATGGCGGGATCGACGACATCCTGATCAGCTACAACCTGCTCGGCGAGCAGAAGCTGGGGCGGCTCGGCCATCTCCAGCGCCGCGTCCGGGTGATCGCTACCGCCGACAACCCCGTCACCATCGCCGGTCTGCCGCAGGCGGCGGAGATCGCCGGGCGCGACCTCGAGGTCGTGGTGGAATGCGACAGCGGCCGCAAACGCGCCGGTGTCGAGACGCCCGGCGAGGCGGTCGCGCTCGCCAAAATGATCGCGGGGTCCAAGGGGCTCTCCTTCGCCGGCTTCCTGATGTATCCGCCGGAGGATGGCTGGGAGGCGACGCAGGTCTTCCTCGACACCGCCAATGCCGGGTTGCGCGATGCCGGGCTGGAGGCGCGCATCGTCTCGACCGGCGGCTCGCCCAACATCCCCAATATCGGCAAGCTGAAGGGCGCCACCGAGCACCGCGCCGGCACCTCGATCTTCAACGACCGCATGCAGATCGCAGCCGGCGTCGCCGGGATCGAGGACTGTGCGCTGACCGTCTACGCCACCGTGGTCAGCCGGGCAGGGCCGGAGCGCGGCATCCTCGATTCCGGCTCGAAGACCCTGACCAGCGACAGCGGCGGGCTCGACGGCCACGGGCTCATCCTCGAATACCCGCTGGCGAAGATCGCCAAGTTCGCCGAGGAGCACGGCTTCCTCGACCTTTCCGGCAGCAATGAGCGGCCAGAGGTCGGCGAGATCGTCCGCATCGTGCCGAACCATGTCTGCGTCGTGGTGAACATGGTGGACAAGCTCGTCACCGTGCGCGGCGACAGGCTGGTGGGCGAGCTCCCTGTCGCGGCACGCGGCCGGCTGACCTAGCGCTGCCGCCTGCGCAGCCACCGCATGGCCGGGCGCGCCCCGGTCATGATGCTCCGAGGACGGCGCAGCCGCGCCGTCATTCCGGATGGCGGGCGTTCCAGGACGCGGCGTAGTCGGTGCAGTAGCGGTCGATCTCCGCCTGCTCCGGCGGGACGGCGTTGCGGGCGCGCGACGGCGCGAAATGCTGGTAGGGCAGATGGCGCTGATGCGCGACGCGCCAGAGCCGGCGCAGCTCCTTCAGCGGGTCGGCATGGTCGTCGACGCGGATGTCCATGGCCGGCACCGGATCCTGCGTCCAGATGCGGATCGAGGCCGATTGGCGGCCGCGCTTGTCGCCGCCGGCCTTCTCGCCCGCCTCGAGCGCGACCAGCAGCCGCTCGTCGAAATCCAGGGCCGAGTGCTTCACATAGGCCTTCAGCGTCTCCTCGACGACCTCGGGGCCGGCGAGCATGTTGCCGGCCACCGAGACCTGCGGCCCGTCCACCGCCCCGCACCAGTCGACGCAGGCATTGCCGGTGAAGGAGGCGGTGCGCCCGTCGCGGTCGATGACGTGCAGCTGGCGATGGGCGCGGCCCTCGTCCGAGCCGGTGAGGATCGTGATCACCTCAACCGCCGAGCGCCCCTCGCGCAGCAGCGTCAGCCCGTCGACGCCATAGAGCGGATTGGTGAAGGCCTGGGTCGCCAGCGCGCCGAGGCGGCCGCCACCATGCGGGACGCGAGCGCCGACCGCGAAGGCGCAGGTGGAGACGGCGACGCCATAGGCGCCGGTCGCGGCGTCGCGGGCGACGATGGACCAGGTCATCAGTACTCTTCCTCAGCGTCCGCAGGCATAGGCCTGCATGAGACGGGGCGTCGCCGCCGCGCGCAAGAGGCCGTCGGCGCTCTTCTCGGCGGCGGTGAGTCGCCCCACCGTCCAGGCGGGAGCCTTTTCCAGCCGATGGCCGCGCCGCGCAAGCTCGGCCATCGCGGCAGCCCCGATGCTCTCCTCGACCGTGAGGTGCCCCGGCCGCGCCTCGCGCGGATAGAAGGTCGAGGGGAAATGCTGGGTATGGAACAGCGGCAGGTCGATCGCCTCCTGCAGGTTCAGCCCGTGATGCACCCGGCGCAGGAACATGCCGAGCTGCCACTGCTCCTGCTGGTCGCCGCCCGGCGTGCCGAAGGCCAGGCGCGGCGCGCCGTCCTCGAAGGCGAGGGTCGGGGTCAGCGTGGTGCGCGGCCGCTTGCCCGGCGCCAGCGAGGAGGGCAGGCCCTCGTCGAGGAAGAAGGCCTGTGCCCGCGAGTTCAGCGGGAAGCCGAGTTCGGGGATCACCGGCGAGGATTGCAGCCAGCCGCCGGAGGGCGTCGCCGCGATCATGTTGCCCCAGCGGTCGATCACGTCGATATGCACGGTGTCGCCGCGCCGCGACGAGGCGACCATGGCGGCGAGCGTCGGCTCGCCGACCGTCGCGCCGCCGGTCGCGCCGTTCTCGCCGGCGATGCGGAAGGCGGCGCGCGCCCGCTCTACCTGCGCCTCGAAGCCGGGAACGAGGCCGGGGCGGATCTCCAGCGAGGCCATCTCGCCGATCTGGGCGCGGCGCGTGGCGCCATAGGCGTCCGAGAGCAGCGTCTCCAGCGGCACGTCAACGAAATCCGGGTCGCCGTAATAGGCCTCGCGATCGGCGAAGGCGAGCTTCATCGCCTCGGTGACGTAATGCGTGAATTCCGGGCTTGCCGGCCCCATCGTGCCGAGGTCGATGCCCTCGAGGATCTTCAGCGTCTGCAGGAAGACCGGGCCCTGGCCCCAGGGGCCGATCTTGAACACCTCCCAGTCGCGATAGCGCACGCTGGCGGGTGTCTCGTAATGTGGCGTCCAGCCGGCCATGTCATCGGCGGTCAGCAGGCCGCGATGGCGCCGGCCGGTCGAATCCATTGCCTCCGTGCCGCGGCAGAAGGCGTCGATCGCCTCGGCGACGAAGCCTTTGTACCAGGCGTCCTGCGCCGCCTGGATCTGCGTCTGGCGGTCCGGTCCGGCGGCCTCCGCCTCGCGCAGGATGCGCTTGTAGGTCTCGGCCGCCGCGACGTTGCGGAACAGGCTGCGCCCGGCCGGCACGGCCCCGCCGGGCAGGTAGACGTCGCCGGAGCTGCGCCATTCGCCGCTGAACAGCGCGGTGAGCCCGGCGATGGTATCGCTGACACGCGGCAGCAGCGGGTGTCCGTTCTCATAATAGCCGATCGCCGGTTCCAGCACCTCGCGCAGCGGCAGCAGGCCATGGTCGCGCAGCAGCGTCATCCAGCCGCCGAAGGCGCCGGGGATCACGGTGGAGAGCAGTCCGTCGCCGGGAATGACGTCGATTCCGAGCGCCTTGTAGGCGGCGATGGTCGCGGCCTGCGGCGCCGGCCCCTGCGCGCAGAGCACCTCGGTGCGGCCGGTCTTCGCCGCGTGGAAGATAGCGGGCATGTCGCCCGCCGGCCCGCAGAGATGCGGCTCGACCACCTGCAGCACGAAGGCGGCGGCGGCGCAGGCGTCGAAGGCATTTCCGCCCTTTTCCAGCATCGCCATGCCGCTGGCGCTGGCGAGCCAGTGGGTCGAGGTCACGACGCCGAAGGTGCCGAGGATTTCGGGGCGGGTGGTGAACATGCAGGCGGTCCTCGGCGAGATGGCGTCTGGCGGCAGTCTAGCGCCTGATCGCGGCAGGGCTATGCTCGGCACCGCGCAGGCCGGTCAGCCGGCCGGCGCATGGCGTCGCGCCATGGCGGGGCTGTCGCTCCGCCGCGCGATTCTGGTATGCAAGATTCCTGAGGCGTCCTTCTGCCGGCGCCCGAGCCTGAATAGAGAGTGCCGAACCATGCTTCTGGGTGTGATCGCCGACGACATGACGGGCGCGACAGACGTCGCGCTGATGCTGAACCGCGCCGGCATGCGCACGGTCCAGGTCATCGGCGCACCGGCCGAGGGTGCCAGCCTGCCGGACGCCGACGCGGTGGTGGTCGCCCTGAAATCGCGCACCAACCCCGTCGAGGAGGCGATCGCCGATTCGCTCGCCGCCTGCGAGGCCCTGCTGGCCGCCGGCGCCCGCCAGATCCTGTTCAAATACTGCTCGACCTTCGATTCGACCGAGCGCGGCAATATCGGCCCGGTCGCGGATGCGCTGATGGAGCGCCTCGGCGCCCGCCAGGCCATCGTCTGTCCGGCCTTCCCGGCCAATGGCCGCTCGATCTTCAACGGCTATCTCTTCGTCGGCGAGGTGCCGCTGCACGAGAGCTCGATGAAGGATCATCCGCTCACCCCGATGCGCGATTCCAGCCTCGTCCGGCTGATGGGCGCGCAGGCGAAGCATCCGGTCGGGCTCGTCTCCTACGCTACCGTGAAGCAGGGCGTCGACGCGGTGAGCAAGCGCCTCGCCGAGCTCGAGCAGGACGGCAGGCGCTATGTCGTGACCGACGCGCTCGACAACGACCATCTCATGGTGCTGGGCGCCGCGATCGCCGACCATGTGCTGCTGACCGGCGGGTCGGGCATCGCGATGGGCCTGCCGGAGAACTTCCGCAAGGCCGGCCTGCTGCCGAACCGCGAGACAGCGAGCCATCTCGCCGCCGCCGCGGGCCGCCCCGGCATCATCTCGGGCAGCTGCTCGACTGCGACGCGTGGCCAGATCCGCCAGGCGCTCGAGGCCGGAATCCCGGCGCTGAAGGTCGATCCGCTGGCGCTGGCCTCCGGCACGCAGACGGCGGCCGAACTGGCCGACTGGGCGCTCGCCCAGCCGCAGGACAAGCCCTTCCTGGTCTATTCCAGCGACGATCCGGCCGAGGTCGCCGCCGTGCAGCAGAAGCTCGGGCGCGAGCGTGCCGGCGCCATCGTCGAGGAGGCCTTCGCCGAGCTGGCGCGCCGGCTGGTGGCAGGCGGCGTCTCCCGCCTGCTGGTCGCCGGCGGCGAGACCTCCGGCGCCGTGGTGCAGGGACTGTCGATCCGCACGCTCGAAATCGGCCCCGAGATCGATCCCGGCGTGCCGTGGACCCGCGTGGTCGAGGGGCCGGAGCTGGTGGTCGCGCTCAAATCCGGCAATTTCGGCGCGCCCGACTTCTTCCTGAAGGCCTGGAGCCTGCTGCGCTGACGTGACCGCCTTCCGTTTGCGGGACGAAACCTCGTAGACTGCGGGCCGGATCTCGGATGGGGGCAGGCATGGCGTTTCTCGGCGATCTCCTGACGACGGTGGCGGATCGCGGCCGCGCGCTGATCGGCTTCGAGCGCACGGGCAGCGGCCGGCGCCGGCCGCTCGCCGATCTCTGCGAGGACCTGCTGTCCGGTCGTGGCGAGGCCTCGGGCATGGCGCTGGCGCAGGCCGTGCTCGACGAATGGGACCGGCTCGACGCCGAGGGCCGCCTCGGCTTCTTCCGCCTGCTGCTCACCCATTTCGGCCCGGACCATGAGCGCCTCGCCGCCGCGCTCGAAGCCTATCGCGAGGACGGCGATGCCGGCCCGCTGCATCTGGCCTCCGAACCGCGCCGCCAGGAGCTGTTCCGGCGCCTCAACCTGGCGCCCGGCGGCACCCGCGTGCTGGTGCGCATGCGCGAGAGCCTGTTCACCGCGATGAAGGAGGAGCCGGCGCTGGCGGCGGTCGACGCCGATTTCCGCCATCTCTTCGCCTCCTGGTTCAATCGCGGCTTCCTGGTGCTGCGCCGCATCGACTGGCGCACCCCGGCCAATGTGCTGGAGAAGATCATCCGCTACGAGGCGGTGCACGCCATCGCCGACTGGGACGATCTGCGCCGCCGGCTCGAACCCGGCGACCGGCGCTGCTTCGCCTTCTTCCATCCGCAGCTGATCGACGATCCGCTGATCTTCGTCGAGGTGGCGCTGACCCGCGAGATTCCGGGCCGCATCGACGACCTGCTCAGCGACGAGCGGGCCGTGCTGCCGGCGACGTCCGCGACGACCGCGGTGTTCTATTCGATCTCCAACTGCCAGGAGGGGCTGCGCGGCATCTCCTTCGGCAATTTCCTGATCAAGCAGGTCGCCGAGGATTTGAAGCGCGAACTGCCGGGGCTGGACGTCTTCGTCACCCTGTCGCCGGTGCCGGGCTTCGCGCGCTGGCTCGGCCGGGCGCTGGACGAGCCCGGCGCGATCGGCCTCTCCGAGGAGGAGGCGGCGCTGCTGCGCCTGCCGCAGGTCGAGGTCGCGGCGCTGGACGAGGCCGGCCGGGCCCGGCGCGACAAGCTGCTCGGCCACGCCATGGCCGACTACATGTTACGCGCCCGCAGCCCGGCCGGGCGGATCGTCGATCCGGTGGCGCGCTTCCATCTCGGCAATGGTGCGCGGCTGGAGCGGATCAATGTCGGCGGCAACCTCTCGCCGCGCGGCCTGCGGGAAGCGCATGGCGTCATGGTCAATTACCGCTATGAACTCGCCGATATCGAGGCCAATCACGAAGCCTTCGCCAGCCGCGACATCGTCGTCGCCTCGTCGGCGGTGAAGAAGCTTCTGCGCCCGCCGGCAGGCTGAGCGCGACGGACGGTTCGGAAACGCTGAAAGGACCCGAAAACATGGGCAACTACCTGTTCGATCTCGTACGGGCGCGGATTCCCGCCCCCGATGCGCCCTTCGCGCTGCTCGATGACGGACGCAGGCTCAGCTACGCCGACATGGTCGCGGTCTCCGCCCGCTTCGCCAATGCGCTCGTCGCGCTTGGCGTGAAGCCGGGAGACCGCGTCGCCGTGCAGGTCGAGAAGTCGATCGAGGCGCTGATGCTCTATCTCGGCACCGTCCGGGCCGGCGCCGTCTTCCTGCCGCTCAACACCGCCTATACCCCGGCCGAGATCGAGTATTTCCTCGGCGATGCCGAGCCGGCGGTCTTCGTCTGCGATCCCGCCCGCGCCGAGGCGCTGCGCCCCTATGCCGAGAAGGCCGGCGCCAAGCTGGAGACGCTCGGCATCTGGCGTTCGCCCGAGGTCTCGGCCGGCACGCTCGCCGACAAGGGGCTCGCCGCCTCGCCCGAATTCGCCGACGTCGCCCGCGGCGCCGACGACCTCGCCGCCATCCTCTACACATCCGGCACCACCGGCCGGTCGAAGGGGGCGATGCTGAGCCATGACAACCTCGCCTCGAACGCGCTGGCGCTGGTCGATTACTGGCGCTTCACCAGCAAGGACGTGCTGCTGCACGCCCTGCCGATCTTCCACACCCACGGGCTCTTCGTCGCCACGAACACCATCCTTTTCTCCGGCGCCTCGATGATCCTGCTGCCGAAATTCGATCCGGACCAGGTCTTCAGATACCTGCCGCAGGCGACCTGCATGATGGGCGTGCCGACCTTCTATGTCCGCCTTCTGCAGGACGAGCGGCTGACCAAGGCGGCGACGGCCCATATCCGCCTGTTCGTCTCGGGGTCCGCGCCGCTGCTGGCCGAGACGCACCGAGCCTGGCGCGAGCGCACCGGCCACGCCATCCTCGAGCGCTACGGCATGACCGAGACCAATATGAGCACCTCGAACCCCTATGACGGCGACCGCATCGCCGGCACGGTCGGGTTCCCGCTGCCCGGCGTCTCCGCCCGCGTCGTCGATCCCGAGACCGGCGCCGCGCTCGCCCGAGACGAGATCGGCATGATCGAGGTCAAGGGCCCCAACGTCTTCAAGGGCTACTGGCGCAACCCCGAGAAGACCGCGGCCGAGTTCCGTCCCGACGGCTTCTTCATCACCGGCGACCTCGGCAAGATCGACCCGGCCGGCTACGTCCACATCGTCGGGCGCGGCAAGGACCTGATCATCACCGGCGGCTACAACGTCTATCCCAAGGAGGTCGAGGCCGAGATCGACGAGATGGAGGGCGTGATCGAGAGCGCCGTCATCGGCGTGCCGCATCCCGATTTCGGCGAGGGCGTCACCGCGGTCGTCGTGGCCAAGCCGGGCGCCAGCATCACCGCCAAGGGCATCGCCACCGCGCTGGAACAGCGGCTGGCGAAGTTCAAGCAGCCCAAGCAGGTCTTCGTGGTGCCGGAACTGCCGCGCAACACCATGGGCAAGGTCCAGAAGAACCTGCTGCGCGAGCAGTACAAGGACATCTACGCCCCGGCGCTGAAGGCCGGCGAATAGCGACGGACCAGCCGCCCCGCTGCGGCGGGGCGGCGATCGCGTCAGGCGGCGAAGCGGCCATAGGGCACGCTCCGCCGCGCCGATTTCAGCGCGCTCGCCCACCAGTGCAGCTGTGCCAGCATGGTCGCCATGGCGCGCTCGGCCCGTTCGGTCGCGAGCGGAAGTTCCTGCGCCTCGAGCTGGTCGGAGGCGTGGGCGAAGCAGACCCCGTCGCGGATCGGTGCGGCGTGGAGTTCCCCGAAGACCAGCCGCAGCTGCTCGACCGCCCGCAGCCCGCCCGAGACCCCGCCATAGGACACGAAGGCGACCGGCTTGCCCTGCCATTCGTGGCGTGCGGCGTCGATCAGCGCCTTGAGCGGCGCCGGAAAGCTGCGGTTGTATTCGGGCGTCACCACGATGAAGGCGTCGGCCCGGTCGAGCCGGGCATTGCGATCGGCGGCGGCCGATGCGTTGCTTTCGATCAGGTCGGCGGTGAACGGCCCGTCCCCAGCGACCTGTGCCAGCGTCCAGCGGGTGATCGCCGCGCCGGCCCCGTCTGCGCGCGTGCTGCCGCCGATGATCGCGAGATGGATGGGAAACAGGGAGGCGGGCGGCATGACGGCTCCGGCGCGGGCGGTTGCGGAGCCTGCGCCTATAGGACCTCAACCATTGTCGAGGTCAAGCCGTCCCCGCGCGCCTCGCCGGTGACGCGCCGCCGCCTCAGCCGGCCCGGTGCAGGGTCGCGAGCGGGAAGCGCGCCAGATCGCCCAGGAGTTCGACGAAACCCTTCGCCTGGTGCTCGGCGGTCGCCTTGCCCTTGGCGGCCGTGGCGAGACTTGCGTCGCCGACCGCGCCGGACGGGTGGACGTCCTGCGCCATCCAGGCCAGCGCGTGCACGCCGGTCGGGCGCAGATGGGCGTAGCCCTCTTCCGCCATGGTCACGGTCAGCGGCTTGAAGCGGCCGGCCGCGCTCATATCGACCAGGTCTGGCCGGAAATGCAGCATCAGCGAGGTCTCGACATCGCCGCCATGGATGCCGTGGCGGGCGTCGAATTCGTCATAGAGCCCGTCGGGCAGGCCGAAACCGCTCCAGGAGGTGGTGACGACCGCCATGCCCTGCGTCACCCGCAATTCGCGCGCGACCACCTTCATCGGGTCGACATTGCCGCCATGGGAGGTGACGAGCACCAGCTTGCGCAGGCCGGCGCGGCGAACGCTCTCGCCGATCTCCAGCCAGCTGCGGATCGCGCTCTCCCACGAGACGGTCAGCGTGCCCGGCGAATGCAGGTGCTCGTTCGACTTGCAGACCGCCTGCGTCGGCAGCACCAGCACATCGAGCCCGGCCGGAACCTGCGGCATGGCCAGCGCCAGCATCGCGTCCATCACGGAGGTGTCGACCGAGACGGGAAGATGCGGGCCGTGCTGCTCGATCGCCGCCAGCGGCAGCACCGCCACCGTGCGCTCGGGCGAGAGGGCTGCGAAATCGGTGGTCTTGAGGTCGCCCCAGAAGCGCGCGGTCATGGTCGTGGTCTCGTCCTGTCTTGCAAGCGGCGCGAGCATAGCGATGGCGGAGCGCGAAGGAAGCGTGTTGCACGCGTGCCCTGCCTTGTGAAAACCGCGCGCGAAGCATTCCGCCTGCGCCGTCACCATGGCATAGAGGGCGGAACGGCGAGCCGCCCGGGAGGCCTCTGGCCCGGCCGCCGCCGCAAAGACCGAAGGGAACGGCCATGACGATGAAGTACCGTCTCGACCGGCGCGCCGCGCTCGGTCTTCTCGGTGGCACCGCCGCCTCGATGCTGGTGCCGATGCCGGGTGCGCGCGTCAACGCGCAGACGCTCGACAAGGTCAGCTACCAGACCAACTGGCGCGCCCAGGCCGAGCATGGCGGCTTCTATCTCGCGGCGGGCAACGGCATCTACAAGAAGTACGGCCTCGAGGTGGATATCCGCCCGGGCGGGCCGCAGCAGAACCCGACCCAGCTGCTGATGGGCGGCCGCGTCGACATGATCATGGGTAACTCGCTCGAGGCGCTGCATTTCGCCGCCGAGAATCTGCCCTTCCTCTGCGTCGCGGCGATCTTCCAGAAGGACCCGCAGGTGCTGATCTCGCATCCGGGGCAGGGCAACGACACGCTGGCCGACCTCAAGGGCAAGCCGATCCTGATCGCGGCACAGGGCCGTGTCGCCTTCTGGCCGTTCCTCAAGCAGAAGTTCGGCTACAAGGACGAGCAGGTCCGTCCCTACACCTACAACATGGCCCCCTTCCTCGCCGACAAGACGGTGACGCAGCAGGGCTATCTCTCCTCGGAGCCCTATGTCATCCGCCAGGCCGGCATCGATCCGGTGGTGCACCTGCTCGCCGATGCCGGCTTCGAGAACTACAACACCACCATCACTACCTCCCGGAAGATGGTCGGCGAGCGCAAGGAGGTGCTGCAGCGCTTCGTCGACGCGACGCTCGAGGGCTGGGCTGAGTACATCAAGGGCGGCGAGGGGATCGCCGCGGCCAATGCCCGCATCCTCAAGGACAATCCCGACATGGACGCCGCGAAGCTCGCCTACGCGCTCAAGGTGATGAACGAGTACGGCATCATCCGCTCGGGCGACGCCGAGACGCTCGGCCTCGGCGCGATGAGCGACGCCCGCTGGGCCCGCTTCTACAAGACGATGAACGAGACCGGCGTGGTGCCGTCGGGCGTCGACATCGCCAAGGCCTACACCCTCGACTTCGTCAACAAGGGCATCGGCAAGGCCTGAGGGCCGGCCGCGACCGGCGGGATCAACAGAGAGCGGGACCACTGAGTTTGGACACGTCTTCCAATCGCCCGGCGGCGGGTACGGCGTCGGGCGTCGGCGACGGCACGCCGCTGGTTTCCATCCGCCATGTTTCCAAGCGCTTCGGAAACGGCACGCTCGCGGTGCGCGACGTTCATCTCGATCTCGCATCGGGTGAGTTCGTCAGCCTGCTAGGCCCGTCGGGTTGCGGCAAGTCCACCCTGCTGCGGATGATCGCCGGCCTGGCGGCGCCCTCGGAAGGGTCGATCGACTGGCCGGCGGAAGCGGGCGGCAAGCCCGGCGAGGGCAGGGGGCTGGGCTTCGTCTTCCAGGACCCGACCCTGATGCCCTGGGCTGACACGCTCTCCAACGTCATGCTGCCGCTCAAGCTGCGGCATGTGCCGCTCGACGAGGCGCGCGACCGCGCCGCCGAGATGCTGGCGCTGGTCGGGCTCAAGGGCTTCGAGAAATCCTATCCGCGCGAGCTTTCGGGCGGCATGAAGATGCGCGTCTCGATCGCGCGCGCGCTGGTGCTGCGCCCCAAGATCCTGCTGATGGACGAGCCCTTCGCGGCGCTCGACGAGATCACCCGCCATCGCCTCAACGACGACCTGCTCGGCCTGTGGTGGAAGGAGCGCTTCACCGCGGTCTTCGTCACGCATTCGGTGTTCGAGTCGGTCTATCTCTCGCAGCGCATCGTGGTGATGGCGGCGCGTCCCGGGCGCGTCATGGCCGATCTCGATGTCTCCGCGCCCTATCCGCGCGACGAACTGTTCCGGACCTCGGGGGATTACGCGCGGCTCTGCCGGCTCGCCTCCGGCAAGCTCAAGGAGGCGATCGGCTCATGAGCACGCCTGCCGTGCCGCATGACGGCACCGACGCCGAAGCCAGGCCCGTCGCCAGCGTCGAGCGGCGCGTGCTCGGCGTCTCGACCGAGGTCTGGCCGCGCATCCTCGCCCCCTTCGCCATCGGCGTGGTGGTGCTCGGCCTCTGGGAGTTCCTGGTGCGCTGGTATGCCGTGCCGGCCTATGTGCTGCCCGGCCCTGTCCTGATCGGCGAAACGCTGGTCGCCGACTGGGGCACGCTGTTCGGCTCGCTGCTGATCACGCTGCGCATCACCTTCCTGGCGCTGGCGGCGGCGGTGATCGTCGGCGTCTCGCTGGCGGTGCTGTTCACCCAGTCGAAATGGCTGGAGATGGCGCTGCTGCCCTATGCGGTGATCCTGCAGGTGACGCCGGTCGTCGCCATCGCGCCGCTGATCATCATCTGGGCCGGCGACATCAACCTGTCGCTGCTGATCTGCGCCTGGCTCGTCGCCTTCTTCCCGATCCTGTCCAACACGATCCTCGGGCTGAACTCGGCCGATCACAACCTCGTCGACTATTTCCGGCTGAACGGCGCCACGCGCTGGCAGACGCTGCGCTATCTCAAGCTGCCGGCCGCACTGCCCTATTTCCTCGCCGGGCTGAAGATCTCGGGCGGGCTGGCGCTGATCGGCGCAGTCGTCGCCGAGTTCGTCGCCGGCACCGGCGGCTCGGAATCGGGTCTGGCTTACCGCATCCTGGAATCGGGCTACCAGCTCAAGATTCCGCGCGTCTTCGCGGCGCTGCTGATGATCTCGCTGACAGGCGTGGCGATCTTCCTGGCGACCAGCACGATCTCGCATCTGCTGCTGCGGCGCTGGCACGAGAGCGCGCTGAAGCGCGAGAGCTGAGCGGGCACGGGCAGCGACGGGCCGCCCTGGCCGCTCAGGCGAAGAAGCGCAGCCGGTCCTGCACTGGCAGCGCGCCGATCGCCCGCAGGTCGGCTTCCGAATAGCTGACATCGACACTGGCCGAGGTCGCCGCCGGCTCCTCGGGCAGGGGCTCCGGCTCGGCGCCCGGTTCCGCCAGCAGCAGGTCGCGCTCGCTGACCAGCGAGCTACCGCGTCGCCGTAGCCGCGCATGGTGCGAAGGCGCGCCGTCTGTCAGCGGCATGCGCGCCTGTGTCTCGACCTCGACCACGTCGATATCGGCCGGGTCGGTCGGCGAGTGCCGAGCCATGCCACGCGCGCCGGCGACCGCCATGGCGGGCATCGGCAGCGCCGGCTGGGCCGGCAGGCGGCCGAGCCGGGCGGCGACGGCCTCGATCGCCGAGGCCGCCAGATGGATCACGGTGCTGCGCCGGTCGATCCGGTCGCAGATCTCGCCGGCGCCGCCGCTCTCGCGCAGCGACCAGGCGGCTTCCTGGATGTCCTCGACGGCGGAGAGAATGCGGGCGGTGCAGTCCTGCACATGTGCGCTCAGCCCGGTGCCGTCGTCCACGGCGGGACGCGTGGGGGTCTCGCCGCCCGCCTCGCCGCCGCCTGCGGCCTCGCGGACGAAGCTGTCGAGCCGCTCGATCGCCGCGAGCACGGCGGTGGTGTCGGCCTGGCGGTTGCGGCGGGCGTATTCGGCGAGGAACCAGCGGCCGCGCCCCGTCTCCATCACGGCGGCGGCGATGGCCTCGTAGTCCATCTCGCTGAGCGGAGTCAGCGATCGCGTATCGCTCATGGCTAGCCTGCTCTCCGTGGGCTGGCCGAATCGCGACGCGCCGCCCCAAGATGCCCAAACGGCACGGTGCCGGGTGATTGTTTAAGAAATCGCTGCGGCGGGCATGTCCTCCCCTGATCCGAACCGGGCCGGTCCGCCCGCCTTCCTGGCGGGCCGTCTCTCGCTGATGCAGGCGACGAGCTTCGCCGGCATCGGATTCTACATGCCGTTCTTCCCGGTCTGGCTCGGCTCCAAGGGGCTCGGCGACGTCGAGATCGGCTATGTTCTGGCGGTACCGATCCTGGTGCGCGTCGTCGCCGCCTCCTGGATCACCGGCCTGGCCGACCGGCATCTGCCGCCGGTCCTGCTGCTCGCCCTGCTCAATGCGTGCGCCGCGGCGGCCTATCTCGGCCTGGCGGGGCTCGACGGGCTGCTGCCGATCGCGCTCGGCACCACGCTGGCGGCGGTCGCGCTCTCGGGCGTGGTGCCGCTCGCCGACATCCTCACCACCGCGCAGGTGCGCGCCGGCTGGCGCATCGACTACGGCAAGGTGCGGCTCTGGGGCTCGGTCGCCTTCGTGCTCTGCAACCTGCTCGGCGGCTATCTCGTCGCCCGCCACGGCGCCTGGCCGATTCCCTTCGTGCTCGCCGGCTGCAGCCTGCTCGCCGCGCTCGCCGCTCTGCAGGCGCCGCGGCCGCCGCCGCTCGACCTCGCAGCCGGGGAGGGCGGCACGCCCTCGTCCCGGCGCTTTCCGCCGGTGTTCTGGTTCGTCATCTTCGCCGCGGCGCTGGTCAACGCCAGCCATGCGGCGCTCTACGCCTTCGGCTCGCTGCACTGGCGCCGGCTTGGCATCGGCGACGAGCAGATCGGCCAGCTCTGGGCCGTCGCCGTCGTCGCCGAGATCGCGGTCTTCCTCGTCGCCGGGCGTATCGTTTCGCTCGGTACCGGCGGGCTGCGCTGGATCGCGCTCGGGGGGCTCGCCGCCATGTTGCGATTCGGGCTGATGGCGGCGGAGCCCGGCTTCGCCGTGACCGTGCTGCTTCAGCTCCTGCACGGAGTCACCTTCGCCTGCACGCATATGGGCGCGCTGGCCGCCGTGTCCGCGCTGGCGCCGGCGGGCCGGCGCGCCGCGGCGCAGGGTCGCCTCGTCGCGGCTGCCGCCCTGGCCATGGGCAGCCTGACCGTGCTCGCCGGCTATCTCTACCGCACCTTCGAGGCCGGCGCGTTTTTTGCGATGATTCCGGTCGCCGCGGCCGGAAGCGGCCTCGCCCTGCTTGCCATCGCGCGTCTGCGCAGCGATACAGGCCGGGGGCGAGCATAGTATTTCCGCGGGGAACGGACGGAGCTACATGGCTGTCGCCGACGACGCCGAGCCGCAGGCGGCCTATCGTGACGAGAGTGGCGCCCTCGCGATCACCCTCTCCGGGGACTGGACGGCCGTGCAGGCGCCCCGCCTCGAACCGCTTGTGGCGGAGATCGCCGCGCGCGTGCAGGCGGTCGCGACCGCGCAGCTCGACCTCTCCGGCATCGCCCGGCTCGACACGCTGGGCGCCTATCTGCTGCGCCGCCTCGAGCGCACCGCGCAGGAGGGCGGCGCCGAGGTCAGCCTGACCACCAGCCAGCCGGCCCACGCCACGCTGATGGAGGAGGTCAGCCTCAACCCGGCCGACTATCAGCCGCCGAGTACCGTGCTCGGCCCCGTCGACATCCTCGCCAATGTCGGACGCGCGGTGACGCGCTTCGGCCGCGACATGGTCGGCGGCGCGGTGTTCCTCGGCGAGGTGATGACCGCCTGCCTCAGCGTGCTGCTCGGCCCGCGCCGCTTCCGCGGCCCCTCGCTGGTCAACCAGATCGAGCTGATCGCCTTCAGCGGCGCGCCGATCATCATCCTGATCTCGTTCCTGGTCGGCTGCATCGTCGCCCAGCAGGGCATCTTCCAGCTCCAGCAGTTCGGCGCGACCGTCTTCGTGGTGAACCTCACCGGCATCCTGATCCTGCGCGAGCTCGCGGTGCTGCTGACCTCGATCATGGTCGCCGGCCGCTCGGGCTCGGCTTTCACCGCCGAGATCGGCTCGATGAAGATGCGCGAGGAGATCGACGCGCTGCGGGTGATGGGGCTCGACCCGATCGAGGTGCTGGTGGTGCCGCGCATCATGGCGCTGGTGATCTCGCTGCCGATCCTCACCTTCATCTCGACCATGTCGGGGCTGTTCGGCGCCGGGCTGGTCTCCTGGCTCTATGGCGGCATCGGGCTCGACACCTTCGTCGAGCGCCTGAAATCGGTGATCACCTGGAAGCATTTCGCGGTGGGCCTGATCAAGGCGCCGTTCATGGCCTTCATGATCGGCCTGATCGCCTCGATCGAGGGGCTCGCCGTCAAGGGCTCGGCCGAATCGCTCGGCCGGCAGGTCACCGCCTCGGTGGTGAAGGCGATCTTCATGGTGATCGTCGTCGACGGCCTGTTCGCCATGTTCTTCGCCTCGATCAATTTCTGAGCGGATCCCGATGCGTGACGATTCGCAGCTTCAGGCCGGCACGGCCCAGCCCGATCCCGAGGACGGGCAGGAGGCGGTGATCCGCGTGCGCGACCTCAAGGTCGCGTTCGGCGACAAGGTCATCATGGACGGGCTCGACCTCGACGTCAGGCGCGGCGAGATCCTGGGCTTCGTCGGCGGCTCGGGCACCGGCAAGTCGGTGCTGACCCGCACCATTCTCGGCCTTGTGCGCAAGCAGCGTGGCACGATCGAGGTCTTCGGCGAGGATGTCGACAAGCTTGACAGCAGCCATCGCAGCCGGCTCGAGCGCCGCTTCGGCGTGATGTTCCAGCACGGCGCGCTGTTCTCGGCGCTCAGCGTCAAGCAGAACATCCAGGTGCCGATGCGCGAATATCTCCAGCTCTCGCCCCGGCTGATGGACGAGCTCGCCATGCTCAAGCTCGAGATGGTCGGCCTCAACCCGGACGCCGCCGACAAGTCGCCCTCCGAGCTCTCGGGCGGCATGATCAAGCGCGCGGCCCTGGCGCGCGCGCTCGCCCTCGACCCCGAGATCGTCTTCCTCGACGAGCCGACATCCGGGCTCGATCCGGTCGGCGCGGCGGAGTTCGACGCGCTGATCATGACGCTGAAGCAGACTTTGGGCCTGACCGTGTTCATGGTAACCCATGACCTCGACAGTCTTTTCGTCGCCTGCGACAGGATCGCGGCGCTGGCCGACAAGCATGTCATCGCGGTGGGACCGCTGGCGACCATGCTGGCGTCGGACCATCCCTGGTTGAAGGCCTATTTCGGTGGCGAACGGGCGCTGGCGCGCCTGCCCAAGCAAGACATGAGGACCTGAACGGCACCATGGAGTCGCGCGCCAATTACGCTCTTGTCGGGCTGTTCACGCTGGCGGTGATCGCGGCGATGTTCGGTTTCGCCTTCTGGTTCAGCAGCACCGGCACCGGCCGCAAGCAGGATGTCCGCGTGGTGTTCACCGGCTCTGTAACCGGCCTCGGCCGCGGCTCCAGCGTGCTGTTCAACGGCCTGCGCGTCGGCGAGGTCAAGCAGATCGGGCTGCAGCCCGACGATCCGCGCCGCATCTACGGCGTCATCGAGGTCGAGAGCACCACGCCGCTGCGCGTCGACACCCGCGCCCGCATCGAGGCGCAGGGCCTGGCCGGCGTCGTGGCGCTGCAGCTGATCGGCGGCGATTCGGATGCCGCCGTGCTGCAGGCCCAGCCGGGCGAGCCGCTGCCGACCATCTATGCCGAGCGTTCCGAGTTCCAGGACATCATCGAATCGGTCCGCAACGTCGCCCGCAAGGCCGACGAGGTGCTGGGCAGCCTGGACGGGCTGATCAAGGAGAACGCCGGCTCGATCAGCACCACCGTCCGCAATGTCGAGAAGTTCTCGAGCGCGCTCGGCAACAATGCCGACGGCGTCGACAAGCTGATGGCGAGCTTCGGCCAGATCGCCGAGACGATCAGCCCGCTCACCCAGAAGTTGGGTACGCTCAGCGAGGAGCTCACCGCCACGGTGCGCGCCATCGACCAGAAGAAGATCGCCGGCATCGTCGACAATATCGACAAGTTCACCGCGGCCCTCGGCGGTTCCAGCGCCGACGTCTCGAAGACGGTGCGCGAGGTCGCCTCGATCACCGAGAAGCTCAACCGCGCGGCCGACCAGGTCGAGGGCGTGCTCAAGGCCGCCCAGTCCTTCCTCAACGCCGAGGACGGGCAGGGCGCGCTCGCCGAGGTCGGCAACGCCGCCAAGTCGATCCGCGTGCTCGCCGACAATCTCGACAAGCGCACCGCCGAGATCACCACCGGCATCAACCGCTTTACCGGCCCGGGCCTGCGCGATTTCGAATCGCTGGCGGCCGACGGGCGGCGCACGCTCTCCGATCTCGACCGGACGCTGCGCAACCTGCAGCGTAATCCGCAGCAGTTCATCTTCGGCGGGCGGCCGCCGCTGCCGCAATACGGGGGCTCCCGCTGAGATCGCCGCAGCCTGCTCGTTGGGGGCGGCGAGGGGCTGCGTATCTGTCGCTGCATCGTTTATCGCCGGGGACTGGATTTCCCTTCCCGGCCCGATGCGTTAGGTCGGAATCGTGATGCGAGACATGTCCAAACTGCCCGCCCTTCGCCTTCCCCTCGTCGCCCTCGCGGTCTCGCTCGCCCTGGCGGGCTGCGGCGGCGGCGCGGCGCCCACCACCTTCGACCTCTCGGCGCCGAGCGATTTCGGCCGGGTCGGCGGCTCGCGCGCCACGCTGATCGTCGCCGAGCCGACGACGGTGCAGGCGCTCGATTCCGACCGCATGATCGTGCGCGACGGCAGCGGCTCGCTCTCCTTCCTCGGCGGCGCGCAATGGGCCGACCGGGTGCCGCGCCTCGTCCAGACGCGCCTGATCCAGACCTTCGAGAACGGCAGCCGCATCGGCTCGGTCAGCCGGCCGGGCGAGCGGATCGTGCCCGATCTCCAGCTCAATACCGACATACGCAGCTTCAATATCGACGCGCCCTCCGGCCAGGCCGTGGTCGAGATCACCGCCAAGCTGGTCGGCGACCGCAACGGCAAGATCCAGCGCGCCAAGCTGTTCAGCGCGCGCGTGCCGAGCGTCGCCGGCGACGGCGGCGCGGCCGCACAGGCGCTCGACCGGGCGCTCTCGCAGGTGATGATCGAGATCGTCCGCTGGGCCGGCCGGGGCTGAGCTTAAGGGGTGTCTGGCCGGTTATGTCGCCGGCCCACCCCACGTTAAAGCTGCCCGCGGCGCGAAGGGCCGGGTTGGGCGTCGTGGACGATGCGGCTGGCGTCTTCCAATCCGGCGAATCTCCGCTAGATTCCCGTCAGGCGTCGCCCACGCCTCCCCCCTCCAGCCGGGGCAGCACCATCGTGCAGGGCTTCGCCATCATCTCACCGACTATTCGGGTCTACGCATGAGGAGGGATTGCGACGGTCACCCGCGATAGGAGGTTCGTGATGAGATTATCCGCTCCGGTTCGTCGCCTCAGGCATCGTGCGAGGCAATTGGCGCGTTCAGAGGGAATTCCTCTGCATGCGGCGCTGGACCGCGTCGCCGCCGGTGAGGGCTTCGCCCGCTGGAGCCTGCTGGTGGCGAAGGCATCGGCGCTCGATAGGGTCAGCGGGGTGCTGGCGCATCTCAGCCATGGCGACATGCTCCTGCTGGGCGCACGGCCGGGGCAGGGCAAGACCCTGTTCGGTTTCGGCTTGATGGCGGCCGCGATGAGGGCGGGCCGCAGCGCTGCGCTCTTCACCCTGGAGGAGACGGCAGGCGACGTCATCGCGCGGTTTCGAGCGATGGGCATCGAACCATCGGCCTTGGAGCCCCGCTTTCGGCTGGAGGATGCCGACGAGATCAGCGCGTCCCTGATCACGGCGAAACTGGCGAGCGCACCGCCCGGAACGATTGCGACGATCGACTATCTGCAGCTGCTCGATCAGAGGCGCGACAAGCCTGCGTTGAGCGAGCAGGTTGCGGTGCTGCGACGCTTCGCCCGAGAGAGGGGCGTGATCCTGATCTTCCTCTCGCAGATCGACCGGTCCTACGACCCGTCCGCCAAGCCGTTTCCCGATCTCACCGACATCCGGCTGCCGAATCCGCTCGATCTCGGATTGTTCAGTAAGGCGTGTTTCCTGAACGAGGGGGCGATGCGTTTCGAGAACGGCCTGCACTGAGGCGTGCTGCACGCCGTTCCGGCGCGAAGGCCGTTGCCTGCAGAAAAGGAAAGGCCGCGCCTCCCGGAGCGGCCTTTCGTCGTTTCGGCCTGTCTGCGCCGCTTACTCGAAGCGCCCGCTGGCATGGGCCAGCATGGTGTAGACCTTGCCGGTCTCCGAGGTCAGGTAGGTCTTGGCCACCATCGAGTCGCGGTCGTCCTTGGCCGCTTCGCCGAGCAGGCGCTCGAACTCCTCGATATAGCGGTCGACCGTCTCCTTGAACTCGCTGTCGCGGCGGTACTTGCGACGGATCTCGTCGAAGGTCTGCTGGCCCTGCAGCGTGTAGAGCCGGCGCGTGAAGACGTTGCGCTCACCCCGCTTGTAGCGGTCCCAGAGCTCGACGGCCGCGTCATGGTCGATCATCCGGGCGATGTCGACCGAGAGCGAATCGAGCTTCTCGATGCTGTGGGCGGTCGGCTTCGACGCCTCCGGCTCGCGGTCGTCGCGCGAGGCGCGGTTGAGCAGGTCGGAGAGCCAGCCCGTCTTGGCGACGGGGGCGGCCTCGACCGGCTTGCGCGTCTCGGCGCGAGCGGCGGCCTGCGGCGCCGGCTGGGCCGGGGTCGGGTCGATCGAGGCGCGCAGCGGCTCGGTCAGGGCAGGGGCCCGCGGGCTCTCCACCGCGACGGCGGTCGCCGTGGTGGTGGCGGGGAAGGCGGCCGGGCGCCGGCTGGCGCTCTCCGGCGCGGGCCGGGTCACGTCCATGCTGCGGCCGGAGCGGCTGACGATCTCGGTCAGTTCGTTGAGCGCCTTGATCTGGTCGGCCACGACGCGGCGCATGGCGGCGGTCGATTCCTGCGTCTCGCGCGGCAGGTCGAGCACGCCGCGCTTGAGCTCGGAGCGGGTCGCCTCCAGCTCCTGCTGGATGGCGGCCGACATCGCACGCATCTCGTCGGCGGAGCTCTGGAAGCGCTCGGTGACCTTGGCGATCTCCGCGCCGACCTCGCCGACGACCTGCTCGTAGGAGGCGCGCAGGGCCTGCGCGATGCGTTCGCGCTCGCGGCCCGTCGCGGTGCGGATCGTGTCGAACTGCTGGGTAATCGCCCCGCTGGCGACCTCTGCCGACTCGGTGAGCAGGCTGCCGATCTGGCGGGTGCGCTCCTGAGCCGAGCCGAGCGATTCGTCGAGCGAGGAGGCGAAGCCGCGGGTGATCTCGCCGATCTCGTCGGTGCGGCTGGAGATCAGCGTGTGCAGTTGCTCCAGCGCGTCCTTGCGCTCGGCGAGCGCGTTGCCGACCCGGGCCTCGACCTGCTCCAGACGCTGGGCGACGGCATTGAGGGCCGCCGTGTTGGTCTGGGTGGTCTCGGTCATCGAGGAGCCCTGCTCGTCGATGCGGCTGATCAGCTCGGCGGTGTCGCGCAGCGTGCCCTCGGCGAAGCCCTTGAGCATCTGGACCTGGTTGCCGACCTCCATGGACGTGCGGCCCGTCTCCTCGACCACGGTCGAGAGCACGGATTGCAGCTCCTCGACGCGGCTCGACAGGCTGCTCTCGATCGCCACGAGGTTCTTGTTCGCGCCGGTGACGATCTGCTGCATCAGTTTGTTGGCCTCGGCCAGGCGGCCGAGCATGCCGCCGAGCTCGGTGCGCAGCTGGTCGTTGGTCTGGAGCAGCGCCTCGACGGACTGGCCGGTGCCGGTCTCGATGGTCTCGCGCAGCTGGGTCGAAGCGGCGTCGAGCGCGGCGGCGATCTCGGCGCCGTGGTCGCGCAGGCCGGCGACCAGCGAGCCGCTGCGGCCCTCCAGGTCGCGCACCAGCGTCTCGGCCGTGCCGGCGATCTCGCCGACGATGGCCGCGCCGCGCTGGCCGACCGTCTCGACGATGCGGCTGCCGCTCTCTTCGAACAGGGTGCGCAGCGCCTCGGTACGGCTGTCGAGCGCGTTCGCGATCTGGCCGGAGCCGGCGTCGAGCCGCGCCGCGATCTGGTTGCCGCGGCGGTCGAGCACCTCGACCACGCCCTGGCCCTTTTCGTCGAACAGGGCGCGCAGGTCCTCGCTGCGGGCGCCGAAGCTGGCGGCGATCTCGGTCGCCTTGGCCTCGAGCGTGTCGATCACGCGCGTGCCGCTGCTGCCCAGCGCAACCACCATGCCGCTGCCCTTGTCGTCGAACAGGGCGCGCAGCTCCTCGGTGCGGTGGCCGAAGCCGTCGGCCAGCTCGTCGGCCTTGCTCTGCAGGGTCTGGACGAGGCGGGTGCCGCTCTCGCCGAGGGCGGCGACCAGGCTGCTGCCCTTGTCCTCGAACAGGGCGTGCAGCTCCTGCGTGCTCGCGCCGAGCGTGGCCGAGATCGCGCTGGAGGTCGACTGCAGCCGCTCGGCGATCTCCGAGCCGCGGGCGTCGAGCGTGCCGGAGACGCTGTCGAGCCGGCCGACCACGCGCTCCTCGAAGCGCGCCACGCTCTGGTCGAGCGTGTCGGCGATCTGCAGGGCGCGGCCGCCCAGCGTCGCGTTGATGGAATCGGCCTTCTCGGCCAGCGTCTGGGTCAGCGCCTCGCTCTTGGAGGTGACGATCTCGCCGATCTCGTCGGCCTTGGCCGCCAGCGCGCGCGTGACCTCGCGGCCGCCCTCCGCCATGACGCGGGCGATGTCGACCGTGCGCTCGACCAGCGCCTCGTTGAGCGCCGTGGCGCGGGAGCCGAGATTGCCGTCGATGCGCGCGATCAGCCCGTCCAGCGAGGTCGCGATCTCGGCGCTCTTGGCGCTGGAACGCTCCTCGAAGATGCGGATCTGGTTCTCCATGGCCGCCGCCGCATCCTGCGTGCGGGTGGTCATGATCTCCGCCGCCTGCTGCGAGCGCTCGCCGATGCGCTCGGCCAGCTCCTGCGCCTCGGTGCCGAGCAGCTTCTCGACCTGCGACAGGCGCGTCGTGACCGTGTCGGTGAAGCGATGTGCATCGCCGGCGATGCGCTCGGCAAGGGCACCACCGCGGGTGACGATGATCTCCTGGAAGCCGCCGAGGCGGGCGCTGAGATTGGCCTCGATCTCGCGACCCTGCACATCGAACAGCCGGTTGAGCGCGTCATGGCGGCTGGCGAGCAGCTCGTTGAGCGCCTGCGAGCGCTCGTCGACCGAGCGCAGCAGCGAGGCGGCGTTGGCGGCCAGGGCCTCGTTGACGCGGCCGCCCTGCTGGGTCAGCGCGATCATCACGTCCTTGCCGGTCGAGGCCAGCAGCCCGCTGGCCTGCTCGGCCTGCGAGGTGAAGCTCTCGCGCAGAGCCTTGGCGGCCTCGTCGACGCGCTCGGCGACCAGGCGGCCGTCGAGGTTGATCGTGTCGGACAGCGCGCGGTTGGCGGCGGCGAGACGCGCGGCGAGTTCCTCGCCCTGCGTGCCGAGCAGCGCGTGGACCTCGCTGCCGGTGGCGGTGAGGCCGGCGATGATGCTCTCGCGCTGGCTGCCGAGCAGGCTGACGACCTCATTGCCGGTGTCGTTGAGGCGGGCGATGAAGCCGGCCTGCTGATCGTCGAACACTGCGCGCGCGCTCTGGCTCGCGGCGTTGATGCGGGCGGCGATCGCCTCGCCCTGTTCGCCGAGCTGCTCCTGCAGCGTCTGGCCGGCTTCGGCCAGCTTGCCGATCAGGGCGCCGCTGCGCTCCGCCAGCAGGCCGTGGACCGAGCGGCCGACATCGGCGACGCGGGTGACCAGCGCCTGGCTCTGGCCCGAGAGCAGCTCCTGCATGTCCTGGCCGGTGGCCAGCACGCGGCCGGCCAGCGCCTCGCTCTCGGCCGCGAGCAGCTTGCGCACGCCCGAGCCGGCTTCGGCGAGCTGGAGGATGAGGTTTTCGCGCTGCTCGCTGATCGCCGACTGCACGTCGGCGCCGACCTCGGCGAGGCGGCTGGCGAGGCCTTCGCCGCGCTCGCCGAGCGCGGTGTGGATCTCCTGACCGACCTCGGAGAGGCGGCCGACCAGACGGTCGCCCTTGTCGCCGAGCGTGCCCTCGACCTCGCGGCTGACCGCGGCGAGGCGATCGACCAGCCCGCCGCCGCGCTCATCGATCGCGGTCTCGACGCCGCGGGTGACCTCGGCCAAGCGGGTGACGAGCCCGTCGCCGCGCGCGCCGATGGCGTTCTCGATCTCGCGGGTGACATCGGAGAGACGGGTGACCAGGTCCTCGCTGCGCGAGCCGATGACCTGCTGGACCTCCTGCGTGACCTCGGCGAGGCGGGCGAGCAGCCCGTCGCCGCCGGAGCCGATCGCCTGCTCGACGTCACGGCTGACGCCGGCCAGACGCTCGACCAGCCCCTCGGCGCGGGCGCCGAGCGCGTCCTGCATGCTGCGGCCGACCTCGGAGAGGCGCTCGACCAGCGTGTCGCCCTGCGAGCCGATGGCGCCGCGCACTTCATGCCCGACATCGGAGAGGCGGGTGACGAGGCTGCCGGCCTCTTCCGAGAACAGGCTGTGGACGGTGGCGCCGACGGCGGAGATCCGCGAGGTCAGCTCCTCGCCGCGCTCGCCGATCACCGTATCGAGGCTGCGGCCGGCTTCGTCGAAGCGCAGGATGATGGAATCGCTGCGCTCGCGCAGCAGCCCGTCGACGGTCTGCACCGTCTCGGTCAGGCGGCCGACCAACTCCTCGCTCTGCTTGCCCAGCAGCGCGTGGACGGTGTCGCCGGCCTGCTGGATGCGCGAGGCGACCAGCTCGTTCTGCTTGCCGAGCAGCGAATGCACGCCGCGGCCGACCTCGGCCAGGCGGGTGGTGACGCTCTCGCCTTCCTCCGACAGGGTGGAGCGCAGCGTCTCGCCGGTCTCGGCGAGGCGGCTGGTGAGGCTCTGGCCCTCGACGGCGATCGAGCTGCGCACCGCTTCGCCGGTCTCTGCCAGGCGCGAGGTGACGCTGCCACCCTCGTCGGCGATCGCCGAGCGCAGGGTCTCGCCGGTCTCGGCGAGGCGGCGGGTCAGGTCGCCGCTCTGGCGCTCGATCAGCTCGGCCAGGCTGTTGCCGCTCTGCTCGAAGCGCTCGGCGACCAGCGTGCCGCGCTGCGAAATCTCCTGGGCGAGTGTCTCGCCGGTGCTGCGCAGCGTCTCGTTAACGGTCTCGGCGCGGCTGGCCAGCGATTCCGCGACCTGCGAGCCGGTCTCGCTGATGGCGCGGGTGACGTCGCGGGCGCCGGCGGTCAGGCCCTCGGTCAGCACGGCGCCGGTGCGCTCGAGCGAGGAGGAAATGTCCTGCACGCGGCTGTCGATCAGCGCCGCGACGCTCTCGCTGGCCGTGGTGAGCTTGGTGCCGACCTCGCCGGAGGTGATCTGCAGGCGCTCGACCAGCTCGTTGCCGCGCCCGCCGATCTCGTCGACCATGCGCTCGCCGGCCCGGCCCAGCGCGATGGTGATCTGGTCGCCCTTCTCGGTGAGGGTGGAGGTCACGCGCTCGCCGGCCTGCGACACCGCCTCCGAGATCGAGCGGCTGGCGGTCTCGAGGTTCTTGCTGATGGTCTCGTGGGCGCCGCTGATGGCGAACTTCACGCGCTCGGCATTGCCGACCACGGATTCGCGCTGCGTCACCAGTTCGTCGATCAGGGCACGCAGCCGGATCTCGTTGTCGGCATAGGCGCGCTCCAGCGTGGCGATCTCGCCGCGCACGATGGTCTCCAGCTCGCCGGCGCGGGCGACCGCGCGCTCGATGCCGTCGCCCATGGCGGCGACCTCGCGGCGGATGGTCTGGCTCAGCGACAGCACGGAATCGCCGGCCACCACCTCGGGCTCGGCCAGGCGGAGCGCGACCTCGGTCATGGCGCGCGAGACCAGGCGCATCTCCTGGGTGCGACGGTAGAGCGCGGCGAGGACGAAGAAGAAGACGATGGGCGCGCCGATGGCGAGCGCCATCAGGATCCACTCGCCGGCGCCCCAGGCGGCCAGCGTCGGCGGCAGGCCGTCGGTGAAGGAGCCGTAGCGGCTGACGAGCGCGAAGGCGGACGCGCCCAGCCAGGCGACGGCGGCGAGCGCGGCGAAGACGTAGGGGCGAGCGGACGGGCGGGCGGAGAAGGCCTGGACGAGCGAGCTGGAATCGCGGCGGTCGTCATTGGCGACGCGGCTGGTGTCGGGCGCGATGGCCGGCCGGGCGCGCGGGGCCGGCTGGGCGCTCTCCGGCTGGGCGGCTGCGGAAGCGGCGGGAGCCGCCGGCGGGGCGGCGGGCAGGGCGGGGGCGGATTCCACCCTCGGCAGTTCGAGCTTGAGGTCGCCGGCGCCGGGCAGCTTGCCGCCATCGGAGCCCGCCGGACGCTCGCCCTGCGGCTGGTCCAGCTTCAGGGCCTCCTCGATCGCCGACATCGCCGCTTCGGTCGGATCCTGGAGCTTGGTTTGCCGGGTCATGAATGCCGCCTCGCTACGCTACTGACGACGGGGTCGCGCATCGCGTGCCCGTCACCCTCCGGCAAACTGGGCCGGAAAGCGTGCGGGGACAAGACGCCCATCGTTTACTCGGTTGAAGGGTAGTTGAGGCAGTGAGGGATGGAAACCCGATTGCCGGCGGGATTCACAAACGTCGTTAACGCCTCGTTCACCATAAAAGCGCTTGCTGAGAGATTGCGCTACCGCGGCGGGAGAGCGCTCGCGCGCCCCGAAATCGAGTGATCCGACATGTCCCAGTCAGCCATCGACACCGAGCACCTGTCGCGCCAGACCGGCGGCGACCTCGCGCTGGAGCGCGAGCTCCTCGGCCTCTTCGCCCAGCAATGCGTGCGGCACCTGCGCACCATCCACAGCGCCGAGGATCCGGCGGCACGGCGCGACGCCGCCCACACGCTGAAGGGCGCGGCGCGCGCCATCGGTGCGTGGCAGGTGGCCGAGGCCGCCGATCTGGTCGAGCAGCAGCTGGCGCTGCCGCCCTGCGCCAAGCTGGAAAACCGCATGGACGCGCTGGCGCTGGCGGCGGCCGAGGCCCGGGCCGTGATCGCCAGGCTCGATCTCGCCGCCTGAAACCGGCCCGTCACAGGGCCGTTTCGCAGCCCTTGGAAATCCTCTAGAGACAGGGCGGCCGCGGGTTCCCCCGAGGGCCGTTCCTCCCGGCCGACGCGCGAGGCGCCGCGGTTCGCGATCGCGAGCCCGTCTCCGCCAGGCCCTGACAGCAGCGAACCCGCCGGCGGCGGGCCGGAGTCGAGCATGGCCAAGATCACCTTCATCGATGCGCAGGGCACCGCACGCACCGTCGAGGGCGAAACCGGCGCGACCGTGATGGAGGTCGCCATCCGCAACGGCGTGCCGGGCGTCGAGGCCGAATGCGGCGGCGCCTGCGCCTGCGCCACCTGCCATGTCTATGTCGACGACGCCTGGGCCGAGGCGGTCGGCGGGCCCGAGCCGATGGAGGAGGACATGCTGGACTTCGCCTATGATGTCCGCCCGACCTCGCGGCTCTCCTGCCAGATCCGCGTCCGCGACGATCTCGACGGCCTCGTGGTCCGCACGCCCGAGCGCCAGGGCTGAGCCCCGGCGCTCAGCCGCCCTCGGCCCGCGGCTTAAGCGTGGTCTCGCGTCCCACCTCGGGATGGCGGGGCACCAGCAGCGACAGGCCGAGCGAGACCGTCGCCACCGCCGCGCCGATATAGAAGACGATCGCCGGATCGCGGATCCAGATCAGCCCGAAGGTGATCGGCAGGAAGACCGCGGCGATGTGGTTGATGGTGAACGCCACCGCCGAGGTGGGCGCGATGTCGGCCGGGTCGGCGATCTTCTGGAAATAGGTGCGCTGCGCCAGGACGAGCGTGAAGAACACGCCGTCGACCACGAAGAGCGCGCCGGCGACCGTCGCGCCCCGCGCGCCGAACACGCCATGGCTCGCCAGCGCGTAGCCGATGAAGACCGCGACCAGCGACAGGTTCTCGAGCTGGATCGTGGCGCGCTCGCCGATGCGCCCGACCAGGCTGCCGAGCATCGGGCCGGCCACGGTGTTGATGCCATAGGTGACGAGGAACAGCGTCGCGGTGGCGGCGACGTCGTAGCCGAAGCGCTCGACCAGCAGAAAGCCGCCGAAGGCCATGAATATCTGGCGCCGGGCGCCGGACATGAAGGTCAGCGCGTAATAGAGCCAGTAGCGCTTGCGCAGCACGAAGCCCTTGTTCTGCGGCACCGTGCCCTGGAAGCGCGGGAACAGCGCCATGGCGACCAGGATCAGCACCATGGTGACAAGGCCGGCGCCGAGGAACACCGTCTCATAGGCCGGCTGCCAGATCGTCCAGATCAGCGCGATGCCGCCGAAGGCCGAGAGCTGGGCCACGGCCGAGGCGCCGGCGATCCGGCCGAGCAGGCGCGGCGCCTCGGCTTTCGGTAGAAGCTGCAGCTGCAGCGACTGCTGGGCCGTCTCGTAATAGTGGAAGCCGATCGACATGATCGTCGTGGTCAGCAGCAGGCCGCCCAGGCTCGGGAAGAAGCCGGTCAGCGCGATACCGATGCCGAGCGTCAGCAGGCTGAGATAGGCCAGGACCTGCTCGCGCATGATCCAGAACAGGATGATCGCGGTGAAGGCCAGGAAACCGGGAATCTCGCGCACCGATTGCAGCACGCCGATGTCCTGGCCGGTGAAGCCGGCGGCCTCCTTGGCGAAGTTGTTGATCAGCGCGCTCCAGCTGGCGAAGCCGAACCAGTTGACGAAGGCCAGCACCATCAGGAAGCTGGTCGGCGAAGCGAGCAGGCCGGCGGGCCGTCGCGAGGGAGAGGCGTTCGACATCGGCGGGTCCAGGGTCGGCCGGAGCGCGGTCGCGAGGGCCGTTGGGACTGTCGGCCGCGGCGGTGGCGGCCGTCAAATTCCGTTGCGTCATGGCATGCATGCGCGGCGCCGGTTGATCTAACGCAAAGACCCCGCGCCGGCGCGGCGCGAGGGTGCATCAGTCGCTCAAAGCGGGGAGACGAGCATGTACAAGTCGATTCTGGTTCCGGTCGATCTGGCCGAGGCCGAGCTGGCGGCGCCGGCCATCAGGGCCGCCGAGGAATTTGCGACGATGTCGGAGGGCACGGTCCGGCTGGTCTATGTCCGCTCGCTCGTGCCGGTGACCTATATGGAGTTCGTCCCGGCCGATTTCGATGCCGGCCAGCAGGCCGATGCCGAGGCGAAGCTCGCCGAGATCGCCGCCAAGGTGAAGCTGCCGGCCGAGCGCGTCTCGGCGCGCGTCCTGGTCGGCTCGGTGCATGGCGAGGTGCTGGCCGAGGCCGATGCCAGCGGCGCCGACCTCGTGGTGCTCGGCTCGCACGAGCCGGGCATGCTGGCCTATGTCATTGGCTCGAACGCCTCGGCGATCGTGCGCCGGGCGAAATGCTCGGTGCTGGTGGTCCGCTGAGCTGAGCGCCGCCGGCGGCGCTCAGCCGCCGGGCACCAGATCGGGCGGGACCGTGCCGGGCGCCAGTTCGCGCGGCCGGTTCAGCCTGACCATCGGGATCACCTGCCAGGCCGAGAGGGCCGCGAAGGCGATGCCGAGCCAGCCGGCCGCGGTCGCGCCCTGCCGGAAGGCGCTGACGCTGAACCAGGTCAACATGAGCATCGCCGCCACGCCTGCGATCGCTAAGGCCAGCCAGAACACGCGGTTGCGCCCGGCGACGAAGCGCACCTGCGGGTTCGCCCGCACGATCGCGGCGCTGAGCCCGCTGACGAAGGCGTGATAGCGCGCATCGTCGCGCTCGACATCGGTCATGGAACGCCAGGACAGGTTGCCGAAGGTCACGGTCCGCCGGTCGGCCAGGGTGAGCTGCGTCCGGAAGGCGTTCGATGTGACGTTGCTGGGCGCGTAGAAGAAGCGCACCCGCTCGATCGCGGCCAGGCGGATCCGGTAGGATTTGCGGCCGGAATCCACCTCGAGCTCGCCGTCATGGAGGCGGTAGACCATCTCCTGCCCGATCGGGCGGGGGCGCTGGCGCCAGGAGAGCGGGAGGCTGTCGTCGTCCTGCATGCGCGTGGCTTACAGCATCGTGCCCCCGGCGCAAATCGGCCGTCAGCGCACCAGCGCCTTCATCGCGCCGTCGAGCCCGTCCAGCGTCAGCGGGAACATGCGTCCCTCCATCAGCCCGCCGATCTGGCGGATGGACTGGGTGTAGCTCCACAGATGCCGCTGTACCGGGTTGAGCCAGACCGAGCGCGGGAAATGCCCGATCAGCCGGCGCAGCCAGACCTCGCCGGCCTCCTCGTTCCAGTGCTCGACCGAGCCGCCCGGCATGGCGATCTCATAGGGGCTCATCGAGGCGTCGCCGACGAAGACGAGGCGGTAATCGGGCGGGTAGGTGCGCAGCACGTCCCAGGTCGCGATCTGCTGCTCGTGCCGGCGCCGGTTCTCCTTCCAGACCCGCTCATAGGGGCAGTTGTGGAAGTAGAAATGCTCGAAATGCTTGAACTCGGCGCGCGCGGCGGAGAACAGCTCCTCGGCCAGCTCGACATGCCAGTCCATCGAGCCGCCGACATCGAGAAAGAGCAGCACCTTCACGGCGTTGCGCCGCTCGGGCCGCAGCTGCACGTCGAGATAGCCCTGCCGCGCCGTCTCGGCGATGGTGCGGTCGAGATCGAGCTCCTCGGCGGCGCCGGTGCGCGCGAACTTGCGCAGCCGCCGCAGCGCGATGCGCAGATTGCGCACGCCGAGCTCGCGCGTGTCGTCGAAATCCTTGAAGTCGCGCTGGTCCCAGACCTTCACCGCGCGGAAATTGCGGTTGCCGTCCTGGCCGATGCGGACTCCCTCGGGATTGTAGCCATAGGCGCCGTAAGGCGAGGTGCCGGCGGTACCGATCCACTTGCTGCCGCCCTGATGGCGGCCCTTCTGCTCGGCGAGGCGCTGCTTCAGCGTGTCGAGCAGCTTGTCCCAGCCCAGCGCCTGGAGCTGGGCCTTCTCATCGTCGGTGAGGTATTTCTCGGCGAGGCGGCGCAGCCATTCCTCGGGGATCTCGGCGGCGTCCAGCGCCTCGCCGAGCGTCTCGACACCCTTGAACACCTGGCCGAAGACGCGGTCGAAGCGGTCGAGATGCCGCTCGTCCTTCACCAGGCAGGTGCGGGCGAGATAATAGAAATCGTCGACGCGGTAGCCCGCCAGCTCGGCCTGCACGCCTTCGAGCAGGGCTAGATGCTCGCGCAGGGTCACCGGAACCCCGGCCGCGCGCAGATCGGTGAAGAGGCGCAGGAACATCGCGCTAATGTGGCCGATGGCCGGCGCGGGTCAAGCAGCGGCGGCGGCACGAGGCCGCCGCCTGCCGGAATCAGGCCACGGCCTCGGCGAGGTCCTTGGTGACCTTGAACTTCACCACCGTCTTGGCCGGAACCTTGATCATCGCGCCGGTGGCCGGGTTGCGGGCCTCGCGGGCCTCGCGCTTGGCCGCGGCGAGCTTGCCGATGCCGCCCAGCGTGACGTCGCCGCCGTCCTTGAGCGCCTTGGTGACGACGCCGGCCATGGACGCCAGCACCGCCGAGACGTCCGCCTTGGACTTGCCGGTCTCGTCGGCGATGGCGGCGATCAGTTCGTTCTTGGTCATGGAATCCTCCTGGACCTGTGGTGGACGTGAATGAGCGTGGGCAGGCCGCAATGGCGCATGAACGCTCCGCGAATCGTCGTCATGAGCCACACAAGACACCATTTCGCATGACGACTATCCGGAAATCGACGGTGTCGGCGAAAGATACGCACAGAAACTGCCTTCGTTCCGGCCGAAAACGCCGGAAAATGCGAGGCGGCGGCAGGGGCGGCCGTATGAGGGCGCCGCGGCGCCGCCGATTGACAAGCTCCCGAATAATATTTGAAGCTTGAAATAAATAAGCGGGAACGGTCTGTCATGAAGGTCATCATCGTCGGCGGCGGCATCGGCGGGCTCACGCTCGCGCTCATGCTGCACGCCAGGGGCATCGGCGCCACGGTCTACGAGCAGTCCGGCGAGATCCGCGAGGTCGGCGTCGGCATCAACACGCTGCCGCACGCCATCGGCGAGCTGGCCGAGCTCGGCCTGCTGCCGGCTCTCGATGCGGTCGCGATCCGCACGCGCGAGCTGCGTTATCTCAACCGCTTCGGCCAGGAGGTCTGGCGCGAGCCGCGCGGCCTGCATGCCGGCGCCAAGGTGCCGCAGTTCTCGATCCATCGCGGCCGTTTGCAAGGCGTGATCCACGACGCGGTCGCCGCGCGCCTCGGCGAGGATGCGATCCGCACCGGCCGGCGCCTGCAGGGCTTCTTCCAGGACGAGGGCGGCGTCACCGCCCATTTCGCCGATACCCGCTTCGGCGAGAGCGGCGAGACGGTGAGGGGCGACATCCTGATCGGCGCCGACGGCATCCATTCCGCCGTGCGCGCGCATTACTTCCCGGACCAGGGCCCGCCCTGCTGGAACGGCGTGCAGATGTGGCGCGGCGCGCTCGACTGGCCGGTCTTCCTCGACGGGCAGAGCATGATCGTCGCCGGCGGCATGGCCGGCAAGCTCGTGCTCTATCCGATCGGGGCCGGCGCGACGCCGGGCACGCGGCTGACCAACTGGGTCGTCAACATCCGCACCGGCGACCCGGCGAAGCCGCCGCCGAAGGAGGCCTGGTCGAAGCCAGGCCGGCTCGAGGACGTGCTGCCCTTCGCGCGGCGCTTCACCGTGCCGGGCGTCGACATCATGGCGATGATCCGGGCGACACCGGGCTTCTGGGACTATCCGATGTGCGACCGCGATCCGCTGCCGCGCTGGACCCATGGCCGTGTCAGCCTGCTCGGCGACGCCGCCCATCCGATGTACCCGGTCGGCTCCAACGGCGCCTCGCAGGCGATCCTCGACGCGCGTTGCCTCGCCGACCTTCTGGTCACGGCCGAGCATCCGCGCCATGCGCTGCAGGCCTATGAGGCGAAGCGCCTGCCCGCCACCGCCGAGATCGTCGCGATGAACCGCATCGGCGGCCCCGAGCGTGTCATCGATGCGGTCGAGGCGCTGGCGCCGAACGGCTTCGACGATGTCGAGCGGGTGCTCGGCTACGCCAAGCGCGAGATGATCGTGAAGACCTATGCCGGCAAGACCGGCGCCACGAAGGCCGACGCCGCCCGCCGGTGAGGGCGCGGCGGCGGGGGGGCGTCCGGTTGGGCCGCGAGGCGGCCCGTGGCTCACTCCGCCTCGGGCGGCGGCGGCAGGAAATCGACCTCGTGGCGGGCCGAGATCGCCACGACCTCGGACGGGATCTGCTCCTTCATCGAGTGCAGCGCCCAGAACAGGTCGTAGAGCCGTCCCGTGGGCGCGACCCAGAACAGGCACTTCACCGGCGCCTCGCTCTTGTTGAACAGCCCATGCGGGACATTGCGCGGCAGCCGCACCAGATCGCCGGCGAGCGCATGCGATTCCTGCCCGTCCAGCACCACGTCGAGGCGGCCCTCCAGCATGTAGACGAACTCGTCCTGCGTCGGATGGATATGCGGCGGCACGAAGGTGCCGGGCGGGAAGGTGGCGTGCCAGGCGAAGCTGTCCTCGCTCAGCATCTTCGGCACATAGATCTGGCCGAGGATGTTCCAGGAAATCGCGTCGAGGCCCTCATTGGCCCGGGTTACGCCGGCGGTCAGCGGCTTCATGATGGTCTCCCTCTCAGGTCTCACAGGTGCAGGAAGCGGTCCTTGACCGCCGCATCGGCCCGCAGGTCGTCGCTGCTGCCGCGCCAGACGATGCGCCCTTTCTCCAGCACGAGGTGCCGGTCGGCGATCCGCGCCAGCGCGTCGACGTTCTTGTCGATCACCAGGATCGACTCGCCCTCCGCCTTGAGCGCGGCGAGGCAGGACCAGATCTCCTGGCGGATGATCGGCGCCAGCCCCTCGGTCGCCTCGTCGAGGATGACGAGCTTGGGATTGGTCATCAGCGCCCGGCCGATCGCCAGCATCTGCTGCTCGCCGCCCGAGAGCTGGTTGCCGCGATTGCCGCGCCGCTCCTTCAGCCGCGGCAGGAAGGCGTAGACCCGCTCGAGCGTCCAGCGCGGCTTGCCGAAGCGGCTGGCGGCGGTGGCGATCAGGTTTTCCTCCACCGAGAGCGTCGGGAAGATCTGCCTTCCTTCCGGCACCAGCCCGATCCCGGCCTGCGCCAGCCGGAAGGGCGCGCTGCCGGTCAGATCGACGCCCGCGAAGCTGACGCGGCCGGCGCGCGGCGGGATCAGCCCCATGATCGCGCGGATGGTGGTGGTCTTGCCCATGCCGTTGCGGCCGAGCAGCGTCACCACCTCGCCGGCGGCGACGGACAGATCCAGCCCGAACAGGATCTGCGCCTCGCCATAGCCGGCATCGAGGTTCTCGACGGTCAGCATGGCGCGCTCCTCGGCATGGCGCTCTCCGGCGGGACGCATAGGCTAAGGCGCGGGCGGCGTCCGGTGGCGGCGCGTACAGGCTCGAAGACGAGGCGGGCGCGCATCTCAACCCTCCTCGCCGAGATAGGCCTCGCGCACGGCCGGATCGGCGCGGACGGCGGCCGGGGCGCCCGAGGCGATGACGCGGCCGTAGACCAGCACGCTGACGCTGTCGGCCAGGGCGAAGACCGCCTCCATGTCGTGCTCCACCAGCAGCATCGCATAGCGGCCCTTCAGGCTGGCGAGCAGCGCGATCAGTCGCTCGCCTTCCTCCTTGCCGACGCCGGCCAGCGGCTCGTCGAGCAGGATCGCGGCCGGCTCGAGCGCCAGCGCCATGGCGAGTTCCAGCGCGCGCTTCTCGCCATGCGAGAGGCTTCCGGCGGCGATGTGGGCCCGGTCGGCGAGGCCGACCGCCGCGAGCGCCTCGCGCGCCGGGCGGTTCAGGCTCTCGTCCGAGGCCGCGTCGCGGAACAGCGCGAGCGGATGCGCGGCGCGCGCCTGCACGCCGAGTGCGACGTTCTCCAGCGCCGAGAGCGAGGCGATGGTCGAGGTGATCTGGAAGGTGCGCGCCAGCCCGCGCCGGGCGCGCGCCTTGGCGTCGAGCCCGGTGACGTCCTGCCCGCGGAAGCGGATCGTGCCCGCATCCGGTTTGAGCATGCCGGAGATCTGGTGGACCAGCGTGGTCTTGCCGGCGCCGTTGGGGCCGATCAGCGCGTGCAGCTCGCCCGGCCGCAGGGCGAGATCGACGCCATCGGTGACCTTGAGCGCGCCGAAAGCCTTGCGCAGGCCGTCGAGGACGAGGACGGGTTCGCTCATCGTCCGCCTCCCGCGCGCTTGAGCATGCCGACGATGCCGCCGCGGGTGAACAGCACGAACAGCACGATCTGCGGCCCGAAGATCACCCGCCAGTGCTCGGTGAGATGCGACAGCGCGTCCTCGGCGATCAGATAGGCGATCGCCCCGATGATCGCCCCGTGCAGCGAGCCAACGCCGCCGAGCACGGTCATGAAGATCAACTCGCCCGAGCGCTGCCAGGAGATGAAGGCCGGGCTGACGAACTCGGTGTGGTTGGCGAGGAAGAAGCCGGCGAGGCCGGCGATCATGCCGCTGAGCACATAGGCGATCAGCCGGACGCGATCGACATCGAAACCGGTGACCGAGACGCGCGTCGGGTTCTCGCGCGCGGCACGCAGCACCCGCCCGAAGCGCGAGGCGACGATCGCCCGCACCAGCAGGTAGCAGCCCGCCAGGCTCGCCAGCACGGTGTAGAAGAAGCTGCTGCGGCTGGCGAACAGGTCGATGCCGAGCAGGGTCGAGCGCTCGTAGAGGGTCAGCCCGTCATCGCCGCCATAGGCCGAGAGCGCCTGCGCCAGGAAGTAGACCATCTGGCCGAAGGCGAGCGTGATCATGATGAAGGCGACGCCGCGCGTGCGCAGGCAGACCGCGCCGGTCACTGCGCCGAACACGGCGCAGGCCAGCAGCACCACCGGCAGGATCAGCAGCGTCTCGGAGCGCCCCTCGGTGATCATGATGCCGGTGGCATAGGCGCCGATGCCGAGGAAGGCGGCGTGGCCGAACGAGACCAGCCCGCCGACGCCGAGGATCAAGTCGAGCGACAGGGCCGCGATCGCGAAGATCAGCGCGCGCGTCAGCAGCGGCAGCCAGGAGGCGGGCATGCCGAGATGGACGGCGAGCGGCGCCAGCGCCAGCAGCAGGAAGATGACGGCCGGCAGCAGCAGCTTGCGCCGCTCGCCGCCGCTGCGGCCTTCGGTCGCCAGGGCAGGCGCGCCGCTCACGAGCGCCCCCTTGCCGGCAGCAGCCCGTCCGGCCGCAGGAACAGCACCACCGCCATCAGCAGGTAGATCAGCATGGAGGAGAGCGCCGCGCCGGTCGCCCGCGCCGAGGGAGCGCTCATGAAGAAGCGCAGCAGGTCGTTCATGAAGGAGCGGCCGAGCGTGTCGACCAGCCCGACGATCAGCGCCGCGACGAAGGCGCCGCGGATCGAGCCGATGCCGCCGATCACGATCACCACGAAGGCGAGGATCAGCACCGTGTCGCCCATGCCGGGCTCGACCGAGAGGATCGGCGCCGCCATCGCCCCGGCGAAGCCCGCCAGCATGGTGCCGAAGGCGAAGACCACCATGAACAGCCGGCGGATATCGACGCCGAGCGCCGACACCATCGGCGCGTTGGAGGCGCCGGCGCGCAGCAGCATGCCGGTGCGGGTGCGCTCGACCACGAACCAGAGCAGGCCGGCGACCGCGAGCCCCGCGCCGATCAGGGCGAAGCGGTAGGTCGGGTAGAGGATACCGTCGAGCAGCCGGACATTGCCCGAAAGCAGCTCCGGGATCGGCACCGAGAGCGGCGCCGCCCCCCAGATCATCTTGACCCCCTGGTTGAGCAGCAGGATCAGCCCGAAGGTCGCCAGAACCTGGTCGAGATGGTCGCGGTCGTAGAGATGCCGGAAGACCAGGAACTCCAGCACCAGCCCGAAGACGAGCGCCGCCGCCAGCGCCAGCACCAGCCCGAGCGCGAAGCTGCCGGTCAGCGAGACGAAGGTCACCGCGAGATAGGCGCCCAGCATGTACTGCACGCCATGGGCGAGGTTGATGAAGTCCATCACCCCGAAGACCAGCGTCAGCCCGGCCGCGACCAGGAAGAGCAGGATTCCGAGCTGGAGCCCGTTGAGAATCTGGACGAGGAGGAGGCCTGTGGTCATCGGTGTCCTGGCGTCGGGGGAGGGCGCAAGACGTCGTGCCCGGGCAGGGCCCGTGCAGAGGCGGCTCGGACGATCCCCGGGCCGCCGGCTGGCAGGGCCCGGGGAGGCGGCACGGCGTGCCGCCGCGCCGTCACTTCAGCGCGCAGTCCTTGGCGTGCGGGTCGGCATAGTCCTCGAACACCTTCTGCACGATCTCGGTCTGGAACTTACCGTCGGCGCGCTTGGCCGCCTTGACGAGGTAGAAGTCCTGGATCGGGTAGCCGTTGGTGTTGAATTTGAACTTGCCGCGCAGCGAGGTGAAGTCGGCCTTCTTGATCGCGGCGCGCAGCTTGTCCTTGTCGGCGGTGCCGCCGGCGGCCTTCACCGCGGAATCGATCAGCTGCGCCGCGTCATAGGCCTGCTGGGCATAGGAGCCTGGCACGATCTTGTAGGCCGCCTCATAGGCCGCGACGAACTTCTTCGTCTGCGGGTTGTCCATGTTGGGCGCCCAGGTCATGCCGCCATAGAGGCCGACAGCGGCGTCCTGCTGAGCCGGCAGCGTCGATTCGTCGACGGTGAAGGCGGAGAGGAATGGCACCTTGCCCGTGAGACCGGCCTGCGACCACTGCTTGACGAAGTTGACGCCCAGCCCGCCGGGCAGGAAGGCGAAGACCACGTCGGGCTTCGCCGAGGCGATCTTGGCGAGCTCGGCCGAGAAGTCGAGCGAGGTCAGCGGGACATAGACCTCGTCGACGATCTCGCCCTTGAAGTAGCGCTTGAAGCCGGCCAGCGAGTCCTTACCCGCCTGGTAGTTCGGCGCGATGATGTAGGCCTTCTTGAAGTTCTGGTCCTGCGCGTATTTGCCGAGGACCTCGTGCACCTGGTCGTTCTGGTAGGAGGTGACGAAGAAGTTCTGGTGGCAGCCCTTGCCCGCCATGGTCGAGGGGCCGGCATTTGGGCTGATCAGGATCGCGCCCGAATCCAGCACCGGCTTGGCGATGGCGCCGAGGATGTTGGAGAAGACCGGGCCGACGACGAAGTCGACCTTGCCGCCGTCGACGAAGCTGCGGACCTTGCCGACCGCAACGTCCGGCTTGAGTTCGTCGTCGATCACGGTGACCTGCACCGGCACGCCGCCGAGCTTGCCGCCGTTCTGGTCGATCGCGAGCTGGAAGCCGTCGCGGACCTGCTGGCCGAGTGCGGCGGCCGGGCCGGTGAGCACGCTGACCACGCCGATCTTCAGCGGTTCCTGGGCCTGGGCCGCGGAGAGGCCGAGAGCCAGCGCGCCGGCACCGAGCGACAGAGCGAATTTCAGGGTCATGTCGGATGTCCTCCCGGGACCTTCGAGGAGCGGTCGCAGGCGGGTTCCCCGTCCCGTCTCTGCAACCTCGCCTCCATATTGTTTCAAGCTTAAAACATCTGCAAGTGCCTGATCGCAGCCGATCGCGTCCGCCGGGCGTCGAGGCCGCTGGCAGGGGAGGCGTCCCGCCTGGCGCGGGACGCCTGTCGGCCGGTCAGGCCTGCACGCCGTCGACGTACCAGTCCATCTTGGACAGCATCTCGTCGGAAGCGGTCTCGCCGGCCTTGAGGCGCAGCGTGCCCTTCTGGTCCTTGAGCTCGCCGGTGAAGGGATGGATCGTGCCCGCGACGATGCCCTTCTGCAGCGCGTCGGCGGCGGCGCGGGCCTCCGGCGTCACGGCGTCATTATAGGGCGCGAGCTTGACCATGCCGTCCTTGATGCCGCCCCAGACGTCGCCGCTCTTCCAGCTGCCGTCCATCGCCTCCTTGACGCGGCGGATGTAGTAGCCCGACCAGTCGTCGACGATCGCCGAGAGATGCGCCTTGGGCGCGAAGGCCTTCATGTCGGAGGCCTGGCCGAAGGCGAACACGCCGCGCTGCTCGGCGGCCTGCAGGGCGGCCGGGCTGTCGGTGTGCTGGCTGATCACGTCGCAGCCCTGGTCGATCAGCGCCTTGGCGGCGTCGGCCTCCTTGGCCGGGTCGTACCAGGTCGAGGCCCAGATCACCTTGGTCTTGAAGTTCGGGTTCACCTTCTTCGCGGCGAGATGGAAGGCGTTGATGCCCATCACCACCTCGGGAATCGGGAAGGAGGCGATATAGCCGGCCTGGCCGGCCTTCGACATGTGGCCGGCGATGGTGCCGATCACGGCGCGGCCCTCGTAGAAGCGGGCATTGTAGGTCGCGACGTTTGCGGCGCGCTGATAGCCGGTGGCGTGTTCGAAATTGATCTTCGGGAACTGCTTCGCGACCTGGATGGTCGGGTTCATGAAGCCGAAGGAGGTGGCGAAGATCAGCTGGTTGCCGGCCTGGGCGAGCTGGCGGATGGCGCGCACCGCGTCCGGCCCCTCGGCGACGTTCTCGATGAAGCTGGTCTTGATCTTGTCGCCGTATTCGGCCTCCAGCGCCTTGCGGCCCTGGTCGTGCGTCCAGGTCCAGCCATGGTCGCCGACCGGGCCGACATAGATGAAGCCGACGCCGAAGGGCGACTGGGCCCGGGCGCCGAGGATCGGCAGGGCGGAGGTCGCGGCGGCGCCCGCGAGCAGGGTGCGGCGGCTGATGATGCTCGACATGGTCTGGCTTTCCGTCAGGGGTTGAGGCTTCGTCACGCTCACGAAGCCGGAAAGGGTTTTCCGAGGCAGGCGGGCGTGTTGCGCCCGGCACTGCCGCGACCGAGCGACATCATCGTCAGAACGGCGATCGTCGCAAGATAGGGCGTCATCGCCAGCACCTCGGGCGCCAGGAAGCTCCAGCCCGCGGCCTTGGCCTGCAGCTCGAAGGTCGCGACCGCGCCGAAGAGATAGGCGCCGATCAGCAGCCGGCCCGGCTTCCAGGCGGCGAAGACGACCAGCGCCACCGCGATCCAGCCGCGCCCGGCGGTCAGCCGGTCGGCCCACATCGGCGTCAGCGCCAGCGAGAAATAGGCGCCGCCAAGCCCGGCTAGCGCACCGCCGAAGCCGGTCGCGGCCGTCCGGATCGCCAGCACGCGATAGCCGATCGCATGCGCCGACTCGGCGTTCTCGCCGACCGCGCGCAGGATCAGCCCGGCCCGCGTCCGCGTCAGGAACAGCCCGACCGCCGCGGTGAGCCCGAGCGCGAGATAGACCATGGCGTCGTGGCCGAAGGCGAGGCGCAGCCAGGGATGCGTGGCGTAGTCGGCCGGGAAGAGCGGGCCCAGCCGCGTGATCGTCTTGCCGACGAAGCCGGCGCCGAACAGCGAGGAGGCGCCGATGCCGAAGATCGTCAGGGCAAGCCCGGTGGCCACCTGGTTCGCGCCGAGGCCGAGGCTGAGCAGGGCGAAGATCATCGCCGCCGCGATGCCGGCCAGCGCCGCCGCGGCGAAGCCCGCCGGCACGCTGCCGGTCGACCACGCCACCGCGAAGCCGGCGACCGCGCCGCAGAGCATCATGCCCTCGACGCCGAGATTGAGCACGCCGGACTTCTCGGCCACCAGCTCGCCGAGGCCGGCGAGCAGCAGCGGCGTCGCCGCCGCCGCAATGGTCATCAGGATCGAGACAAGGACGACGGCGCTCATCTCAGCCCCTCCGCCGCAGCACGGGCCGGTAGCGCACCAGAACGTCGGTCGCCAGTAGGAAGAACAGCAGCATAGCCTGGAACATGCCGGCCGCCGCCGCCGGCAGGCGCACCGTGCTCTGGGCGATCTCGCCGCCGACATAGGTCACCGCCAGCACCAGCGCGCCGAAGACGATGCCGGGCGGCGAGAGCCGCCCCATGAAGGCGACGATGATCGCGGTGAAACCGTAGCCGACCGGGAATTGCGGGGTGAGCTGGCCGAAGGGGCCGGTCGCCTCGACGATGCCGGCAAGCCCCGCCAGCCCGCCGCTGGCGAGCATGGTGGCCCAGGTGATCCGCCCGGCGTCGAAGCCGCCATGGCGTGCGGCGGCAGGCGCGCGGCCCACGACCTCGACCGCATAGCCCGCGACGCTGCGCGAGAGCAGGAACCAGGCGCAGAGCGCCAGCAGCAGCGCGGCCGGGACGCCGAGATGCACCAGCGAGCCCTCGGCGATCGCCGGCAGGGTCTGGTCGGCGCTGAACATCCTGGTCTGGGGGAAATTGAAGCCGTCCGGGTCCTTCCAAGGGCCGCGCACGAGATAATACAGCACCTGCACCGCGACATAGGTCAGCATCAGGCTGGTCAGGATCTCGCTGACCTGCAACCGCACCTTGAGCAAGGCCGGCAGCACGGCCCAGGCGGCCCCGCCGACGATGCCGGCCAGGAGCATGCAGGGCAGGATCCACCAGCCGGTGAGATCGTGCGTCAGCAGCGCGATGCCGGTGCCGGCGATGGCGCCCATCACGTATTGCCCCTCGGCGCCGATGTTCCAGACATTGGCACGGAAGCCGATCGCCAGCCCGAGCGCGATGACGATCAGCGGGGCGGCCTTGACCCCGAGATCGGGCCAGCGCTGCGGCTCGAGCAGCGGGGTCAGGAAGATCGCCTCGACGGCGCGCAGCCCGTCATAGCCGAGCGCGCCGAACACCAGCGTGCCGGTCGCCATGGTCGCTGCGATCGCGATCAGCGGGCTGAGATAGGTCATGATCCGGCTCGGCGCGCGCCGGGGCCTCAGTTCAAGCATGGGCAGGCTCCGCCGGACTCTCGCCGTGGATGCCGCCCATCAGCAGGCCGATCTCCTCGAGCGCGAGGCCGGCGACCGGCCGCGCCGGCGACAGCCGCCCCTCGTTGATGACGCAGAGCCGGTCGGCCAGCTCCAGCAACTCGTCGAGATCCTGCGAGATCACCACGATGGCCGAGCCCCGCGCCGCCAGATCGACCAGCGCCTGCCGGATCGCGGCGGCTGCACCCGCGTCGACGCCCCAGGTCGGCTGGGCGACGACGAGGACCTCCGGGGTCTGGCCGATCTCGCGGCCCATGATGAATTTCTGCAGGTTGCCGCCGGAAAGCGAGCCGGCCAGCGCTTCGGGGCCGGTGGTGCGCACGTCGAAGCGTGCGATCACCTCGCGCGCGAAGCGGGCGACGGCGCCGCCGCGCACCAGGCCCGAACGGGTCAGCGGCAGCCGGTGGCGCGCCGTCAGCAGCGCGTTCTCGGCCAAGGTGAAGCCCGGCACGGCGGCATGGCCGTTGCGCTCCTCGGGGACGCAGGCGAGCCCTGCCGCCCGGCGCGTGCCGGCATCCGCCAGCCCGAGCGGGCGCCCGTCGAGGCGGATCGCGTCGTCGCTGGCGGCGCGATGCTCGCCCGAGAGCGCCAGCAGCAGCTCGGCCTGGCCGTTGCCGGCGACGCCCGCGATCCCGAGGATCTCGCCGGCGTGCACGGAGAAGGAGACGTTCTTCAGGCTGGTGCCGAAGGGCGGTTCGCCCGGCATGTCGAGCCCGTCTACGGCGAGGCGCAACGCGCCGCCGCGCCTCTCGCCGGCCGGTCGCTCGATGCTCTTGAGCTCGGCGCCGATCATCAGCTCGGCCATGCGCCGCGTCGTCTCGGCGCGCGGATCGCAGGTCGCGACCACCTTGCCGCCGCGCAGGATGGTGGCGCTCTCGCAGAGCGCGCGGATCTCGTCGAGCTTGTGGCTGATATAGAGGATCGAGCAGCCTTGCGTCGCGATCCGCCGCAGCGTCTCGAACAGGCGCTCGACCTCCTGCGGCGTCAGCACCGAGGTCGGCTCGTCCATGATCAGCAGCTTCGGGTCCTGCAGCAGGCAGCGGACGATCTCGATGCGCTGGCGCTCGCCGACGGAGAGCGTGTGCACGGCGCGGTTGGGATCGAGCGGCAGGGAATAGCTGTCGAGCACCGCGCGGATGCGCGCTTCCAGCACGTCGCGCGGCACCGTCTCGTCGAGGCCGAGCGCGATATTCTCCAGCACGGTCATGCCGTCGAACAGCGAGAAATGCTGGAAGACCATGCCGATGCCGAGCCGGCGCGCCGCCTTGGGCGAGGCGATCTCGACCGGCCTGCCGTCGAAGCGGATCTCGCCGGAATCGGCCTGCTGGACGCCGTAGATGATTTTTACCAGCGTCGACTTGCCGGCGCCGTTCTCCCCGAGCAGGGCGTGGATTTCGCCGGGGCGCACCGCCAGGCTGACATCGTCATTGGCGCGCACGCCGGGGAAGCTCTTCGAGACGTGCGAGAGCGACAGGCGCATGCCGACGGTTGCGTCAGGCGGCTGCGACATGGCGCGCTCGTTTCCCCGGTGCCGTGGCGGCGTGCCTCCCCGCGAGGGCCGCTCCCGATCCAAGCAAGGACCGCACCAGATCGGCCGCCGTCAAGGCCGCGATGACCTCGGGACGCTTGTCATGCACATCCGATCCGCCGATCGGGCAGGTGAGGGCGGCCAGCGCCGGGCTCTGCGGGTGGCGGCGGCGGAAGCTGGCGGCGAAGCGGGCGCGCTTGGTGGCCGAGCCGATCATGCCGACATAGGCCGCATCGCCGCGCACCAGGGCGGCCTCGGTCAGCCGGTAGTCAAGCGCGTGGCTGTGGGTCATCACCACGAAACCCGTGCCGGCGGGTGCGGCCGCGAGCGCTGCCTCCGGATCGTCGAGCCGCAGGCAGGCGATGCCGGCGGGGACGTCGCCGAACAGGCCGGCACGGTCGTCCACCAGCGTCACCGCCATCGGCAGCAAGGCGAGGCTGCGGGCCAGGGCCAGCCCGGTATGGCCGGCGCCGAACACCATCACGCCGGGGCGGGCGGCGCGCGCGCCCGCTTCCTGCGCCCGCAGCGCCGCCAGGGCGACCGCATCGGCGAGCGCCAGCGCGACGCGCACCCGGCCGCCGCAGCACTGGCCCATCTGCGGACCGAGCGGGATGTCGAGCAGCTGGGGCGAGGCCGAGGCGCCTTCCGCGAGCAGGCCGCGCGCGAAATCGATGCAATGCAGTTCGAGCTGGCCGCCGCCGATCGTCCCGGCGCTGCCGCCGCGGGTGACGACCATCGTCGCGCCCGCCTCGCGCGGGGTCGAGCCTTCCGCCGCGGCGATGCGGACGATGACGGCGCCTTCTTCGAGGTTCGCGGCGAGGAAATCGGTGGCCGTCATCCGGGGCCTCCGCATGACAGGTGCGGGAGCCGCGAGAGGCTCTCTCTCCCGGAACGGGGGAGAGATGGAGAGGGGGCCTGAGCGAGGTCAGCCGGCCTCGGCGCCGCCCCCTCCCAACCCTCCACCGTTCCGGGAGAGGGCTCCCGCGTTTCGATGAGACCGGTCAAACGCTGCTCTGCGTGTTTGGCAGCAGAGGAATGCCTGGCGCACACTTCCCCCATCATGCCGAGCCCTCCGCCAAGACCCTGACCCGCTCGACCGCCGCCAGCACGCGCTCGGGCGTCGCCGGTGCGTCGAGCCGCGGGCAGAACCGGTGGTCGCCGACACTCGCCACCGCGTCGGAGAGCGCGTGCAGCACGCTGATCGCCAGCATCAGCGGCGGTTCGCCGACCGCCTTGGAGCGGTGGATGGTCGGCTCGCGATTGGGCGCGTCCTCCAGCAGCGCGACGTTGAAGATGCGCGGCCGGTCGGACGCGACGGGGATCTTGTAGGTCGAGGGCGAATGGGTGCGCAGCCGGCCCTTCTCGTCCCAGACCAGCTCCTCCGTGGTCAGCCAGCCCATGCCCTGCACGAAGCCGCCCTCGATCTGGCCCTTGTCGATTGCCGGGTTCAGCGAGGTGCCGCAATCATGGAGGATGTCGACGCGCTCGACCCGGTATTCGCCGGTCAGCGTGTCGACCGCGACCTCGGAGGCCGCCGCGCCATAGGCGAAATAGTAGAACGGGTGGCCGCGCCCGGCCTTGCGGTCCCAATGGATTTTCGGCGTCGCGTAGAAGCCGGTGGCGGAGAGCGGGATCCGCGCCATATAGGCCGCCTTGACCAGCTCGGCGAAACCGATCTCGCGCGCCCCGACCTGCACATGCCCATTGCGGAAGGCGATCGCCTCGGGCTCTTCTTGCCAATGGCGCGCGGCGAAGGCGACGAGCCGCGCCTTGATCGTCTCGCAGGCGTCGAGCGCCGCCATGCCGTTGAGGTCGGAGCCGGAGGAGGCGGCGGTCGCGGAGGTGTTCGGCACCTTGCCGGTGGTCGTCGCCGTGTTCCTGACGCGGTCGAGGCCGATGCCGAAGGCCTGCGCCACCACCTGCGCCACCTTCTGGTACAGGCCCTGGCCCATTTCGGTGCCGCCATGGTTCAGCGCCACCGTGCCGTCGGTGTAGACATGCACCAGCGCGCCGGCCTGATTGTACCAGGTCGCGGTGAAGGAGATGCCGAACTTCACCGGCGTCAGCGCGATGCCGCGCCGGATCACCTTGCTGTCGCGGTTGAAGGCCCGGATCGCCTCCTGGCGGGCGGCGTAGTCGCAGCGGCTGGCGAGCCGGTCGATCACTGCGCCCGCGATCATGTCCTCCACCGGCTGGTGATAGGGCGTCAGCGCGCGGCCCGCGCCGCCATAGAGATTGCGCCGGCGCACCTCGAGCGGGTCCAGCCCGGTGGCATAGGCGACCTCCTCGATGAAGCGCTCGGCGCCGACCATGCCCTGCGGGCCGCCGAAGCCGCGAAAGGCGGTGTTCGAGACCGTATGCGTACGCAGGGGCTGCGAGCGCCCGCGCACCGCCGGGTAGAAATAGCAATTGTCCATGTGGAACAGCGCGCGGTCCGTCACCGGGCCGGAGAGGTCGGCGTTCCAGCCGCAGCGCGCCGCATAGACCGCGTCGACCGCGTGGATGCGGCCCTCCGCGTCGAAGCCGATCTCGTAGTCGACGACGAAATCATGGCGCTTGCCGGTGATCGCCATGTCGTCGTCGCGGTCGGGCCTGAGCTTGACCGGCCGGCCGAGCCGCCGGGCGCCGAGCGCCGCCACGCAGGCGAAGAGATTGGCCTGCGTCTCCTTGCCGCCGAAGCCGCCGCCCATGCGCCGGACCTCGACCGTGACCGCATGCGCGCCGACGCCGAGCACGGCGGCGACCATGTGCTGGACCTCCGACGGGTGCTGCGTCGAGGAGTGAACCAGCATGTCGCCGTCCTCGCCCGGCACGGCGAGCGCGATCTGGCTTTCCAGATAGAAATGCTCCTGCCCGCCGATCGTCATCGCCCCGCTGAGCCGGCGCGGGCTCGCCGCCAGCGCGGCCTCGACGTCGCCGCGTTGCAGCACCAGCGGGTCGGTGACGATCTCGCCGCCGGCCGCGCGCGCCGCCGCGATATCGACGAGCGGCGGCGCCTCCTCGTATTCCGCTTTTGCGAGTGCCGCCGCCTGCCGCGCCTGCTCGCGCGTCTCGGCCAGCACTGCGAAGAGCGGCTGCCGGTGATGCAGGATCGCCTCGGTCGCGAAGACCGGCTCGTCATGGCGGTGGGTCGAGGAAATGTCGTTGACGCCGGGGATGTCGGCCGCGGTCAGCACCGCCAGCACGCCGGGCGCCGCCGCGACCGCCGCGAGGTCGAGCGCCAGCAGCCGGCCATGCGCGATGGTCGAGAGGCCGAGGCAGGCATGGGCCAGCCCGGCCGGCTCGGCGATGTCGTCGATATAGATCGCTTCGCCCGCCACGTGCTTGGCGGCCGAATCATGTGCGAGCGGCGCGCCGACGATCGGCCGGGACGCTGCCGTGTCGAGGCGCTTGCGGGCGTCAGCCATGGGCTTCCTCCGCCAGCGGTCCGGCCACGCGCGTCGCGGCGGCCCCGTGCCGGCTTTCGATCAGGAAGCGGCGCAGCAGATTGCCCGCCACGCTGAGCCGGTAGGCGGCCGAGGCGCGCATGTCGGAGAGCGGGGTAAAGTCGCGTTCCAGCGCGGCGGCTGCCGCGGCCACCGCCTCCTCGTCGAAGGCGCGGCCGGTGAGCGCGGCCTCCGCTGCGGCCGCCCGCTTTGGGATGGCCGCCATGCCGCCATAGGCGAGGCGGGCCTCGGCGACCCGCCCATCGGGGCCGATCCGCAGCAGGAAGGCGCCGCAGACCGCCGAGATATCCTCGTCGAAGCGTTTCGAGATCTTCGAGACATGGAAGAGCGCATCGGCCGGCGGCTTCGGCACCAGCACCGCCTCGACGACCTCGCCCGGACGCCGGTCCTGCTTGCGATAGTCGAGGAAGAAGGCTTCGAGCGGGATCTCGCGGCGCGCGATCGTGGCTGCCGGCGCGCCGTCCGCCGGTCCGCCCCGCTCGGCGCCGGCCAGCACCAGCCGGGCGCCGAGCGCGATCAGGGCCGGCGGCAGGTCGCCGATCGGCGAGCCGTTGGCGATGTTGCCGCCGATCGTGCCGGCATTGCGCACCTGTTCGCCGCCGAAGCGGCGCATCAGCTCGTCGAGCTGCGGCGAGAGCGCGGCGAGCGCCCGGCGCACCGCGACATGGTTCGCCATCGCGCCGAGCCGCAGCTGCGCACCCTCGTCGGCGATCGCCTGCAGCCCCGCGACGCGCCCGAGATGGATCACCGGGTCGAGCCGGCGCATCGCCTTGGTGACCCAGAGCCCGACATCGGTCGCGCCCGCCACCAGCGTCGCCTCGGGATGGGCGGAGGTCAGGCCGGCCAAAGCCTCCAGCGTCGCCGGAGCGTAATAGCGCTTCGTGCCGTCGCCGAATGCGACCGTCTCGAGATCCGCCAGCGCAGCCAAGCGCGCCGCCACCGCCGGCATCGCCGCGACGAACCGGTCCTGCCCGCGATCGGCCTCGTCCATCAGCCGCGCCGCGGCGATGATCGGCTCATAGCCGGTGCAGCGGCAGAGATTGCCGGCGAGTGCGTCCTCGACGCGCTGGAGCGAGGGGGCGCGCTCGTTCAGCCAGAGCGCGAAGAGCGACATCACGAAGCCGGGCGTGCAGAAGCCGCATTGCGAACCGTGGCAGTCCACCATCGCCTGCTGGACCGGGTGCAGCTTGCCGTCCGGCCCCCTGAGATGCTCGACCGTCAGCACCTGGCAGCCGTCCAGCGTCGGCAGGAAGCGGATGCAGGCGTTGATCGCCTCGTAGCGCAGCGCCCCGTCGTCGAGCCGCCCGACCACCACGGTGCAGGCCCCGCAATCGCCCTCGGCGCAGCCTTCCTTGGTGCCCATGCGGCGCCGGTCGATCCGCAGCCAGTCGAGCAGGGTCCGCGTCGGATCGCAGGCGCCGATCTCGACAAGCTCGTCGCCGAGGAGGAAGCGCACCGTCTCACGCATGGCGCCGTCTCCCGTCTCCCGCTCGCGGCATGGAGGGCGGTGTCGGCGAGCAGCCGGTGCGATCGTCGATAGGCCGGTCGGGCAGCGTCATGCCACGAGATTAGGCATGTTCGCGGCTTGGCCGGAAGCTTTGATTTGGTGAAGATATGAGCTGCCGGTTGAGCGGGAGCGCAGGGTTTTGAGCACGGGTGACGCGGTCCGCGCCCTCAGGGGCCGGCTTCTCTGGTTCGTCGACGATCCGCACAGCGCGGGCGAGGCGGCGCATCGCTATCTCGCCGACGGCCTGCTGGTGATCGAAAACGGACTAATCCGCGCGGTCGGCGAGGCGCAGGCGCTGCTGCCGACCCTGCCGGCCGATGCCGCCATCGTCGATCATCGCCCGCATCTGATCATGCCGGGCTTCATCGACGCCCATCTGCACATGCCGCAGACTCAGGTGATCGCCTCCTATGGCGCCCAGCTGATGGAATGGCTGAACCGCTATACCTTCGTCGAAGAGCAGAAGCTGGCGCAGCAGGGCCATGCCGAGGCGCTGTGCGCCTTCCTGCTCGACGAGCTTCTGGCGAGCGGCACGACTACGGCGGCGGTCTACTGCTCGGTGCATCGCCGGTCGGCCGAGGCGTTCTTCGCCGAATCGCACCGGCGCAATACCCGCATGATCGCCGGCAAGGTGATGATGGACCGCAACGCGCCGGAAGCGCTGCGCGACACGCCGGAGAGCGGCTATGCCGACAGCAAGGCGCTGATCGCCCGCTGGCACGGGCGGGGCCGCCAGCTCTATGCGATTACCCCGCGCTTCGCGATCACCTCCTCGCCGGAGCAGATGGCGGCGGCGCAGCGGCTGGTCGCCGAGCATCCGGACTGCCACGTCCAGACCCATATCGACGAGAACCGCGCCGAGATCGCCTTCGCTCGCGAGCTCTATCCGCAGGCGGCCGATTACGCCGGCATCTACGAGGATTACGACCTGCTCGGGCCACGCAGCCTGATGGGCCACTGCATCCATATGGAGGACCGCGAATGGCGGGCCTTCGCCGCCCATGGCGCGGTGGCGGTGTTCTGCCCGACCTCGAACCTCTTCCTCGGCTCGGGCCTGTTCGACTGGGCGCGCGCCCGGCGCGAAGGCGTCCGGGTGGCGGTCGCGACCGACATCGGCGGCGGCACCTCCTATTCGATGCTGCGCACGCTCGCCGAGGCCTACAAGGTGCTGCAGTTGCAGGGGCAGACGCTGCCGGCTTTCGAGGCGCTCCACGCCATCACCCGCGGCAACGCGGTCGCGCTCGGCCTCGACCACCTGATCGGCTCGTTCGAGATCGGCCGCGAGGCCGATCTCGTCGTGCTCGATCCCGCCGCGACGCGCGCGATGGCGCACCGGCTGGAGACGGCGCGCGATCTCGACGAGCAGCTCTTCGTGCTGGTCACGCTGGGCGACGAGCGCAACGTGGTGGCGACCTATGTCGCGGGGGAGCGGGTGGCGAGTGCGGGCCAGCGGGTGGCCGCGCCGGCGCGCTGAACCACCCACCCCGTCATTCCGGGTTCGCCCTTCGGGCGCCCCGGAATGACGGGGGGGCGCTCACCCCAGCACGCCGCCCTTGCGGGCGAAGTCGACATAGATCTCGCGCAGGCGGAGCGAGGTCGGGCCGGGTGCGCCGTTGTGGACGGTGTGCCCGTCGATCGAGGTCACCGGCATCACGAGGCTGGTCGCCGAGGTGATGAAGGCCTCGTCGGCGTCCAGCGCTTCCTGCAGCGAGAATTCGCGCTCCTCGAAGGTGAAGCCGCTCTCGGCGATATAAGCCAGCACGGCGCGGCGGGTGATGCCCGGCAGCACCTTGTTGGAGAGCGGACGCGAGACCAGCGTCTTGCCCTTGACGATCCAGGCGGTGGAGGAGGCGCCCTCGGTCACCATCTCGCCCTCGAGCAGCCAGGCCTCCTGCGCGCCGTTCTCGGCGGCGAACTGCTTGGCGAGGACCGGGGCGAGCAGGTTCACGCTCTTGATGTCGCGGCGCGCCCAGCGCAGGTCGGGGGTCGAGACGACCTTGATGCCGGTCTTGACGCTCGGCGCGTCAACGAAGTTGCGTGCCTGGGTGAACAGCACCAGCGTCGGCCGGGTGCCGGCCGGCGGGAAGGGGAAGTCGCGGTCGGCGGCGCCGCGCGTCACCTGGAGATAGATGCCGCCCTCGTCGAGGCCGTTGCGGCTGATCAGCTCGCGGTGGATGGCGACCAGCTCGTCGCGCGAGCAGGGCAGGGCGAGGCCGATTTCCCTGGCCGAGCGCTCCAGCCGCTCCAGATGCGCCTCGCAGTCCACCAGCTTGCCGCCGATCACCGCCGAGACCTCGTAGATGCCATCGCCGAAGACGAAACCGCGGTCGAAGATCGAGATCGTCGCCTCCTCTTCCGGGAGATAGGCGCCATTGACGTAGACGATACGGCTCATCGGACAGGTCTCTTCGCGGACGGGAAGCCCAGTCCTAGCGGAAGGCTCCGGCGGGCGCGAGAGTGTCGCCGCCGTGACGGATCGGCGCGCCGCGCATTGCTGCCTCAGTGCCGGAGTGCCGCCTCGACCAGGCGCTTGGTATAGTCCTGCTGCGGCCGTGCCAGGATCGTCTCCGTCGGCCCCGCTTCGACCACGCGCCCGTCCTTCATCACCATCACCGTGTCGGCCATGGCGCGCACCACGGCGAGATCATGGCTGATGAACAGGAAGGCGAGGTCGTGCTTCGCCTGCAGTTCGGCGAGCAGGCGGCAGATGCTGGCCTGCACCGTGCGGTCGAGCGCCGAGGTCGGCTCGTCGAGCACGACCAGCGCCGGCTTGAGGATCATCGCGCGGGCGATCGCGATGCGCTGGCGCTGGCCGCCGGAGAATTCGTGCGGATAGCGGTTGCGCATCGCGGGATCGAGCGAGACCTCGGCCAGCGCGTCGGCGGCCCGGCCGTCGCGCTGCACTCGGCTCAGCCCCGGCTCGTGCACCAGCAGCCCCTCGGTGACGATCTCGCCGACGGTCATGCGCGGCGACAGCGAGCCGTAAGGGTCCTGGAACACCGATTGCAGGTGCCGGCGCAGCGGTCGCATCGCCCGCCGGTCGAGTGGCGCCAGCGCCCGGTCTTCGAAGCGGATCTCGCCCGCGGCCGGAACGAGCTTCAGCAGCGCGCGCCCCAGCGTCGACTTGCCGGAGCCGGATTCGCCGACCAGCCCGAGAGTCTGGCCGCGGCTTATCGTCAGCGAGACGCCGTCGACCGCATGCAGCGCCAGGCGATGACGCCCGAGGAAGCCGCGCGAGAGGTCGTAGGTGACGCGCACCTCGCGCGCCTCCAGCAGCACCGGCGCACCGGCCGGCGGCGGCGACTTGCGGCCGCTCGGTTCGGCTGCGACCAGTGCGCGGGTATAGGACTGGCGTGGCCGGGTCAGGATCGTCTCGGTCGGGCCTTCCTCGACCACGGCGCCGTCCTTCATCACCACGATCCGCCCGGCATGGCGGCGCACCAGCCCGAGATCATGGCTGATCAGGATCACCGCCATGCCGAGCCGGGCGCGCAGATCGGCGATCAATGCGAGGATTTCCGCCTCGATCGTCACGTCGAGCGCTGTGGTCGGCTCGTCGGCGATCAGGATGTCGGGGTCGGCGGCGAGGGCCATGGCGATCATCACGCGCTGGCGCTGGCCGCCGGAGAGTTCGTGCGGGTAGCTGTCGAGCCGCCGCTCCGGCTGCGGCATGCGCACCAGCTCCAGTAGTTCCAGCGCGCGCGCCCGTGCCGCCCGGCGCGAGAGCCCGAGATGCCGGCGCAGCGGCGCCGCGATCTGCGCGCCGATGCGGAACAGCGGATCGAGCGAGGTCATCGGCTCCTGGAAGATCATGGCGATTCGCCGGCCGCGATAGGCGTTGAGCGCCGCGGGCGGCAGGCCGAGGATCTCGCTGCCGCGGTAGCGGACGGAGCCTGAGGCGGTGCCGTTGGCCGCGAGGAGGCCCATCGCGGCCATCATGGCCTGGCTCTTGCCGGAGCCGGACTCGCCGACGATGCCGAGGAACTCGCCCGCCTCGAGGTCGAGGTCGAGCCCGCGGACCGCATCCACCCTGCCGTCGCGCCCGTCGAAGCGCACATGGAGATCGCGGATGCGCAGAAGCGGTGCGTCCACGGCTCAGCGCTCCCGCGGGTCGAGCGCGTCGCGCAGGCCGTCCCCGAGGAAGTTCAGCGCGAACAGCGTCGTCACCAGGAAGGCGGCGGGGAAGGCGAGCAGCCCGGGTTCGCCCTGGATGGCCCGGGCGCCGTCGGCGATCAGCACGCCCCAGCTCGTCATCGGTTCCTGCACGCCGAGCCCGAGGAAGGAGAGGAAGCTCTCGAGCAGGATGACCTTGGGCACCAGCAGGGTCACGTAGACGATCAGCGGGCCGAGCAGGTTGGGCACGATATGCCGCCGCAGCACGCCGCCCGGCGGCACGCCCAGCGCTTCCGCCGCCAGCACATAGTCGCGCCGCCGGATCGACAGCGTCTGCCCGCGCACGATGCGGGCCATGTCGAGCCATTCGATCGCACCGACCGCGATGAACATCAGCACGAGGTTCCGCCCGAAGAACACCACGAGCAGGATGGCGAGGAAGATGAAGGGCAGCGCGTAGAGCACGTCGACCACCCTCATCATCACCATGTCGATGCGCCCGCCGGCATAGCCCGCCACCGCGCCATAGGTCACGCCGATCACCAGTGCGACGCCGGTGGCGAGCAGGCCGATGGCGAGCGAGACCCGGCCCGCCATCAGCGTGCGGGTGAGCAGGTCGCGCCCGTTGCCGTCCGTGCCCAAGAGGAAGCGCTGACGCTCGATCGGCACGCTCAACACCAGCCGCCGCCCGTCCTCCTCGCTGGCGACGAGCCGGGCCGGCCCGAACAGGTCGGAGCGCTCGAAATAGGCCAGCAGCCGCTGGTCGATCGGCCGCGCGGCGGTCAGCACCACGCGCAGATCCTCGCCCGATTGGCCCGTCTCGACCACGCTCGCCCGCATGCGCGCGGCGATGCGGCGCACCGCTTCCGGCAGGGCCTCGGCGCGCGGGTGCGCCTCCAGGCTCGCCGGGACGCGGACATAGTCGCGATAGGCCCGGTCGTGCGGATGGCCGGTCAGCCAGGGGCCGACCAGGCAGGCGAGCGCCATCGCGACCAGCACCGCCAGGCTCGCCATGGCGGCACGGTTGGCGCGCAGGCGCCGGGCGGCATCCTGCCAGAGCGAGCGGCCGGCGGGCGGGGCGGTGCGTGCGGAGGCGACGGCGCTCATCGCCTCACTCCGGCCTGACGCGCGGATCGAGCAGCGCGTAGAGGATGTCGACCGCGAGATTGAAGACGAGCACGAAGATCGCGACCACGACGACCGTGCCCATGACCAGAGTGTAGTCTCGGTTCAGCGCGCCCTCGACGAAGTAGCGGCCGATGCCGGGGATGCCGAAGATCGTCTCCACCACTACCGAGCCGGTGAGCAGCGCCGCCGCGGCCGGGCCGAGATAGGACAACACCGGCAGGGCGGCGCCACGCGCGGCGTGAAGGGCGATGGTCGCGGCCGGCAGCCCCTGCGCCCTGAGCGTGCGGATATGGTCGGCGCACAGTGTCTCGATCATCGCCGCCCGCATCATCCGGGCGATCACCGCGATCTGCGGCAGGGCGAGCGTGACGATCGGCAGGATGGTGTTGCGGACGGCGCCACCGTTCCAGCCGCCGACCGGCAGCCAGGCGAGGCCGAGCCCGAAGACGAGCTGCAGCACGGGGGCGACGACGAAGCTCGGGATGGTGATGCCGGCGGTGGCGAAGCCCATCACTGCATGGTCGGCGAGGCGGTTGTGCCGGAAGGCGGCGAGCACCCCCAGCGGACCGCCGATCGCCAGCGCCAGCAGCAATGCGCTGGCGCCGAGCCGCATCGAGACCGGCAGCCCGTGCGCGAAGAGCTCGCCGATGGTGAAGTCGCGGAAATAGAAGGACGGGCCGAAATCGCCGCGCAGAAGCGCGCCGAGATAGGTCAGGTACTGCGCGAGAAGCGGCTGGTCGAGCCGGTAGATCCGCCGCAGGTTCGCCATCACCTTGGCCTCGAGTGGCTGTTCGAGGTCGAACGGGCCGCCCGGCGCCAGCCGCATCAGGAAGAAGGAGAGCGTCACCACCACGAAGAGCGTGGGCAGGGCGGTGGCGAGGCGGCGCAGGATGTAGCTCGGCACGGCGTTCTATCCCGGCGCGGGCGGCGGATCGCCGCGCCCGTTACGCGGCCTCAGGGCTTCAGGCTCATGAAGCGGGTCGGCAGGGCCCCGCGCAGGTTCTGGCGGAAGCCCTCCAGCTTGGGCGAGACCAGGTTCTTCGAGGAGTAGTAGAGCAGGGGGATCCAGGGCTGCTCTGCGGCGAGGATCGCGTCCGCCTCGCGCAGGATCGCGGCACGCCGGCCGATGTCGAGCTCCTCGGCGCCGCGCTTCAGCAGCGCGTCGAATTGCGGGTTGCTGTACTTGCCGGAGTTGAAGCCGGCGTTGTCGCTCTGGAACAGGAAGAGGAAGTTCTGCGGGTCGGAATAGTCGCCGATCCAGCCATAGCGGGCCACGTCGAAATCGCCGCCGTCGCGCAGGAAGGCGAAGTGAGTCTTGCCGTCGGTGTTGACGAAGCGCGTCTCGACGCCGATCGCCTTCCACTGCTCGGCGATGGCGATGGCGGTCCGGCGGTTGTTGTCGGTGGTGTTGTAGCGCAGCTCGACTGTCAGCGGCATGCGCGGCCCGTAGCCCGCAGCCTCGAGCAGGCGCCTGGCCTCCTCCTCGCGGTCGATGGGCGACATCGCCTTGAAGTCGGCCTCGGCGCGCTCGCCGTAATTGCCGATATTGGGCGGGATCACCCCATAGGCCGGCAGCATCGTCCCGGCCCAGATCTCGTCGGCGATGAACTCCCGGTCGATCGCCATGGACAGCGCCCGGCGCACCCGGAGATCGTCGAAGGGCTTCTTGGCGCTGTTCACGACCAGGAAATACGTGCCGAGATAGGGCGCGACCTTGACCTGGTCGCCGAGCTTCTCGCGCAGCTGCTTGATCTGGTCGGCCGGGATGTCGGTCGTCATGTGCAGCTCGCCGGCCTGGAAGCGGCGCGCCGCCGCCGCGAGGTCGGGCGCGGGATAGTAGATCACCCGGTCGATCCTGACATTGGCCCGGTCGTGGAACTGCTCGTTGCGGTCGAGCCGGATATGCGAGTTCGGCACGAACTCCTTGAGCACATAGGCGCCGTTGGAGACCCAGTTCTCGGGCTTCACGAACGCGGCGCCATGGGTCTCGACCGAGCGCGGATGGACCGGCAGCCCGGTCTGGTGCGTCAGCAATTCGAGGAAATAGGGCGTCGGCCGCTCCAGCGTGATCTCGAGCGTGCGGGGATCGCGCGCGACGACGCCGAGATCGGCGACCATGACACCGTCAGTGCCCTTGTTGAAGCGCTCGGCATTGCGGATCGGGTAGAGGATGTTGGCGTATTTCGCCCCCGTGGCGGGCGTCAGGATCCGCCGCAGCGAGAAGACGAAATCCTCGGCCGTGACGGGATCGCCGTTCGACCATTTCGCGTCGGCCCGCAGCCTGAACAGGTAGCGCAGCCCGTCCTCGCTCATCTCCCAGCTCTCGGCGACGCCGGGAACGACCTCGCCGTTCATGTTGTGGATGACGAGGCCTTCGGAGAGGTCGCGCAGCAGATGCGCCTCGCTCACCGTCGAGGTCTTGTGGGCGTCGAGCGTCTCGGGGTCGCCGTCATTGCCGCGGTGGAAGACCACCTGTGCCAGTGCCGCGCAGTTCATCCCGAGCAGGAGGAGAAAGGCCAGCGCGCCCCGCCGCGCCGAGATCACCAGGCTTCGCCGACGACCGATGTCACACATGCGCGCTCTCCGAATGATTCGGACGGGCCCCTTCCCGCATGCTGGCGAGTATGAGCGCAGCCCACCGCGCTCGCCAAGGCCGAAAAGGCTTCGGGGGCGGGGGGAGCGAGCGTGGCGGATCGCGCCGGCGCGGCGTGCCGCGCCGGCGCTGCCGGCCTCAGGAGGCGGAAGCGGCCTTGCCCTGCGCTTCGGCGACCGCGACGGCGGTCATGTTGACGACGCCGCGGGCGGTGACCGAGCTCGTCAGGATGTGCACCGGCTTGGCGGTGCCCATCAGGATCGGCCCCACCGGCAGCGCGTCCGAGAGCACGCGGGCGAACTGGTAGCCGATATTGGCGGCGTCCAGATTGGGGAAGATCAGCACGTTGGCGATGCCCTTCAGCCGCGAGGAGGGCAGGACGCGGTCGCGCATGCTGGCGACCAGCGCGGTGCTGGCCTCCATCTCGCCGTCGCATTCGAGATCGGGCGCGCGCTCGCGGATCAGCTTCAGCGCCTTGCGCATCTTCAGCGCGCTCGGCGTGTCGGCCGCGCCGAAATCGGAATGCGAGAGCAGGGCGATCTTCGGCGTGATGCCGAAGCGCTCGACATGGCTGGCGGCGAGCAGCGTCGTGTCGGCTATCTCCTCGGCGGTCGGATCGTAGCGGACATGGGTGTCCGCCAGGAAGAAGGCGCCCTCGCTGGTGATGATCAGCGTCATCGCCGCGATGTCGGAGACGCCGGGCTCCAGCCCGATGATGTCGCGGATATGGCGGAGGCGCGAGAGGAAGCGGCCTTCGAGGCCGGTGATCATCGCATCCGCCTCGCCGCGCATCACGGCCAGCGCCGCGATCACGGTGTTGTTGGTGCGCACCAGCACGCGCGCCGCGTCGGGCGTGATGCCGCGGCGCCCGGCGATATCGAGATAGGTCTGGACATAGTCGCGATAGCGCGGATCGTCCTCGGGATTGACCACCTCGAAGTCGACGCCGGGGCGGATCGTCAGGCCGAAGCGTTCGATGCGGCTCTCGATGACGCTCGGGCGGCCGATCAGGATCGGGATCGCCAGCCCTTCCTCGAGCGCGACCTGGGCGGCGCGCAGCACGCGCTCGTCCTCGCCCTCGGCATAGATCACCCGCTTCGGGTCGGTCTTGGCGCGAGCAAAGAGCGGCTTCATCAGGAAGCCGGAGCGGAAGACGAAGCGCGACAAATCCTCGCGATAGGCCTCGAGGTCGATCAGCGGCTTGCGGGCGACGCCGGTGGTCATCGCCGCCTGGGCGACAGCGGGCGCGATGCGCAGGATCAGGCGCGGGTCGAACGGGTTGGGGATCAGCGAGGTGGCGCCGAAGGTCTGTGCCTCGCCGCCATAGGCGCGGGCGGCGACGTCGGAGGTCGCCTCGCGCGCCAGCGCCGCGATGGCGCGCACCGCGGCGAGCTTCATCGCCTCGTTGATCGTCGTGGCGTGCACGTCGAGCGCGCCGCGGAAGATGTAGGGGAAGCACAGGACGTTGTTGACCTGGTTCGGATAGTCCGAGCGGCCGGTGCAGATCATCGCGTCGGGGCGGGCGGCCAGCGCCTCCTCCGGCATGATCTCTGGGTTCGGATTGGCCAGCGCCAGGATCAGCGGCTTCGGCGCCATGCGCTTCAGCATGTCGGGCTTGAGCACGCCGGCGGCCGAGAGGCCGAGGAAGATGTCGGCGTCGCCGATCACGTCGGAGAGGGTGCGCGCCTCCGTCTCCTGCGCATAGACCTCCTTCCAGCGGTCCATCAGCGTGTTGCGGCCCTTGAACACCACGCCGTCGATGTCGGTGAGCCAGACGTTCTCGCGCCTGGCGCCGAGCTCGATCAGCAGGTTTGTGCAGGCCAGCGCCGCTGCGCCGGCACCGGAGACGACGATCTTGACCTCGCCGATGCGCTTGCCGGCGAGGTCGAGCCCGTTCAGCACCGCCGCGCCGACGATGATCGCCGTGCCGTGCTGGTCGTCATGGAAGACCGGGATGTTCATCCGGGCCTTGAGTTTCTCCTCGATCTCGAAGCACTCGGGGCCCTTGATGTCCTCGAGGTTGATGCCGCCGAAGGTTGGCTCCAGCACCGCGATCGCGTCGACCAGCTTGTCGATGTCCTTCTGGTCGACCTCGATGTCGAAGCAGTCGATGCCGGCGAACTTCTTGAAGAGGACGGCCTTGCCCTCCATCACCGGCTTCGAGGCCAGCGGGCCGATATCGCCGAGGCCGAGCACCGCCGTGCCGTTGGTGACCACGGCGACGAGGTTCTGCCGCGCGGTCAGTTCGGCCGCCTGGGACGGGTCGTCGACGATCGCCTCGCAGGCGGCGGCGACGCCGGGCGAATAGGCGAGCGCGAGGTCGCGCTGGTTGCCGAGGGGCTTGGTGGCCTGGATCTCGAGCTTACCGGGCTTGGGGGCGCGGTGGTAGACCAATGCGCCCGAACGCAGGTCGCTCGACAGGGTGCTCTTCATCACGTTCGTTGTCCCCGGCTTAAGGCCGTTCGGTGGCGGCGGCCGCCCGGAGGTTGCGCGGAAGCCGGGCGCCGTCAAGGGAGATCGCAGGAATAGCGCCGGGGCGCCGCCGGCGCTATGCGGCCCGAGCGCCCACGCCGCCGTCATGCAGGTGGCAGGCCGCGACATGGCCGCTCGCCAGCTCGCGCAGCGCCGGCCGCTCCACCTTGCAGCGCGGCCCGGCCTGCGGGCAGCGCGGATGGAAATGGCAGCCCGGCGGCGGGTGCAGCGGCGAGGGGATTTCGCCCTTCAGCGCGGCGAAGCGCTTCCGCCGCGCCGCGATGGTCGGGACGTTGGCGAGCAGGGCCTGGCTGTAGGGATGCTGCGGCCCCTTGAACAGCGCGCTCGCCGTGGCGCTCTCGACCACGCGGCCGAGATACATGATCACCACCCGGTCGGAGAGATGGCGCACCACCGAGAGGTCGTGGCTGATGAAGAGATAGGTCAGCCCGAGCTCGTCGCGCAGGTTCATGAACAGGTTGAGGACCTGCGCCTGGATCGAGACGTCGAGCGCCGCGACGCTCTCGTCGCAGACCAGGAAGCGCGGCTTCACCGCCAGCGCCCGCGCGATGCCGATGCGCGCCCGCTGGCCGCCCGAGAACTGGTGCGGATAGCGCCGGCGATAGCTGGGATCGAGCCCGACCCGCTCCAGCATCGCCGCGACATAGCCGTCCTGCTCGGCCTTCGGCACCAGCCCGTGCACGACCGGGGCCTCGCCGACGATGTCGGTGACCCGCATGCGCGGGTTCAGCGACGACATCGGGTCCTGGAAGATCATCTGGATCGCCAGTGTCGCGGCCCGGCGCTCCTGGGCGCTCATCGTGGCGGTGGGCTGGCCCTGCCAGCGCACCGTGCCGCTGCTGGCGGGATGGATGCCGGCGACGACGCGGCCCAGCGTCGACTTCCCGCAGCCCGATTCGCCGACGAGGCCTACCACCTCGCCCTCCGCGATGGCGAGATCGACGCCGTCGACGGCGTGGACGACCTCCTCGCGATAGCCCGCGCCGAACATGTTGGCGAAGCGCGAGGCGGCGTCGAGCGGCTTGGTGAAGCGCTTGGAGACGCCTTCCAGCGTCAGGATCGGGCCGCTCATGCCGCGACTCCTGCCAGGTTCAGCGGGTGGTGGCAGCGCGTCTGGCGCCCGTCCGGGAACGGGGTGACGCCGGGCGCGCTGGCGAGGCAGTCGGCCTGCGCATAGTCGCAGCGCGACGCGAAGGCGCAGCCCGGCAGCAGGCTGGCGAGCGAGGGCGTCGCGCCCCGGACCTGGCGCAGCGGCTGCCCCGGCTCGCCCTCGGCGGGCAGCGAGCCGAGCAGGCCGGCTGTGTAGGGATGCAGCGGCCAGTCGAGCACGTCGTCGACGCCGCCGGTCTCGACCACGCGGCCGGCATACATCACCGCGATCCGGTCGGCGAGGCCGGCGACCACGCCGAGATCATGCGTGATCCAGACCAGGGCCGTGCCTGTCTCGGCGCAGAGGGCCTGCATCTCGGCGAGGATCTGGCTCTGGATGGTGACGTCGAGCGCGGTGGTCGGCTCGTCGCAGATGATCAGCGGCGGGCTGTGCAGCAGCGCGATCGCGATCGCGACGCGCTGGCGCATGCCGCCGGAGAACTGGTGCGGATAGGCGTTGAGCCGTTCCTCGGGCGAGGGGATGCCGACACGGGCCAGCGCGTCGCGGGCCCGGGCGCGCGCCGCCTTGTGCGAGACCCGCTCATGGGCGGTGACGGCCTCGATCATCTGCGTGTCGATGCGCAGCACCGGGTTCAGCGTCATCATAGGGTCCTGGAAGATCATCGCGATCTCCCGGCCGCGGATGGCGCGGTAGCCGGCTTCGTCGAGCCCGACGATCTCGCGGCCCGACAGCTTGATCGAGCCGCCGACGATCCGCCCGGGTGGATCGATCAGCCCCATCACCGAAAACCCGGTGACCGACTTGCCGGAACCGGACTCGCCGACCAGGCCGAGCACCTCGCCCTTCGCCACGGTGAACGACACGTCGTCCACCGACTTCACCACGCCGGCCCGCGTGAAGAAATGCGTCTTCAGACCGGAAACCTCGAGGACGGCAGCCATGCTCACTTCCCCTTTCGCACGCCGCCCGCACAGCCAGGGGCGCGGGAGCCCTCTCCCGGAACGGGGGAGGGTTGGGAGGGGGCGGCCGCGTCGTTCCCGAGGGAGGGCAACGAAGACCCCCTCTCCATCTCTCCCCCGTTCCGGGAGAGAGGGCCTGTCGCGGTTCCGCAGTCTCGGAGGGCCGGGATGTCGCCGATCGTCGCCGGTGCGGCGGCGTAGGTGGACAGGTCGAGCGCGCCGTCCAGAGCGGCCTCGATCGTCAGTATCACGCTCTCGAATTCGTTCATCACCTGCCAATTGCTGAAGCGAAGCGTACGATAGCCCCGATCCGAGAACCAATGATCGCGACGCCGGTCGCTGGCGAGCTGTGCGCCGGCTCCGTGCTGATCGCCGTCCACCTCGATCACCAGATGGTGCGACCGGCAGAGAAAATCCGCGATATAGGGGCCGACGGGCACCTGCCGCCGGACATGGGCGCCGCTGCGATGCGCGCGGAGCTGCTGCCAGAGCTTCTTTTCCGCCCCGGTCATCTCCCTGCGCAGAGTCCGCGCGCGATCGAGACGATCCGGCGTAGGTCTGTCCGGCATGACCGTTGGCCTCCGTGACGCCGCGGCCCGCACGTGCCGCGGCGCAGTCTGGCGCTTGGTGCCGGCGCTACAGCGTGCGATGGCCTCAACCATGCTCACTTCTCCAGCCGCGGATTGAGCACGTCGCGCAGCCGGTCGCCGACCAGGTTGATCGAGACGATGGTCAAAAGCAGCGCCAGGCCGGGGAAGACCGAGATCCAGTAGGAACCGGACAGCATGTACTGGAAGCCGTTGGCGATCAGCACTCCGAGCGAGGGCTCGGTCTGCGGCAGGCCGACGCCGAGGAAGGACAGCGTCGCCTCCAGCGAGATCGCATGCGCCGTCTGCACGGTGACGATGACGATCACCGGCGCCAGGCAGTTCGGCAGGATGTGCCGGAACACGGTCCGCGCATGGGATAGCCCGAGCGACTGCGCCGCCTCGACATATTCCTTGCGGCGCTCGACCAGCGCGGTGCCGCGCACGGTGCGGGCGTAATAGGCCCACTGCACCAGTACGAGCGCGATGATGATCTTGTCGACGCCCTTGCCGAGCCCCGCGACCAGAATCAGCGCCACCAGCACCGAGGGCAGCGAGAGCTGCAGGTCGACGAGGCGCATGATCGCGGATTCGGTGCGCCCGCCGGCATAGGCGGCGATCAGCCCGACCGCCATGCCGATCGCCGCCGCGAGGATGCCCGAGAAGGCGCCGACCGTCAGCGAGATGCGCAGGCCGTAGAGGATGCCGGAGAGCAGGTCGCGCCCGACGCCGTCCGAGCCGAGCCACATGGTGAAGCCCTCGCCGGAGACCTCGCCCGGCGGCAGGCGCGAATCCATCACGTCGACGGCCGAAAGGTCGTAGGGGTTCTGCGGCGCGATCAGTGGCGCGGCCAACGCCAACAGGACGATCAGCGCGAACAGGCCCAGGCCGAAGACCGCGACGCGGTCCTCGAAGAAGGAGCGCACGAAGCGGCGCAGCGGCGTCTCCTCGCGGGCAGGCGCCGGAGGCGGGGCGGTCTGGGGCAGCGCAGTGTCGCTCACGAGGTCGCCTCCGTCAGGCGCACGCGCGGATCGAGCGCGGAATAGACCAGGTCGACCAAGAGGTTGATGACCACGAACAGCACCACCACCACCATGACGTAGGCGACGATCACCGGCCGGTCGAGGCGGGTGATCGCCTCCAGCAGCAGGCGGCCCATGCCCGGCCAGGCGAAGATCGTCTCGGTGACCACCGAGAACGCCACCAGCGAACCGAACTCGAGCCCGAGCACGGTGACGATCGGGATCATGATGTTCTTCAGGATGTGCACGCCGATGATCCGGCTCTGCGACAGGCCCTTGGCGCGCGCGAACTTCACATAGTCCATCAGCGCCGCCTCGCGGGCGCCGGCACGCGCCAGGCGGATCACCAGCGAGATCTTGAGCAGCGCGAGGTTCAGCGCCGGCAGCGTGACATGCTTCCAGCCCTGCAGCGAGAGCAGCGAGGTCTCGATGCCGAGGATGGAGACGGTGGGCCCGCGCCCGGTCGCCGGCAGCCAGCCCAGGCTGACCGCGAAGGTCAGGATCAGCATCAGGCCGACCCAGAAGGTCGGCAGCGAGAAGCCCAGGATCGAGATCGCCATGATCATCCGCGAGATGCGGCTTTCGGGCTTCAGCCCGGCATAGAGGCCGAGCGGCAGGCCGATCAGGATCGCCATGAACAGGGCGACGAAGGCGAGCTCCAGCGTCGCGGGCATGCGGTCGAGGATCAGCTTGATGGCGGATTCGCCATGGATGAAGGAGCGGCCGAGATCGCCCTGCGCCGCGTTCTTCAGGAAGATCAGGAACTGCTCCCAGATCGGGCGGTCGAGGCCGAAGGCGCGGGCCGTCTCGGCGATCTGCTGCTGGTCCATCTCCGGGGAGACGAGCATCCAGATCGGATCGCCGACCACGTTCACGCCGAAGAACACGATGACGAGCATCGCCGCCACGACGAAGGCGGACTGTGCGAGCCGGCGCAGGATGAAGGCGATCATGGTGCGTTCCCTGGGAGAAGGCGGGGACGGGGCCGGTGCATGCTCACCGGCCCCGCGTCCCTCATTCCTTCCGGATACCCATCGCCAGGGTGTACTCGTCGGTGCGCGGCAGCACCTTGAAGCCCTTGCGCGCGGCCCAGGTGTTGAGCTGGTAGTGGGTCGGGATCAGCCCGACATCCTTCATGCCGATCTCCATCGCCGCGGCCAGCGCCAGGTCGCGCTTGGCGTCGTCGACGGTGCGCAGCGCCTCGTCGAGCTTGGCGTCGAAATCGGGGTTGGAGTAGCGGCCGCGATTGGTGGCGCCCATGCCCTTCTTCGGGTCGAAGGTCGCCAGCAGCGCCTTGAGCGAATCCGAGGATTCGCCGGTGCCCGCGCCCCAGCCGACCAGGATGAAGGAGAACTCCGGCGTGTTGCCGGCGCCGCCCTGCGAGGCGCGGGAGAAGAAGTTCGCCGCCGGCAGCGTCTCGACCTCGGTCTCGATGCCCAGGCGCGAGAACATCTGCGCCACCGCCTCGATGATCTTGGTGTCGTTGAGATAGCGGCCGTTCGTGCCGTGCAGCTTCATCTTGAAGCCGTCCGGATAGCCAGCCTCGGCGAGCAGCTTCTTGGCGCCGGCGAGGTCGAACTTCACTGGCGGCAGGTTCTTCGAGGTGCCGAAGAAGACGTCGGGCAGGAGCTGGCCGGCGGGAATCGCCTCCTTCTCCATGATGCGGTCGACGATGCCGGGGCGGTTGATCGCCATGGAGAGCGCCTGGCGCACCTTGAGGTTGCGCAGCGGGTTCTTGATCTCCGAGCCGTTCTTGGCGGTGATGAAGGGCGAAACCTCGCGGAAGTGATCCATGTGGAAATAGATCACGCGGTTCGAGACCGTGCTGAACACCTCGAGCTTGGCGTCGCCCTTGAGGCGCGCCACGTCGGCGGTCGGAACGTGCTCGATCACGTCGACATCGCCCGCCAGCAGCGCCGCCACGCGGGTCGGCGCCGAGGTCATCACGCGGAAGGTGACCTTCGACCAGGGCTCCTTGCCGCCCCAGTAATTCTCGTTGGCGGTGAGCACGACGCGGTCGCCCGCGACATATTCAGCCTGCTTGTAGGGGCCGGTGCCGCCGGTGGCGCACTTGCCGAGGTTGAAGTCCTCGGTGGTGGAATCCTTGCACTTGGCGGGGATGATGGCGACGACCGACATGTCGGTCGGCACGAGCGGTGCCGGCTGCGCGGTCTTGATGCGGATGGTGTGGTCGTCGACCTTGCTCAGCTCCTTGCCGCGCACATAGGCGCTGAAGCTGGAGGGGCTCTTCGGCACGTTCGGCGCGCGCTGCAAGGTCGCGATCACGTCGTCGGCGGTGAAGGGCGAGCCGTCATGGAAGGTGACGCCCTTGCGCAGCTTGAACTCCCAGGTGGTGTCGTCGATCGCCTTCCAGCTCTCGGCGAGGCGCGGCACCAGCCGCTGCTTCTCGTCCTGGCCGACCAGCGTCTCGTAGATGTGCCGCGAAACCATGTTGTTGGGAGTGAGGTTGTGGTAGTGCGGATCCATCGCGCTGAGCTCGGCGGAGATGCCGACCTTGAGCTCCTGCGCCGGAGCCGTCACGGCCAGGACGGGCATCGCGATAGCCGCGAGGCCGAGGGCTTTCAGCCCGGTGACGCTGAACGGTTTCATTCGTGATTCTCCCGGATGGCGTCGAGGCCATCTGCCGCCGACTGGACCTTGCGACGCAGGCTGGTCGCCGGCTTCTGCCGGTCTACCCCTCGTCCCGCTCCGGCCGGAGAGTAAGGCGGTTCGCGCGAACTGCAAACGCCGGATCGGCGGACCTGTGGACGCAGGGGGCGCAGGGAGAGCTCGAAAAGGCGTCAAACGCCGCCTGACGGGCAGGCGCCTTGCCGCGCGGTTTGCCGCAAACGGTAGCGGAGCAGCGCCCGCCTTGGGGCAGCGGGGGCTCTGAAGAAAGCCGTGCGCGCCGCCGGGGCGGGTTCAGAACGCCTTAAATATTTTTTAAAGTAAAAATAACTATTATTATTCAGTAGTTTGCTGCCGGTAAGGCATTCCGATATGTAGATTTCGATAAAAGGGGGTGTGATCGATGGCGAGGCCAGGAGATTTTCTTTTTAGGCGCAAGGTAAGTCGGATCTGGAATTTTCGTCTACAGTATCAGTACAACGCGATGCGCCAATTCGCGCTGTACGTACTCGGCACACCTTCATGAATTTCGAGAAATGGGCCGCCGACCATTTCCTGAAGAGCACCGAACTTACCCCTTGTACGATTCTCGCGGCCTCTACGTCGCCTGCGAACATCCAGACGCCCATCTCAGCGAAACATTGCCGAAGCTCATGAGCTTTATGAGCGCCTGAAGAACGCGCCCGCGCTACCGACCGCGCCAAAGTTCGATACTGTGGCCCTAGAAGCTGCGATGAAAGATCTCGAAGCAAAAACCTGCTGCATGGTCACCGGCTTTTCACCGGAGGCGTGCTGACCTTCCAAATTCAAGCCGAAACTCAAGCCGAACTAATGGCAAAATCTCTGAGCGCGACGTTGCGTTGCGGATGATTGGCCTAGAGCGGGCGACGCAGCGACTTCAGGAAACACTCGCGGCGCTTGGCCGACTCGGGACGAACGTCCCGTTGTGCCCCCTTTGGCCTGGAAAATGCTACCAAATCCGAATCGGATAATTATCTAAGTGTTTCAGTGTGTTATTCCCGTATCTGGCGATTCTAACGTGGACAACTCGCACGGAATTTTCGCACTTCGCTTGCGCTGTCAACCATTCCGAGCGCTATGATTCTTAGTCGGCCCGCTGCCCTCTCAATTTTTTTCTTGCTGAGAGGACCGTCATGAGTGACCAGCCGAAACCGCCCGCCAAAAAGCGCAAAAGCCAGCCCGATCATTCGGTATGGGTGAAGTCCCGATGGGTGGAGGCGGCTGGGCACGGCCACGGAATTTACGTGGTGCCTATCGTCGTGGGGATCATCGCCGTGATCGTGTTGAATCTCGCGGCCCTCATGTGGCTGCGGTGATCGCTTGGTACGACAGTCTAAAGCATCAAAATCGAGCAACCCGAAGTTGAGCGGACTGCCTTCAAAATAATGCCGATATAGCCACGTACCGAGTGTCTAAGTCATTGATTTGGCTGATATTAGAACGCCTTGAACGTGATGATCGTGTGGGTGTCGGCGATCTCGGGGATCGACTGCACCTTCTGCGCGACGAAATGGCCGATATCGACGTCGCTGGCGACGTGGAACTTCGCGAGGATGTCGTAGTTGCCGGCGGTCGAGTAGATCTCGGAGGCGATCTCGCGATCGGCCAGCTCGCTCGCGACCTCGTAGGTCTTGCCGAGCCTGCACTTGATCTCGACGAAGAAGGTCTGCATCGCGCGCTCCGGTTTGCGGTTGCCCCCTCGATAGCCGCTGGGGCGGGAAGATCAAGCGCCGGCGAGGGCGGCGACGCGCCGCGTCAGCGTGTCGTCCGGATCGGCGAGGCCCTTGATCACCGTGAAATGGTTGGCCTCCGGGATCGCCTCATAGCGGGTCCTGACGCCTTCCAGCGCCCAGACATCGACGATCCGCCGGCTCTGGCGCAGATATTCGGCGCTTTCGGCGCCGCCGACGACGGCATCCATGGTCAGTCCCGAGGGGGCCGGCCAGAACAGCGGGCTCTCGCGCTCGGCGCCCTCCAGCGTCAGGCCGAGTGCGGTGTTGATCGAGGTCTCGGTCAGCGGCTTGAGATTGTAGAGCCCGGAAATGCCGCAGGCGGCCGGCACCAGCCGCTCGGGCAGGCCGGCATCGACATTCGCCCAGTTGGTCGCGAGCAGGCAGGCCGAGAGATGGCCGCCCGCCGAATGGCCGATCGCCACCACCGGCCGCTCGAACCGGCGCCACAGCGCCGCCGCCGCGTGCTGGACCTCCCAGACGATGTGCCCGACCTCGACCTGCGGGCAGAGATCGTAGCCCGCCACCGCCACCGGCACGCCGAGGCGGTTCAGCCCGCGGGCCATGTGCGAGAAGAAGCTCGGGTCCAGCGCCTGCCAGTAGCCGCCATGGATGAAGAGCACGATCGCCTCGCCCTTCGCCTCCTGCGGCTTGAACAGGTCGTAGCTCTGGCGCGCGCCCTCGCCATAGCGCACGCCGAGCTCGCAGACCGCTTCGGCGCGGTAGGCGGCGGCGTCGCGCTGCCAGCCCGCGATGATGCCGGGATGCTCGGGGACGCGGGCGCGGTTGTTGTACTCGGCCTCGTAGTCCGGCGTGCTGGTCTGGTCGTTCATGATGTCCCGGCCCTGGTCGCAGCCGCGATGCGTCCGGGCACCGGCGGCGCGACACTCTGCGGTATCGGCTTTGACAGGTCGAGAGACAAACGCGACAAGCGCTGCCAGCCTCCGCGGGAGAAGGACATGGGCATGGACAATCCGGTACTGGCCGAGGTCACGCGCGGCGGCATCGTCGAATCGCGCCACCGCGGAGCCGTCGCGGTGGTCGACGCCGATGGCGCGCTCGTCCTGTCGCTCGGCGATATCGAGCGGCCCGTCTTCCCGCGCTCGGCCGTCAAGGCGCTGCAGGCGCTGCCGCTGCTCGAGAGCGGCGCGGCCGACCGCTTCGGCCTGACCCCGGCCGAGATCGCGCTCGCCGTCTCCTCGCATTCCGGCGAGGAGCGCCACGCCGAGACCGCGCTCGGCATGCTGCGCAAGGCCGGCCGCGACGCCTCCTGCCTGGAATGCGGCGCCCACCGCCCGATGGGGGAGGCCGCCGCGCGCCTGCTCGACCGCGAGGGCCGCAAGCCGACGGCGCTCAACAATAACTGCTCCGGCAAGCATGCCGGCTTCATCTGCTTCGCCTGCGGCACCGGCGAGGACACGAAGGGCTATGTCGGCGCCGACCACCCGGTGCAGCGGGCCGTGCGCGGCGCGCTGGAGGAGGTCACCGGCGCGGCGCATACGCAGGCGCTCTCCGGCATCGACGGCTGCTCGATCCCGACCTACGCCGTGCCGCTGAAGGCGCTGGCGCTCGGCTTCGCCCGCTTCGGCACCGGCCATGGCCTCGGCCCGCAGCGCGCCGCCGCCGCCCGGCGCATCCGCGAGGCGGTGGCGGAGAACCCGTTCATGGTCGCCGGCACCGGCCGGTTCGACACCCGCTTCATGGAGCGCTTCGGCCAGCGCGCTTTCGTCAAGACCGGCGCCGAAGGCGTCTATTGCGGCACGCTGCCGGAACTCGGCTACGGCATCGCGCTGAAATGCGACGATGGCGCCGGCCGCGCCACCGAGGTGGCGATGGCGGCGCTGATCGAGCGCCTGCTCCCGGCCGATGCCGATGCGACGGACGCCTTCGCGCCTTTCCGCGAGGTCGTGCTGTCAAACTGGAACGGCATCGAGGTCGGGCGCGTCAGGGCCGCCGAGGCCGTACGCGGCTGAGCCCGCGCCTCAGCCCACCGCATTGTTCTCGACGCGCACCCCGGCGGCACGCGGGTCGCTCGCCCGGGTCAGGTCTCCGGTGACGGGCTTGCCGTATTCGGTGCCGACCACCGCGCCCAGGCTCGCATCGCTGATCAGGTTGTTGGCGATCAGGGCGTTGCGCTGCTTCGGCACCAGCGAGACCGAGACGCCGATGCCGGTGCGGCGGATCACGTTGCCGGTGGCGACGAGGTTGCGCATGCCCCAGGACCAGCCGAGCGAGATGCCGACATCGCTGGCGTCCTCGATGACGTTGCCGGTGACGGCGGCCTCCGCCTCGACATGCACGCCCATGCCGCCGATGATCTCCTTGCCCTTCGGCGCCAGCCCCTTGCGGGCCATGCGCACGATGTTGTTGGCGAAGACCGAGAGCCGGCCGCCATGGTCGAGATTGGTGATGTTGGCGCCCTGCGCGCACTCCTCGACCAAATTGTTGGCGATGATCGCGCCCTCGAAGGCGAATTCCGAATAGAGCGCCACCTCGCCGCAGCGCCGGCCCTGATTGCCGAGAATCTGCACGCCCGAGCCGGAATTGTTGCGGATGAAGGTCAGCGCGCAGTCGCGCAGCGTGTTGCCCTCGATGATCACGCCGCCGGCCCTAAACAGGCTGATGCCGTTGCCGTTCGGCCCGTCGCCGCCGGCATCGTTGCGGATGCGGTTCACCCGGTTGCCGCGCACCAGGCTCTGTTCGTCGCCCGCCTCGCTGCGCCAGAGCTGGATGCCGTTGTTGCCGCAATCCTCGACCGTGTTGCCTTCTATGGCGAGCCCGCGCGAATCCAGCGAGAAGAGCGCGGAATCGCGCATGCCGCGAAAGCGGCAGCGCTCGATCCGGCCGCCCGAGCGTTGCAGCGTCAGCCCGACCGAGCCGGCATTGGCGAATTCGCAATCCGACACGGTGAATTCGGCGACCTCGTTCGCCTCGACCAGGCCGGCACGGCCGTCGCGGCGCATGTCGAGCCCGTCCAGCGTGAGGCCGACGAGTGTGGCGCGCCGGATCCGTCTTGCCAGCAGCAGGGGCGCGGCGCGGGCGGCGACGAAGCGGGTGGCGCCGGGCACGCCGATGAGCCGGGCGCCCTCGGGCAGCACCACCTCGGCGATGCGGTAGCGGCCGGGCGCGACGAGGAGCGGCGCCTCGCGGGCCATCGCCTCCTCCAGCGCCCGGCGCAGCACGCCGGACTGGTCCTCGGCAGAACCGGGCGTCAGCCCGAAGCGCGAAGCCTCCAGCCCGAGCGTGCCGAGCGGCGCGGGGGCGGATGGCGCGCGGCGCGCGGCCTGTGCCAGCACGGGACCGGCCCCGGCCATGACTGTGCCGAAAGCGGCCGCCCGCAGCAGGCTGCGGCGTGTCGGTTCGTCCAAAAACGCCATGGCGGCCTCCTGGCCGCGCACGCCTTCAAGGCCCGTGCCGCAAACGGCCCTGGCAGGCGAGGGCGCGCCCGATACCCGCCAGCGTGCGCGCCAAACTGGCCTGCGACGGGCGGAAGCCGGCGACGGCATCAAGCCGGACTGTGCCGGCCGCCGGGCGCGGCCACGGGATGTGAATGAAGATCACCGACACTTCGCGCGGCAACCCGCGCAGCGCCAGGGCATAGGCGCTGTCGCAGAGATAGCGCCCGGCGCAGGCCGAGAGCCTGGCGCGCAGGCCGGCGCGGCGCAGGCAGGCGAGGGCGGCCTCGATCCGGGCGGTGCTGCGCGCCGGCAGCGGCGCATCGGGCCGCTCCCGGGCGGGGCCGGCACCGCGGGCGTCGGGATGCAGCAGGCTCGCCCGGCCGCGTCCGAACCGCTCGACCCTGACGGCACGTTCGGCGGCGGCGAGGCCGAGCATGAGCACGGCCAGCGGTCGCTCACGCGACAGCCCGGCGGCCAGCGCCGGCAGGCCCCCGGCATAGCTGGTTTCGAGCACCAGGGCGCGCGCGTCGATCCCGGCCCGCCGGAGGGTGCTGGCGACCTGACGGGCGAGCGTGCCCGTCGGGTTGATCCGCACATGGGGAAAGGGGCCGAAGCCGGTGATCAACAGCGCGGCCGGGCGCGCCGTGCTCATAGCCCCAGTGCCCGCGCGATCTCCTCGGCGGCGGCGGTCGGCGCCATGCCGCCGGCGGCGACGGCCGCCTCCAGCTCCGGCGTGCGGGCCTTCAGCGCCGGGTCGTGCCGCAGCCTGGCCTGCAGCCGGTCCTGCACCATCGCCCACATCCATTTGACGTCCTGCCTGCGGCGCTTCTCGGCGATGAGGCCCTTGGCGTCGAAGCGGGCATGATGGTCCTGGATCTTGGCCCAGAGCGCGTCGAGACCGTCGCCGGTCAGGCCCGAGATCGTCACCACCGGCGTCGACCAGAGCGACGAGGCCGGCGCCAGGATATGCAGCGCGGCGCGGTACTGGGCGGCGGCGGCGCGGGCGGCGGTCGCGCCCGCGCCGTCTGCCTTGTTGACCGCGATCATATCGGCGAGCTCGATGATGCCCTTCTTGATGCCCTGCAGTTCGTCGCCGGCATTGGGCAGCATCAGCACGAGGAAGAAGTCGGTGAGGTCGGCGACCGCAGTCTCCGACTGGCCGACGCCGACCGTCTCGACCAGGATCACGTCGAAGCCGGCGGCCTCGCAGAGCAGCATGGTCTCGCGGGTGCGCGCCGCGACGCCGCCAAGCGTGCCGGAGGACGGCGAGGGGCGGATATAGGCGTTCGGGTCGACGGCGAGCCGCGCCATCCGGGTCTTGTCACCGAGGATGGAGCCGCCGCTGCGCGTCGAGGACGGGTCGACCGCCAGCACCGCGACCTTGTGGCCCAGCCCGGTGAGATGGCTGCCGAGCGCGTCGATCGTCGTCGACTTGCCGACGCCGGGCACGCCGGTGATGCCGACGCGGATCGCCTTGCCCGTCCTGGGCAGCAGCTCTTTCAGCAAAGCCTGCGCCTGCTCGCGATGGTCGGCGCGGCGGCTTTCCGACAGGGTGATGGCGCGCGCCAGCGCGGCGCGCTCGCCTGCCAGAATCGCCTCGCTGAGCCGGTCGGGAGCGGTCATGTCACGCTGGTAGCAAGAGTGGGCGCGTGGCGGAAGCCACGCCGGCGCGGGGCGTGATGCCGCAATCTGGCCGTGTTGCTCTGGCCTTAGAGGGGCCAGCGCGCATCGGCGTGCCCCCCCTCCCGTCACCCCCATACGCCCAGGACCGGATCATGCGGCCCGCCGCCACCCGCCGTTCGTTTCTCGCGCTCATCCCGCTGCTCGGTGCGGGTCTGTCGGCCTGCGTGCAGAGCGAGGCGATGGTCTCGCCCTTCGTCGGCCCGGCCGATTCCTCCGGCTTCGGCAAGGAGCCGCAGCTGCTCGTCGCCACCACGCGCAAGTCCGTGGGCGACCGGGCGCCCTGGTTCGGCTCGGAGCGCGGGCCGCTGACCTTCGCCGAGGCGCGGCTGTCGGCGCCGGGACGCGGGCTCGCCGCCCGCGTCAGCTCCGCCGTCTCGGGCGACTGGCAGGTGCTCGGCGTCACGCGCCGCACCTCGGCCGACGCCGCGCGCGCCTTCGCCGAGGCCTCCAACGGCCGCGACGTGCTGCTTTATGTCCATGGCTTCAACGAGACATTCGAATCCGCCGCGCGCAGCGCCGGCCAGCTCTCGCACAGTCTCGCCTTCGAGGGGCGCACCGCGCTGTTCACCTGGCCGTCCGGCGGCGGACTGCTGGCCTATGCCTATGACCGCGAGAGCGCGCTCTGGTCGCGCGACGGCTTTACCCGCACGCTGAAGGCACTGGTCGACAACCCGACGATCGGCCGCGTGCACATCGTCGCGCATTCCATGGGCAGCTTCCTGACGCTCGAGGGCCTGCGCGAGCTGCGCGACCTCGAAGGCTTCTCCGACCGGATCGGCGCGGTCGTGCTGGCCTCGCCGGATGTCGACATCGACGCCTTCGAGCAGACGGTGCCGCGCCTCGGCACGATCGCCGGGCGCATGACCGTGATCGTCGATCCGGGCGACCGGGCGCTCGCCGTCTCCTCGCGCATCGCCGGCGGCGTGGCGCGGGCGGGTGCCGCCGATCGCGAGCGCCTCGACAAGCTCGGCGTGCGCGTGGCCGACACGGCCGGGCGCGGCTGGAGCATGCTGCGCCACGATCTCTTCCTGTCGGATGCCGAAGTGACGCAGGTGGTGCGCCGCGCCATCGACCGCGTCGGGGGCTGAGCCGCTTCCGCTCTGGCTCCCGTGCTCCGGGTTGGCTATCGATAGCCGAAGGCCAGCCCGAGCTGAGGAGAGACGCGATGCGCGATGACGATTATCACAAGGATCGGATCGCCAACCGGCGCCTGCATCCCGAGACGCTGATGATGGGCTACGGCTATTCGCCGGCCATGTCGGAAGGCGCGCTCAAGCCGCCGGTCTTCCTGACCTCGACCTTCGTCTTCGAGAACGCCCAGCAGGGCAAGGACTTCTTCGACCTGACCTCCGGGCGCCGCCAGCTCAAGCCCGGCGAGAAGTCGGGACTGGTCTATTCCCGCTTCAACCACCCCAACATGGAGATCCTCGAGGACCGGCTCGCCATCTGGGACGAGGCGGAGGCCTGCGCGGTATTCGCCAGCGGCATGGCGGCGATCGCCACCACCTGCTTCGCCTTCCTGCGCCCGGGCGACACCATCCTGCACAGCCGTCCGCTCTATGGCGGCACCGAGACGCTGCTGAAGAACCAGATGGGCGCCTTCGGCGTCACGCCCTTCGGCTTCACCGACGGCGTCGATGTGGCGCAGATGCGCAAGGTCGCGCAGGCCGCCGCCGCCAAGGGCCGCGTCGCGATGATCCTGGTCGAGACGCCGGCCAACCCGACCAACGGACTGGTCGATCTCGCCGCCTGCGCCCTGATCGCCGACGAACTGGAGAAGTCGCAGGGCCATCGCCCGCCGGTCGTGGTCGACAACACCATGCTCGGCCCGCTCTTCCAGAAGCCGCTGCATCACGGCGCCGATCTCTCGCTGCTCTCGCTGACCAAATATGTCGGCGGCCACAGCGACCTCGTCGGCGGCTCGATCTCCGGTTCGCGCGCTCTGGTGCGGCAGGTGAAGGGCTGGCGCAGTTCGCTCGGCACCCAGGCCGATCCCAATTCCTGCTGGATGCTGATGCGCTCGCTCGAGACCCTCGAGATCCGCATGCGCCGCGCCAACGAGAACGGCCGCAAGGTCGCGGACTATCTGCGCAAGCATCCCAAGATCGCCCGCCTGCACTATCTCGGCGATCTCGCGGCCGACGATCCGCGCAAGGCGGTGTTCGACCGGCAGTGCACCGAGCCGGGCTCGACCTTCTCCTTCGACGTCAAGGGCGGCGAGAAGGAAGCCTTCGCCGTGCTCGACAACCTGCAGATCATGAAGCTCGCGGTCAGCCTCGGCGGCACCGAGACCCTGGTCTCCCACCCGGCGGCGATGACGCATTCCGGCGTGGCGCGCGAGCTGCGCGAGGAGATCGGCCTCACCGACGCGCTGATCCGCATTTCGGTCGGCATCGAGAACATCGAGGATCTGATCGCCGACCTCTCGCAGGCGCTGGACGCGATGTGAGCCCGGGGCCGCGGGGCATCCTCGTCGCGGCCTTCGCCGCCACGCTCCTCTCCGCCCCGGCCGAAGCCGCGCCGGAGACCGAGAGCGTGGCGCAGACCATCTGCCGGCTGATCGAGGGCGCCGCGCGCCGCCACGATCTGCCGGCGGCCTTCCTGACCCGGCTGATCTGGCGCGAGAGCAGCTTCCGCAGCCATGTCACCAGCCCGGCCGGCGCGCAGGGCATCGCCCAGTTCATGCCGGGCACGGCCAATGAGCGCGGGCTCGCAGACCCCTTCGATCCTGAGGCGGCCATCCCGCATTCGGCCGCCTTCCTCGCCGATCTGCGCGACCGGTTCGGCAATCTCGGCCTCGCGGCGGCGGCCTATAATGGCGGGCCGAACCGTGTCGAGCGCTGGCTGGCGCGCGGGGGCCAGCTGCCCTTCGAGACGCAGGCCTATGTCCGTTTCATCACCGGCCGGCCGGTCGAGGAATGGCGGCCGGGGCCGGGCGAGACGCCGCCCCCGGCCACACGCGAGCAGACCGACTGCCTCGCCACCGTGGCCTCGATCCGCACCACGACGCCGGCCCTGCTCGCCGAGGGCGCCTATGGGCCGTTCGGCGTCCAGCTGGCCGGCAATGTCTCGAAGGGTCGCGCCGTCGCCGCCTATCGCCGCGTCGCGTCGCGCTTCCCGGCGCTGCTGGAGGGGCGGCCGACCATGGTGCTGGGCACGCCGGTGCCGGGGCGCGGCAAGGCCCGCTATTATCGCGTGCGGCTGCCGGCGCAGTCGCTGCGCGAGGCGACGGCCTTCTGCAACCGGCTGCGGCAGGCGGGCGGCGCCTGCCTCGTGCTGCGCAACTGAGCGGCCTCAGAGGCCGATCCGCCCCCAGCCCGGCAGCTTCACGGCCGGACGGCGCAGGTCGAGCCCCGCGACGAGGCCGAGCAGGTTGACCTCGACGCCCTCGACCCAGCCGAGCGAGACGCCGAGCAGCCCATAGAGCGAGGCTTGCAGGCCGGTCCGGCTCGGCGTCGTGCCGGCATAGATTCCCTCGGCGCGCCAGTCCTTGCCGATCGCGGTCGGCGGCAGCGCCCGGCCGAGCTCCGGCACGGCGGCGAGGATATGCTGGACGAAGCTGTTCGAGTTCGGGCCCGGCCAGGCGGCATAGCTGCCATAGCCGTCATAGGGATAGTCGCGCACCGCGGCGCGGATGCGCGGGATCAGCGCCTCGGCCTCCCTGCCGCGGACCTCCGCGACCAGCTCCGGCAGGTTGCCGAACCAGCGCCCGTCGGCGACGCGGACATTGACCCGCACCGGATTGCCCCAGCCCACCACGTCGAAGCGCGTATAGGCGTCGGCGCCGGCCTCCTTCACCACCACCCAGGAATGATGGGCGAAGATGCCACGCCAGCGCCCGACGCGTGCCGCGAAGACATGGACGGTCGCCTCCGGCTCGGTGGCCGGCACCGGCAGCAGCCTGGCGCTCGACCAGTCGGCGCCGCGCCAGTCGGGCGCGCGCGGCTGCCAGGTCCACCACAGCGCGTGACTGGCCAGCGGCAGCAGGAAGGCGACCAGGAAGAGAAGGAGGAAGGCTCGCAGCGTGCGCATCGACGGTCGGCGTCTCCGGGCGATCAGGGCCGGCCGCGGCCGAGCGGGGCGGCCGTAGCCGGGTTGGAGGCGGGGCCGCCGACGAAGACCACCGGCACTCGGACCTCGTGCGCCGCGTCGGGCAGGTCGGCCGGCGGCTTCGGCAGGAGCGTGCCGGGCCGCGCCATGGCGAGCGCCGCGGCGTCGAGCTCGGGGATGCCCGAGGATCTGGTGATCGAAGCCGAGAGCACGCGCCCCTCGCGGTCGAGCGTGAAGCCGAGTTCCGCCTTGCCGGAGGGCGAGGGCTGGCCCGAGGCTTTCGCCGCCAGCGTCAGCGCCGCCGGATAGCGCTTTCGCCGCTGCAGCGCCGCCATGAGCTGCCGGCGCCACGCCTGTACGTCGCGCGGCGGACGTGGCGGCTGCGGCTGGCGGGCGAGGGCTGAGGCCGCGAGACAGAACGGCAGCAGGAGCGACGAGGCGATGAGTGTGCGGCGGTTCAAGGCGGGGCGATCCTCCTGCGGCATGGGGGCTTGCGATGGCTGGCGCGGCAATCGGGCTTTCCTGTGTCGTGTCGCCTTTCCGTCACGCAAGAGTCGTTGAGGCTTTCGGGAAAACTGCTAGCTTCGCGCCGTTCTCGGCGAAGCAGCCTGAGGGAGGGGCAGATTGAGCGGGTTGACCAAGGGTCTCGGAATTAGGGTGGCGGGCGCGGCGTTCGGCCTCGCGCTGGCGACCGCCTCGGTGGCGCAGGACAAGGAACTGCGCATCTACAACTGGTCCGACTACGTCAATCCGGAGGTGCTGGACGCCTTCAAGCGCGAGACCGGCATCACGGTCGTCTACGACACCTTCGACCAGATGGAGACCGTCGAGACCAAGCTGCTCGCCGGCAAGACCGGCTACGATCTCGTCGTCGTCACCGCCTCCTTCCTGCCCCGGCACATTCCGCTCGGCCTCTATGCGCCGATCGACGCCGCCAAGGCGCCGAACCTCAAGAACGCCTGGCCCGAGATCCAGAAGCGCCTCTCGAAATACGATCCCGGCAACACCTACGCCGTGAACTACATGTGGGGCACCACCGGCATCGGCTACAACGCCGCCAAGGTGAAGGAACGCCTCGGCGCCGACTTCAAGGTCGATTCCTGGAACGTCGTTTTCGATCCGGAGGTGCTGAAGAAGCTCTCCAATTGCGGCGTCCACGTGCTGGACGCGGTCGAGGAGATGTTCCCGGCGGCGCTGCGCCATCTCGGCCTCGATCCGGACTCCAAGAAGGAGGCCGATCTCAACAAGGCCGGCGAGCTGCTGCGCAAGATCCGCCCGCACATCCAGAAATTCCACTCCTCCGAATACATCAACGCGCTGGCCAATGGCGATATCTGCCTCGCCGTCGGCTACTCGGGCGACATCCTCCAGGCCAAGAAGCGCGCCGAGGAGGCCAGGAACAAAGTCGAGATCGGCTATGCGATCCCGAAGGAGGGCGCGCTGATGTGGTTCGATTCCTTCGTGATGCCGAAGGACGCGACCAATCAGGACGCGGCGATGAAGTTCATCGACTTCGTCAACCGCCCCGAGATGGCGGCCAAGAATTCCGACTTCATCCAGTACGCCAACGGCAACATCGCCTCGAAGCCGCTGCTCTCGCCGGCGGTGCGCGACAATCCGGGCATCTACCCATCCGACGAGGTGATGGCGCGCCTCTACACGATCACGCCCTACGACCAGAAGACGCAGCGCGTGGTCAATCGCCTGTGGACCCGCGTCAAGAGCGGACGGTGAACCGCCCTCCGGATGGCGGCGGACGCCGCGCCTCACCGGGCAGCGTCCGCCGCGACTTCCAGCCCTGGAACGACCCGGCGGCCAGGCCCCTGGTCGAATTCCGGAACGTCACCAAGCGCTTCGGCGCGACGACGGCTGTGGACGGCCTGTCGCTGTCGATCCATGCCAGCGAGTTCTTCGCGCTGCTCGGCCCGTCCGGCTGCGGCAAGACCACCTTGATGCGCATGCTGGCGGGCTTCGAGCAGCCGGATGAAGGCGAGATCCTGCTGGACGGCGTCGACATCACCGCCGTGCCGCCGCATCGCCGGCCGGTGAACATGATGTTCCAGTCCTATGCGCTCTTTCCGCATATGAGCATCGGCGACAACATCGCCTATGGCCTGCGCCGTGACGGCCTGCCGAAGGACGAGATCCGCGCCCGCGTCGACACCATGCTGCGCCGCGTCCGCCTGGAGGGCATGGAACGCCGCCGTCCGGACCAGCTCTCCGGCGGCCAGCGCCAGCGCGTCGCGCTCGCCCGTGCCCTGGTGAAGCAGCCCAAGCTGCTGCTGCTCGACGAGCCGCTCGGCGCGCTCGACAAGAAGCTGCGCGAGCAGACCCAGTACGAGCTGATGGACCTCCAGGCCGATCTCGGCCTGACCTTCATGGTCGTCACCCACGACCAGGACGAGGCGATGACCATGGCCGACCGCATGGCGGTGATGAGCCATGGCCGCCTGCTGCAGATCGCCCCGCCGGACGTGATCTACGAGGCGCCGGCAAACCGCTTCGTCGCCGAATTCGTCGGCGACATCAACGTGATCGACGCCACGGTGAGCGCGGTCGACGGCGATCTGGTCACGCTGGAGAGCCCGCTGCTCGGCCGCATCGAGCTCGACGAGGACGCCCCGACCTGCCGGCCGGGCGACCGGCTCGGCGTCGGCCTGCGGCCCGAGAAGATCACGCTCGGCCACGAGGAGCCGCAGCAGGGCGCCAACAAGGCCCGCGGCGAGATCTGGGACATCGGCTATCTCGGCGACATGACCATGGTGCAGGTGATGGTCGGCGGCGATGACGGATTGCTCTGCAAGGTCTCGCTGACCAACCGGACACGCCGCAACGAGCGGCCCTTCGCCTGGGAGGATGAGGTCTGGCTCTCCTGGGACATCGAGGCCGGCATGGTGCTGCCGCCATGAGCGCGCCCGTGCGCGCCGGCTCGAGTGCCTCCGTGTCGCGCGGCGAGGCGCGGCGCGGCCTGCTGGCGGCCGCCGTGCCCTATCTCTGGCTGCTCGCCTTCTTCCTGGCGCCCTTCGCGCTGGTGTTGCGCATCGCGCTCTCGGACGCGGAGACGGCGCAGCCGCCCTATACGCCGCATTTCGACGGCTTCGCCGAGCTTGGCAGCTTCATCGGCGCGCTCGACCTCGACAATTTCCGCCTGCTCTTCGCCGACCCGCTCTACTGGGAGAGCTATCTCTCCTCGCTGCGCATGGCGGCGCTGACCACGCTCGCGGCCCTGCTGATCGGCTATCCGATGGCCTATGCCATGGCGCTGGCGCCGAAGCGCTGGCAGGGCCTGCTGCTCGTGCTGGTGATCCTGCCGTTCTGGACCTCCTTCCTGATCCGCGTCTACGCCTGGATCGGCATTCTGCGGCCGGACGGGCTGCTCGACATGGCGCTGATGGGGCTCGGTCTCACAGCTGAGCCGCTGCGCCTGCTCAACACCGACGCCGCCGTGCTGATCGGCATGGTCTATTCCTACCTGCCCTTCATGGTGCTGCCGCTCTACGCCACCTTGCAGAAGCTCGACGGCACGCTGCTCGAGGCGGCGGCCGATCTCGGCGCCACGCCGGCCACGATCTTCCGCACCGTGACGCTGCCGCTGTCGCTGCCCGGCATCCTCGCCGGCTCGGCGCTGGTCTTCATCCCGGCGATCGGCGAGTTCGTCATCCCCGACCTGCTCGGCGGGCCCGACACGCTGATGGTCGGCAAGGTGCTCTGGAACGAGTTCTTCTCGAACCGCGACTGGCCGCTGGCCTCGGCGGTGGCGATCGTGCTGCTGGTCGTGCTGGTGCTGCCGCTGATGCTGCTGCAGCGCATGCGGGGGGCGGCGTCGTGAAGCGCTTCGGCTCGCTGCATCTCGCCGCGCTGGTCGCCGGCTTCGCCTTCCTCTATTTGCCGATCGTCGCGCTGGTCGCCTATTCCTTCAACGCCTCGCGGCTGGTGACCGTCTGGGGCGGCTTCTCGACCCATTGGTATGGCGAGCTGATGCGCAACCAGCCGCTGCTCGACGCCGCCTGGCTGACGATCCGTGTCGCGCTGGTCTCGGCGAGCTTTGCCACCGTGCTCGGCACGCTGGCGGCGCTGGCGCTCACCCGCTATCGCTGCTTCGCCGGGCGGACCCTGTTCTCGGGCATGGTGATGGCGCCGCTGGTGATGCCCGAGGTGATTACCGGCCTGTCGCTGCTGCTGCTCTTCGTCGCCGGCGATGTCGAGCGCGGCTACTGGACGGTGGTGATCGCCCACGCGACCTTCAGCCTCGGCTTCGCCTGCATCGTCGTGCAGGCGCGCCTCGCCGGCTTCGACCGCTCGCTGGAGGAGGCCGCGCGCGATCTCGGCGCGACGCCGCTCGTGACCTTCGGCACGGTGACGCTGCCGCTGATCTGGCCGGCGGTGGCGGCGGCCTGGATGCTGGCCTTCACGCTCTCGCTCGACGATCTGGTGATCGCGAGCTTCACCACGGGGCCGGGCGCGACGACGCTGCCGATGCGGCTCTATTCGGCGATCCGGCTCGGCGTGACGCCGGAGATCAACGCCGCCTGCACCATCATGATCGCCGCGGTCGCGGTGGCGGTGATCGGCGCGTCGCTGCTGATGAAGCGCGAGGCGCTGGCGGGGCGCTGAGCGCCCCGTCGCTCACAGGTCCGCGCGTTCGAGCTCCGCTGCGGCGAAGGCGACGTGGTAGATCACGCGCGTCGGCGCTGTGGTTTCGAGCGGCTGGCCGGCCTCGCCGATCCGGTTGTACCAGAGCAGGGCGCCGCCGCCGAAGAACACCTGGCGGATCATGCGGAAATGCGCCTGGGCCCGGCCGAGTGCGCCGATATCGCCGAGATGCACGTGCCGGGCGATCTCGGCCTTGACGTACTCCGTCTGCGGCCAGAGCAGGCGGTCGTGCGAGAGCGGCCGCCCGCCGGCGCTCATCGCCTCGATCACGCCGAGCGTGTCGTCCTCGAAGCGCGCCAGCCCATGGGCCATGCCGCTACGGTAGAGCTGCTCGGCCGGCGCCGAGACCCGCTCGTCGCCGCTCAGCGCCTGATAGTCCAGCAGCAGCCAGACCCATTCGAAATGGTGGCCGGGCTCGCGCCAGTCGCCGCGCGCGCCCGGCAGGGCCCGCAGCTCCTCGTCCATGAACTCGATCAGCGAGCCGGTGCGCGCATCGAAGAAGCGGGCCAGGAAGAGCTCGACGATGCCGCGCGCCCGCTCCAGCCACTCCGCCTCGCCGGTGACGCGGTGGGCGGCGAGCAGCGCCTCGAGCAGGTGCATGTGCGGGTTCTGGCGGCGCGGGCCGTCGGCCGGCTCCAGGCTTTCGCGATAGCCGCCGGCCGGATGCGCCATGCGTTCGTCGAGCAGCGCGATCACCTCGCGCAGGATGCTGCGATAGTGCGGCTCGCCGGTCGCCAGTTCCATCCAGGCGGCCGCGAAGACGACGAAGCTGAGATCGTAGAAGTCGCGCCGGCCGCCATCCTCGGCCGTGGTCTGGCGGAAGCCGCCATCGCGCGAACGCAGCGCCTCCTCGATGACGCGGAAGCAGGCGCGGGCCTGGGCGAGCGCGAGCTCGCCGCCGCCGAGGCGGTAGGCGAGGGCGAAACTGTAGGCCAGCCGCGCATGCACCAGCAGCGCGCGCGGCGCGTCGCGCTGCGGCCGGCCCTCGGCATCGAGCGCGCTGACCAGTCCGCCGGCGGGATGCCGCGCCGCCAGCGCCCAGTTCGGCAGCAGCTCCTCGACGAGCCAGCGTCCGGCCTCGCCGCGCTGCGGCGCGAAAACGGGGTGAAGGGCGGTGGTCATGGCGGCTGTCCGTCTCAGGCGACGCCGTGGACGGCCAGCAGCTGGCGCATGCGCGCCGCGGCCAGTTCCGGATCGGTCAGCACCCGCGCCGCGTCGGCGAGGCGCAGGACCCGGGCGAAATGCAGGATCGAGCGCGTGCTCTGCTGGCCGCCGAGCATGGTGAAATGGTCCTGATGGCCGTTCAGCCAGGCCAGGAAGACGACGCCGGTTTTGTAGAAGCGCGTCGGCGCCCGGAAGATCTCGCGGCTGAGCGGCACGGTCGGCGCCAGCGCGGCGCGAAACCCCTCGGTGTCGCCCTGCGCCAGCGCGCCCAAGGCGGCGTTCACGGCCGGGGCGATCGGGTTGAAGATGCCGAGCAGCGCGTCGGAATGGCGCTGCCCGTCGCCCTCGATCAGCTCGGCATAGTTGAAGTCGTCGCCGGTGAACATGCGCACCCCGGCCGGCAGCCGGTTGCGGAGGGCGATCTCCTTGTCCTTGTCGAGCAGCGAGATCTTGATGCCCTCGACCTTGTCGGCATGGGCGGCGATGATGTCGAGCACCGTCTCCAGTGCCGGATCGAAGGCGTCAGCGCCCCAGTAGCCGGCCAGCGCCGGGTCGAACATGTCGCCGAGCCAGTGCAGGATCACCGGCTCGCGCACCTGCGAGAGGATGCGGCCATAGACGCGCGCATAGTCCTGCGGGGACGTCGCCGTGGCGGCGAGCGCGCGCGAGGCCATCAGGATGATGCGCCCGCCCAGCGCTTCGACCGCCTCGCACTGTTCCTCATAGGCGCGCAGCACGCCGTCGACGGTCAGGCCGGCGGCGGGGTCGAGATGGTCGGTGCCGACGCCGGAGGCGACGAGGGCGCCGGGCACGTCGCGGCTGGCCTCGACGCTGCGGCGGATCAGCTCCAGCGCCTGCGGCCAGGCCAGGCCCATGCCGCGCTGGGCGGTGTCCATCGCCTCGGCGACGCCGAGCCCGAGCGACCAGAGATGGCGGCGGAAGGCGATGGTGCGGTCCCAGTCGATCGGCGAGTCGAGCCAGGGATCCTGCTCGGCCAGCGGGTCGACGATGACATGCGGTGCGGCATAGGCGACGCGGCTGAAGCCGCCCTCATGGCGGGTGAAGGGCCGTGCCGGCGCAAGCGTGAAGGGCTCGCTGCGGCCGGGCGCGACGGGCAGGACAAGGGTCGTCATGGCAGACCTCGACGGCGGCTAGAGACGGTGGAGATGGAGCCCGCCGTCGACGTGGAAGGCGTCGCCGGTGGTGAAGGGCATGGCGCCGGCCGCGAGGCCGGCGATGGTGCGGGCGACGTCCTCGGCCTCGCCCCAGCGGGCGATCGGCGTCAGCCCGCCGGCGATCATCGCGTCGTAGCGGGCGGTGACGGGCGCGGTCATCGGCGTGCGGATCACGCCGGGGCGGATCTCGTGGCACATGATGCCGTGCTCGGCGAGGCGCATGGCGAAGAGCTTCACCATCATCGAGGCGCCGGCCTTCGACATGCAGTAGGCGCCGCGCTCGGGCGAGACGGTGACGGCGCTGGCGGAGGTCACGCTGATGATCGAGCGATAGCCGCCCTCGGGCGCCGTCTCCGCCGCCATGCGCCGCGCCACCGCCTGGGTCAGCAGGAAGGTGCCGCGCAGGTTGACGCCGAGGACATGGTCGAACTCCTCAGCGCTGCCCTCCAGCAGGTCGCCGCGCTGGCACATCGGCACGCCGGCATTGTTGACATGGCAGGCCAGCGGCCCGAGCGCGGTGGCGAGACGCTCGCCGATCGCGGCGGCGTCGGTCGCGATGTCGCCCGCCACCAGCGCGTGCCGGCGGCCGAGCGCGGCGACGCCGGCCGCGGTCTCGGCCAGCGCATCCTCGCCGAGATCGTTGAGGACGAGGTCGAAGCCCACCCCGGCGAGCGCGAGCGCGATGGCGCGGCCGATGCCGCGGCCCGCGCCGGTGACGCTGGCGACCGGCACGGCTCAGCGCCCCTGCCAGACCGGCGGGCGCTTCTCGCGGAAGGAGGCGAGGCCCTCGCGCGCATCGGCGCTGGCCGAGGCGATCGCGCCGCCCAGCGCTTCCAGCGCGCGCATCGGCGCATCGTTCTCCTGCGCGGCGAGCGCGAGCTTCGCCGCCGCGACCGCGACCGGCGCGCGCGAGGCGATCAGCGCGGCGAGGCGCTCGGCCTCGGCGCGGGCGCCGTCACCGTCGAAGACGCCGTTGACCAGGCCCCATTGCTCGGCGCGGGTCGCCTCGACCCGCTCGCCCGAGAAGATCATCTGGCGGGCGCGCGGCAGGCCGACGGCCCGCGGTAGCCGGCCGGTGCCGCCCCAGCCGGGCAGGGTGCCGATCGAGACCTCGGGCATGGAGAAGTTCGCTGCCTGCGAGGCGAAGCGCATGTCGCAGCACAGGGCGAGTTCGAGCCCGCCGCCGAAGCAGGGGCCCTCGACCACCGCGATGCTCGGCACGCGCAAGGCGGCGAGCCGCCCGAAGGCGGAGTGGCCGGGCACGATCCAGCGCTGCCACATCTCGACCGGGCTCAGCCCGGACCAGGCGTTGATGTCGGCACCGGCGCAGAAGGCCTTGCCCTCGGCCAGTAGCAGGGCGCAGCGGATCGCCGGGTCCGTATCGATCGCGTCGCAGGCGGCGACGAGCGCCGACAGCATCGCCGGCGTCAGCGCGTTGAGCTTGGCCGGGCGCCGCAGGGTGATGCGGGCGATCGGGCCGTCGGTCTCGAAGGCGAGTTCCTCGGTCATCAGCGGTCTCCGAGCACGAGGCCCATCGGGGCGGGGTCGAACAGGCGGGGATCCATCGGCTTGAGATCGGGCGAGACCTTGAGCGCGATCTCGGCCTGGCCGAGCACGTCGCGCTGCAGGTCGACGCCCTTGGCGATCTCGATCACCTCTGGCCCTTCATCGCCGAGGCGCAGCACGCAGCGCTCGGTGACGTAGAGTACCTCGGTGCCGACGCTGCGGCTGCGGCGGCCGCTGAAGGTGACGTGCTCGGCCTCGGGCACGAATTTGCGCAGCTTGCCCTCGCGCCGGATCGTCAAACCGCCATCGCCGATGGCGACGTCGAGCCCGCCGGTGGTGAAGGTGCCGCTGAAGATCACGCGCCTGGCATGGGCGGTGATGTCGACGAAGCCGCCGGCGCCGGCCGTCAGATAGGGCCTGGCCGCCAGGCGCGAGACGTTGACGTCGCCCGCCGCCGAGACCTGCAGGAAGGAGAGCAGCGCGCAGTCGAAGCCGCCGCCCTGGAAATAGGTGAACTGCTGCGGCGAGGGCAGGATCGCGTCGGCATTGGCGGCGCAGCCGAAGGCGAAGCCGGTGAGCGGCATGCCGCCGACCGCGCCCTGCTCGATCGCCCAGGTGACCTTGCCGGCCTGGCCCTCGGCCAGCAGCACGCGCGGCACCAGCGCCGAGACGCCGAAGCCGAGATTGACCGCCCAGCCGTCGCGCAAGGCCAGCGCGGCGCGGCGCGCGATCACGGTCTCGACGCCGAATTCCGGGGTCTCGAAGGCCGACATCGGCAGGCGGATCTCGCCGCTGATCGCCGGGTCGTAGACGATCTCGGTGGTCTGGCGCTGCTCGGGATCGACCACGACATAGTCGACGAGATGGCCGGGCACCACGACCTGCCGGGTCGGGATCGAGCCCTCGGCCACGGCGCGCTTCACCTGCGCGATGACGATGCCGCCATGGTTGCGCACGGCGATCGCCTGGTCGAGCGCGCCCAGCGGGGCGCCCTCGTGCTCCATGCTGATATTGCCGCGCTCGTCGGCCGAGGTGCCGCGGATGATCGCGACCTGCGGCACGATATTGGGGAAGTGCAGCCACTCCTCGCCGTCGAACTCCACCAGCCGGACCACAGGCGCCTTGGCGCGGGCGGCGTCGTTCATGGCGCAGCCCTGCCGGCGCGGATCGGCGAAGGTGTCGAGCCCGACCTTGGTGAGCACGCCGGCGCGGCGGGCCGCCACATCGCGGTGCATGTCGAATAGAATGCCGGATGGAACGTTCCAGGCCGCGACCTGATTGTCGCCGATCATCGACCAGATCCGCGGCGAGGGCAGCGAGGATGGGCCGGACGGGTAGGACCCGGCCAGGATCGCCGACAGCAGTCCGGGCTTGGCGAGATGGTCGATGCCGACCACGCCGTACATGTCGCCGGCGGCGATCGGATGCAGTGTCGTCAGGTTGCGCGGGTGGCCCTCCGCGTCGAAGCGCTCGCCGATGGCGCGCAGCACCGCGTCGGGACAGTTCAGCGCCGAGGAGGAGGAGACCGTGACGACGGCGTCGTCCGGGATCAGGCGGGCCGCTTCGGCGGCGGTGATGACGGGCTTAGACATGTCCATGTCCGTTGCTGGGGGGAGCGCAGCTGGTCTGCCGCACCACGAGGCGTGCGGGCTGCGAGGAGGAGCGGGGCGCGCCGCCGGGGGAATCGAGGCGCTGGAGCACGAGTTCCGCGGCACGGCGGCCGAGCTGCCGCGGCTCGATCGCGACCGTGGTCAGCGCGGGCGTGCGCAAAGCGGCCTCCATGATGTCGTCGAAGCCGACGACGGAGAGGTCCTTGCCCGGGGTGAGCCCGTGCTGGGCGAGGGCGAGCGTCACCCCGATGGCGACGAGATCGTTGAAGCAGACCAGCGCGGTCGGCCGCTGCGGCGCGGCGAGCGCCGCTTCTGCCGCGGCGATGCCGCCGGCGAGCGTCGGCTCGCAATGCAGCACCGGCGGCGCGCCGAGCCCGGCTTCGGCCGTGGCCTGCGCCAGGCCGGCGAAGCGCTCGCGCTGCACGGAGGTCGCGTCGCTGGAACCGGCGAAGGCGATGCGGCGATGGCCGAGCTCGATGAGATGGCGGCCGGCGGCGTAGGTGCCCGCCGCGTTCTCGGCGCCGGAGTAATCCGAGGTCAGCCCGTCGACATGGCGCAGCGCCTGGACGAGCGGCAGGTCCTCGGGAATCTGCGCCCGCAATTCGGCGCCGTCGCTGCCGGTGGCCGGGCAGAGGATCAGCCCGTCGAGCCGCTGCTCGCGCATCCGGGTGAGGAAGCGCGACTGGCGCCGGGTATCCTCGCGCGTATCGGCGATCAGGACGAGGGCACCCTCAGCCTCTAGGCTCTCGGAGACGCCGGCGGCGAGCTCCGAATAGAACGGGTTGGCGAGGTCGAAGACGATCAGGCCGATCGTGCCCGAGCGGGCGCCGCGCATGGCGGCGGCCGCCCGGTCGTAGACATAGCCGAGCTGGGAGGCGGCGCGCTGTACGCGCACACGGGCGTCCGCCGAGACGGCCGCGCCGCGCAGGGCCAGCGAGGCGGTCGATTTCGACACGCCCGCCAGCTCCGCCACCTCGATCAGCGTCGGCCGCGGCATGGCTAGAGGACGGCCCCGAGGAACTGCTGCAGCTCGGGCGTCTTCGGCGCGCCGAAGAACTCCTCCGGCGGCCCCTGCTCGTGGATGCGGCCCTGGTGGAAGTAGACGACGCGGCTGGCGGCCTTGCGGGCGAAGGCCATCTCGTGGGTGACGAGCAGCATGGTCATGCCGGAGCGCGACAGCCCCTCCATCACCTTCAGCACCTCGCCGGTCAGCTCGGGATCGAGCGCCGAGGTCACCTCGTCGAACAGCATGACCTTGGGCCGCATCGCCAGCGAGCGGGCGATGGCGACGCGCTGCTGCTGCCCGCCGGAGAGCTGCTCCGGATAGGACTCGTACTTATCCGCCAGCCCGACCTCCGCCAGCACGGAGCGGGCGATGTCGGCGGCTTCCGCCCGGCTGATCTTCTTCACCAGCCGCGGCGCCAGCTCGATATTGGCGCCGACCGTCAGGTGAGGGAACAGGTTGTAGGACTGGAACACCATGCCGACGTCCTGGCGCAGCGCGCGCAGAGCGTCCTCGCCGGGGGCGAGTTCGTGGTCGGCCACGCTGATTTTGCCGGAATCAGGCGTCTCCAGCCCGTTCAGGCAGCGCAGGAAGGTGCTCTTGCCCGAGCCCGAGCGGCCGATGACGGCGATGAGCTCGCCTTCGTTGACGCTTAGCGAGACGCCATCGAGAACCTTGAGCGATCCGAAGGACTTGCGAACGTCCTTAGCTACGACGACCGGCATGGAGCCTCCTCTCGAGCCGCTGGCTCATCACGCTCAGCGGCCAGCACATGACGAAGTAAAGCAGGGCGACCGAGCCGAAGACCCAGAAGGGCTGGAAGGTCACGTTGTTCATCAGGGTTCCGGCGCGGGTCAGCTCGACGAAGCCGATGATCGAGGCGACGGAGGTGTTCTTCACGATCTGCACCATGAAGCCGACGGTCGGCGGCACGGCGAGCCGGAAGGCCTGGGGCAGCACGACGTAGATCATGCGCTGCGCCGGCTTCAGCGCCAGGGAGGACGCAGCCTCCCATTGCTGGCGCGGAACGGCCTCGATGCAGCCCCGCCAGATCTCGGCGAGGAAGGCGCTGGCATAGATCGTCATGCCGGCCGCGGCCGCGATCAGCGGCGGGAAGCGCAGGCCGAAGAAGGGCAGGCCGTAGAAGACCAGGAACAGCACGATCAGCACCGGCGTGCCCTGGATCACGTTGATCCAGCCCGCGGCGATGCTGCGGATGACGAGGTTGCGCGAGACCCGCATCAGCGCCACGACGATGCCGAGCAGGCCGCCGCCGACGAAGGCGCAGAGCGAGAGGACCAGCGTCCAGCGCGCGGCTTCGAGCAGGAAGGTGAACTCGGCGGGACCGAAGGAGCGGATCATCGGCGCGCCCCCACGGCACGGCGGCGCGGGAACAGCACCCGTCCGGCCAGGTCGAAGGCGAGGCGGAACACCATGGTCAGCGCCAGATAGAAGCCGGCCAGCAGGATGTAGACCTCCATCGAGCGATAGGTGCGGCTGTCGATCAGCGCGCCGGCCGAGGTCAGCTCCTCGACCGAGATCTGCGACAGGATCGAGGAGGCCAGCATGGTCAGCACGAACTGGCTCGACAGGGCGGGCCAGACCTTCTCCAGCGCCGGCAGCAGCACGACGTGGAGCAGGATGTCGCGCCGGGTCAGGCCGAGCGCCATGCCCGCCTCGATCTGCGAGCGATGCGTCGCCTCGATGCCGGCACGGATGATCTCGGTGGAATAGGCGCCGAGATTGAGGGTCAGCGCGATCAGCCCGGCCTGGACGGCGGTGATCTGCACACCCATGCTCGGCAGGCCGAAGAAGACGATGAAGAGCTGGACGATGAAGGGCGTGTTGCGCATGCTCTCGACATAGAAGGTCGAGGCTGCGCGCAGGACGCGGCTGTCGGCGCTGCGCGCCACGGCGCAGGCGATCCCGATGAAGACGCCGAGCACGATCGCGACGGCCGAAATCCAGACGGTTTGCACCAGGCCGCTGAGAAGCGTGTCCACTTGCGCCCACACGTCCGCGAAGACGAGGCTTTGCATGGCGGTAACGATGTCGCTGGCTTGAAGGGAACGAGGCGGCGCGCCCGCGTCAGGCGGGCGCGCCGTGAAGCCCGGTCAGAAGACCGGCAGCTCCGGCAGCGGGGCCTTGAGCCACTTCTTCGAGATCTCGTCGAGCTCGCCCGAGTTCTTCATGAACCAGATGGTGTTGTTGAGCCACTGATGCAGCTCCATCTGGTCCTTGCGCACGGCCATGGAGTTCGGCTGCAGCGCGAAGGCGAACTTCAGCTCCGCATTGGCGCTGGCGTTCTTCTCGATGATCGCGTTGATCGTGGTGTCGGGCAGGGCGGCGGCCTCGACCTGGCGGCTGAACACCGCCTGGGCGCAGATCGCGTCGTCGTCGAAGCGCACGATGTTGGTGCCCGGCATCGCCAGGCGGGTCAGCGTGGCGTCCTGCGGGCTGCCCCGCGGCACGGCGACGCGCTTGCCGGCGAGATCCTGCAGCGACTTAGCCTCGAGGTCCTTCGACGCCATGATCGACAGGCGGAAGGCGCTGTAGGGCATCGGGAAGACGATGGTCTTGGCGCGCTCGGGTGTCGGGCCGAGAGTGGCGACCAGCAGGTCGACGCGGCGCGACTGCAGCGCGGGAATGCGGGCCGGCGGGGCCAGCGCGGTGATCTCGGCCTTCACGCCCATGTACTTGGCGATCAGGTTGGCGACGTCGACGTCGTAGCCCGAGGGCTCGCCGCGCTCGTTGACGATGCCGAAGGGCGGAACGCCCGAGACGACGCCGATCGCGATCGAGCCGCGCTTGCTGAATTCCTCAGGGGTGCTGGCCTGGGCGGCGGTGGAACTCACGGCGACGGTGGCGGCCGCAGCGGTCCCGATCGCCAGTGCGCCCAATGCGCCGCGACGGGACGGGTTGTGATCGTCCATGCACTTCTCCTTACTGCGCTTCCACGGACTGGCCTTCTGGATCGTTCCAGTCGCGGGCTGGAACGTTCCATGCCGGGATTGGCCTGTCAAGCGTGCACAACGTCCGGGGCAGGGGACGCGAGGTCGCGGTCAACAGGCTTTCGAGAGCGCGGTTAAGGAGGCGGTGCCGCCGCGGGGAGCGGGCGGACGGCTCAGGCCATCACCAGCCCGCCATCGACCAGGAGCGTCTGGCCGGTGACGAAGCCGCTCCATGGCCCGGCCAGAAACAGCACCGGCCCGGCCACATCCTGCGGCGTCGCCAGCCGCCGCAGCGGCGTCTGCGCGATCAGCGTCTCGCGTGCCTCCTCGCGCGTCGCGGCGCTGGCTTCGGTCGGCTGTACCAGGCCGGGCGCAACGCAGTTGACGCGGATGCCCTGCGGCCCCAGCTCGACGGCGAGGTTGCGGCTGAAGCCGATCAGCGCGGCCTTGGCGGTGGTGTAGTCGTGATAGGGCACGCTCGGGCGCGCCACGAGATCGCTGGCGAGGTTGACGATGCTGGCGTCTGGGCTGCGGCCGAGCAGCGGCAGCATCGCACGGCAGACGGTGTAGCTCGCCTTCACCGCACCCTCGAACTGCAGATTGTAGGCGGCCCAGTCCAGCTCGGGGAATCGGGCCCGGCGCTCGGGATCGAAGCGGTAGGGCGCGAAGGCGTTGTTCACCACCACGTCGAGCCGGCCGACCTCCTCCGCGATCCGCGCCGCCATCGCCGTGACTTCCTCCGGCACGGTCACGTCGGCGGCGATGGCGAGCGCCTGCCCGCCGAGCGCGCGGCAGCGTTCCACGACCGCCTCGGCGGCCTGTGCCCGCTCGCGATAGTTGACGATCACCAGCCCGCCCTCGGCGGCGAAGGCGGTGGCAATCGCGGCGCCGATGCCGCGGCTCGCCCCGGTGACGAGGATGGCGCGGTCGCGGAACATCATGGCGTCGCGGCCTTGGCGGGGATGAGGTCCGACTTGACGACATGGGCCATGTCGAGCGGGCGGCGGATGAGGCCGAGCGCGCGGAAGCTGTCGGCGCCCTGCTGCATCAGCGCCATGTCGAACCGGCCGAGCCCGTCGCGCTCGGTCGTGGGCGAGACGCTCGACAGGTTGCGCAGCCCGATGATCGCGCGGTTGACCGCCTCGTCGCGGCCGTTGATCGCGCGGGTCACGGCGAGCTTCGCCGCCTCGTCCGGCTGCGCGATCATCCAGGCGGCGGAGTCGCGATAGGCGGCGAGGAAGCGCTTCAGCAGCGGCTTCTTTGCCTCGTAATCCTTGCGCGTCACCACGAAGATGTCGCTCGGCAGGTTGAGATGGTCGCGCACCTCGATTACCCGCGCCTCGCCGAGGCCGCGCTGCCGGGCGACCAGCAGGCCGGTATCGGTGGCCGCCGTTGCGTCGACCTGGCCCTGCATCAGCGGGGCGAAGTTGAGCAGCCCCGTGACCTCGATCGTCACGTCCGTTTCGGTCAGCCCGACCTGGTGCAGCAGCACCTGCAGGTTCTGGCGAGTGCCGCTCGACAGGCTGTAGACGCCGATGCGCTTGCCCTTGAGATCGGCGGCGCTTTTGATGCCGCTGCCCGGCCGCGCCACCACGTTGAAGACGTTCTGCGGGTAGATGTTGTAGATCGCGACAAGGTCCTCGCCCTTGTCGAGCGCGAGATAGAAGGCGGCCGGATCGGTGAAGGCGATGTCGGCCTGGCCGGCGAGCATGTTGTGGATCGCTGAGCCGCCGCCGCTGCCCGGCACATAGCCCAGATCGATGCCGTGCTTGCGGAAGAAGCCCTTGTCGGGCTCGACCAGCAGGTTGGTGATCTCGCTGATCGGCTGGCTCCAGCCGGCGACGGTGACCTTGTCGAGCGGCTGGGCGGCGAGGGGGCCGGCCGCGGGCAGGAGCAGGGCGAGCGCGGCGAGCGCCTTCAGGGCGACGGAGCGGATCATGTTCAGCCTTTCGAGAAGCGACGCAGCACGCGGCGTTCCAGCACGCGCACCGCCTCGTAGAGCGCCATGCCGAGCGCGGTGATCACGATGAACAGGGCGAAGATCAGGCTCGAATCCATCACGCTCTGCGCCGCGATGATCGAGGCGCCGAGCCCGACGCGCCCGCCGATGAACTCGCCGACGACGGCGCCGACCAGCGAGAGCACGACCGCGACCCGTAGGCCCGCCATGATCGTCGGCAGCGCGGCCGGCAGCTCGAGCCGCAGCAGCGTCTGGGGCCGGGTGGCTCCCAGCATGCGGAACAGCTCGCGCCGCGCCGGATCGACCTCGCGCAGGCCGGTCAGCGCCGTCTCCATCAGCGGGAAGAAGCAGATCAGCGCCGTGATGGCGACGGTCGGCGTCATGCCGAAGCCGAACCAGATGATGAAGAGCGGCCCCAGCGCCAGCTTGGGCACGAGCTGGCTCGCCAGCACATAGGGCCGCAGCAGCCGGTCGAGCGCCGGGCTCTTGGCGAGCGCGATCCCGCTGGCCAGCCCGATCAGGGCGCCGAGCCCGAGGCCGAGCAGCATCTCGCTCGCGGTGACGGCGAGATGCGGCCAGAGCCGGCCGGAGGCGATCTCGCTCCACAGGGTCGCCAGCACCGCGGAGGGCGGCGGCAGGATCAGCGTCGGCACGGCGGCGAGCCTGACCCAGGTTTCCCAGAGCAGCAGCAGCGCCACCAGCAGCGCGAGCGAGGGCAGGCTGCGCCTCATACGGCGCTCCGCTGGCCGGCAGAGGTTTCGTCCATCGCCGCTCGCAGCGCCCGGCAGGCTGCGGCGAAGCCGGGCTCGTATCGCAGCGCCGCGCGTCGTGGCCGCGGCAGCGCGATCGGCGCGTCATGCACCAGCCGGCCCGCCGCCATCACCGCGACGCGGTCGCCGAGATAGACGGCTTCCGCGATGTCGTGGGTGACGAAGAGGGCGGTGGTGCCGCGCGCGGCGCAGAGCGCCAGCAGGTCGTCCTGCAATTCCTCCCGCGTCAGCGCGTCGAGCGCCGCGAAAGGCTCGTCGAGCAGCAGCAGCTCCGGCTCGGCCACCAGCGCGCGGGCCAGCGCGACGCGGCTCTGCTGCCCGCCGGAGAGCGATGCCGGCCGGCGCTGCGCCAGCTCGCCCAGCCCGACCAGCGCCAGGAGCCGGTCGGCGGCGGCATGGTCCGCGGCATCGGGGCGGCGCTTCAGCGAGAGCGGCAGCAGCACATTGTCGCGCACGCTGAGCCAGTCGAGCAGGGTCGGCGCCTGGAAGACGAAGCCGATGCGCGCGCCCGGGCCGGACAGCTGCGCGCCGCCGAGACGGACCGAGCCCTCCTGCGGCGCCAGCAGGCCCGCAGCGAGCTTGAGCAGGGTGGTCTTGCCGCAGCCGCTGCGGCCGAGCAGGCAATGGATCGCGCCGCGCGGGATCGCCCAGTCGACGCCATCGACGATCGCCGGCCCGTCCGGGTGATAGCGGTGCCGCACGCCCGTGAAGCGCATGAAGGCCGCGTCCTGTGCCGCCGATTCAGTCGACATAGGCGGCGAAGCCTTCCGCTGCGGTCTCGGCGCCCTGCTCGATCTCGCAGAAGCTGACGAGGTCGAGCAGGCTGAAGCGGCCGTCATGGTGCCAGCCGGCTTCCGGCGCCGTCATCCGCCCGAGCGCGGCGATGCGCGTCACGCCGGCCGCCGCCAGTTGCTCCGACAGGGCGAGGAGCCGCTCCGGCGAGGCGGCGAGGCCGGCCGTCTGCAGGAAGCGGCGATGCGGCGCGACGAGCCCGGCGACCTCGGCGAGGTCGTCGAGCGCGACCGTCCGCACGGTGCGGTTGAGCCCGCTCGGCAGCAGCGCGGCGCCCGCCTCGGCATGGGAAACGCCCCAGGGCGCCGCCGCCGGGCCGAGCAACTCGCTCTCGCCCGCCGCGGCCGCGATCTCCTGCCGTCCGCGCCACTGCGCCAGCGCGTTGGCCTCGGCCGGGGCCAGCGCCCGGCGGGGATGGCGATAGGCGAGGGCGGCGAGCTCCTGGGCGAGATGACGGGCGAAGACGGCCGGTGCCACCGGCCCGCCGCGTTCGACGAAGATCGCTTGCGGCGAATAGCAGCCCTGCTGCTCCCAGCGCACGATGTCCTGCGCCGCGAGCCGGGCGAGGGCGGGGGCCTTGCGGCTGTCGAGCGCCTCGCGGGCGATCATCGCGAAGCCGATGCGATGGCCGTGGCCGAGGAAGCGGGTCGAGACCGGCAGCCTGTCGCGCAGCGCCGCCAGCGTCGCGTCCGTGCCATAGGCCATCACCGTGTCGGCCTCGCGCAGGAACACGGGCTCGCAGGCGTCCTGCCCGCCCTTCCAGCCGAGAATGGCGAGGCAGGCGCCCAGCTCCGGATCGATTTCGGCGAGCAGGCCGGCGAACCAGCCGGCCATCAGCGGTTCGGCGCTCGCCACCTTTCCGATGGTGCCGGCCTTGACCAGGAGCCCGCAGATCAGGCTCCAGAGCGAGAGCGCCGGCACGTTGCCGGCCCAGACATGCAGCAGCAGCTCCGGCCCCTGCGCTCGCACCAGCCCGCCCTTCGGTGCCGGGCGAAACCCGTCCAGCACCCCCGGATCGCGGAAATCCTCGGCCAGGAAACGGCGCAGCTGCGGCGCGCGAAAGCTCTTGAGATAGCTGGTGAGCGCGAGCCCGACCGTCTCGGGACCGTAGCCGGTGACGACTGGCAGCAATTCGTCCGCCTTGGCCCGCACCGGATGGCTGCGGTCGAGCAGGCGGGCGACGGCCTGGTCGATCGCGGCGACGATGCGGCCGGTCTCCATGGCGCGCAGGACGCGGCGGCCCTGTTCGCGGACATGCCCGCAGAGCGCGCCGGCCTGGCCTGCATCGAGCTGCGGCAGCGCGATCTCGACCTCGCGCCCCCAGGCTGCGTGCGCGACATGGCGCCAGCCGATCGCCTCGCGCGGCAGCCCGGGCAGATGACCGGCGAATTCCGTCACGGCTCAGCCCCGCGCCGCGGCGAGGAATTCGGCCACGGCCAGCGAGCAGCCCCTGGAGGCCTCGCCGTCGACGCGGCCGAACAGCCGGAACCCGCCGGGCACCAGCTCGCCGGCATCCTCGGTCAGGATCGCCGAGACCGAATTGAAATGGGCAAGGTCGTGATGGACCAGCACGCCCCGCGCGCCCTCGGGCAGGTCGGCGCCCGTGAGGGGATCGACCACGCGGGTGCGGACCCAATGCGGGCCGGACTTCACCGGCGGGCAGACCGCGTTGCCCTCGTCGTAGAACTGCGAGGAGAGCTCGGTCATGCCGTACATGTTGAGGCAGGCGCTGCGCGGCACGCCGAAGGCCGCGGACAGCGCGTCGTAGAACGGATCGGGCGCGATCTCGCGCGACTGGCCCTTGAACCCGCCGGTATCGAGCAAAAGGCTGCCCTCGGGCAGGCGAAAGCGCCGGCCACGCGCAGCCAGCGCATCGAGCAGCGGCACGAAGGCGTAGGACGCGCCGAGCAGCATATAGGGCTCGCCTGTGGCCTCGACCTCGGCCAGCGTCGACAGCAGCGGCTCGAGCTCGAGCCCGGCCGCGCCGATGAAGGCGCGGCTGTCGGGCGTGCCGCAGGCGCTGCGGGCGAGGTCGAGATAGGTCGCCAGCGAGGAATTGGGCAGGCTCGCCCCATCGGGGAAGAGCGTGCCCATGCGGATGCGCTCGCGCCCGCGCATCACCCGCCGGCGGAAGGTGTCGAGCATCGAGCGGCGCCAGACCGCCAGCGTCGCGTGATAGCTGCGCCCGCGCACGCCCTGCGTCGTGCCGCTGGTCATGAACACCGCCTCGGCGTCCTCCGGCGGGCAGCAGCTCAGCGTCAGCTCCTTGAAGGCGTCGATCGGCACGGCCGGGATGTCGCGCCAGGCGCGCACGGTGAGCGGCGTGCGGCCGCGCTGCCGGGCGAAGGCGCGATAGGGCGCGTTATGGGCGAACTGGTAGGCGAAGACCGCGAGCGCCATCGCCTCGAAGGCGGCCTCGTCGGCGTCCGGCGCGGCCATGAAGGCCAGCAGGGCCTCGATGGTCTGGGCCTGCATCCGGGCCTGGTTCTCGGCCTGCGTCGTCACCGCCACCTCCCGCGCCGGCCGCCGCGAGGCGGTCGCCGGCATGCTGGGATCATCGGCGCGACGATGGATGGGCGGCCACGCATGGCCCGCCTGTCCCGCATCCCTACGCCGGCATGATCCGGATCAGGTTCGTAGGGTCACCGCGTTGCCGGGCAGGCCCGGCCGGCGGAATCTCAGCCTCCTAGCGAGGCCCCCCTGGGAACGCGGCTAGATGGCGACCGGCTCGGCCCGATGTCAAGCCTCGGACCGGGCGGGCGTGTGCCGCGCGGCGCGGGAGGGTCTGCACGATCCGGCATTGCGGGCGGGCCTGCGATCGGCCAGCCTGTCGGGCGATGACAGACGACCGCAGTCAAGCACCGCGCGACCATGCCCTGCCGCCCGCAGAGGGTGGGGCCGGGGCACAATCCGCCCCGAAGCGCGGGACAGGCCGGGCGGCCGCCGGCGCGCCCGATCTCGCCCGCGAGCTGGGCCGTCGCGCCCGGGCGATGCGCAAGGCTGCGGGGCTGACGCTGGAGGCGCTCGCCGCCCGCTCGGGCGTCAGCCGCGCGATGCTCTCCAAGGTGGAGCGTGGCGAGAAGAGCCCAACGCTTTCGGTGGTGACGCGCATCGCCGGCGGGCTCGACGTTTCGCTCTCGGCTCTGATGGGGGCCGATCCGCTGCCCGCCGGCGTCGCCGTGCGCCGCGCAGGCGAGCGGCCCTGCTTCCGCGATCCCGAGACCGGCTTCGAGCGGCACGTGCTCTCGCCCGCCAATGCCGGCGGCGATGTCGAGCTGATCCTGCACGTCATCCCGCCGGGCGTGTCGTCGGGCGTGCTGCCGACCTATGAGGGCGGCGTCGAGAAATACCTGATCGTTCAGGAGGGGCGGCTCAGCGTCTATCTCGGCACGGTCCGCCATGAGCTCGGCGTCGGCGACAGCTTCTTCTTCCGCATCACCGAGCCCTATCGCTTCGTCAACGAGGGCGCGCAGCGCTGCAGCTATTACTGCCTGATCGTCTCGCGCCCCTGATCGTGTGCGCTATTGCAGCGTGAACGGGTTCGCCACGCCGGGTCTGGCGTTGATGAACACGCTCTTGGTCTCGAGATATTCCATGATCGCGGCCTGGCCGTTCTCGCGGCCGATGCCGGATTCCTTGAAGCCGCCGAAGGGCGCCAGGAAGGAGACCACGCGGTAGGCGTTGATCCAGACCGTGCCGGCGCGCAGCCGCTTCGGCATGGTCATGGCTCGGGCGAGGTCGCGGGTCCAGACGCCGGCCGCCAGCCCGAACGGCGTGTCGTTGGCGATGGCGATCGCCTCCTCCTCGGTCTCGAAGCGGATCACGCTGAGGATCGGCCCGAACACCTCCTCGCGGGCGACGCGCATGTCGTTTCTGACGTCGGCGAAGATGGTCGGCTCGACGAACCAGCCCTCGGTGCAGCCGGGGCGGCTGCTGCGCCTGCCGCCGAGCACGCAGCGCGCCCCCTCGGCCTCGGCGATCGCGATGTAGTCGAGCACCTTGGCGAGCTGCTGCTCGGTGGCGACGGGGCCGACATCGGTGTCGGCGGCATTGGGATCGCCGAGGCGGGCCTCGCGCATGCGGGCGACCAGCGCCTCCAGGAAGCGGTCATGGATGGCGGCATGCAGCAGCAGCCGCGAGCCGGCCATGCAGGTCTGGCCACCGGCGGCGAAGATGCCCGAGATCACGCCTTTCACCGCGGCGTCGAGGTCCGCGTCGTCGAAGACGATATTGGGCGACTTGCCGCCGAGTTCCAGCAAGACCCGCTTGAACTGCCGTGCCGCCGCCTCGTAGATCTTGCGGCCGCCGGGATTGCCGCCGGTGAAGGCGATGCGCGCGACCAGCGGGTGCTCGACCAGCGGCTCGCCCGCCTCCGGCCCGAGCCCGGTGACGACATTCACCACGCCAGGCGGGAAACCGGCCTCGTCGAACAGCCGCGCCAGCGCCAGCATCGAGACCGAGGCGTGCTCGGAGGGCTTCACCACGACGGTGTTGCCGGCGGCCATTGCCGGGGCGAGCTTCCAGACGGTGAGCAGGAGCGGGGAGTTCCACGGCGTGATCGCGCCGACCACGCCCAGCGGCTCGTGGGTGACGTAGTGGAACATGTTGGGCTTGTCGATCGGGGTGACGCTGCCCTCGATCTTGTCGGCGAGGCCGCCATAATACTGGAACCAGCGCGGCAGGTATTTCATCTGGCCGAGCATCTCGACGCGCAGCTTGCCGTTGTCGCGCACCTCGAGGTCGGCCAGCCGCTCGGCATTGGCGGCGATCAGCTCGGCGAGCCGGTACATCAGCAGGCCGCGGTCGCTGGCGGTCATGCGCGACCAGGGACCGGAGGTGAAGGCCTCGTGCGCGGCGGTGACGGCGCGATCGATATCAGCCGCGCCGCCCCGCGGGATCAGCGCCCAGGGCCTGCCGGTATAGGGGTTCATCGTCTCGAGCCAGCGGCCGTCGGCGGCCTCGCGGCTCTCGCTGCCGATGACCATGGTGAAGCGTTCGAGCGCGGCGTCGGAAGCGGGTGTGGTCGTCATGATCGGGCCTCGGCCTTGCGGAAGGGCCGGGCCCCCCCGGCGCGGGGGCGGGGGCGCGGGGTGGGGGGGTGGAAATGTGGGGGGCGGCGCGCTCAGAAGGCCAG